>NZ_JBICWR010000023.1:0-115982 GCF_043199855.1 Streptomyces sp. NPDC048521
CGAGCCCGCTGGCCCGGGCGTAGACGACCTCCGCGTAGCCGCCGTCGGTGGTCGTGCCGGTCTGCGGCTGGTTCAGGCAGTTGACGAAGTCACCGCGGCGGCAGGGCTCGCACTCCCCGCAGTGCCCGTTGAGGAAGCCGACACCGACCCGGTCGCCGGGCTGCCAGGCGGTGACGCCGGCGCCGACGGCGTCGATGACGCCGACGACCTCGTGCCCCGGGACGACGGGCTGCGAGGGATCCGCGCGCAGGCCCTCGATGGCCAGCACGTCGGTGTGGCAGACACCGCAGGCCTCCACCCGCAGTCGGACCTGCCCCGGTTCGGGATCGACCAGCTCACGCTCGACCAGCCGGAGGTTGTGAACACCGGTCGCCTCGAAGGCTCGGTACGTGGGCATGCTGCTGCTCCTGAAAGTTGTTACAGCGAGAGGTTCAAGACGACACGACACGTCGACGTCGACGTGAAAATGACCGGTCGACTAAAAGCGAGTCTAGCGGATGCAGCCCTGGACGCGAGCGGTCTTGACTCGACAGGTGGCCGGTCATCTTGACTCCGAGGCGTGTAAATGGGGCGCGCGTCCAGGCGTGCTGAGATCGTGCGGCCGGCCCTGTGGCGCTTCCGTGCGCGGGCTTCACGTCACGGGTGGACCAAGGAGGTCCGCTGTGCTGTCCAGCGCTGTTTCGCCCGGTGGGTCGCAGGCATCCAGCAGGTACTGGTCGACGTCCATGACGTCGGCAACCTCGACGCTGCACCCTCTCTGACCAGGGCAGACGATCCGGGGTGGGCCCAGGCGAAGGAGCTCGGCGCGAAGCGCCACGAGGTCACACTTGACCGAAGTAGACCGGTCGTCTAGCGTAAGTGACCGGTCGACTCAAGCGATCGACTCAGCCGTACAGAAGTCGCACAAAAGGGAGAAAAGCCATGTCCACCCCGACCAAGCTCGCCATCATCTTCTACTCCTCCACCGGCACGATCACGGAGATCGCCAAGGAGCTTCACGACGCCGGGGTCAAGGCGGGTGCCGAGGTCCGTCTCCTCAAGGTCGCCGAGCTCGCTCCCCAGGCCGCCATCGACTCCAACCCGGCGTGGGCTGCCAACCACGCGGCCATCGCCAACATCCCCGAGGCCACCCCGGCGGACATCGAGTGGGCCGACGCCGTCATCTTCGGTACGCCCACCCGCTTCGGCAACGTCTCCTCGCAGCTCAAGCAGTTCATCGACACGCTCGGTGGCCTCTGGGCCGAGGGCAAGCTGGCGAACAAGGTGTACAGCGGCTTCGTCTCCACCGCCACCGAGCACGCCGGTCACGAGTCCACCCTGCTCGCCCTGTACAACTCCATCCACCACTTCGGCGGCATCACGGTCACGCCGGGCTTCACCGACCCGCACAAGTTCATCGACGGCAACCCCTACGGCACCTCGCACGCCGATGGTCAGGGCGCCAAGCCCGTCGGCGAGGTGACTCGCATCGCCGCGGGTATCCAGGCCGCGCGCGTGGTGCAGATCGCCGGCGCGCTCCAGGCCGCCGCCTGATCAGCCCACCGGACATGCCTGTCGACGCCGGCGCTGGTCGCCGACAGGCCGCCGGCTCGAGCCGGCTCCACCGCGACGGTGCCGGGCACGAGGCCACACCTCGCCGTCCGGCGCCGTGGGGGCAGACCATGTTCTCACCGCGGTACCGGCGTTCGCGGCGCCGCAGTGGCGCTTTCCCGTCCGAGTGGGTGCGCCCCGCGGCACCCGGACACAACCGAGAGGACGAAAGACGATGAAGGAGTTCCTGGTCGTGCTCACCACGACCGTGCCCGAGGGCACCGACCCCGCCGAGGTCGACCGGCGTCGCGCGGCCGAATCCGTCCGGGCCAGGGAGCTGTCCGCCACCGGCCACTTGTTCCGGCTGTGGCGCCCGGTCGGCGAGCTGCGCAGTATCGGCGTGTGGCGTGCGGACGACGAGGCCGAGTTGCGCGAGAAAGTCCTCGGCACCCTGCCCCTGTGGCCGTGGATGACCGCCGAGATCACCGCTCTGCAGTCGCACCCCAACGACCCGGGCGCCGCCGGCCCCACCGCCTGATCCAGGCCTGTTCCCAGCAAACACCCGTCATGGGGTGCGGACCGGTGCCGCCCCTGCGTGAGAGGAGAGAAACGATGACAAGCACAGCATCACAAGAGACCATCCTGCGTGGCGTCATGAACCAGTGGAAGTCCGCGGTGGACGCGCACGAGCCGGAGAAGGTCGCGGCGCTCTTCACCGAGGACGCCATCTTCCAGGGGCTTCATCCCTACAGCGTCGGCCGTCAGGGGGTCGCCGAGTACTACGACTCCCAGCCGATCGGGCTGGCGGCCGAGTACACGGTGCTCGAGACGCGGAGCCTCGCGGACGATGTCCTGCTCGGGTACCTCGACGTCGACTTCTCCTTCACCGACCGGCCGAACATCCACGTCACCCTCAGCGTTGTGCTCAGGCGTGTGGCCGCCCAGTGGTACATCTCCCACTACCAGGTGACCAGGCTGGCCTGACGCCCTCCGTGGACGGGCTCGGCGCAGGCGTTCAGGAGGGCTGCGCAGCGTCCCTGTCGCGGTGCGTCTCCAGCAGCCTCAGCCAGACCTCGCTGATCGTAGGGAAGGCCGGCACGGCGTGCCAGAGCCGGTCGACGGTCACCTCGGCCGTCACCGCGACGGTCGCCGAGTACAGCAGCTCCCCGACGCCAGGGCCGACGAAGGTGACGCCGAGCACGACGCCCGTGTCCTCGTCGAGCAGCATGCGGGCTTTGCCGCGGTAGCCCTCGGCGTACTGACGCGCGCCCGCGACCAGCCCGATGTCGTAGTCCACGACCTCGACCCGCCGTCCGGTGCGCGCGGCCTCGCGGGTGGTGAGGCCCACGGACGCGACCTCGGGGTCCGTGAAGACGACCTGCGGAACGGCCTCGCTGTCCGCGGTCGTCGTGTGTGCCCCCCACCTGGCGTCGTCGAGGCTCTCCGCATGGGCGCGGGCGCCGATGACCGCGCCCGCGATGCGGGCCTGGTACTTGCCCTGGTGGGTCATCAACGCTTTGTGATTGGCGTCGCCCACGGCGTAGAGCCAGCCGTCGGAGACGGCGGTGACCCGGCAGGTGTCGTCCACGGTCAGCCAGTCACCGGGCGTCAGGCCTATCGTCTCCAGACCCAGATCCGCCGTCTGGGGAGTCCGGCCGATGGCGAACAGGATCTCGTCCGCGGTCACCTCGCCGCCGTCCTTGAGCTCGACCTTGACCTCGCCGGCCGCTTGCTCCTGGCGCGTCACCGAGATCACCGAGGCGCCGAGTCGCACGTCGACGCCGGCTTCCCGCAGGCCCTCGGCGACCATGTCACCGGCGAACGGTTCCATGCGGGGGAGCAGTCCAGCCTCGCTGCGTACCAGCATGGTCACTTGGGAGCCGAGCGCCTGCCAGGCGGCGGCCATCTCCACGGCCACGACACCGCCACCCACCACCACGAGACGACCGGGCACCTGGGCGGCACTCGTCGCCTGGCGGCTGGTCCACGGACGAACCGAGTCGAGCCCCGGCAGGTCGGGCAGAGCCGCACCGGTGCCGGTGGCGACGACCACGGCGTGCCGGGCGGCGAGCCGGACCGTGTCGCCCTCGGGGGTCGCCACCGTCACCTGCTTCGCCCCGGCGAGCCGGCCGTGACCGCGGATCAGGTCCACGGAGACCGAGTGCAACCAGTCGACCTGGTCGTCGTCGTTCCAGTGCTCGGCCATCGTGTCGCGATGCGCAAGCACGGCGGGAACGTCCAAAGGCGCGTCCGCCGCGTGCCGGAATCCGGGGATGCGGCCCGCATCGGCCCGCGCTATCACCGGCCGCAGCAGTGCCTTGCTGGGTTCGCAGGCCCAGAACGAGCACTCGCCCCCGAGCAGTTCGCGTTCGATGACAACGGTGCTGAGCCCGGCGGACCGGGTGCGTTCGGCCACGTTCTCACCGGCCGGTCCAGCCCCGATGACGATGACGTCATAAGTGCGGGGGACATCGTTCATCGCTGCTCCTGTGACTTGGGTGTCTCTTTCTCGACCCTTCCCGGAGGCACGCCGGGCTTTCGGAGGCCGGGCCTGTGCGGGAACCGCGCCGCGTCGGCCAGGACCGCTCGCTCTCGATCGGAGCGCGGAGTGCGCGCTCGGGTGCGCTCAGGCATCAGGAGGCGGAGCGTTCGAGTGGTGAGCCGCGCACGTGCGCGGGGGTGGAGCCATCCCGAGCATGCGATGTCTCCTTGCCGGCTGTCGACCGAGACACGGGCAAACGGACGATTCACACCCTATGCCCAGGTTTGCGCGAGCGCCTCGTCGCACCGCACGAACACCCGTGGCGATCGTGAGCGGTCGCGCACCCTGCCGGCGGCCGGGTGCGGTGTCTCTCGGTCGTACGTGCGCCGGGGGGGGGGCCCGGGGGGGGGGGGGGCGCCGCCGGGGGGGGGGGGGGGGGGGGGGGCGGGCGGGGGGGGGCGCGGGGCGCGGGCGGGGGGGGGCCCCCCCCCCCCCCCCCCGGCGTGTCAGGACCTCGGGCCCCGCGGTGCCGTCAGTTCGCGGCCGGGACGGAGGCCGTCGGGCCGCCCAGGAGTGCCAGGCAATTGGCCCAGAGCGTGCCGAGCGGTGAGGTGGTGTTGTAGAGCTTGGCGAACAGCACCTGTCCCTCCAGCTGCGCGACCACGGCCCGGGCCGATTCGCGGGTGTCGTCCACGGTGACCTCGCCGCGGCTCAGGGCCTCCACGATGACCGCCTCGATCATGTCGACCTGTGCTTCGAAGATCTCCTGGAGCCGGTCGCGCACTGCCTCGCTCTGGTTGCACATCTCCAGGGAGAGGTTCCCGAGCATGCAGCCCGCGATCGATCCGCGGTGCTCCCGGCCGGCCCGGTGCTGGGCCTCGGTCGCCTCGAAGAGCTGCCGCAACCGCTGGAGCGGCTCCGCGTCGCCCTTCAGGATGCGGTTCCACTCGCCTCGCTCGGCAGCCCAGTGCTCGTCGATCACGGTGAGCGCGAGGGCCTCCTTGGACTCGAAGAAGTAGTAGAAACTGCCCTTGGGTACCTCGGCCGCCTTGCAGATCTCGGCCACGCCCAGCGCCGAGTAGCCACGCAGCTCGATGAGTGACTGCGCAGCCTCGAGGATCTTCTTCCTGGCGTCACTTGTCCGTCCCATAGGGTCAGTATACGACCGATCGACTACAAACGGGGGGTCCGCCGGGAAGTACGGCCCCTCAGCGGTCGCGATCGTCCCCCGCCGGTCGGAGGCTGGGCCTCCCAGCAGGGAGGAAGCCGGTCGTGGAGATCGCCCGCGAGGCGGGCGCATGCTGAGGCGGTGGAAGCAGGCAGCAGGACGCCGTCGGAGTCCCGTGCGCAGCTTCGTGCGGACCGCCGTGCCGCCGGCGCTCGAACGCCCGCCATGTCCAGGCGCCGTCCCGACGGGCGGGCGGCACCGTGCGGCGGGCGGGTGCGCTGGCGGCCCCCTGCGAAGACCGCCCGCCGTCCCGACCGCGCAGCGCCCGGCCCTGGTCCGGCTGTCGCAGGGGCCCAGCCGGCCGCACGACGAACCGAAGGACCTTGAGGAACACCGCATGAGCGCAACCCCGTCGCACGCCCACCCCCACGCCGCGGGAGGCGTCCCGCATGCGCCGTGGCTCCACGTCGCCCAGGCCGGTGCCGCGCTGGCGACCGGCATGGGCGTCGGCCGCTTCGTCTACACCCCGATCCTTCCGCTGATGCACGCCCAGGCCGGGCTGTCGGCCGGGGCGGGGGCGAACCTGGCCACCGCCAACTATGTGGGCTACCTGGTCGGAGCCCTCGCCGGGACGTGCCTGCCACGGCTGGTGCGTTCCGCGGCTGTGCTGCGGGGCAGTCTGCTGGCGCTGGTCGCCTCTCTCGCCGCCATGCCGCTGACGCACGGCAGTGCCGTGTGGCTGCTACTCCGGCTGGTCGCGGGAGCCTTCAGCGCGCTGATCTTCGTCATCGCCGCAAGCTCCCTGCTGAGCCACCTGCGTGATCAACCGGCCCACCTGCCGGGCTGGGCATTCGGCGGTGTCGGTGTCGGCATCGCCCTGTCGGGTCTGCTGGTGCTGGCTCTCCGCTCGGCCGGCACCTGGCAGACGGCCTGGTGGGCCTCCGCGGCACTGGCCGCGACGCTCACCCTCGCCGCCTGGAACCTGCGGCCCGAGCCGGCCCCACCGTCGGCTTCCGCCCGGGCAGCGTCCCCTTCGGTGTCGTCCGCTCCGGCTCCGGCACCGCGGGGACGGACGCCGGAGCCGCGTACCCACCGCTGGTTCAGCGCCCTGTTCGCCTCGTACACGCTGGAGGGCATCGGCTACATCATCGCCGGCACCTTCCTGGTCGCGGCCATCGAGCAGACCTCGCCCGGCTGGATCGGCAGCGGCGCGTGGGTGCTCGTGGGACTGGCGGCCATCCCCTCCTCCGCCTTGTGGGCGGGGCTCGGACGGCGCTGGTCCCGACCGAGCCTGCTGCTGGTCGCGCTGTGCGTGCAGGCGGTGGGTATCGTCCTGCCCGCGCTGGTCGGGGGAGTCGCGGCCGCGCTGATCTCCGCGGTGCTGTTCGGCGCCACCTTCATCGGGGTGAGCACACTCGCGCTGGGAACGGGGTCGCATCTGCGGTTCCCCCGTGCAGTGGCGCTGCTGACCGCCGGATACTCGGTGGGGCAGATTCTCGGCCCCCTGGTGGCCGCGCCCCTGCTGCACCACGGGTACCGCCAGGCGCTGATCCTGGCGGCCGCGACCGTGCTGCTCTCGGCGCTCGCCGCCCTCGCTCTCCGCGTCGGATTTCCGCACCACAAGCCGGCACCGGGTCACACCGTCCGGCGCTCGGAACCCGCCGTCGGCCGGGGCCGCGAGTCGGCCTCCCTGGATGCCGGCCCGGCACAGGCGGACCAGTGACGCCTGCTCGAGGAGTCAGGGCGCCGAACAAGGAGGCGTAGCAGCCGGCCGGACCAGGCGGGTGGCCCGGCCGGCTCCCTGTGTCGTCGTGCAGCCACCGCGTCGGCGATGTCCTCGGGTCGTGGAAACTCCATGTCCTCGATCTGCCGCTCGTCGGCGCGCCGCACACCGTCGTGGAGATGCCGCGGTGGCATGCCCGTGGGCCAGGGGGTCGGTAGGGCGCAGTCGCTTCGACATCCTCCTGCGCTCGACGACCCCTGGGCTCGGTTCGGTCAGGGTCGTGCGGGTCGAGTGGCGTCGCGGTAGGTCTCCAGCAGCCTCAGCCAGACCTCGCCGAGGGTCGGGAAAGCCGGTACCGCGTGCCAGAGCCGTTCGATCGGCACCTCGCCCGTCACGGCGATCGTGGCCGAGTGCACCAGTTCCGCGACGCCGGGGCCGGCGAAGGTGACTCCGACCACGGTGCCGCGGTCGGGGTCGACCAGCATGCGCGCCCGACCGCGGTAGCCGTGGGCGTACTGGTGCGCCCCCGCGAGGCGTGCGAGGTCGTAGTCCACCACGTCCACCCGGCGCCCGGTCCGCCGCGCTTCGTGCGTGGTCAGGCCGACGGAGGCGACTTCGGGGGTGCTGAAGACGACCTGGGGTACGGCCGTGTGGTCGGCGGTCGCGACATGGGCGCCGTACCGGGTGTCATCGACGGGCTCGTCCTTCGCGCGGGCGCCGATGGCGGCGCCCGCGATGCGGGCCTGGTACTTGCCCTGATGGGTCAGCAGCGCCCGGTGGTTGGCGTCGCCCACGGCGTAGAGCCAGCCGTCGGCGATCGCCGTGACCCGGCAGGTGTCGTCGACGGCGAGCCAGTCGCCCGGGGTCAGACCGATGGTCTCCAGGCCGATGTCGATGGTCCGCGGGGCCCGGCCGGTGGCGACCAGGATCTCGTCCGCGGACACCTCTGCGCCGTCGGCGAGGGTGATCCGTACCTCGCCGTCGGGGCCGTCCTCGCGGGTCACGGAGGTGACCGACGTCTTCAGCCGTATGTCGACGCCGGCGGCGCGCAGTTCGTCCGCGACCAGCTCGCCGGCGAACGGTTCCATCCTCGCCAGCAGCCCGTCGCCACGGACCAGTAGGGTCACCTGCGAGCCGAGCGCCTGCCAGGCGGTGGCCAGTTCGACGGCCACCACACCGCCGCCCACCACGGCGAGCCGGTCCGGTACCCGGTCGGCGCTGGTGGCCTCGCGGTTCGTCCAGGGGCGGACGGTGTCGAGTCCGGGGATGCCGGGCCAGGCGGTGCCGCTGCCGGTGCAGAGGGCGACGGCGTGCCGTGCCGTCAGGTGGACGATGCCGCCGTCGCGGGTGTGCACCGACACCTGCCGGGGGCCGGTGAGCCGGCCGTGACCGCGGATGAGGTCGACGGAGACGGAGTCGAGCCAGTCGACCTGGTCGTCGTCGGTCCAGTGGGCGGCCATCTCGTCGCGGTGGGCGAGGACCGCCGCCACGTCCAGCGGCCCGTCCACCGCGCGGTTCAGCCCGGGGACCCCGCGCGCGTCGGCGCGGGCCACCACGGGCCGCAGCAGGGCCTTGCTGGGCTCGCAGGCCCAGAAAGAGCACTCCCCGCCGAGCAGTTCACGTTCCACGATCACGGTGCTGAGTCCGGCGGCGCGGGTACGGTCGGCCACGTTCTCGCCGACCGGGCCGGCGCCTATGACGATCACGTCGTAGGCGCGGGAGGTCTCTTCCATCACTGCTCCTGTTATCGGTCGGAGGGCGCCGCCCCGGCAGCGCGGCCCGGCCCGCCGCCGGGGCTCCGGCTGCTGACTCGCCGTCAGCGGCCGGGCAGGCGCGTGGTCACTTCCTGGAGCACCCACCCGTTGCCGTCCGGGTCGCTGAACGCGGCGAACGAGCCGTAGCTGGCGCGCTCCGGGTGCGGACCGCTGACCCGGCCCTCCTCCGTGCCGCGGTGGAAGACCCCACCCGCGTCGTGGAAGATCTCGCCCATGTCGACGCCGCGGGCGACGAGGTCGGCGTGGGCCTTCTCGATGTCGTCCACGATGAGGTGCAGTCCCTGCACCGACCCCGGCGCGGCCGTGGTGACACCGGTGCCGAAGAGGATCGAGCACTGCGAGCCGGGAGGCGTCAGGTGCACCACCCGGTAGCCGTCGTCGGCGACGTAGTCGACGTCCAGGCGGAAACCCAGTGCCTCGTAGAACGCCTTGGCCCGGTCGACGTCGGACACGGGCAGCACCGCAACTTCGAGTTTCAGGTCCATGTGTGCTTTCTGCTCTCCTGGCCGGAGGTGTCGCGCCAAGTGCGTCACCTGTTCAAGGGGTGATGATTCTGGCAGAGTTCGCGTCACCCGTCAAGCAGGTGACGCTAGGGTATGCTCAAGTGGCCGCGCCGCCTCCCCGTAGCGCAGCATCGCAACGCGTCAGACGGGCCCCTGTGGCCTCGCCCCCCCCCGCCATTACCTGCTGCACAAGTCAATGGGGCACCAGACCAACGGGGGCCAGAGAAGTGCGACACTGGTCCGGACGCGACCGGCCGACGACCCGAGGAAGAGGAGGTACTGGTGAGCGACAGCCGCACCCCGGCACCCGATGAGGGCGGCGAGCCCTCGCTGTTGCTGGACGACCAGTTCTGCTTCACCCTGTACGCCGCCTCACGCGCGGTGACCAGCGTCTACCGTCCCCTCCTCGACGCGGTCGGGCTGACCTATCCGCAGTACGTGGTCATGCTCGTGCTGTGGCAGCACGGTGCGGCCCCCGTCAAGGAGCTGGTCACCATGCTGCACCTGGACTACGGAACGCTCACGCCGGTGATCAAGCGGCTGGAGGCGAACGGTCTGGTCCAGCGGCAGCGCCGTGCCGACGACGAGCGGGTGGTCGAGGTGACCCTCACACCCGAGGGCACCGCACTGCGCGAGCGCATCCGCGGCATCCCCCCGGTGATCGGCGCGGCCATGGGGCTCACCGACGAGGAGTTCAGAACCGCACAGGTCCTCCTGCGCCGGCTCACCGCCAACGCGGCCGACGCCGCCGCGAACCAGCCGGCCGAAGCGAGGCGTTGAGCCGGCAGCGGCAGGCGGATCGACCGTTCGGGTCGAGCGTGCGGACGTCCGAGGTGCGGAACCGCTGGATGCGGCCCCGCTCCTTTCGCCGTGGGCCCCGTTGTGTGCCTCGGGTGTCTACTTCAGGCCGAAGGCGCGGGTGATGGACTGGGTGACGGTGTTGTCCTGGGTGTCGGCGGCGCTCGTGCGCAGCGTCACGAACCGTGCGCCGCGGGGGGCGTCCAGCCGTGTGGTCCAGGCCTGGCCGGTGTGGCGCAGGACCGCGTGGTGCCAGGTGGCGCCGTCGTCGTAGGAGACGTTGACGGTCACCTTCCGGATGGAGCCGGAGTCAGGACCACCCGGCAGGTGCACGGGGCTGACGGTGATCTCGGCGTGGCGCCCGGCCTTGCCGGTGACGTCCATGCCCGCGACCGCGTAGTCGAGTTGCACGAGCGCCGGGTACTCCGACGTGCCGTCGGCGGTCCGCCCGGAGGTGAAACCCCACTCCGTCCGGGTGCTGGTCGAGTAGTCGTTCCTCCAGGTCTCCCGGGAGTTCTCCGAGACCAGGCGGTACCGCAGCTTCTCGGGTGGCAGGACGAGCGGGAAGCGGGTGCTGCCGATGGTGTCGGTGTCGGAAGCCCGGACGACGGTGTCGCCCTGGTAGAGGGTCACCTTGTTGCGGACGTCGGCGTTGCCGAACGTCGTGCCGGCGTGTCCCGCGACCGAGTCGCCCCAGCCCGGAACGACTCCCAGCAGGGTGTCGCCGGTGCGTACCGGCCGCCACTGGCTGTTCAACCGCGGGCGCTGGACGGGCCCGAAGTACTCCAGGTGGGAGGTCGTGCCTGCCGGGTAGCGCCGGTAGGTGTCGGGGTAGATCTGGAGCTGCCGGTTGACGGCGGCCTCTTCGTACCAGTCGGTGTCGGCGGACACCCAGTCGGTGCGCTCCGCCTGCGCGGGTGTGGGCTGCGGCGGGAACGAGTAGTCACCGTGCCAGACCGCGGCCCGGGTCTCGATGGCCTTGGCGGGACGGTTGTTGCGGAAGGACACGTCCACCCGGGCGAGGTCCCGGGGCTGTGGCCGGTACGTGGGGTCCGCCGGTATGCCGGACTGGTTCCACACGATGTCGTAGAGGTAGTCCGTGGTCGGGTGGGAAGTCACCTCGAGCGCCGTCCGGTGGCCCCGTTCGATCTGGGTGATCAGATCGTCGCCCTCGTCCGCGGTCAGCGAGGCCACGGTCAGGGGAGGGGAGTTGTCGGTCGGGGAGTAGGGGTTGTCGAGGTCCCAGTCCCACGGATCCAGGCGCCCGTAGCCGTCGTTGACCACGAGCAGCAGCTCGGCGCCGGCCCGGGCCGCCGTCTTGGCCTGCTCGGTCCGCTCGACGGCATCGCTGCGCCGGACCACGACGACCTTGCCCCTGGCGTTCAGCCCGGCGTAGGCGGCGGCGTCGCCCTCCCCGGCGTAGACCGTGTCGTACTTCCGCGTGCCCGACGGCAGCGGAAGGCGTCCCCGGTGCACCCGCAGGTCGTCGAAGGCGCGCGTGCCGGACGCGACCGTCAGGGCCGGCTGTTCGAGACGTGAGGCGATGCTGAGTTCGAAGGTGCCCGTCGTGACCTTCCGGTCGGTGGGCAGGACCCAGGCACTGTCGTACGACGGGTCGAGGTCCTGTTGGTACAGGTAGGCGTGCCTGTCGTCGAACCACCGGTAGGTGGCGATGCGCGACTGCGCCGCGGTGCTCTGCCGGGGGGTGCGGATGGAGAGCTGCTTGGCCTTGCCTGCGTCGAGGTTCACGGTGGTGTCCTGGTCGAGGACGACCTCGGGCGCGGTCAGCACGGCCAGGCCCTTGGAGTGCGGCCCGTGGGCGCCCTCGACGTCGGTCTCCAGCTGGACCGCGTACGTGCCGGGCGGGAGGGTGACCGTGCCCGTCCCCGACTCCTCCAGGAGCAGCGACTGGGAGAACCGTGGGCCGGACACCGTCACGACGCCTCCCAGGGGGCGCCCGTCACGGTCCTTGCCGTTGACCGTGAGGGTGTGGCGCGGGCCCATCTTGTAGGCGCCGGTGAGGGTGTGGGCCCGCACGGTGCCGGACGCGTCGGTGGCGACGATCTGGCCCGAGGTCACGGTGTCGGCCTTCACCAGGTCGAAGTCGGTGGTCAGCGTGACCTTGCCGGTGCCGTGCGCGGGAACGGAAACCCGCCGCGCGGACAGCGCGAACTCGCCCGGAACCGCGCCCGGGACCTGGACCGACAGGTCGAGGGCGACGGGGCTGTCCCCGGTGTTGGTGTACGTCACCTCCTTCGTGGCCTTCTCGCCGGCCGGCACCGCGGCGTCGCGGTAGCCGCCGAACGCGCTGCCGGTGGCGAACACCGTGCCGTGGACGGCGGCCGCGGCGTCCAGCCGGCCACTGCCACCTTGGTACGGCGTGTAGCCGGGGGTCATCTTGGTGCTGCTGACCAGCGCGTCCTTGAGCTGCTGCCCGGTCCAGTCCGGGTGTGCGGCGGCGAGCAGCGCGGCGGCACCGGCGACGTGCGGGGTGGCCATCGAGGTGCCGCTCAGCGTCTGGTAGTCGCCGACGCCCTCCAGGGCGTACCGCGAACGGGCCGCCAGGACGTCGACGCCCGGCGCGGTGAGTTCCGGCTTCAGGCCGGCGTCGCCCTGCCGCGGGCCGGTGGCGGAGAAGCTCGCGAGCCGGTCGGAGCCGTCCACGGCGCCGACGGAGAGCGCGGCGTCGGCGACGCTCGGCGCGGCGACGGCGTACTGGCCGTCGTTGCCCGCCGCGATGGTGAACAGCGCGCCCGTCTCGGCGCTGAGCCGGTCGACGGCCTGGCTCAGCGGGTCGCTGCCGTCGGTGGGCCCGGCGCCGAGGCTCATGCTGATGATCTTGGCGTGCTGGTCGCGGGCGGCCCACTCCATGCCGGCCAGCACCCAGGACTCCTGACCGCTGCCGTCGCCGGCGAGGACCTTGCCCACGTGCAGGCGTGCGCCGGGTGCGACGCCTCGCTCCTTGCCGTCGGAGGCGGCGCCGGTACCCGCGATGGTCGAGGCGACGTGCGTGCCGTGGCCGTTGTGGTCCTCGATGTCCTCGTCGGGCACGAAGCTCGTACTCCCGGCCACCTGACCGACGAGGTCGGGGTGGCGGGTGTCCACACCGGTGTCCAGCACCGCCACGTCCACGCCCTGCCCGGTGTCGCCGCCCGCCCACACCTGTGGCGCGCCGATCTGCTCGGTGGTGTCGGCCAGGTCGGCCTCGACCTTCCCGTCCAGCCAGACCTTCGCGATACCGCCGCGCAGCCGGGGCTCGCGCACGGCGCCGCGGCCGCCGGCCGGCGTGGTCCCGCCGGTCAACGAGGCCCAGAAGTCGGCGGCCTTCGTGCGCCGTTGCGACAGCGCCGCGCCCTGGACACTGCTCAGGGAGAGAGTTTTCGTGGCCCCGGCGGGCACTGCCTCGGTCCGCGCTCGCGCAGCAGCGTCGCTGTACGTGACGATCAGCGGCAGCACACTGCTTCGGTCGTCCGCGTAACCATCCGCCAGCAGCCGGGTGACGTCGAAGAGTTCGCGGTCCAATGTGCCGGCGGCGACGTACGGCAGGGCCGCCTCGGGGAACACGTAGGTGTCGTCGCCGTCCTGCTGGGTCCGGAAGCCGGTGGCCCGGCCGTCCGCGCCCTGTACCCGGCGGGTGACACTGCCGTCGGCGGCGGTGTTCACGGTCACCTTGTCGCCGGTGATGAGGGTGACTGTCCGGGAGTCCGGCATGCGGTGCGCGGCGGTGCCCGCGGTCTGCTGCGCGGAGGCGCCCGGTCTCAGGGCGGCCAGGGCTGACGCCGTCGGCTGCGCGGCCAGTACGGCCAGCGCGAGACCGAGCGCGGTGAACCCCCGGGTGCGGGGGCGTATGGGTGGCATGGTGATCCCTTCGCTGTGCGTGGCAATCACTGCGTTGACGGCTCGTCAGTCAGCGGCGGCGAGCGGGGTCACCGGCCGTGCGGCCGCGCCGACTTCCGGAAACCGGGCTTGGTGAACAATGCCTTGCGTAATTTCATGCTTCTGGCTCTTCGGCGCGACAAGTAGATAGGCCCCTTAGTGGACTTGTCAAGCAATCAAGGCGACTACCAGGGCTCATGGAGTCTAGGGAGGTGACACCGGTGTGGTGTACATTCCGCGCAGCATACTTGTCTGAGCAATTATCAAGTTACTGGACCGTTTGGTTTTTCGGGCTCTTCGGGACAAGTTCCCACCATGTATGAGAGGTGATTTTGTTTACGACGAGAAGCCGTCTGACGGCGGCCCTGTCGACGGGACTCGCGCTGGTCGCCGGAGTTGTGCCGGCCTCCCTCGCGGCGCCGGCGGCGGACACCGTGACCGCCGCGCCCACCGCCTCCGCGCCGGGCTCCCGCTCCGCGACCGTGCGGCTGGTGACCGGCGACCGGGTGACCGTGACGACGCTGCCCGGAGGCCGCCGCACCGTCTCGGTGCACCCGGGACCCGGGCGTGACCACATACCCTTCGAGACCCTGGAAGGGGACGACAAGGCGCTGAACGTACTGCCGCTCGACGCCGAGGCGTTGGTGACCGCGGGCACGCTGGACCGTCGGCTCTTCGACGTGACGGCCCTGATCGCCGAAGGCTACGACGAGGCACACACCTCCGTTCTTCCGCTGATCGTCTCCGCGCGCCCGGAGCCGTCCCGGACCGGGGGCCGGGTCAGCGCACCGGCGGCGAAGGCCGCCGCGGCGACCGCGGACCGGCTGATGGCCTTCGACGCGGGCACGGCGCCCCCGCGCCGGCTGGAGAGCATCGACGCGCGGTCACTGCGGGTCGCCGCAGACGACCTGGCAAATCTCTGGCGGGCGCTGCTTCCTGACCACACGTCAGACGCCGCCCGCGCCGCGGTGACCCCGCGCATCTCGCTCGACGGCAAGGTCAAGGCCGCGCTGGACCGCAGCACCGCCCAGATCAACGCCCCCACGGCCTGGAAGGCCGGCTACGAGGGACAGGGCGTCAAGGTCGCCGTGCTCGACACCGGTGTCGACGCCGGCCACCCCGACCTGTCCGGGCGCATCACGGCGTCCAAGGACTTCTCCGGCAGCGGGAACACGGACGACCACTTCGGTCACGGCACGCACGTCGCCTCGATCGTCGGCGGCACCGGCGCCGCCTCCGGCGGGACCCGCCGCGGCGTCGCGCCCCAGGCCGACCTGCTGATCGGCAAGGTGCTCGGCGACGACGGCTACGGCTCCGAGTCCGACGTCATCGACGGCATGGAGTGGGCGGCCGGCGAGCACGCCGAGGTCGTCAACATGAGCCTGGGCTCGGACGACGAGACCGACGGCACCGACCCGGTGAGCCAGGCCGTCAACTCCCTGACCGCGTCCACCGGCACCCTCTTCGTGGTCGCGGCGGGCAACGCGGGCCCGGCACCGTCCACCGTCGGCACGCCGGGCGCGGCCGACGCGGCGCTGACCGTCGGGGCCGTCGACCGGGACGACTCGCTCGCCCCGTTCTCCAGTCGCGGCCCGCGCTGGGGCGACGGCGCGGTCAAGCCCGACGTGACCGCTCCCGGTGTCGGTGTCGTCGCCGCCCGGGCGGCCGGAACCACCCTGGGCGACCCGGTCGACGCCGACTACGTCGCACTGTCCGGAACATCCATGGCCACCCCGCACGTCGCCGGCGCCGCCGCGCTGCTCGCCCAGCAGCACCCGGACTGGACGGCTCAGCAGATCAAGGACGCCCTGATCAGCACGGCGCACACGGTGGCCGGCACCAAGGTGACCGAGCAGGGCGGCGGTCGCATCGACCTGGCCGCGGCCATGGGTCCGGTCACCGCCACCGGTTCCGTCACCCTCGCCCCCTTCCACCTCGGCGGCAGCCCGGAACAGCAGCAGACGGCCACCGTCCGCTACACCAACACCGGCGACACCCCCGTCACCCTCTCCCTCGCCGCCCGCCTGGCCACGGAGACCGGACGCGCACTGGCCGACGGAGTGGTCCGCCTCGGCTCCGACACCGTCCGGCTGGAACCCGGCGCCACCGCCGAGGTCCCGCTGCGCACCGACGCGACGCACGCCGTCCGCGGGAAGTACTACGGCTACGTCACCGCGACCGCCGCCGACGGGACCGTGCGCGCCCACACCACCGTCTCCCTCGCGGTGCACGCCCCGCAGCACCGGCTGACCGTGGTCTACCGCGACCGCCGGGGCCGGGTCGTGCCGGGCTGGCTGGGGACCGTCTTCGGCGCGGACGGGTACGTGGACTACACGGACCGTGAAGCGGGCGTCGCCCTGGTCGAGGAGGGCACGTACCACGTCTACGGCACGTTCACCGAGAGCGCGGCCGACGGCGCGGCGGAGGTGGGCGAGGTCGTCGCCCCCGAGGTGAAGGTCACCAAGGACACGACGGTGACGCTGAACGCCGCCGAGACCGCAGAGGTGAGGATCCGCACGCCGCGCCCCGCGGACCGCATCGGCGTCCTCACCCCCGTGCTCTACCGCGAGATCGACGGCAAGACGCTGCTCCAGAGCTTCGTCGTCTACGGCGGCGACCGGTTCTACGTCAACGCCACCGCCCCGGTGACCGACGGTGCCTTCGAGTTCACCGTGCACGCGCAGATGGCGGCCCCGCAGCTGCGGGCGAAGGTCTCCGGCATCCACCAGGAACTCCGCCCGTACTATGAGGGTTTCTCCCCGGCCTTCGCGGACCGTGGCGCCCGGCTGACGGCCGCGGACGCCGGCACCGCACAGGCACCGGACTTCCGCCGTGCGCGCGGCCGGCTGGCCGTCCTGCGCGACGACGGCTCCGCCGGCTACGACACCCGGGAGCTGGCGCGAGCGGCCAGGTCCGCGGGCGCCAAGGCCCTGCTGCTGGTGCTTCCCGAAGGCATCGCCGCCTACACCGAATGGCAACCTGGAGGTGAGCGGACGGCGCTGCCCTTCGTCCGGATGTCCTCGGCGGACGGCGCGGGCGTGCTGAAGCGCCTGGCGAAGGGCACCACGACCGTGGGCTTCACCGGCACGGTGCGCAGCCCGTACCTCTACGACCTGATGGAGGTCTCGAAGGGCGCCGTCCCGGAGAACCCGGTCTACACCGTCAGGGAGCGGGACACCGCCGTGGTCCGCGCCACCTACAGCCGCACCGGGTCCGCCGAGTGGGCGAGCGAGCAGCGCTTCGCCTGGCGGCCGTACCAGAGCACCTCGATCAACCAGTGGAGCCGCATCGTCCCGGTGGGACAGGAGCGCGTCGAGTACGTCAGCGCCGGGAACGGCACGCAGTGGCAGCACGCCGTGCAGTACCGGGTCGTCGAGTCCAGCGACCAGGGGCTGCGCGGCGGCATGCGCGACGACCCGCACACCTACCGGCCCGGTCAGCGCACCACGGAACGGTGGTACGGGGCGGTGGTCCGCCCCTCCATCCCGACCGGGGGCCACGCACCGGCCGTACGCACCGGTGACACCCTGGCTGTCTACGTCCCCGAGTTCGACGACTCCGGTGCCGGACACTGGTCGTTCGCGGAGGCCGGCGGCTTCGAGCACGTCGGCGACACCGCCACGGCGGAGGTGTACCGCGACGGGAAGCGGATCGCCCGGTCCGACAACGGCGCGTGGGGCACCTTCGAGGTTGCCGCGGGTGACGCCGACTACCGGCTGGACCTGACGACCGCGCGCCGCTCGGACGACTGGCGCTTCGCACCGAGCACCCACACGTCCTGGACGTTCCGCTCGGGCACCACCACCGGCCCGGTGAAGCTCCCGCTGCTCCAGGTCGACTACGACGTACCGGTCGACGCGCGGAACGCGGTGGGCCCGGCGCGCACGCACACGCTCGGTCTGGACGTCCGTATGCAGGACGGAATGGCAGCACCGCGCGGGGTGACGCTCAAGGTCGAGACGTCGTTCGACGACGGGGTGAGCTGGACCACCGCGCGCACGGCCCGGAACGGTGCCGGGCGGTTCACCGCCACCGTGGCGCGGCCGTCGTATCTGCACGGCGACGCCTACGTCACCGTGCGCGTGACCGCGACGGACGCCGACGGCGACAGCGTCCGGCAGACGGTCGACCGTGCGTACCTGATGCGCGGCAGCGTGGCCACCACCGGGAGGCGGTGACACGCGGTCCGTCCACCCCGTGGAGGGTGCCTGGCCCGTAGTGGTCCGGCACCCTCCGGCCGGTCAGCGGACGCTGCTCGCGGCCTCTTCGATCAGGCGGGTGACGTCCGCCGGGCGGGAGACGGACACGGCGTGGGAGGCCTTGACCTCCACGGTGCGGGCGTGTGCGCGCCGGGCCATGAAGCGCTGTGCGGCCGGGGGGATGTTCTTGTCCTGGGTGCTGACCAGGTACCAGGAGGGGATGGTCTTCCAGGCGGAAGCGGTGGCCTTCTCCTCCAGGGCCGCGGAGGTGACGGGGCGCTGGGTGGCGGCCATGAGGTCGGTCCGCGCGGTGGGCACGTCGGCCGCGAACTGGTCGCGGAACTCGCCGGACTTGATGTACAGGTCGGTTCCTGCGGTGCCGTCGGCGAGGGTGATGGGCACGCTGTTCAGGGTCGGTCCCAGGGTGCTGCCCGGGTACTTGTCGGACAGCTCCAGCGCGCTCTCGCCCTTGTCGGGGGCGAAGGCGGCGATGTACACGAGTGCCTTGACGTCCGGGTCGCCGGCCGCGGCCTGGCTGATGACGGAGCCGCCGTAGGAGTGGCCGACGAGCACGATCGGGCCCTTGACGCTGTCCAGGACGCTGTTGAGGTAGGCGGCGTCACCGGTCAGTCCGCGGAGCGGGTTGGCGGGGGCGATGACCGGATAACCGGCGTGCTGCAGACGCTTGATGACGTCGTTCCAGCTCGATGCGTCGGCGAAGGCTCCGTGTACCAGGACGACGGTGGGCTTCGCCCGCGTCGGCTCGGCCTCGGCCTTGGCGGCGCCGGCCGCGGTGGTGGCCGACAGGGACAGTGCCGCCAGGGTGGCGAGCGAACCGGCCAGGACGGCCTGGGTACGGATCGGGCGGAGGATGCTTTTGATGTTCACGGCGGGTGTCCTTCGTGTCCGGGTCGGTAGGGCGACATCGAGAAACCTAGAGCACAATTACCTTGTGCGCAAGTCAAATGCCCTCAAGGGTTTGGTGGCTTGTGCCGGGCCGGTGTCCGACGTGGCGTCAACTCGCCGAGCCACCGGGCCCGGTGACCCTCGGTCGACCCTCCATTCAGGTCCGGCCGAGCAGATAGTCCGCCATCCGGACACGACCGGTCCGGCGCCGGAAAGCGATCGTGGTGTCGGGCCACAGCACGGTGTTCCGGCCCGATCGGGGATCCTGGTACCAGCTGCGGCATCCTCCGGACTGCCAGACGGTGCCGGCCATCCGTCCGTCCCCCCAGTCGTTGAAGGCCCGCTGTGTCTCGGGACGCACCTCGATCGAGTCCGCGCCGCGACGACGCATACGGCGCAGCAGTGCCGTGATGTAGCGGGCCTGCGCCTCGATCATGACGATCTGCGAGTTGTGACCGAGGCCGGTGTTCGGCCCGACCATCAGGAACATGTTGGGGAACCCGGTGACAGTGGTGCCGAGATAGGCCTGCTTGCCGTCGGCCCAGGCCTCGGCGAGGGTGACACCGTCGCGTCCCGTGATGTCGATACGAAGGGTGTTCTGCGCGTCGAAGCCGGTGCCGAGGATGAGGACGTCCGCGGCGACCTCGACGCCGTCCTCGCCGACCACCGTCCCGGGCCCCACCTCCCTGACCCCGCCCCGACGCACCCGAACGTGCGGCCGGGACAGCGCCGGATACCAGTCGCCGGAGATCAGCAGCCGCTTGCAACCGAGGGCGTAGTCGGGGGTGACAGCCGCGCGCAGCAGGGGATCGGGCACCTGTTTCTCGATCAGCCTGCGTGCCAGCGCCTCGGTCGCGGCCAGCGCCCGAGGATCGCTGACGAAACCGGCGGCGCGCTTCTCATGGATGCGGAACAGACGCTCGCGCACCCACCAGCGGTAGGGCGGACACCAGCGAGCCAGACGGCGGTGGCGCTCGTCGAAGGGCCGGTCGGCCTTCGGGACGATCCAGGGCGGTGTGCGCTGGAAGACCGTGAGCGCCGAGACCCGGTCGACGATCGCCGGAACGAACTGGACGGCGCTGGCACCGGTGCCGATGACCGCGACCCGCTTGCCGGTCAGGTCCACGTCGTGCCGCCAGCCCGCCGAGTGGAACACCGCGCCGCCGAAGGACTTGACGCCGGGCAGGTCGGGAAGGGCGGGATGGTGCAGCGGTCCGACCGCGCAGACCAGGAACCGGGCCCGATGGCACTCGCCGGCCGACGTCACCACTTCCCAGCGGGAGTCCGCCTCGACCCACCGGGCGCTGCGCACCTCCTGGCCGAACCGCACATGGTCGACGAGGCCGCGCCGGCGGGCCACGTCACGCAGGTAGTCCAGGATCTCCGGTTGGCGGGCGAACAGCCGCCTCCAGTCCGGTTTCTGGTCGAAGGAGTACGAGTACAGGGGTGACGGGATGTCACAGGCACACCCGGGATAGGTGTTGGCGCGCCAGGTCCCGCCCACGTCGTCGGCGGCCTCGAGGATCCGGAACGAGCGGATGCCCGCCCTGCGGAGCAGGGCGGCGACACCGAGCCCGCTGAATCCCGCGCCCACGATCAGCACGTCGACGGGCGCGGCGGGCGCGGCTGCGGTGGCCGACGGATCAACAGGGTAGGTCATCGGTGTCCTGGGCGGTCGACCGCTCCACGCGCGGCGTGCCGCTGTCGAGGGCGGTGGGGACGTGGATCGTGCCGCCGTCGAGGGCGGTGGGGATGCCGGCGAGCTGCTGCTTGAGCACCTTGCCGGACGGATTGCGGGGCAACTCCTCGACGAAGACGAACTCGGCGGGGACCTTGTAGTCGGCCAGAAAGGCGGCGGCGTACGAGCGCAGTGCCTCCGGGCCGGGGGCGCGGCCCGGGCGGGGTACGACGACCGCGCGCACCCGCTCGTCGAAGATCGGGTCGGGCACGCCGACGACGGCGGCATCGGCGACGTCCGGATGGCCGGCCAGGACGCTCTCGACCTCGAGGCTGTAGATGTTCTCGCCACCACGGATGATCATGTCCTTGAGGCGGTCGAGCACCCTCACGAACCCGTCGGCGTCGACGCTGCCGACGTCTCCCGTGTACAGCCAGCCGTCCACGAATGTGGTGGCGGTGGCCTCCGGGTTGTTCCAGTAGCCCGCGGTCACCACGGGGCCGCGCACACATAGTTCGCCGACGGTGTCACGCAGGTCACGTGGGGGTGCGCCGCTCACGGAGACGGCGACCTCGAGGCCCGCCACGGGCCTTCCCACCGTGCCCGGGTGGGAGAGGTACTCGTCCTTCTCGGTGTAGGTCACGATCGACGTGCCCTCGGTCAGGCCCCACACGTTGCCGAGGTCGAGCCCGGGCAGACGCCTGCCGACCTCGGCGGGGAAGCTCTCCGGTACCGGGGAACCGCCCATGACGAACAGGCGCAGGGCGGACAGGTCGGACGCGGTGTCCGCGGCCTTGAGAAGGATCAGCCGGAGCATGGCCGCGACACCGGCGAAGAACGTGATGCGTTCACGCACCATCAGCTGTACGACGGTCTCCGCCTTGAACTCCGGGGTGAACACGCAGCATCCGCCGCCCGTGAAGAAGCCGATGAACTGCGAGACCACGCCGGTCGCGTGGAACATCGGGGCCGCGATCAGGGTCCGCTCCCGCGGCCCGGCGCCGAGCCGCTCGCGCACGGTGCGGGCGTTGAACAGCAGATTGGCGTGCGTGTGCATCGCGCCCTTGGGTCTGCCGGTGGTGCCCGAGGTGTAGAGCAGATGGGCCACGTCGCCGGGTGTGCGGTCGCGTCCGGGCAGCGCGCTCGGGTCGAACTCCCGCGCGTCCGCCCCCGATTCGGCGAGGAGTACGTCGACCGGGACGATGCGCTCGGTGAACGCGGTCGGCACGCGGGCGCCGAGGGGCCCGTCGACGGCGTCGGTGAGGATCACCGTCGCACCGCTGTCGGTCAGGACGTGGTCGAGCTCCGGCCCGGTCAGCCGGGTGTTCACCAGGACGACGACGGCACCGGCCAGCTGGGCCCCGATGTAACCGACCGCGTACTGCCAACAGTTGGGGAGCAGGATCGCGACCCGGTCGCCCGGGGTGACTTGCCGGTCCCGTAGCCGGACCGCGACGCCGGCGGCCCGCCGCAGTGCCTCGGCATGGCTGAGCCGGACGGGCCCGTCCACCAGGGCTTCACGCTCCCCGTGCGCAGCCGCGATCTCCAGGAACATGCGGGGGAGTGTTGCCGCGTGCATCACGACTCCTTGCTGTCGGTCCCAACTACGGCGTGAGCAGGCGCCGTTGAGAGGAAGTAGGGGTGCCGGTCGCGCTTCATGGGCCGGTGGATGTCGATACACGTATGCCGCGCGCACATAAGGCATCGTGCAGGAGCGCTGCCTGGCGAGGTGGAGCAACCTGAGGGGGGTGAGACACGTATCTCACGTCACCACCGGAGGCATGCTACGCCGCCCTCACGTTCGCAGGCACCACCGTCGGACGGCAAGCGGTGGAATATTGCTTGCTTGGTCAAGTATATGATGTGGAGTTCGCCGCCGTCGAGTCACACCCCGAAGGGAATTCGTCACCTATTTGACAGGTGACAAATGTGCGCGCCATGATCCTCACCATCCGAACGAGTCACCACGCGACGGGCCTTGAGCGCGCTGGGTGTTTCCGTCGAGGCGGCCCTACGCCCTGCCCCCGCTCGACCGTCCGTCATCACTCATCACCACCGAGCAAGGAGTCCTCATGGACACGACCGGAGATCCCGGCCACACCACCACCGGCCGTCGTCGGTTCCTCGGCCTGGCCGCCGGTGCCGTCGTCGCCACCCAACTCGGCGTGCCCGGCCAGGCCCAGGCTGCGGCGGGCGGGTCGACAGCGGCAGGTCCCGCCGCGTCGGCGACCGGCGCCTTCCTGGGCCCCGCCCACCCGATCCCCGGAGTCCGTCCCTTCCGCATCAAGGTGCCGCAGAGGGAGATCAGCGAGCTTCGGCGGCGGGTGCGGGCGACGCGCTGGCCGGACCCGGAGACCGTGGGGGACCGGTCCCAGGGTGCCCAGTCGGCGAAGGTCCGCCCGCTGGTCGAGTACTGGGGAACCCGATACGACTGGCGCAAGGTCGAGGCGAGGCTCAACGCACTGCCCCAGTTCATCACCGAGATCGACGGGCTGGACATCCAGTTCGCGCACATCCGCTCGCCGCATGCCGACGCCCTGCCGATGCTCATGACGCACGGCTGGCCCGGCTCGATCATCGAGCTCCTGAAGATCATCGACCCGCTCGTCAACCCGACGGCCCACGGCGGACGTGCCGAGGACGCCTTCCACCTCGTCCTGCCGACATTGCCCGGCTACGGCTTCTCGGGCCGGCCGACGACGACCGGGTGGAACCCCGCCCGCGTTGCGAACGCGTTCCACCGGCTCATGCTCCGGCTCGGCTACGAGCAGTACGTCTCCCAGGGCGGCGACTGGGGTGCGATCATCGCGCAGATCCAGGCCACGCAGCGGCCGGAGGGGCTGCTCGGCATCCACGTGAACATGCCGGGCACCGTGCCGCCGGACGTCCTCCGCCACCTCCGGAACTTCGATCCCGCTCCGTCGGATCTGTCGGCGCGCGAGAAGGCCGCCTACGACCGGCTGCTGCACTTCTACCGCGACGGCTTCGGGTACGCCGCGATGATGAACCAGAGCCCGCAGACCATCGGCTACGCCCTCGCCGACTCGCCCCTCGCGATGGCGGCGTACTACTACGACAAGATCGCGGAGTGGACCGACTCCGGCGGCGAGCCCGAAAAGGTCCTCACCTACGACGAGATGCTCGACGCCATCTCGCTGTACTGGCTGACCAACACCGGGGCGTCGTCCTCCCGGCTGTACTGGGAAGGCTCCCAGGCCGGGGGCGGCCCGTTCAACGCGTTCGACATCCCCGACGTCCCGGTGGCGGTCACCGTGTTCCCGGCCGAGATCTACCCCGCGCCACGGAGTTGGGGCGAACGGGCCTATGGCAACCTCATCCACTGGAACGAGGTCGACAAGGGAGGCCACTTCGCCGCCTGGGAGCAGCCGCAGCTGCTGGCCCGGGAGCTCCGCACGGCCTTCAAGTCGCTGCGGCACTGAACCTTCCGCCACGACGTGCTGACGGCCGGGACCGGTTCGGAGCGCCGAACCGGTCCCGGCCGGTGCACCGCACTGGGAACGCCGATCGTGATGACCCGGCGCCCGCGGCACCGAGGACCGCCGAGCCGTGTCAGTGCCCCGCGCTCATGCCGCCGTCGACGTGCAGGATCTCGCCGGTGACGAACGGGGCGTTCTCCAGGTAGAGCACCGCGTCCGCGATGTCGCTCTGCTCGCCCAACCGCCGTACCGGGTGCAGGCCGGCGAGGGTCTCATGGGTCTCCACCGGGTGCATGGGTGTCTTGATGGTGCCAGGTGAGACGGCGTTGACACGTATGCCGCGGGTGGCGTACTCGATGGCCAGGGACTTGGTGACGGACTGGAGCCCGCCCTTCGTCAGCGAGGCCATGGCGGAGGGGAGCCGCACGTCCGGGTTGTCGACCAGGCTGGTGGTGATGGTGACGACGTGACCGGCGCCCTGGGTGAGCATCTGTTCGATGGCCAGCTGGGTGATGCGGAAGAAGCCGGTGACGTTCACGCCGGTCACGGCGGCGAAGTCGTCCAGCGTGTACTCGGTGAACGGCTTGGCGACGAAGATGCCCGCGTTGTTGACCAGGGTGTCGACGCGGCCGAAGCGCTCCAGGCCCTGGGCGATGACGTGTTCGGCGGTGGCGGGGTCGGCGATGTCGCCCTGGACGGTGAGGAGGTCCGGGTCGCTGGACGGGGCGATGGTGCGGGAGGTGGCGACGACCGCATAGCCGTGCTTGCGGTAGGCGTCGACGATGCTCGCGCCGAGGCCCTGCGAGGCGCCGGTGACGACTGCGACCTTCTGGATGCTCATGACCGGTCGACTAGTAGGCAACCGGTCGACTATTTCGTGGAGAGGTGGTCAGCGTGACAGGCCGGTGACCTTTTGGGTGCCGAGGACGGCGAGCAGGTCGGCCCGCCATCTCACCGCCGGCGTCTCAGCCCGTCCAGGGACGTGCCCGCCGCCCAGCGTCGCAGTTGGCGGCCGTCGACGAGGTGGACGTCGGTGTGCCGGGAGGCCCAGCGCACCTCGGCGTGGCTGAAGCCACCGCGGTGGACGATGACCCGGCCGGGCTGCTCGGCCCCGGGCCGGACCGTCTCCCGCACCGCCGCGGGCCAGCGGGCGTCCTCGTCGTCCGTCGCGACGGGGCGGAAGGCGACGTCGAGTTCACGTCCGTGGCGGTCCCGGGCGTACAGGCGCATGTGGCCCTTGCGCAGGCTCAGATCGGCCACCCGCCAGCCGTCGCGCTCCAGCATGCGCGCGGTGGCCTCCACCAGCCCGCGGTCATCCAGCCGCGCGAGTTCCTCGGCGGTGTAATGGCCACCGCGGCGGCGGACGAACGTCCGGCGAAGGCGCAGGCCCACCGTGACGGCCACCGCCGACAGAAGGACGCCGAACACCAGGCCAGGAGCGCCGAACGCGCGGTTGACCCCGCTGAGCAGCAGGACCAGGGCGAGCAGCACCAGGCCGAGGCCGACGAAGGAGGGAAGGACCTCGCGGAGTTCCGGGCCGTACCGGCCCTGCGCCCGCAGCTCGGCCACCCGCTGCCGCCGCTGGGACCGGCGCGACGCCGGGACGGACGAGCCGCGCCACCGCATCGGCGCCTGAGGTCGCTGCAACTTCGTCATCTGGGCCGCCCCCGTCCCCTCGTCCGTCCCGCCGCGCAGAGCGATACGCGCTCGCTCCCGGCTCCGCTGCTCCGACCGTATCCCGGTGGCGGCCCCGGTTCAGGAAGCGGGCGCCCACGGAACGCCTCCGGCGGCAGCCGACTCGAGGAACACCTCGCTGAGCCGCACGAGCACGTATGAACGATCGGACACCGGCGGGAGTGCGAGGGGGCCGGTGTACAGACAGACCGCGTCGTTGTCCGGGTTGCGGCGAGTTGGTGGTCGGTCCGCTGCCAAGTCGGTGGCGCCGTAGGCGTTGAGGCAGGTGTGGAAGAGGGCGCTAATGGCGTCGTCGGAAAAACATCCTGCTTGCGCGGTCAAGTACATGGGGACTTTTGCACTCTGTCAAAGGCCGGGAGGAGGCCCCGGGAGGGCCACCCGAAGGGCGCGATCGCCGCTGCTCCCGTCGCCGATGCCACCGACCCCGACTCAGCGGCCCCGTTGCGATTCCGTCCGGATGCGAAGTGCCGCCGCGGCATCGCCGACGGCGGTGATCTGCTCCTGCGTGAGCGGGTCGAGGAACAGCTCCCGGATCGCGCGCAGGTGGGGGAGGGCCGCGGCCCGGAACGCCTGGGAACCCTCGCCGGTGAGCGCCACCTCGGCGCCGCGATTGTCGGTGGCGCACTCCTCGCGCCGCACCAACCCACGGCGCTCCATGCGCCCGAGCTGGTGCGACAGGCGGCTGCGCTCCCAGCCGAGGACCTGCGCCAGTGCGGAGGGCCGCAATCGCGAACCGTCCGCCTCGCTCAGCGCGAGCAGCACCGAGTAGTCTGCGGAGGACAGCGAGGAGTCCCTCTGCAGACGCGCTGTGAGCTCGGTGCGGAGCGCCTGTGCGGTCTCGATGAAGTCCCGCCAGATCCGCAGCTCCTCGGCCGTGGGGTATGCCCTGCGTCGCCGACCCATTACTGACACCCTCTCGATTGACACGTCAATCATAGGACGAGATACTTGACTGGTCAATAAAAAGCCGGACGGTCAGCCGTCTGGGAGTCGGCAAGGAAGGACACCATGACGGCCACGACCTTCGACATCGGGCTCAACTCCTTCGGAGAGGTCGCGACCGACGACGGCCGCGTCCTCGACGACGCCGAGACCCTCCGGCTGCTGGTCGAGGAGGCCAGGCTCGCCGAGGCCTCGGGGATCGACGTCTTCAGCGCCGGCGAGCACTACCGCGCGGGGCACGTCGACAGCGCCACTCCCGTCCTGCTCGCCGCCCTCGCCACGGCCACGGACCGTATCCGCCTCGGCACCTCGGTGACCGTGCTGAGCACCAACGACCCCGTGCGGCTCTACCAGGAGTTCTCGACGCTGGACGCCGTCTCCGGCGGCCGGGCCCAGCTCGTGCTGGGGCGCGCGTCCGCGACGGACTCGTTCCCCTTGTTCGGCTACGACCTGGCCGACTACGAGCAGCTCTTCGAGGAGAAACTGGAACTCTTCATGCGGCTGCAGCGGGAGGAGACGGTGACCTGGGCCGGCGCCTACCGGACCCCGCTCGTCGAGCAGCGGCTGCGCCCCCGGATGCGGCCCGGCGGGATTCCCACCTGGATCGGAGTGGGCGGCAGCCCCCACTCCGTGCTGCGTGCCGCCCGCTACGGACTGCCCCTGATGCTGGCCGTCATCGGCGGACGCCCGCAGCGCTTCGCCGGTCATGTCGATCTCTACCACCGGGCACTCCAGCAGTCCGGACACGAGCCGCAACCCGTCGGCCAGCACTCCTTGGGCCTCATCGCCGACACCGACGAGGAGGCGGTCGAGACCTGGTGGCGGTACTGGGAACCGGTCGTGGCCCAACTGGCCGAGGAACGAGGGTTCTACGCGCCGACCCGGGCACGCTACGAGGCGGAGGTCACCGACGGCGCGCTCTACGTCGGCTCCCCGGACACCGTCGCCCGCAAGATCGCCAAGACCGCGCGTGACCTGGGTCTGAGCCGCTTCGACCTCAAGTACGACATCTTGCACCTGCCTCGCCAAGCCCGCGCCCGCACGATCGAACTCCTGGGCCGCGAAGTCGCCCCGCGCGTCAGGGAACTGCTCACGAAGGAGCCCACCCATGTCTGACCTCGTTCTCGGCCTCGACACATTCGGCGACGTGCCCGTGGACGACTCCGGAGCCCCGCTCACCCACGCGAGGGCGATTCGGCAGGTCATCGACGAAGCCGTGCTCGCGGACGACATCGGCGTCGACGTCCTCGCCCTCGGTGAGCACCACCGCCCCGAGTGGGCGGTGTCCACCCCGGAGACCGTACTCGCCGGCATCGCCACGCGCACCCGGCGCATCCGCCTGTCCTCCGGCGTCACCGTGCTGAGTTCGGACGACCCGGTCCGGGTGTTCCAGCGCTTCGCGACGGTCGACGCGCTCTCCGGCGGCCGGGCCGAGGTCATCCTCGGCCGCGGCTCCTCCACCGAGTCGTTCCCCCTCTTCGGTTACGACCTGAGTGACTACGAGCTGCTGTTCGAGGAGAAGCTCGACCTCTTCGTACGACTGCTCAAGGAGGAGCCCGTCACCTGGAAGGGCACCGTGCGGGCCCCTCTCAACAGCGCCGAGGTCTTCCCCCGTACCGAGTCCGGGCACCTGACCACCTGGGTCGGCGTCGGCGGCTCGCCCCAGTCCGTCGTCCGCACCGCGCACCACGGCCTTTCGCTGATGCTCGCCATCATCGGCGGCTCCCCGGACCGCTTCATCCCCTACATCGACCTCTACCAGCGGGCGACGGCCCAGTTCGGCACCACCGCCCACCCGGTGGGCATGCACTCACCCGGCTTCGTCGCCGACACCGACGAAGAGGCCCGGGAGGTGTACTGGGAGCCGTACCGGGAGATCCGCGACCGGATCGGCGCGCTGCGCGGCTGGCCGCCCCTGCGCCGCGCCGAGTACGAGGCCGAGATCGAGCACGGCTCCCTCTACATCGGCTCTCCCGAGACGGTCGCACGCAAGATCGCTCGAGCCGTCAGCGCACTCGGCGTCGGCCGGTTCGACCTCCTCTACACCGCGGGCGCCCAGCCGATCAGCGCCCGCCTCCGCGCGGTCGAGCTGTACGGCACGAAGGTGATCCCGCTGGTCCGCGACATCCTGGCCGACTGACCTGAAGGAATCCGAATGGACATCACGGACGTACGCACGATCGGCATCCTGGGCGCCGGGAAGGTGGGGACCGTACTGGCCCGGCTCGCCCTGGCGGCCGGCTACCGCGTGCTGATCGCAGGCTCGGGGCAAGCCGACGCCATCGCTCTCACCGTCGAGGTGCTCACCCCCGGCGCGGTCGCGGTCACCGCGACCGAGGCCGCGGCCGGGGCCGACGTGGCGATCCTGGCCCTCCCCCTGGGCAAGTACCGCAGCGTCCCGGTGGAGGCGCTGCGGGGCAAACTCGTCATCGACGCCATGAACTACTGGTGGGAAGTAGACGGCGTACGCGACGACTTCACCGACCCGCGCACCTCCACCAGCGAGATGGTCCAGGCGTTCCTGCCGGGCTCCCGCGTGGTCAAGGCGTTCAATCACATGGGCTACCACGACCTCGAGGACGGGGCACGGCCCTCCGGGACAGCCGACCGCAAGGCCATCGCCATCGCCGGTGACGATCCCGACGACAGGGCCACGGCCGCACACCTCGTGCACGCGCTCGGCTTCGACCCCGTCATCGCCGGCCCGCTCGCCGACGGTGTGCGGCTGCAACCGGGCACCGAACCCTTCGGCGCGGACGTCAGCGCCGGCGAACTGCGCGCCATGCTCGACCGCTTCCCGGAGACCGAACAGGGCCGGGCGGTGAGCAGGGCTCGCCCCGCATCGCCGGGCTCATCCACCGAAGCGGCCTGACGCACTGGTGCACGGTCTTGCCCCGCCGGCTCGGCGGTGAGTTCCTCCAGGCCCTGTGCGTGTTCGGTGCTTCCCGCACCTGTCGGGCCTACGACCCTGAAAGTTCCAAATGAGCACAAGAGGTGTGCGTCGTACGATGTCGAACATGACTTCCTCACCTTTCCAGGTGGTCCAGCGGTCCCCGTCGTACTGGCGTGTGACGTTCGACAGTCCTCCGATCAATCTGGTGACCTTCGAGGTCTTCGCAGCGCTCGGCGACCTCGTCGATCGGATGGAGGCGGACGAGGATGTGAAGGTGGTGGTCTTCGACAGCGCGGACCCGGACTTCTTCCTGGCCCATTTCGACATGGTGCCGCCGAAGGAGCCCTACACGGGGCCCGCATGGCTGGAGATCGCAACGCGCATGGCCCGTTCCCGCGTCATCAGCATCGCCTCCATCCGTGGCCGGGCGCGGGGTGTGGGCAGCGAGTTCACCCTGGCCTGCGACATGAGGTTCGCCAGCAAGGAGAACGCCGTGCTGGGACAACCGGAAGTCGGTGCGGGTGTCACACCAGGAGGCGGAGCCACGGAGCGGCTGCCGCTGCTGGTGGGCCGGGGGCGTGCGCTGGAGATCATCGCGGCGGCCGACGACTTCGATGCGGAGACGGCCGAGCGGTACGGCTGGATCAACCGGGCGCTTCCCGACGCGGAACTGGACGCCTACGTCGACCGCGTCGCCACTCGTATCGCCTCCTTCGACCGCCGGCCGCTGGCCGAGGTGAAGGCCCTGATCAACCGGACCACTCTGCCGTCCGAGACGGACCTGACGGCCGGCCAGGACACGTTCCGTGCCGCGCTGACGTGGCCGGAGGCGCATGAGCGGGTCCGTCGGCTTATGCAGCGGGGCATGCAGCAGCGCGGCGAACTCGAATATCGACTGGGCGAGCAGATCGCCGACGAGTGAGATCCCGCACCGCTCGCCGAAGAGTGCGGAGCACAGGTGTGCGGGGGTCTGGCTCGACTGTTCGCGCCGCATGCGGTCCGGCCTCCGCACGCCGATGAGTCAGCCGCGACGGGGAAGACCGTGGAGCCCGGGTGGGGCAGCCATGCGACGGACTGCCCACCACGGGCGCTCGGCCTGTGTGCGGCACCGGAAGCCGCGCGGGACCTCGGTTATCAGGACAGGTAGCGCCGGGACCAGTCCGACTCCAACGCCCGCTCGTGGGCGACGAGTGTGATGCCGGTCGGTGTGATGGTGCCCTTCCGGCCGACGATCGTCAGCAGGGGTGTGGGAACCGACTGACGTAGCCTGCGGCTCATGGCTCATGGCTCATGGATCGTTGCGAGCACCGGGCCGCGTCGGCCCGTACCGACCGCGCCATGCCGCCGCTGTCCGGGTCAGACGCGGCGCACCGACCGATCGCGCGGCTTCGTCATCGTGGTGTGCCGTTCGCGTGGTGCCGTTCGTGCGGTGCCGTTCGCGTCGTTCACTCGGCCACGTGGCGGCCGAGGTCGCGCTCGACGCCGTCCGGCCTCTGGAGACCGGCGTCGAAGAGCCGCTTGACGCGGTGGGCGTTCTCCGGTCGGCCGGAGGTGCGGAAGAAGGTCGCCAGCGCCGTGCCGAACTCCTCGACGGGGGGCTGGGTGACCGCGTCGACCAGCGACTTGGTCTCTCGCACCGCCACCTTGTCGAAGCCGGCGACCCGACGGGCGAACGCGTCGACGAACTGCTCCAGTTCGTCCGCCGGCACGACGCGGTTGACGTAGCCGTAGGCCGCTGCGAGGTCGGCGGGGAAGTCGTCGGCGCCCAGCAGGATCTCCAGGGCCCGCCCCCGGCCCAGCAGGCGCGGCAGTCGGCCGGTGGGGTTGCCGCCGGGGACCGATCCGACCCCGACCTCGAACTGTCCGAGGACGGCGTCCGGTCCGGCGAAGCGGATGTCGGTCGCCAGGACGAACTCGCTGCCTGCGCCACGGGCGCGGCCGTTGATCTCGCTGATGGTGACGGCGGGCACCTTCCCGAGCCGGTAGAGGTTGTCGGCGAACGGGTGGAGGCCGGACGGGGCCGGCTTCATGGCGGCCACACGGGAGCGGTCCGCCAGCATGTCCCAGTGCGCCATGAAGAAGTCCGGGTTGGCGCTGCGGAAGACGACCACCGTGAGGTCGGGGGCCTGCTCGATGCGGGTGATCAGCTCCGCGAGCTGCTCGATGGTGTCCGGGTCGATCAAATTGATCTCGCCGTTGGAGAACGTCACCTTCCAGTAGGACGGAGTGACTTCCTGCACGGCGAACTGCTCGCTGCTGCTCATGAGCGCATCCTGTCTGCGAGTGGGCGGGTGTGTAGGGGGGCGACAGAGCCGCTGCGGAGGTGACGGGGGTGCAGGGGACCGCGCGTACGGGCGTCGAAACCGTGCATCACCAGGCGTGGTTGATCTTCAAGGGTGACCTCCGAGGCCTGAAACCTGAATCCAAATCTAGCATCTGAATAGGAAAACAGGTCCCAGAGTGACCGATGGCACGGCGAAGAGGCCCCAGGGGGTTTCGACCGACGAGGCGGGCTGGGCGAGGGCCGCGCCCACGAGCAGTGCGGCTCGGGTGACGGCAACGGCGGCACCGCCGAGGCGTTGGTGCGTGCGCAGGGTTATGCGTGCACTCTTTTGTGAGCGTGCATGGCGGTACCGCCGCTGGCCGGTGAACATTCACGACGAGCCCGCCGACATTTACTTGATTGGCTATGTGCACGGGAAACTTCCGCGGCCGAGTTGAACTACGTCGCACCGTTCAGTCCTCGGCGGTGACCTGCGCGTTCATGCCATCTTTCTTGTGCTTGCCGGAGTGGTGGGGCCGGTCGGCAGCGATCCGGTCGACCGGCAGGAGCGTCCCGTCGAGCAGGATGTAGGCCATCGTCGAAGCAGTCTGGACGGCTTTGTCGAGGGTCGGTGCGAGTGCGGCCGGTAGTTCGACGGCCTCGCTGATGTAGTGGACCGTGCTCGTCCTGACCTCGAAACCTGCTGCGAGCTGGACGTATGTGGTCCCCTTGTGTAGATGTGCCGGCACCAGCAGTGCTTGACGGCGGGTCGGGAGCCGACGCCGGCGACTGCCCATTCGGCGACGGTGTTCGCGCGGACGAGCGGCGAGGAAGGTCAGGGACCGATTGAACACGTCCAGCCCGCACGGGTGGACAAGCACGTGAAGCCTCTGGTGGGTACCGGGTGATCTCGATGGTGAACCCGTCCACCAGGGGTTTCACTCATGTGTCGAACCAACCGACCAGCTCACGACTCAAGTAGGCGAAGGCTCATCGCCTTCCTGGACGGTTGCAGGCAACCCGGGACCGGTCTGGTCAGAACGGCCGGGAGGCGCGGTTGCCCAGAGCTGGACTGATGAAAGGAGCAGCCCTGGTGGCTGTGCCCCGCACCGCTCGCCGGGCTGCCGGCGTACTGAGCGACCCGGGTGGCGCACGCGTTGGGATGGCTCAGTCCGCGGACGGAAGGTCCGACGGGAGGATGAAGTCGCCGAAGCGCTCCATGATCTCCGGGCTGGGCGTTGGAAGGTTCTCCATCATGTGCGGTGCGGGGCGTCCATGCTCGGCCCTGGGAGCGTCGTGGAAGATGGCCTCCTCGTACCCTCCGGGGAGGTACAGGAAAATCATTTTGGCTGCGTGCAGGCTCTTGTTGAAGAAGCCGTGTCGCGTGTTGCTGGGAACGTAGTAGAAGGAGCCGGGTCCGGCGGTGATGATGTCGTCGCCGTTGACGAACTCCAGTTCACCCGAGATGAGGTAGAACGCCTCCTGGTGCTTGCCGTGCACATGCGGGTAGGCGCCGGCTCCGGCAGGGACAGTCGCCTCAAGGAAGGTGAGCGCACCGTTGGTCTCCGGTGCGCCCACCTTGAGGGTGTAGGTGTCCCCGACGATCCACCTGGTGTCGCCTTCGCCGGGCGGCACGAAGATGCCGTTCCTCTTCATGTACTCGGGCTTGTCCTGCCCCGTGGGCTCACTCTGGCTGGGCGTGACGATGCTCAAGATTCCTCCTCGAATGGGTTGCCACCTGACGGGGTGGCGACTCCGGACAGTAGACGTCCAAGTGATTGACTAGTCAAGTACTTGCCGCGGAGTGAGGTATTTTCGGCAGCTTCAGGTCGGCGCGTGTCGTTGGCGCTCTGCCCGGACCGAGGTGTCGGTGCTGCCGGAACGGTTCGGGCCGTGGAAGACGGTGTAGGAGCGCCAACGGCTACGGCCCGCGGACGGCACCTGGGAACGGCAGTTGCAGCAAGTCCGAGCCGCGGCCGACGCGGGAGGCGAGACTGACTGCAGCATCTCGGTGGACCCGTCTGAGTGTCGACGGTCGCTGCCGCCCGCTGTCCCTGATCAACAGCGAAGCAGCGAACTGACTGCATCCAGTTCGTGCCGGTACTGGAGAAGAGTCGCGTTCCCCGGCCCGGATCGGGCAGGCCCCGCAAGACGCCCGACAGCGTCGCGGCGACAGGGCTCATAGCAATGGCCCCTGCTGCGAGTACCAGCGACGTCGGGGCATCCGGCACACGGTCCCGCAGAAGGCCGACGGCCAGGCCACCCGCCGCGCACAGGATCACGAGGCGGGCGGCCACCCGGCCTCGATGACGAACGTTACAAGAAGCACAAAACCTTCGAACGGGCCACGACAAGCTCAAGGACCACCGAGCCATGGTCACCCGCTACGACAAACGCGGTTACGTCTTCCTCGGCACAATCACTGCGGCCGTCTTGGTCAGCCGGCTCCGAGCCCCGGAGTGTCGTACCGGCGGGAAAGGCCATCGGTCACGTCCTCGGCACCGATTCCGTGGACGAATGGCATCGTGCCTTCTGGTACGGCGTTCGGAATCACCTTGAGGCAAGCCCGCCGAAGAGGGCGATACACCCTACGGTCGCGTTCCTGGACAGCCATCGGTCCATGTTCTGCCGCGGGTCAACGAACCCCGCCCGCCCTTCTCCTCCCCCTCCGCATGATCGGCCGTACAGCTCCTGGTCGCGTCTGCGTGTTCGCGGTAGGTCAGCTCGCGCCCGACCACGTGCTGCGGGCTCCTGGCCATCACCTCGGTGTGCGCCATGGTGTCCTCCAGCGAACGGAGCCTTTCCGTACGCGGGGGAGCCGTCGAGGTAGAGGCGGAACGGCGTCAAGTCGACCCCGTTCTCGCGGCGTGATGCAGCATCACGTAGTCCACGGCGATCTGCATCGGGTCCTTGTCGGTGATCCGGATGGTCGAGGGGGGCAGCAGGATCCGATCTGCCCGCGCCGCGACGTACCCCCGAGCGGCGTGGTGGGCGGGAGGGACGCCGTACTCCTTCCCGTCACCGCGGGCGGAGGGCCGAGGGCGTCCCCGTCCCCGCCGGGCCGGAGTCGCACGGTCGGATCAGTGCACCTCGTGCAGGGTGTGGGCCTCGATGGCTGCGAACTCGTCGCCGGTGCGGTGCTCCCAGCCAGGCGCAGCGCTTGTGCCCCGGGTGGGCGGCTGTGCCGACCCGCTGCCGGGAAGCTCGAAAGTCTCGTGCACCGGGACCAGCGCAGGGCGGGCGAGTCTGCGGTGCCGCCCGTGTCCCGTGCACACGTCGCCTTCTGCGATGCAGCGTTCCTCGTCGGCGCACTTGCCCCGATGCCGGCCGGTGCCCGGGCGGGCGAGCGCGCTCGCGGCCCAGGATCGGTTGGACGGGATGTCGGTGATGACGTGAGGCATGTTTTCTGTCCTTCCGGGGTGGGTTACCGGTTGCCTGTCCGGCCGGGGTCGGCCAGCGGCGTGCGGGAGGTGTGCTCTCAGCGGCGGAAGGGGTCCGGCGGCCGAGACCTGTCCGTTGTCGTACAGGTTGCCGCGCTTGCCACCGACGGTGGGCCGCCAGAGGCCGGGCTCGCCGCGCGCGGCGAGTTCCCGTGGGGGCGCACCTCCATGTTGTTGACGACTCAACCATAAAGAATTTAGTTGCCCAGTCAAGTAAGTCTGGGTGTGATCGATCTTGCACTCGATCCGTCACGTCCCAGGGCGCGCCCGCACGGCCCGGACAGGCGAGGCCGGGGAGCTGTCACCGCGAGCCCCGCGGTGAGAATGCCCGGTCGGGCCGCGGTGTCGGGGCGGGGCTGTCCCCCGTCCCCGAGCGAACCGCACCGGTGGTCACGGCCGTACCGTCGGCCCGGTGGTGGATGCGCAGGGTGTGCCAGGTCAGGGCGAGTCCTGCGAGCAGCAGGAAGCCCAGTCCACCGACCACCACACCGGTCCACCCGAACGCGGAGAACATCACGCCGGCGACACCTGCTCCGGCGGCACCTCCGGCGAACACGGCGAACATGTATACGGTGTTGAGGCGGGCCCTGATCGCGGGCTGGGCGGCGAAGATGCGTGCCTGGTTGGCGATCTGACCACTGGTGGTCCCGTAGCCGAGAAGGTTGCAGCCGACGGCGAGGGCGATCAGTGACTGGCCGGCGAGCCCGAACAGCGCGAAGGCCAGCAGCACCGACGTGAGGGACACGACGTTGACCCGCCGCGTTCCCCAGCGGTCGGTGAGGCGGCCCGAGTAGCGGGCGGCCAGGGCTCCGGGCACGCTGAACACGCCGAAGAGTCCGATCACCGCGGGCCCCAGCGCGATCGGGGCCGCGGTGAGGTGGAAGGCGAGCGACGACCAGAACGCGGAGAAGGCCGCGAAGACCGTCCCTCCCAGAGCGGCGGACAGACGCAGGGGCGCATGTTCGGTGACCAACTTGGGGAGCGACGCCAGCAGCCGGAGATAGCTTTCCGGTGCTCCGGTACGAGTCGGCCGGTCGGCCGGCATGTAGCGGGGGAGGACCAGGAGCAGGGCCCCGGTGGCCACGGCGGCGACGGCGAAGCCGGCTCGCCAGGTGCCGGTGGCCTCCGCGACGAGTCCGGCGGCGGTGCGTGAGAGCAGGGCTCCCATGGTCAGGCCCGTACCCACCGCTCCGAGGACCCGTCCGGCATTGCCGGGGGTCGCCATGGAGACGACGGTCGGCATGATGACCTGCGGCAGCACGGTGCTGGCCGAGAGTACGAGGGTGGCCATGCTCAGCAGCGCGAGCGAGGGTGCGAAGGCACCCCCGAGAAGGGCGGCGGCGGTGACTGCCAGCAGAAGGGTGGACAATCGGCGAAGCCGAACGCTGTCGGCGAGCGGCAGGATGGCGATGATGCCCAGCGCGTAGCCGATCTGCCCGGTCGTGGCCACCAGTCCGGCGGCGGAGGGGGACGTGTGGAATCCGTGGGCTATCTCGTCGAGGAGCGGCTGGGTGAAATAGATGTTGGAGACGGTGATCGCAGTCGCGGTGGCGAAGACGGGGATGGTTCCCCGCTTGACGTCGGGGCGGGTGACTGCGGTGGTCATGGGAAACCTCGGGTGAGTTGATGCACGGGTGCTACGGCGGCGGTGCGATGGCGTCGGCAGGAAGCGACCGTGGCCGCCGGCCGGAGGAGTGCCTCAGCGGCCGATGGTCGCCGTGCGGCCTGGGGCGGAGGCCACGGCACGGCTCCCAACGCCATCTGCATGATGAGTGACATCCAGAACCAGGATTACGCGCAGCATCCAGATAGTCAAGTGTGCCCTGCTCAACCAGCGCTTCTGCCTGTATGTGGATGTTCTCCAACATCCAGTTCGCCAGGTCGGACTGAGATGCGGAAGCGGTGTCCGGAGCGGTACGACGACGCAGGTTCGTACGGCCGGCCGTAGGGCCACGGTGGGTGGCGCCGGGATCGCGCCGCGCGTGCGCAATGCCGTGTCAGGCGGTGGTGTCGTTCTGCGACGGCGGCAGCAGGCCGTGGAGGACGATGCTGGACAGCGTGTCCGCCATGCTGTTCCTGTCCTGTTCCGCCACCGGGGCGGCAGCGGGGTTGAGTCGGTCGGCGATCGGGTCCTGCGCGAGCGCCAGCGCGGGCCCGGTGACGGCGAAGTACAGGAGGTGCGTGGGCACACGGGGGATGCGTCCGGCCGCCATGAGGCTGTCGATCGTCGGCTCGATGCTGTCCCAGAACGGCTTGACGAATCGGCGGTGGAGATGGTCCAAGCGGCTGGAGTCGCGAGTCGACTCATCCGCTATCAACCGGTTCATCGCCGAGGCGTTCGCGGACAGCCGGTACAGCTGGACGATGACGTTTCTCAGTCGTTCCTCGTCGTCGTGGCACTCCGCCATTCGCCGGTCGAACCCGGACTGGACGTCCAGCAGCGCGAAGTCGACGACGGCGCGCCAGAAGTTCTCCTTCGACCCGTAGCGGTCGTTGATGAAGTTGTGGCTGACGCGGAGCCGTCGGGCCAGCTCCCGGACCGTGGTCGCGGCATACCCGAGTTCGGCGAAGGTCTCGAGGCCGCGGCGGAGGATCTCGCTCTCGTCCAGTTCCACCGGGGTGTACTTGCCGCGCGTCGGTGACTTCTTCGCGTCGTGTGTTATGTCGGTCACTCCGGCATCTTTCCGTTCGCCGCCGTTCGGTCCGCTCTCGGTCGTGCACACCCACCGTCGACCGTCGCGTCGGTCGGCTCCCGGGCCGGTGCATGGCCCCCGTGTGGCCGGCGGGCCACCCGTCTTCGACCTGCGGCCTTGTCGACCACCGCCCGTCGCGGGCATCCGTGGCGGGCGGGCACTCGCCCGCGTGTGCGGCTCAAGTCTTGCACGGTGATCGTGGTCCGAGGCGGGCGGCGCGGGTGGCCGGTACGCCCCCACCGGAACTGCTTGACGCCTGTCAGACTTGGGCACATGCTTGATGCGTCAAGCAAATTGGCAGGGTCGGCAGAGGCCGACCGTCTCTCAGGAGTGATCTGTGACTTCCCAGAAGGACCTTCAGACCGCACCAGCTCTCACCTCCGCTTCCACGCGCAGGCCCCGCAGGAGGCTGATCGGCGCCATGGCCGGCCTGGCCGTCGCCGCCGCACTGACCGCAGCAGCGGTCCCGGCGTCGGCGCAGGGCCAGGCACCGCACCCCGCGTCCGCGTCCGCGTCCTCGTCCCACCGGCACTACCTCTCACCGCTGCAGGTCGCCTCGGCGTACTACGCCAGCTACAACGGGGACCTTGCCGCCGGCTTCGATCGCTACATCTCCAAGGACCTGGTGCTTCATGGGTTCAACGGGCCCGAGGACCGCGAGGCCTGGATCAAGGGCGACCTCAACATCAAGGCGGGTCTCACCGGCTTCAAGATGACCGTTCTCGACCAGATCGTGGAGGGGGACAAGGTCGTCACGCGCTGGAGCTTCACAGGCGTCCACACCGGTACGGTCTTCGGCATTCCTGCCTCCGGCCGTCAGGTCACGCTCAGCGGAATCTCCATCGACCGCGTGATCCATGGCCAGTCCGTCGAGCACTGGTCGGAGGGGAACTTCGGCAGGTTCCTGGACGAGCTCCGCGGTGACACGCCTCCCGACACTGCCACCCCCAGCGCCAAGTAGGCCCGCGCCGGCCCCCGGTCCTGACGCAGCCCAGGTCGGGACCGGGCGGCCGAGCGCAATTCCAGCACACCCGCGCGGTGCACATCGTCACCGCGCATGTAAGAACCAGGAGCAGTTCCATGGGAACACTCGACGGCAAGGTAGCGCTCATCACCGGCACCGCCGGAGGCATGGGCCGGGTCGCGTCACTCATCTTCGCGAGAGAAGGTGCACGGGTCGTCGGCGCCGACATCCAGGTCGAGGCCAACAACGAGACCGTCGAGCTCGTACGCCGCGCGGGCGGCGAGATGACGGGCATCGCGCCGGTCGATCTCACCGACCCGGAGGCGGTGCGGCGGTTGGCCGATGACGCCGCCGCCGCTTACGGCGGGCTCGACGTGATCTACAGCAACGCGGCCATGCAGCGCTTCGGCCCCATGCCGGGCTTCTCGGTGGAGGATTGGCGTGCGACCGAAGCCGGTGAACTCGACATCCCCTTCTTCGTGGCGAAGTTCACCTGGCCGCATCTGGTCAGTCGTGGTGGCGGCGTCATCATCAACATCGCGTCGGAGGCCGGGCTGATCGCCGGTGCCAATCCTCCGATGGTTGCGCACACGGCAGCCAACGCCGGTGTCATCGGCATGACGCGGCAGCTGGCGCTGGAGGGCGCCCCCCATGGGATCCGTGCGGTGGCGATCAGTCCCGGCCCTGTGCTGACCCCGGCCAGCGACCGTGACCTGGGCGACAACCAGGCCGCCCGGGACGCGATCATCAGCAAGACGCTCCTCAAGCGCTTCGCTCGCCCGGAGGAGATCGTCGAGTTGGGCGCGTTCCTCGCTTCCGACCGAGCGGCCTACATCACGGGCGCCAACTACGCGGTCGACGGTGGTGCGAGCGCCTGGTAATACGATCGGTGCCCCGTGTTCATCCGTTGCAGTGCTCTGTCCCGGCGAGGTCGGCTGTGCCGAACCCCGACCGGGACAGCTGCGTATGGTGGCCGTGCGCGAAGCCCCGGCACGCGTACGCGCACCGAAACCCTGTGCAGTGGCCGGGACTTGTGTAGACACGTCGCGCATGACCGCACGTACCACCACACCACCGAGCCTGTGTGGGTGATGCCCGCGTGGGTGATGTCCGGGCAGGGCATCCGCGGCGACGGCAAGGCCGCTTACCCCGCCTTCATCACGGGAACGCCGATGTCAACGGCTTCTGGTGGACAGCCGTTTCTGCGTGGCGTACGACGACGAGACGTGGCGTACGAGGGCGAGCCGTGATGTCCGACGAGGCCGTGATGTCCGACGACGAGTCGTGGCGTCCGACGACGAGCCGTCGGGTGGTACGTCGGCATCGGAGGCCACCGTGGGCGGAACGACCGGCGCAGCGCGGGCGATGCCCCGCTCGTGGCCGGGCGCCTCGCCGCACGCCACCCTGCATCAACTGGACCCGGGCGGATGTCGAGCGGCGGGTGGCGAAGTTCCTCAGGCGGACTGCTTGAGCTGCTCGGCGACCGTGTGCAGTAGTTCGTCGGCGAGGTCTTTGTCGGTGACGGCGCGGGACATGAGGACGGCACCGACCAGAGCGCTGAGGGTGAGCATCGCCTCGGCTCGGGCGTCGTCGGTGATGTCGTCGTCGAGGCCGGCGATCAGGTCCAGATAGGTGCGGACCTGCTTCTCGTAGGCCTCTTTGAGGTGCTGGTCACCGCGTCCGGCGGCGGCTCCGAGGGTGACCAGTGCGCAACCGGTGGCCGGTGCGTCGCGGTGCTGGGGGGCGAGGTAGGCGTCGATGAGGCCGGCGCGGGGGTCCTGGTCGTTCTTGCGGGCGGACCGTTCCATCTTCGCCGTGCCCTCGGCGAGCGCGGTGGCGGCGGCCTGGGCGATGAGGTCGTCGCGCGAGGTGAAGTGCTTGTAGAAGCCGCCGTGGGTGAGGCCGGCCTCCTTCATGAGGTCCGCGATGCCCGGGCGGGTGATGCCTTCGGTGCGGACCTTGCGAGAGGCGATGCGCAGGACCCGTTCGCGGGTCGCCGCCTTCTCCGCCTGCGAGTGGCCCATGACTGGCCCTGCCTTTCGTCGGGGCGGCGCACCGGAAAACACCGGCGCAACTGGATGATTCGCATCATACACCTGCGTGCTTGATTCGACGGTGACCTGGGTCTCCTTGACTTTGTGGATGACGCGCATAATCCTGACTGTGGATGTCAATCGTCATCCAGATCGGAGTGAGAGCTGTGTCCCACACCTACGACCCCCGCCACACGGCCGTCCTGCTGGTCGATCCGTACAACGACTTCCTGTCCGAGGGAGGCAAGATCTGGCCCCGCCTGAAGCCTCTGGCGGAACAGACCCAGCTCCTCGACCACCTGCGCACCGTGGTCGGCTCTGCCCGCGAGGCCGGCATGCGGGTGGTGTTCGTCCCGCACCGCCGTTGGGAGCCGGGCGACTACGAGACCTGGGATTTTCCCAACCCCACCCAGCTCGGCATCATGGAGCGGCACAGCTTCGCCCGCGGAACCTGGGGCGGTGAGTTCCACCCCGAATTCCAGCCGCAGCCGGGCGACGTCGTCGTGGCAGAGCACTGGGCGCAGAGCGGGTTCGCCAACACCGACCTGGACTTCCAGCTCAAGCAGCACGGCATCACCCACGTCGTCCTGATCGGCCTGCTCGCCAACACCTGCATCGAGTCCACCGGCCGCTTCGCCATGGAACTCGGCTACCACGTCACCCTGGTGCGGGACGCCACCGCCGCGCTCCTGCCCGCGATGATGCACGCCGCGCACGAGCTGAACGGCCCCACCTACGCCCACGCCATCACCACCACCGACGAGCTCACCGTCGCGTTCAAGGGAGCACAGTCATGACCCTCACCGGCAACCTGCTGATCGGAGCCGCCCAGGTCGCCGCTACCGCCGGCACCATGAAGGCGCTCGATCCCGCCACCGGAGACCTCATCGAGCCCGAGTTCGCCTTCGGCGGCGCGGCCGAGGTCGACCGCGCGGTCCGTCTCGCCGACGAAGCCTTCGACAGCTACAGCCACACCGGGCTGGCCGAGCGGGCCGCTTTCCTCGACCTCATCGCGGACAAGCTGGAGGCGGTCAAGGACGAACTCGCCGCCCGCACCGCCCTGGAGACCGGCCTGCCCGCCGCCCAGTTCGAAGGCGAGGCAACCCGCACCGCCGGTGTGTTCCGCAAGTTCGCCACCGTCGTCCGCCAGGGCCGCTTCCTGCAGGCGGCCATCGATCCCGCCCAGCCGGACCGGCAGCCCACACCCCGGCTGGACCACCGGCTGCAGAAGATCGCCCTGGGACCCGTGGTGATCTTCGGCGCGAGCAACTTCCCGATCTCCTACTCCGTCGCCGGCGGCGACACCGCCTCGGCTCTGGCCGCCGGCTGCCCCGTCATCGTCAAGGCCCACAACGCCCACCCCGGCGCCTCCGAGATCCAGGCCCGCGTCATCCAGCAGGCCGTCGCCGAGTCCGGACTCCACGAAGGCGTCTTCTCCCTGCTGCGCGGGCCCGGCAACGACATCGGCGAAGCACTCGTGGACCACCCCCTCGTCCGGGCCGTCACCTTCACCGGCTCCGAAGTCGGCGGCATGGCCCTCTACCGCCGGGCCCAGCAGCGCCCCGACCCCATCCCGGTCTTCACCGAGATGACCAGCGTGAACCCGACCTTCGTCCTGCCCGCCGCCCTGGCCGCCCGCGGCGCGGAGATCGGCGCGGGCCTGGTGCAGCGCGCCATGTACAACGTCGGCCAGGCCTGCCTGAAGCCGGCCATCCTGCTCGCCGTCGACGGACCCGGCTACCAGGAACTGCGCGAGGCGGCGACGACCGAGGTGGAGAAGGCGGCCGCACGCACCATGCTCACCCCCGGCATCCACGACGCCTACGCCCGCAACGCGCAGCGCATGGCGGACAACGGCGCCACCCTGGTCGGCGCAGGACCGGCCCCGGCCCACGCCTGGGACGGCCAGTCCCTGCTCTACGAGGTCACCGGTGACCAGCTGCTGGCCGAACCGGAGCTGCGGGAGGAGGTCTTCGGCCCCGCCATCCTGCTGGTCAGGCTGACCGGTCTGGACCAACTGCTCGAGGCGGCCCGCGCCTTCCGGGGACAGCTCTCGGCCACGATGCACGCTGAAACGCCCGACCGCGCCGCCGCCGAACGGCTCCTGCCGATACTGGAGCGCCGCACCGGCCGCATCGTGTTCAACGCCTTCTCGATCCCGCAGGAGGTCTCCTACGCCTCCACCCACGGAGGCCCCTTCCCGGCCACCTCCGACAGCCGCTTCACCTCTGTCGGGATGGGCGCGATCGAGCGGTTCGTGCGCCCGGTCACCTACCAGGGCTTCCCCGACGAGCTGCTGCCGCAGCCGCTGCGCGAGGCCAACCCGCTGCATCTGTGGCGCCTCGTCGACGGCGAGCTCACCCAGCACTGACCCACCCCGGGCGGGCCCCGTTCGCTCTTGCGAACGGGGCCCGTGCACTCTGTCACACGAGAGGAGCCCCTCCATGACCACCGCCGACCGAGCGGTCGCAGGAAGGGTACGCGAGGCCCGCGAAGAGGTACGCAGAAAGCTGCTCGGCGCATGGGAACTCGTGTCGTACACCGCCACGAGCACCGACGGGGAGGTCATCCACCCCCTCGGCCCCGCACCGTACGGGCTGATCGTCTACACCCCCCAGGGCTACATGTCCGCACAATTGGGGCGCGGCGATCGCACAGCCCTGCGATCGGCACGTCTCGAGGACGCATCGGCCGAGGAGCTGGCTCGGGCGGCGGTCGGCTATCTCGCCTACGGCGGGCCGTTCGAAGTCGTCGATGCCACGACTGTCGAGCACCACGTCACCACCAGCCTGTTCCCGAACTGGATCGGACGGTCCCAGGTCCGCAAGGTGAGCTTCGAAGGCTCTCTGCTCAAACTGGCCGTCGCCACTCCGACCCGGCTGTGGGGGGCGCAGCGCACAGCGGAACTCACCTGGAGAAGGGCGGCCTGACCCCGTCCCGTGCCGGTCCCGTCGTCGCGCGCCTGCGGAGGCGCTGACGACGGACGTCGGTGTCGTCAGCCCGGCGGAGATGGTCGGTGGCCCGATGCCGTACCCGTGCGGTCGTGCCCCGGTGCACCGGGCGTGGTGGCGGTCGGTGCCGGCCGGGCAGGACGTGTCACCGGCCGGTCCGGGACCGCCTGCGGCGCCCGTCCGGGCGTCGGGCCGGGCCCGCTTCGGGTGGTGGCGACAACCCAGGAGCTATACGTTCTAGGAGGACTGTTGCGGGCTGTCGTATCGCATCGTGACCACCGGTCTTCAGCCCTTCGAACCTCCTGTGGGGAAGGTGTATCCATGAAGGTGCAGGGGTCTGTCGCGTTCGTGACCGGTGCCAACCGCGGACTCGGTGAGCAGTTCGTCCGGGCGTTGCTCGAAGCGGGAGCGGCCAAGGTGTACGCGGGAGCCCGCGATCCCTCGAAGGTCACCGTGCCCGGAGCCGTTCCGGTCGCGGTCGACATCACCGACCACGACTCCGTCCGTGCCGCGGCGGACCAGGCCCAGGACGTGACCCTCCTCATCAACAACGCCGGTTCCACGACCCGGGCGCACATCCTCACGGCCGAACTGGACTCGTTCCGCACCGAGTTCGAGACGCACGTACTCGGCACCCTCGCGATGAGCAGGGCCTTCGCCCCCGTTCTCGGGCGCAACGGCGGCGGGGCGATCGTCAACGTCCTCTCCGTGCTGTCCTGGGTGTCGATCACGCCCAGTGCCGGATACGCCGCGGCCAAGTCCGCGGAATGGTCGGTGACCAATGCCCTGCGGGTGGCCCTGGCGGAACAGCACACGCAGGTCACCGCCCTGCATGTCAGCTACCTCGCGACGGAGATGGCCTCCGCCGTCACGGGGCCGAAAGCGGACCCCGCCGCCGTGGCCCGCGCGACCCTCGAGGGTGTCGAGGCGGGATTGCACGAGGTGCTCGCCGACGACGTCAGCCGGCGTGTGCAGGAAGCACTGCCCCAAGGGCCCGAGGTGCTGTACCCGCAACTGAGCGGCGGCCCGTCACTGGTCTGATCGCTTCAGGGGACGGCCCGTCATCCGGGCTCGTCGTCGCGGAACCGCGTGCCCATCGGAGGTGCCGATGAACGACAGCAGGCCGAACCACGCCCCTTCCGACCTCGTCGGCCAGACCGTCGTGGTGATCGGGGGCAGCGCAGGCATCGGACTGGAAACCGCTCGCCGCGTGCGTGCCGAGGGCGGCCAGGTGGTCCTGACCGGACGCGATCCCGAACGGCTGCAGCAAGCCGCGCTCGAGGTCCAGCCTGCGGGCACGGCGGCCTTCGACGCCACCGACACCGACGGTCTCGAGCAGTTCTTCCGCGAGCTGACCGGCCCGGTCGACCACGTGGTCCTCACCGCCGGCAGCCCTTTCTACATGCCCTTGGCCGACATGGACCTCGCCAAGGCCCGCCACCACTTCGGCGAGCGCCTGGCCATGAACCTCGCTGTCGCCCTCTACGGCCGTGACAAGGTCCGCCCCGGAGGCACGTTGCTGTTCCTCGGTGGCACGGGCGCCCGACGCCCCGGCATCGGCCTGACCGTCGCGTCCACACTGACCGCGGCTCTCCCCGCCCTCACCGCCAACCTGGCGCTCGAACTCGCACCGGTCCGCGTGAATCTCATCGCTGCCGGCTTCGTCGACACTCCTTTGTCCTCCTCGCTCCTGGGCGACCAGCTCGAAGCCCGTCGCGAGGAACTGCGTGCCGCGCTGCCCATCCGCAGGGTCGTCGGTCCGCAGGACGTCGCCGCTCTGGCCACGCACATCATGTGCAACGGCGCACTCACGGGCGGAACGTACGACATCGACGGCGGCCAGCAACTCCTCGCACACTGAGCGCCCTGCCGGCCAGGGGGCCATGCGGCTTGGGGCGGTGAGGCGGCGCGGGGACGGGTCGCCCGACGGGGCGGGCCATGGTGGCGTCCGCACCCACCGGTCAGCTGTCCGGGAGTGGAACGCCGTACCGTCTGAGGGCTGTACGACGCTGTCGGCTGGGCGGCGCGGTTCGGCCGGTGGTGGCCTCCCTGCGGAACCGTGCGGCACGACACGCGGGTCCGCTGTCAGAGATCCTCGCGGTTGAGCCGGCCGAGACGGTCGCCCATGTGCAGCTCGAGATCGCTGCGCTTGCCCAGCCCCTTCTCGACGGCGGCGGCGAGTCGCCGCTGAGCGGCCGGCCGGGCCGCGGAGGCCCAGAACGCGCGGGATGTCGGGGACAGGAGGGCGTGTGCGGGCTGAGACACCTCTCCGACGTAGCCCTTCACCTCGATGAGCGTCGCCTTGTCGAAGGTGGCGATGCGCCCAGCCATGTCATCGACCAGGCCGTCCAGATCGGCGTCGGGGACGGCCCTGTTGACGTAGCCGTAGCGTTCGGCGAGCTCTGCGTCGTAGTCCTGGCCCGTGAGCATGATCTCCAGGGCGCGGCCGCGACCGGTGAGATAGGGCAGGCGGTGCATGGGACCGCCGCCGGCGACCAGGCCGAGGGCGACCTCCGGCTGGGAGAGCACGGCGCGCTCGAGACTGGCGAACCGCATGTCGCACGCCAGGACGAACTCGCTGCCGGCGCCACGGGCACGACCGCGGATCTTGGCGAGGGAGACGAACGGGCCTTCGGAGAGGCGAGCGAGGATGTCCAGCCAGGTCGGCAGGCCGGTGGGGGAGGGCGGTGGCGGGGTCTGGGCGCGGGGAGCGCCGGTGTCGTAGTGGGCGAGGAAGAAATCCGGGTCGGCGCTCTGGAAGACCACGACGCGGACCTCGGGGTCGTCTTCCAGGCTTGCGACGAGCGCCGCGATCTCGTCGATGGTCCAGGGGTCGATGAGGTTCAGCGGTGGGTGGTCGAAGGTGACCTGCCAACGGCGCGGATCCGACCTGTCGATCATGAGCTGCTGCCCGGCCATGCCGGCACCTCCGGAGAGAAGAAGGCTGAAACCTGGATCCCAACCTAGCATGGTCCGGATTTCCAACTCAGCGATACGCTTGAGGCATGACGAAACGGATAGCGTCGGCCACGGACAGCGGGCAGCGCTGCTCGATCGGCCGGGCCCTGGAGGTCGTCGGGGATCGATGGAGCCTGCTGATCCTCAGGGAGGCGGTACAGGGCGTCACGCGCTTCTCGGAGTTCCGTGAGCGGCTTCGCGTGGCCAGCGACGTGCTGACCCAGCGGCTGGGTGTCCTGGTGGATGCGGGAGTGCTGGAGAAGAGTCCGTACCGCGAAGACGGGGCGCGGACCCGCATGGCTTATCGCCTGACTCCGGCGGGCCGGGACCTGATCGTGGTCATCGGCGCCCTCCAGCAGTGGGGTGACCTGCACAGGCCTCATCCCGACGGCCCTCTGGTGCACCGGGCGAGCCGAGCGACCGGGCGCCCTCTCCGGGTCGCCTTCATCGACGACGAGGGCAACGAGTCGCCGCTCGACGACGTACACCTTGCCGCTCGGTTCGATCCGCCACGGGTGCCCGAGGCGTGAGGGTCACCGGGGGTCGCCCGGACGCGGCAGCCGGCCGCCCGGTTCTGAGACCGGATCCGACCGAAATGCCGCATGAGCCGCCAACCGGTACCTCACCGGAGATCAGATCCAACGCGGCCGAGTCACCCTGTCGCCCGTGCTCAACCACCGGCGGCCACGTGCCATCGATGGTTGAGTGAGACTGTGGACAGCTTCGAGATCGATCACAACTTGGTGCGCTCCCTGGTGCGAGAGCAGCATCCGGACCTCGCGGGCTTGGACCTACGTGCGGTCCCCGGCGGTTGGGACAACCAACTGTGGCGCCTCGGGGAGGAGTTGGCCGTGCGCATGCCGCGCACCGAGCGCGCGCCGGCCCTCCTGCGCAAAGAGCACCGGTGGCTGCCCGCCCTGGCGCCGCGCCTACCGCTACCGGTCCCGACTCCCACGCGGATCGGTGAACCGTCGTCGCGCTTCCCGCGGCCATGGACCATCGCGACCTGGGTTCCCGGCGAGCCGGCCGACCGCGCACCCATCAGCCACGACCGCGCAGCCGACACCTTGGCGGACTTCCTCAAGGCGCTCCACGTGGAGGCGCCCGCCGACGCACCGGTCAGTCCCGATCGCGGCGTTCCGCTGAGCACGCTCACGGACGCTTTCGAGAAGACGCTCGAGGAAGTCGCCTGCGATGCCCTCCGGAATGTCCGGGACGTCTGGGAAGAGGCCCTCGCAGCTGCCGATGGGGACGGCCCGCCGGTATGGCTGCACGGCGACCTTCACCCGGCGAACATCGTCGTCGTGGACGGCACTCTCTCGGGCGTGATCGACTTCGGTGACATGTGCGCGGGCGATCCGGCGGTGGATCTCGCGGCCGCGTGGGTGCTCCTTCCCGCGGGTGCGGCCGCACGGTTCTTCGACGCGTACGCACACGCGGACGAGGCGATGATTCGGCGCGCACGAGGGTGGGCTGTCCTGAAGAGCCTCTTCCTCATCCTCATGGGACGGGCCGGGGACCGGGGGCTGCCCGGCGGCAAGCCGACATGGGGACCCGCGGGCTGGGCTGCTCTCGACCGTGTTCTGACATAGGTCCAGGAGGAAACTGCCTGATCAGCCTGTATGCCGATGCCGGTCCGCGGAAACGGGTCTGGGGCACGCTGACAGGCGAGCCGCCTGGCGACCGAAGTCGGCCTGGCGTACTCACCGCGCACCGATCGCCATATCCGGATCACAATGGGCGAAAAGTCCGGAGATCGCGGAGGCGCGGTGATGCACGGTAACGCCGAGAACGACGACGGATCCCTCGAGGAAAGTGAGCAGGACGATGGTGTCCTCGACACCGAGGACACCGACGAGTACACCGAGCCCGAGCCGTACGAGGAAGAGCCCGAGTCCTACGAAGAGTACGAGGAGGAGGATCCGGCCACCGCCGATGCGAACCCCGACGTCTATCTCGACGTTCCGGTGCTGAAGGTCGACGAGATCGATCTGGACGTCGAGGACCTGCGGGCGCATGTCTCGCTGCAGGCCGAGGTGCTGGACCTGCTGAAGCTGAACGTCGGCGCCGACGTCACGCTCGGCCGGGTGCACCTGGGCATCTCGGGCGTGGAGGCACAGGCCCAGCTCAAGGTACGTCTCCACAACGTCGCGAGGATCATCGACCGGGTGCTCACCACGCTCGATCGCAACCCGGAGATCCTGCACGAGCTGGCACGGGGCGTCGGGTCCGCCGTGCAGGACGTCGGTGGCGGAGCCCGATACGCGATCGGTGAGCTGGGGACGGGTGCCGGAAGGGCCGTCCAGGACGTCGGCCAGGGTGCCGGGGCCGCCGTACAGGACGTGGGCCGCGGGGTCGGCTCGGTGGCGGAGGACGTCGGCCGGGGGGCCGGAAGGGCCGTGCAGGACGTGGGCCGCGGCGCCGGACGCGCGGTGGAGGACGTCGGTGGTGAGGCCGGCCAGGTTGTCGGAGAGGTCGGCAAGGGGCTCGGCGACGCCACCGGGAGCGTGGTGGAGAACGCCGCGGGCGTGACGGAAGCGGCGGGCGAAACGGTACGGCAGGGTGGCCAGGCCGCTGCGGACGCCCTGGACACAGCGGGCGGCACCGTACGGGAAACCGAGTTGGCCGGACGGAGTACGACGCGCAGGCCGGCGGCAGGGGACCGGCGCCGGACCGGTCAGGGCGGCACCCGCACGCGCCGAGTGCGCGCCGAGGACGGCAGACTGCCGTCACGGCCCAGTCGCCGCCGCACCGCCGAGGAGCCGGAGGAGCCGCCCTGAACGGGAGGCGTGGGAGCACGGGGCCCAGTGCCGGACATCTCGTTCCGGTCGACGGTCGGCGCCGATCGTCTCCGCTTCGCGGAGCAACCGCGCACAGCCGTCCGCTTCCCCGGCACAGGGGGGCGGGAGTCGACGAGCCACAGCGACCGGACCCACCTGCCCGACAGGGTCGTCCCCGGCGAGGAGTACCACGACGTCACCGTCGCCTACCGCCTCGCGACCCGGCTCACCGGCCGGCCGGAGGGCGGACGGAGCGACGCCGACGGCACGGACGCGTGACGAACACCGTGCCGACGGAGCCGCAGCCGTGGCCGCCCCAGACGGTCCCGGACGGCCGAACGAGCGTGGACGGGTGCGCCGACCTCGGGGAGCCTGGCCGTCCGCACGGCGCCCTCGAGTTCCTACTGATCAGCCGGAGTGATCCGACGGCCGGTGAGGCTGGTGGGCGTGATCGACACCCACAGCTCGCGCTCACCACCCGCCCAGGGTGTGGGCTGTGCTTGTCGGGTGAGCCGACGTACGGTCTCGGGCTCCGTCACCGCTCTCGCCGGGCCGACGGCGAGTACGCTCCAGCCCTGACTCAGAGCCTCGTCGACGTGGTCGACCTCAAAGGCGACCTCCGTTCCCGCGGCGGACGCGGCCACGGAGTCGGGCGCGGTCCGGAAGACGATGGCGTCAGCGACGACCGCGTAGTTGACCGGGACGACCGCCGGGCTTCCGTCGGACGCCGACACCGCGACGCGCCCCACGCCGTGCGTGGACAGCAGGGTGCGGCATTCGTCCGGGTCGAGGTCCCGCAGCTGCGGGTGCGGCAGTGCGTAGCCCTGCCCGGGCGGGAGATCGATCCCTCCGCCGCGCAGAGCGGTGACCGTGGTGCCCAGCGCGTCGGCCAGTCTGACGAGAGTCGCCAGGGTCGGGTCGGCCGGCCGTTCCTCCAGGTACGCGAGGTAGTCGGGAGAGATCCGGGCGCGGCCGGCTGCTTCCTCTCGGCTGAGCCCCTGTCTCCGGCGTTCGACGGCCACGCGTCGCCCGATGTCGCCGGGGTTGGGTGCCGCGGTCCTTGGGTCATTCGTGGACACGGCTTCCGCCCGGACCGTGTCCGGCTGTGACGCACGCGTGGTCCCTGGCTCGGCGTGCTCGAGATGGCGGATGTGGGCGTCGGGCCCGGGGAAGACGAGCGTCACTTGGTCCGTGTCCGACCAGCGCACGTCGTAGGGAGGTGTTCCGTCCTCGTGATGAAGTCCGACGATCTCGCCGTCGCGCCTGGCGGCGCCGGTCGCCGGACTTTCGATGACGAGTTGGTCGCCGAGGTGAGCTCGCATGATCGTCGCCCTCTCCTCACATGGTGCTCTCTCCAACCTGCCACGCGGGACACATCAGCGCAGGCGGCGCGAGCCTCCCCCATGAAGTGGGCGCCGGTGTCCGAGATCACGGTGCTCGGTTCGCGGGGGCTGGAGTCAGCGGTCGCCCGGGCGCTCAGCTCCCGTACGGCCGTGGGGAGCCCGGTCCGGCACCGGCCTTCCACCGCTCGTGCACGGAGCCGGACCGATGCGCACGGGTGACCCTGTTGCCCGGGAGTACTGCGGGGGTCACCGTGGAGGTGGGGGAGCGAGGAAGTGAGTACCGTGCGAGCGCTCGTCTACCACGGCCCGGCACAGACCTCCTGGGACAGCGTCCCGGATCCTGCGATCGAGGAGGCCACCGATGCCATCGTGCGCGTGGACGCCACCACCGTCTGCGGCAGTGACCTGCACATCCGGCGGGGAGACCTCCCCGAGGTGAAGCCGGGGACAGTCCTCGGCCACGAGGCCGTCGGTGAGGTCGTGGACGTCGGTGGCGAGGTCCACCACCTGAGCCCCGGCGACCAGGTGATCGTGTCGTCCGTCTCGGCGTGCGGCCACTGCTGGGCGTGCCGAGACGCCATGTACGGACAGTGCGGCGAGGGTGGCGGATGGATCCTGGGGAGTCTGATCAACGGGACCCAGGCGGAGTTGGTGCGGGTGCCCTTCGCCGATCACTCCACCACCCGACGCCCCTCCGAACTGCCGCTCGATGACGCTCTGCTGCTCGCGGAGCTGCTCCCGACCGCCTACGAGGTCGGAGTGCGCAACGGCCATGTGTCTCCGGGAGACACCGTCGTCGTGGTGGGCGCGGGTCCCGTCGGCCTCGCCGCGGTGGTCGTCGCACAGCTCTACTCGCCCCGCCGGATCATCGTCGTGGACCTCGCCGGAGCCCGGCTGGAGACCGCCGTCCGCGTCGGGGCCGATGCCGCCGAATCGCCGGGGGCGATGATCGGTGATCTGTCCGAGGGACCGGGCGCCGACGTGGCCATCGAAGCGTCGGGAGATCCGGACGGATTCGTGCTGTGCACGCGCGCCGTCCGCACGGGAGGGCACATCGCCAACATCGGCACGCACGGCAGACCGGCGAAGCTCCATCTCGATGCCTTGTGGCGCAAGAACGTGACGATCAGCATGGGCCACGTGGACACCTCCTCCACACCGTGGCTGCTGGAGCTGATGCGGTGCGGACGCCTGCCCGTGTCCCCGCTGGTCACCCACACCTTCGGACTCGACCGGATGGAAGACGCCTACGACGTCTTCGCAAGCGGCACCAGCACGGGAGCCCTCAAAGTCGTGCTGCACCGCGAGTGACCCCCGTCGAGCTGTGTCATGGCACGCACAGGGACCTGCGGCCCTGACCGCACGATCGCGGTTGCCACGCTGGAATCGGATGCCTCGTCCCGGGAGGTGGGGACCGTGACCCGAACCATCACCGTAGGTCTCGACGGCTCGCCCGAAAGCCGGGCCGCCGCCGAATGGGCGGCCCGCGAGGCGCGGCTGCGCGCTCTGCCGCTGAAGATCCTCCATGTCCGGGAGCCCGTGCCCTCGCCCATGCCGCCCGTGACACAGGCACCACTGCTCCGCAGCGAGACGAACCAGGGCTGGACCGAAGAGATCACACGGGAGTCGGCGGAGGGCCTCCGGCTGCGCCACCCCGGTGTCGAGGTGATCACCGATCGGGTCACCGGCAACCCGGCCGCGGCTCTGGCGGAGGCCGCGGACGCCGCCGAGCTGCTGGTCCTGGGCTCGCGCGGCTTCGGCGCGATCGGCGGGTTCGTGATGGGGTCGGTCAGCCTCTCCGTCATCGCCCGCGCCTCACATCCGGTAGTGCTGGTCCGGTCCGGAGAGCAGGCCGCCGACGAGCACAAGACGGACCCCGCGGGCGTCCCGTCGGCCGCGACCCCCTTCCGGCCCGTCGTCGTGGGCCTCGACACCGACGACCCGGACGAGACGCTCCTGGACTTCGCCTTCGACGCCGCCGCGCGCCGGAGCGCGTCCCTGAGGGTCGTGCACGGCTGGAACGAGCCGCCCACCTTCCACGGCTTCTACGGCGACACCCAGCTCCACGGCTCACTCGCACGGCGGCAGGCCACCCTCCTGACCGAGGTGCTGCGTCCCTGGCGGCAGAAGTTCCCGAACGTCGACGTGATCGAGGCGAGCCGCTGCGGCAGCGCCGCGCAGGTCCTCGTCACCGCCTCCCGCGACGTCTGCCTGGCCGTCGTCGGCCGGCGCATCCGCACCAGCCCTCTCGGTGCCCACATCGGCCCCGTCGCCCACGCCGTTCTGCACCATGTCGTCGCACCCGTCGCCGTGGTCGCGCACGACTGACTCCCTCGAGGAGAGGAACCCATGAAGGCAGTAGTCGCACGGGCGCTCGGTGATCGACCCGTCATCGCGGAGCCTTTCCACAACGGCACGGCACGGTGAGCACGATGGACCTTCCGATCGTCGTCGGCGTCGACGGCTCCGAACCGAGCCTGCGGGCCCTGGACTGGGCGGCCGACGAGGCCGCCCTGCGCGGGGCACCGCTCCGGCTGGTGTACGCCTCGCTCCGGGAACGCTACGAAGGCGCCCTGATCGCCCAGGAACTCGGCAAGCCGGCGGAGGAGGTGATGGCCCAGGACGTCGTCGGCACCGCGCGACACCGAGTCGAGCGCCGCCACCCTGGCGTGCGGGTCGCCACCGACGTGCTGCCCGACGAGCCGGAGTACGGCCTCGTACGAGAGAGCCGCACCGCCCTCGCCATGGTCCTGGGGCGCCGGGGCCGCAGCGGCATGACCGAGGCGCTCCTCGGCTCTGTCAGCCTGACGGTCGCCGGGCATGCGCACTGCCCCGTGATCGTGCTGCGCGGCAGCCACGACAACCGGACCCGCTCCGGAATCCGGGGCCGCATCGTCCTCGGCGTCCGCGAGAAGCCGACGGGCTCGGCCGCCGTACGGTTGGCGACCGAGGAGGCTCTGCTGCGCGCCGTGCCCCTGGAAGCCGTACGGGCCTGGGGGCGGCGCCCCGCGCACGCGACCACCGGCCATGCCCTGCTCGTCGGCGAGCCTGCACACCTGCGGGAACAGGACGCCGCCGAAGCGGTGGAGGAAGCCCTGGGGGACGCGCCGGCCGACCTCGAAGTGCTCCGGCGCACGGTCGAGGGCCATGCCCGCGACGCCCTGATCGCCGCTTCCCACGACGCCGACCTGCTCGTCGTCGGCGCTCGTCGCCGGCACGGCCACGTCGGACTCCAGCTCAGCCGCGTCGCGCACGGCGTGCTGCATCACGCGGTGTGCCCGGTGGCTGTCGTACCCGAATTTTCATGACAAAACCGGCAAGATTATCGATGATGGACGACGAATCCGAGGTTCCCATGACCAAGGCCGCTCACCAGGACGCCACCGCACTCACCGACGAGGAACTGCGCACCCTGGACGCGCACTGGCGCGCCGCCAACTACCTGGCGGCGGGCCAGATCTACCTCATGGCCAACCCACTGCTGACCGAGCCGCTGCGCCCGGAGCACATCAAGCCGCGCCTGCTCGGCCACTGGGGCACCTCACCCGGCCTCAACCTCGTCTACACCCACCTCAACCGCGTGATCAAGGCACGCGGACTCGACGCTCTCTGCGTGTGGGGCCCGGGCCACGGGGGACCGGCCGTCCTCGCGGGCTCCTGGCTGGAGGGCAGCTACAGCGAAACCTATCCGGACGTCTCCCGGGACGCCTCCGGCATGGAGCGGCTGTTCCGGCAGTTCTCCTTCCCGGGCGGCGTGCCCAGCCACGTGGCCCCGGAGACCCCGGGTTCCATCCACGAGGGCGGCGAACTCGGCTACTCGCTCGCGCACGCCTACGGCGCGGCCCTCGACAACCCTGACCTGGTCGTGGCCTGTGTGATCGGTGACGGTGAGGCGGAAACCGGACCGCTGGCCGCGTCCTGGCACTCCAACAAGTTCCTCGACCCGGTGCACGACGGAGCCGTGCTGCCGATCCTCCACCTCAACGGTTACAAGATCGCCAACCCGACCGTGCCGGCTCGGATTCCGCAGGAGGAGCTGGACTCGCTGCTGCGCGGTTACGGCCACGAACCCCTCCACGTCACCGGCGACGACCCCGACACGGTGCACCGCGCCCTGGCCGCGGCCTTCGACGAGGCACTGGACCGGATCGCCCTGATGCAGCGCACCGCACGCGAGCAAGGGGTCAGTGAGCGCGTGCACTGGCCGGTCATCGTGCTGCGCACGCCGAAGGGCTGGACCGGACCGGCCGAGGTGGACGGAGAGCCGGTGGAGGGCACCTGGCGTGCCCACCAGGTCCCGCTGCCGGGCGTTCGGGAAAACCCCGCGCACCTGCGGCTGCTGGAGGAGTGGCTGCGTTCGTACCGGCCCGAGGAACTGTTCGGCCCCGACGGACGGCCCGTCGAGGACGTCCTCGCCTGCGTCCCCGAGGGGACGAAACGGCTCGGCGCGACCCCGCACGCCAACGGCGGCCTCCTCGTCCGCGAACTGCCCGTGCCGTCACTCGACGCCTTCGCCGTCCCCGTCGACAAGCCGGGGGTGACCCTGCACGAACCCACCCGGATCCTGGGTGCCCTGCTCGAACAGGTCATGAAGGACACCCGATCGCGTCGGGACTTCCGTCTCGTCGGCCCGGACGAGACCGCCTCCAACCGGCTCCAGGCCGTCTACGACGCCAGCGGAAAGGCCTGGCAGGCCGAGATCCTCCCGGTCGACGAGCACCTCGACCGGCACGGCCGCGTGATGGAGGTCCTCTCCGAACACCTCTGCCAGGGCTGGCTGGAGGGCTACCTGCTGACCGGCCGGCACGGACTGTTCTCCTGCTACGAGGCGTTCGTGCACATCGTCGACTCGATGGTCAACCAGCACATCAAGTGGCTGAAGACCTCGCGCGAGCTGCCCTGGCGGGCTCCGATCCCCTCCCTCAACTACCTGCTGACGTCCCATGTGTGGCGTCAGGACCACAACGGCTTCTCGCACCAGGATCCCGGCTTCGTCGACCACGTCCTCAACAAGAGCCCGGCGGTCGTGCGCGTCTACATGCCGCCGGACGCCAACACCCTGCTGTCCGTGGCCGACCACGTCCTGCGCAGCCGGGACTACGTCAACGTGGTGGTGGCGGGCAAGCAGCCGTGCTTCGACTGGCTGTCGATGGAACAGGCCAGCGTCCACTGCGCCCGCGGCGCCGGGATCTGGGAGTGGGCCGGCAGCGAGAACGGCGCCGAACCGGACGTGGTCCTGGCCTGCGCGGGAGACGTACCCACGCAGGAGGTGCTGGCCGCCGCGCAGTTGCTGCGACGGCACCTGCCCGAGCTGGCCGTGCGGGTGGTGAACGTGGTCGACATGACCCGGTTGCTGCCGCACGAGGAACACCCGCACGGGATGACCGACTTCGAGTACGACGGGCTCTTCACGGCCGACAAGCCGGTGATCTTCGCCTACCACGGCTACCCGTGGCTGGTCCACCGCCTGGCCTACCGCCGCACCGGGCACAAGCACCTGCACGTGCGCGGCTACAAGGAGTCCGGCACCACGACCACACCCTTCGACATGGTCGTGCGCAACGACCTCGACCGCTACCGGCTCGTGATGGACGTCATCGACCGGGTCCCCGGCCTAGCCGTACGCGCAGCCGCCGTGCGTCAGACCATGGCCGACGCCCGCACCCGCCACCACGCATGGGTCCGCGAACACGGCACCGACCTGCCCGAGGTCGCCGAGTGGAGCTGGAACAGCTGAGGGAACGGCCGCGTCCGGCCCCGGCCGTCGGTCCATCCGGCCCCCCGCGGCCCGGCGGCCGCGGGCTCCCATGGGCGCCGTCCGGCCGGAGGCCAGGGCCGGACGGCCCAAGCGGAACGGCTCACCCATCGTCGAAACCGAACGTGCGGGGCGGCTCCGGCCCCGTGCCGGAATCGCCGATCCCGCGGCCGCCCGTCGGCTCGGCGCCGACGCGGTCGCGGACGTCCATGAGGCCCCACAGCAACTGGTCACGGACCTGACCGACGGGCTCGGCGCGGACGTGGTCATCGAGGCGGTCGGCGGCGCGGGGAGCTTCGTGCTGTGAACCCGCATGGTGCGACCGGTCGGACATGTGGCCCACGTCGGCATGCACATGGAGGAGGCGTACGACGTCTTTTCCCGGGCCGCCGAGACCGGCGCGCTCAAGGTGGTGCTCGGTGGGGTTCGCCGGGCTGTCCCCGCAATCGCCCCTCGGTGCGTTAGCCCGTCTGCGTCATCCGGGTAGCGGGTTCCCATCCGCAGGGATCCCCTTGAGGGCATGAGCGACAGGGGCGACGCCGCTTTCTCCGGTGGGGAACGCGGCGAGCTGAATGAACTGCGGCGTCGGCTGGGCGCCCTGGAGACGGCCGGGTCACCGCAGGCGGCAGGCCATCACCGGTTCCGCTCGCTCGGCTCCGTCCTGCTGATCCTCTTCGCCGCGCTGCTGTCGCTGTTGTCCGTCGTCGCGGTGTGGGCGAACAGCATCGTGCGGGACACCGACCGCTACGTCGCCACCGTCGGACCGCTGGCCGGTGACCCGGATGTCCAGAAGGCCGTCACCAACCGGGTCACCACCGCCGTACTGGCACAGATCGACGTGGACGCGCTGGTCACGCAACTGACGGACGCGGCCGCGCAGAAGGGTGTGCCACCGCGGGCGGCACGGTTGTTGAACGACCTGGACGGGCCGATCTCCAACGGTCTCAAGCAACTGGTCAGCAGCACAGTGCAGCGGGTGGTCACCAGCAGCGCCTTCGACACCGTCTGGGTGGAGGGCAACCGCAGGGCGCACACGGCGCTGGACAAGGCCCTGACGGGCCATGCGGCCGCAGGCGCGGCCTCACTGAAGGACAACCAGGTCGCCATCGACGTCGCTCCGATCATCGCCCAGGTGAAGGACCGACTGGTCAGCGCCGGCTTCTCGCCCGCCGCGAAGATCCCGACGGTCCACACGGACTTCGTGGTGTTCGCCTCGAAGGACATCGGCAAGGTCAAGACGTACTTGCGCGTGCTGCAGATCCTCGGCGGCTGGCTGCCCGTCATCACCCTGCTGATCGCCGCCGCCGGGGTGTACGTGGCGTTCAACCGCCGGCACGCGCTGATCGGGGTCGCACTGGCGGTGTTCCTCGCCATGCTGGTCCTCGGTATCGCCCTCACCGTCGCGCGCGACGTCTACCTCAACCATCTGCCGCCCGGGACGTCCCAGGCAGCCGCCGGAGCCGTGTACGACGCTCTGATCAAGTTCCTGCGCGCCGCCGTCCGGGCCCTCGCCGCCGTCGCTCTCTTCACCGCTGCCGGCGCCTTCCTGCTCGGTCCCTCCCGGATTGCCGTCCTCACCCGTAAGGGCTGCCGCAGGTCCGTCACCGCTCTGCGTGACGTGGCGGCGTCGGCGGGGCTCCGCCTCGGTGCGGTCGGCCGGTTCGTCCATCGCTTCAAGCGCTGGATCGGGGTCGCCATCCTGGCCGTCGCGGCGATCGTCCTGTTCACCTGGACCTACCCGACCACGATGGTCGTGGTCTGGACAGCGGTGCTCACCCTGGTCGCCTTCGCGATCCGCGAATTCCTGGACGCCGGCGCCACCCCGCCCACCGACTCCCGCGCCGGCGGCCCCGCTCACTGAACGCGCTGCCGGACGGATGGCGTCCGGCCTCGCGTTCGACAACTCTCACCTGCGAGCCGTGCATCACCTTGGCAGACCAAGCGCACCTCGGACCGGGCTCCCGGACCGTGGCAGGCATGCGGCGGACGTTGCCGGACGCCGACCGACGGCGCTGCGGACCACGCTGGGGCAGTATGTGCCCTTACGCCGCGTCCGCAGTTGCCGCCTCCGTTGACCGTCGGGTGCCGGGGCGACGAAGCCTCCCTGAAGCGACGGGGCTCCAGGCTGTCAGAGCATGAACAGCACCTGGGTGTTGGCCACGAGCTTCCGGTTCACGCTGGTGCTCTGCACGAAGATCGTGAAGTCGTCGTTGTGGTCCGGCTTGACGCGAACTTCCACATCCGGCAGGCCGAGCAGAGCTCGGGCCTCGGGCCCGGTGTACACCTGGTCCGTCTTCTTCTCCAGCACCGCTATCTGCTTCTGCGCCTGGATCTTCTCCGACTTGCTCAGCTGGTAGAACGCACCACCGGTACGGTAGGTGTGCCCGCATTCGACGACCCAGTCACGGATCGCCGCGTCACGAGTGACCGGGATCAGCTCGTACTCCGACGGATTCACCGGGCTGAGGCCGGCCGCCTTGATGCTGTCCTTGTTGACCGCCTCGGCACCCGTGGAGAACACCGCCCGCGATCCCCGGATGCCCTGGGTGCGGCCCACCATGAACTTCTCGGTGGCCTGTCGGATGACCTGCCCGGCCTCCTCCAGACCCTGTGTGCTGGTGGCGTCCCAGATGGCGATGTTGTCCTTCGGGAAACCGCACCGCATGGCCTCGCGTTTGCCCATCTGGTCCGGCACGAGGACGGCCAGTGTCCAGTTGTCCTCCTGCGCCTCGATCATCTCGGCCACCGCCGCAACCAGTTCACGCGGATCCCGGGTAGGGGCGTCCGCGCAGCGATGACTGGCGTTCTCCTGCCCGTCGGTCAGGATGAACGTCAGGAAGCTGTGGTCACCGTACAGTTGAGCTGTCTGCGCCAGCTCCCGCTGTGACTTCAGTGCGGCCGCCAGCAGAGCCGTCATTCCACCGACCCGGTACAGCTGCTTCAGCGACGGCATCCGCAGCACGTCCTTGTCGTAGATGACGCACTCCACCTTGTCCGCGAAGACGTACACCGTGACCCGGGTCTCCTGGTCCAGTTCCCTCGATCGGCGGGCAAGATAGGCGATCTGCTGGTCGGCGACGTCGACGACCTTGCGGCTCAGGTGCGACATGGACGAACTGGCATCCAGGACGAGAGCAACGTGATTGATGTAGTTCTGGCTTCCGGACATGACAGCTCCCCCTCGTTCTGACTCGATGCTCCTATCGTGTCACCCACCACTGACAATCGATCTTGGCTCTCGGACCGGACGACGAGCTGCCGACCAAGGGCGCGGCCGGCACGCAGCACGAGACCTCGGGCACTGTCACCGTCCGGGGCTCTCCGGGCACTGGTGCGTCTGGCGGATTCACCGGCCGGCCGCTCGTGGCCTGGGCTCACACCCAACTCCCGACGAGGGCACTGCGCTGCTGATCACTGCCGGTAGCCGGTGGCGACGTGGTTGCCGTTCACCCAGCCTCGCCGGCCGCTCTTGTGGCCGGAGACAACCACGCCGTAGGCCCACCACAGGCCATCGCTCCCGACGCCCCAGCACTCGGCATAGAAGTCGGTGTTCCTCGACAAGACCGCCAGCGAGCGATTTCGGGCGCCCCGGCCGGCGCGCAGGTGTACGCCCTCGAGGGTGTGCAGCTGCGCGGCTGCTGTCGGGGAGTCACCGCCCCGGGGCTCTACTGCGGCTGCCGATGCCGAGCGGGCCGATGAGACGGCTGCAGCAGAGGCCAGAACGGCAGCCGCTACGGCCGCCATACCGATCAGTCGTCGCTTCATACCCGGTCCAACCACAACCGACCCTTCGTTGTCACGGGCGAGAGGGTGTGAAACTGACCGCTTCGGTTGACGACACGTCCTGGGGCGACAGTCAACCAAACCGCCGATATCGCCGTCTGACTGAGCATGGCGACGACACCGCACGGCGCTCGCATCCGGCCCGACCGGCCCGAACGGATGGTCGGGCCGCCTGGCGCCGATTGCGCAGCCGGCCATCGGTGACGCGCGGCGGAATCGGCCGAGGCCGGGGCAGCCACCCGTACCGCGCCAATGGCATGATCGGCTCTCGACGAGCACCCTCGTCGCCCGTCCTTCACCGGAATACCGGGCTACCGGAACGAACAGTGTTTTTCTGACTGACATCTAACAAAAACGGCCAATCAATTGATACCTAGACTTTCGCGGGTGTTTTCGCGCATAAACGGCAGTATCACGTTCGCTGCGTGGCGTCAGCCGCGGGCGATGCTGTGGGCCGCGGCGGGCGTGGTGGCCCTCGGGTTCCTCGTCACGGTGGAGATCGTCGCGCGGCGCTACGCCGGCGCGCCGGGGCCGATCACCAACCAGGCGAAAGAGGTTGTATTCGCCCCCAAGCCGGGGCCGTTGTATGCCGGTTTGGCGTTGATGATGGTCGTGCTCACCTGGCGGCAACGGTTCGTCGCGGCTGGCGTCGCGATCGGCATCGACGTCGTCTTCGTGCTGGTGCGGTGGGCGGTCGGCGCCGAGGTGACCGACGGCCATTACTTCGGGAACGGCGCGTTGTGGGTGATTCTGGGCTATGCGGTCATCGCGGTCACGCGCCGCACCGGCCGGGAACGTGTCCTGCTGCTGAAGGGCGTCGGGCTGGGCCTGCTGCTGGTGGCCGGCCGCAAGACGGGCGACACCTGGCTGCTCATCACCTCGAAGACCCGCCCGACGGTGCTCGACCCCTACGTGGCGACCGCCGATCACGCGCTGGGCAACCCGTCGTGGGTGGTAGGCCGGATCGTCAAGGCCACCGGCCCGATCGGTATCCATGTTCTCGACCTGGTCTACGCTCAGCTCGCGGTGGCCGCGGTCGTCGTCGCGCTGTACCAGCTGCGTCACGTGAGGGTCGAGCGTCGTTTCCCGAGCCATTATCTGGTGCGCACCTTTTTGGTGATCGGTCTTCTCGGGCCGGGCATCTACATGCTCTTCCCGGTGGTCGGACCGGTCTTCGCCTACGGCCCGGGCGCCTCCGGCACCGGCGGCGTGCACTGGGCGGTGGCCAACCTGTGGCCGAACACGCCGCCGCCGATCAGTACCCCGCACCCGGTGCCGTACGACGAGATCACCCCGCGCAACTGCATGCCCAGCCTGCATACGGCGTGGGCCACCGCGATCTTCATTCACTCGCGCAAGGGCCTGCGGATTCTGCGGTACGCGGGGACGTTCTGGCTGATCGCCACGCTCGTCGCGACGCTCGGATTCGGCTACCACTACGGCGTGGATCTCGTTGCCGGCGTGGTGTTCGCGGTCACGATCGAGGCAGCGCTGCGCTCGATCGACCGTGGCTGGGACCGGTCAGGAATTCAGCTGGTCGCCTACGGCGCGGCGGTGTTCGCTGCGCTGTTGGTGTCGTATCGCTATCTCCCGATGGAGATGGCCGAGTATCCGTGGGTGTTCGGACCGCTTCTCGTGCTGGCGGTGAGTTCCGTGGTCCACGGCTATGTACGGACCACCAGGCTGTGGGAGCCGAAGGCCGTATCGGTTCGACAGCCGGAACCGCAACCCGAACTGGCCTGAGCCGTGTTGCATCGGGTCATGAGCTTCGCGCGGTCTGATATTCGAGCTGAGTACAAGCCCTTGCCGCCGCGCTTTTCGCGGCGGTCGCCATGGTGACGCGCGGCGCATCGGTCCGGCTGTGCCGGGCACCGGCAGTCAACGGGAGGCGATTGCTGCCGTAGCGTCGGCGAGCGGTGCCTGCCGAGGTTCCGGCGCCCGTGCGGTCCTGGTCAGAGATCCTTGGCCGGCCAGTCGAGCAGCCGGGCGCCGATGACCGCGGTCTGCAGCATGTAGCGGTGGGCAGGGTCGGCCGGGTCGGCGCCGGTGAGGTGGCGGATGCGTTCCAGGCGGTAGGTCATGGCCCGCACGCTGAGAGACAGGCGGCGCGCGGCCTCGGCGGCGACGCAGCCCGAGTCGAAGTAGACGGTGAGCGTGTCGAGGAGGGGCTGGGCGCCCCCGCGGGCCGTGGTGAGCGGACCGAGTGTGCCCAGGACGAGGTCGGCCATGGCCTGCCGGTCGCGGGTCAGGACGGGGTAGACGAGCAGGTCGGCGGCGCGCAGTACTGAGTCGTCCAGGTTCAGCCGCTCGGCCAGTTCGAGGGCGTTCAGTGCCTCCTCGTAGGACTGGACGACTCCGCCGGGGCCGGGGTGTGGGCGGCCGATCGCCACCCTGCCGCCGTCGGTGGCGGCGTGGGCCTGCTTGGCGAAGTAGGGGAGGACCTCGTCCTCGTGGCCGGGGGCGATGCACAGCAGCCGGCCGTCTTTCGTGGTGAGCAGGACGTCGCGGTTGCCGAAGCGTGCCAGCAGTGCCTGCTCCACCTGCCGGGCGACCGGGGCGCCCTCCTCGTAGGCCCTCGGCCCCTCCGCGACGGCGACTGCGTGGGCGTGGGACAGACGCAGCCCGAAGCGGTGGGCGCGTTCGGCGAGGCGGCCCAGGTCGCTGCGGCCGTAGAGCAGATCGTCGATGAACTCCCGGCGCGCGGCCTCCTCCTGGCGGACGGCGAGGCGCTGGGCGCGTTCGTATCCCTCGGCGAAGGCGTCTATCGCCTGTTGTACGGCAGCCAGGGTGCTGTCGGTCGAGCCGGTGCTGTGCGACCGGACGGCGCGTGCGGCGGTCAGGTGGGCGCTGACGAGATCCCGCAGCCCGTAGCCCGCCTCTGCAGCCTGCTCGCCGAGGATCCGCCGTGACTCCATCTCCTCCCGGGTGAGGCGGCGCCCCGTGGCCGAGACCTCGGCCAGGATGTGGGCATAGCCGTCCAGATACTGTTCGGGAATGTCCCGGTCCGTCACGCCGCCCCCGCAATCTTGACGTGGTGGTGACGCCTTCTCAGCGGTTCACCGGCCTACCGACCATAGTGAACATTGCCGGACAACGGCAATGCGCGGAGCTGCTCCGGCCGCCCATCATGCCGTGCGGGGGGCACTGCCGAGGGTTTCGGTGCCGCGCACCGGCAGGTGCCTGGCAGCGAGACCCGGACGGGAGCGGTGCCCGTTCACCGACGGCGTGTGCGGGGCGCAGGGGAGTCGGACGACGCCTGCGTCGTGCCGACTCGTTTCCACGCGAAGCTCCGTGCGCTTGGCCTCGTTGATGCGGGCGCCCACCGGGCACTGGCACCGGGTGGCGTCCCACCGGGTTCGGTCCCGGGCCCACCTCGGAGACCGGGGCGGAAGACGAGCCGATGCCGCATGCTGGCGCTATGGGATGGTTCGCTACCGACCCGACCTGCACCTTCTGCGGCATCGTCGCCGGCCGAGTGCGCGCCAGCCGGGTGTACGAGGACCCGCAGGTCCTGGCCTTCATGGAGATCCACCCGGCCGCGCCCGGCGACCTTCTTGTCATTCCGACGGTGCATGCGGCAGGTCTGGAGGACATCGACGAGACGTTGGCGGCTCACCTGTTCCGGGTCGTTCACCTGCTGGTGCGGGGGCTGCGGCGCTCGGGGCTGCCGTGTGAGGGCGTGAACGTGTTTCTCGCCGATGGCGAGGCAGCCGATCAGACGGTCTTTCACCTTCACGTGCACGTTTTCCCCCGTACCGCGGACGACCGGTTCCGTTTGGAGGTCAGGTGGCAGGAGCGATCCCGAGCTGACCTGGACGACGACGCGGCACGGATCAGGGCGGGTTTGGCACGGAGCGGATACCGCCCCGGACATCCATGAGTGGCAGGTGGTCGAAGCCAGAGCGAAATTGCGCCAGGTCCCGTATCGACGATCGGCGGGCGGCCCCAGCGGGCGGGTGCTCCCACGGGTGGGCCGCGTTGCCGTCGAAGCAGCCCAGGTGAGCATCGGCTCGGGCAGCATCCGGGACGTGCCCGGATGCCTTCCCCTCGCTTCCGGCGCCGCGTGGGCGGCTCGGATGGTGAAGAGGGCGAACGGTCAGGGGGTCAGGGCTTGGCGGACGGTGGGGTGGCACTCGATGAGGTCGTCGACGCCGACGAGTTGCAGGACCCGTAGTACGGAGTCGGTGGGCGCGGCAAGGCGGAGCCAGCCGCCGGCCTGGGTGACGGCCTGGTAGGAGGCGATGAGAACGTTGATGCCGCTGGAGTCCATGAAGGTGACCCGGCGCAGATCGATCACGATGCGCGGCTTGTCGTCGGGGACCTCCAGGGCCTGCCTGAGCTGATCGCACGTGTGGTGGTCGATCTCCCCGGCCAGGCTCAGCATACGAATGCCGTCCGTGGCGGTGGCCACGACCGACAGCCCGCCAGGCCGTCCGGCTTGTTCGGTGTCCGTCATTCGTCCCTCAGCCATGTCAGCGATACTTGCACACAAAACCTTCAGCCCGAAGTGCTGCCCTGCACGGTCCGAGCGACCCCTTGCGCTGAGACGGCGAGTCAGCGCAAGGGGGTGAGCGTGTACCGGGTAGGCGCGGGTAGGCGCGGGGGACGTGAACGGGTAGCGAAGGCGGCCGGGATGGAATCAGTGCCTTTGGGCGAGGACGGCACCGCGCCGGACGAGCAGACCATACAGACCACGGTGGCTCTGGATGGTGACGACACCTGCATCGCCCAGGCGCGCCACCTGGCCGCGGGCTTCCTCACCCGGATACAGGCCGAGCACGGCCTGCCCATCTCGCGGCGCGCCTTGGACCTGACCCAGCTGGTGGTCAGCGAGCTGGTCACCAACGCCCGCAAGTACGCGCCCGGCCCGGTGCTGATGGACCTGCGGATCGTCGGCGACACGGTGGAGGTCGTGGTGTGGGACTCCGAACCCGTGCTGCCGGTGGCCAGGGCCGCCGACGCCGGACGCGTGGGGCAGCACGGGCTGGAGATCGTGATGGCCGTCGCGCAGGGCTTCGAGGTCCAGCGGGAGCCGGTCGGCAAACGCATCACCGCCCGTATCGCCTTGCTGGACGACCCCGGCGGTGACATCGCCGGACGAAGCCCTGTCTAGCGGCACGGGGCGTTTGACGGCCCAGGCGGGAACGTGACGGGCCACCTTCTATTGCATCCCGCTGCCCAGCAGAGCGGCGCGGAGTGGCGTGGGTAGTGCGGTTTGACCGGAGGCTACCTCCGTTTTATGCTCGACTCATTACGGAGGCATCCTCCGTTTTATTGGCCGCAGGATCGTGTGAGGCAGGAGGGCGTATGGGCGCCAACGGGCGGCAGGAGCGTCGGCCCCGTGCGGACGTCCAGCGCAACCGTGCGGCCCTCCTGGAAGCCGCGCAGCGTCACTTCCTCAGGTACGGGGTCGGTGCCTCGCTCGAGGCGGTGGCCAAGGAGGCGGGTGTCGGGCCCGGCACGCTCTACCGGCACTTCCCCACCCGGGAAGCGCTTCTGGCGGCGGTGCTGCAGACGCGCTCCGAGGAGCTGATGGCCCGCCGATCGCAGATCGCGCGGGTCGGTGACGCCTTCGAGGCGCTGGTGCAGTGGCTGCGGGCGATGGAGGAGTACTTCAGCGCCTTCAGTGGGCTGCCGGAACCGCTCATGGCGGCAGCCAGGGCGCAGGAGCCGGACAACCCGCTCACTCTTCCCTGCGACACCCTCATCTCCACCACCGACGAGTACGTGCGGGCCGCGCAGCTCGCGGGGCGCGTGCGCCCGTCGGTCAAGGGATACGACCTGTTCCTCGCGGCGGTCTCCGTTGCCTGGATCAGCGGCACCGGCGCCACCGACGAGGAGTCGCTCGACCGTCTCCGCATGCTCATCGAAAGCGGATACCGCGAGCGAGACGACGAGGCGTAGTCCACCGGACGCCCCCTCGTGGTCGGTTGCCGGGACCCCTGCGCGGATACGGCCGGCGACGACCAGTGGCCCCAGCCGAACGTTCATCACATTTTTCCGCCCTCGAGGGCGGTGCAACCTTTACAAGGACAAATCATGAGAATTGCTGTTATCGGTGCAGGAGCGATCGGGGGCAATCTGGCCCGCAAGCTCAGCGCGGCCGGTCACGACGTTCAGGTGGCGGACGGCCGGGGCCCCAAGGTCGTTCCGGACCATGTGCTGGAGTTCGGGGCCCGCGCGGTGACTGCTGCTTCCGCTGTCCAGGACAAGGACGTGATCATCCTGTCCATCCCCTTCCACCGGGTCCCGGAACTGTCCGACCCGCTCGCCTCCGTACCCGGTGAGACGGTGGTCATCGACACCTCCAACTACTACCCCCACCTCAACGGGCACATCGACGCGGTGGTCGACGGACAGGTGGAGAGCCTGTGGGTCGCCGAGCAACTGGGACGGCCCGTGGTCAAGGCGTGGAACGCCGCCCTGGCCGGCACTCAGCAGACCAAGGGCGTTCCGGCGGGGACCCCGGGCCGCATCGCCATCCCGGTCGCGGCCGACTCCGACGAGGCGCGGCGCGTGGCCATGCGCCTCGTGGACGACACCGGCTTCGACCCCTTCGACGCCGGTGTCCTGGCCGACTCCTGGCGTCAGCAGCCGGGCACGCCCGCCTACTGCACCGAGCTGACTCTCGAGGACCTGGGACCGGCCCTGGCCGCGGCCGACCGGGCCGAGGCACCGCGCACGCGCGACCGCCTGATGGAGCACTTCGCCGCCCTGACGTCCACGCCCACCCTGGAGGACGTCGTCGACATCAACCGCTCCGCCCACCGCTGACACCCCTCGCTGCCACCACGCTCGTGCCGGCAAACGGCACCCGCGCGAGCCCCCTGCGGCGGACGACGACCCCCGCTCGCCCCTGCGGTGGACGACCGACTCCCCGCGCGAGCCCCTGCGGCGGACGCTCCCCATGTGACAGGCGCGTCCGACCCTCTGTCCGACGGCACGCTGCCTGGTTCGGGGGAGGGGCGGCGGCCGGGCAGGGGCGCAAACGCCTCGCCGCCGCGGTCACTCCGGGCGCGTCGGACGATACGTGAGGGACACGAGCCCGGGGTCCCGTCCGCGACCTGCGCTCACCGGCTCCCAGGCGTGCGGCGGCGAACCGGGCCGGTAGAAGGTGGTGCCCTGCGCGAAAACGGGTACGACGGTCAGGCTCAGCTCGTCGACGAGGCCGGCGTCGCAGAGTGTCTGCCCGAACCGCCCGTGCCCGTAGACGATCAGGTCCCGCCCCGGCGTCCGCTTGAGCTCGGCCACGGCTTTCACGGGTTCCTCCGCGACCACGGTCGTGTTGGTCCACTCCGCCTCCTCGAGGGTGGAGGAGAAGACGTACTTCCTCATCGCGTTGATGTGCTCGGCGTAGGGGCCTGAGGCGGCCGGCCACTGCTGGGAGAAGACCTCGTAGGTCCGGCGGCCCATCAGCATCGCCCCACAGCGCTGCAGGACCTTCAGGGAGTGCGCCGCGCTGCCGGGCCCGAAGTACGGTCCGGCCCAGCTCAGGGGCTCCCCGATGACTCCGTTGAGGGACACGAGGGCGGTCTGCAGGAGCCGCCGGGGGCTGTCATCGATCGGGTTCATACCTGTTGGACTTCCGGCGTGGCCGGAATGCATCGGTGGCCGGGCCGCCCTGGACCGGGTCCCGGCCGAGCGATGCATTCGGCTCGGTCGCCGAGTCAGTACCAGTGACAACGCGACCGGAAGGACCTCTCATGACCGCATCCGCCGCCACCGGCAGACCGCCCTCCCCACGCCGGGTGCTGGCACTGACCGCGGTGGCCGGACTGATCGTCGCCCTCGACCAGCTCGTCGTCGCCACCGCTCTGGACACCATCCGACACGACCTGGGCGCCTCCATGGCGGATCTGGAGTGGACCGTCAACGCGTTCGGTCTCGCCTTCGCCGCCCTGCTCATCCCGGCAGCCGAACTCGGCGACCGGATCGGGCGCAAGCGCGCCTACCTCCTGGGCCTGGTGCTGTTCGCGGTCGCCTCGGCGGGCTGCGCCCTCGCCCCCACGACCGGCGTCCTCGTCGCCGCCCGGGCGGTACAGGGCGCCGCGGCCGCCCTGCTGTCACCGGCAGCGCTCGCCCTGCTCACCGAGGCCACCCCGGCCCGGCAGCGGGGCGCGGTCATGGGCGTCCACGCGGCGGTCACGGGACTCGCCGTCGTCGGTGGTCCGCTGATCGGCGGCGCGGTGGCACAGGGGCTGGCCTGGCAGTGGATCTTCTGGATCAACGTCCCGGTCATCGCCGTCGTCGTGCCGATCGCCCGCTCCGTGCTCACGGAGCACACCGGACGGTCCGCCGCTCCCGACCTGCCCGGCATTCTGCTCGCGGCGACCTCCGTGTTCGCACTGGTGTGGGCGCTGGTGCGGTCCGGGTCCGTGGGCTGGGGGAGTACGGAGGTACTGGCTGTCCTGGCGGCCGGGGTGGTGGCACTGGCGGCCTTCGCCGTACGGCAGACGACGGCCGCGCACCCGATGCTGCCGACCCGTCTCCTGCGGCAGCCGGCCTTCACGGCGGGCAACCTGTCGACCCTGCTGCTGACGGCCTCGCTGTTCGGGACCGTCTTCTTCCTGGCCCAGTACCTGCAGGTCGCCCTCGGACACTCCCCGCTCGACGCGGGCCTGAGGTTCCTGCCCTGGACGGCGACCCTGTTCTTCGTCGCCCCGGTCGCCGGCCGGCTGCAGGACCGGCTCGGACCGCGCCTGCTCATCTCCGTCGGACTGCTCCTGCAGGGCGCCGGGCTGCTGTGGGTCGGCGTCAACGCCCATCCGCACCAGGGCTACGCCGACTCCGTGGCGGCGCTCGTCCTGTCCGGGATCGGCACGTCGATGGCCCTGCCGTCCCAGCAGACGGCCGTGATGACCGCCGTACCGCCCGAGCTGATGGGCAAGGCCGCGGGCGCCTTCAACACCGTGCGCCAACTCGGCGGGGCCCTCGGCATCGCCGTCATGGCGGCGGTCTTCGGCACGGCCGGCGGCGACCAGTCGCCGGATGCCTTCGCCGACGGCTTCTCCGCGGCCGTCATCGTCGCCGCCGCCCTGGCCTGCGCCGGCTCGGTGAGCGGGCTGTTCGTCCCGGGCCGGCACCGGGCCGGGACCGCGGTCGCCCCGCTGGGGGACGCCGTCGACGGACCCGTTCAGGAGGAACTCGGTGCCCGCTGACGACTTCGCCGCCCTCGCGGCCTCCTTCCGGCAGGAACTGCTCGCCCACTGCTACCGGATGCTCGGCTCGGTGCACGAGGCCGAGGACCTGGTCCAGGAGACGTTGCTGCGCGGCTGGCGCGGATACGACCGTTTCGACGGCCGCTCCTCAGTGCGCACCTGGCTGTACCGGATCGCCACCAACGCGTGCCTGTCCGCGCTCGCCGGCACCCACCGCAGGGTCCTGCCCTCCGGCCTCGGCACGGCCACCGATGACGCAGCAGCGGACCTGGCACGCGCCGACGAGGTCTCCTGGCTCACCCCCCTGCCGACCTCCCAGCCGGCGCCGCACGCGGAGGACCCCTCGGAGATCACGGTGCTGCGCGCCAGCACCCGGCTCGCCCTGGTCGCCGCCTTCCAGCGGCTGCCGGCCCGCCAGCGCGCCGCGCTGCTCCTCGTCGACGTGGTCGGCTTCCGTGTCGCCGAGGCCGCCGAGTTCCTCGGCATCACCGTCAACGCGGCCCGCAGCCTGCTGCAACGTGCCCGGGCCGCGCTGGCCGAGGACCCGCCCGCCGAGGACGACGTCACCGCCGATCCCGCACTGGACGAGGAGGTGCTGCGCAGCTACCTGGCCGCCTTCGAGGCCGCCGACGTCCAGCGGCTGGCCGAGCTGCTCCGGGACGGAGTGACATACGAGATGCCGCCCATCCCCACCTGGTTCCGGGGCCGGGACGCCGTCCGCGACCACCTGGCGCGCCGGGTGTTCCGACAGCCCCTGCGCGCCCTGCCCGTGCGGGCCAACGGCCGTCCTGCGGTGGCCACCTACGTCCAGGACCCCGAGGGCGACTTCCGGGCGCACGCCATCGAGGTCCTGGAGACCGAGGGCGGACTGATCTCCCGCGTCGTCGTCTTCCTGCATCCCGAGCTCTTCCCCCACTTCGGCGTCCCGCGTGTGCTGTCGGGGGTGCCCGCATGAGCCCGCCGCACCCGCTGGACCTGCTCGTCCAGGCCTCCGAGGCGGTGCTGCACAGCCTCGACCGCGCCGCCCTCGCCGACCCGGCCGCACCCACGCCCTGCACCCGCTGGAACCTCGGCACGCTGGTCCGCCACATCACCGACTCCACCACCTCGACCCGGGAGCTCCTGACCGGCATGCCTCCCGGCCGGCCGCCGGAGCCCGGCTGCGCGCCGGCCCGGCACGAGGTGCGCCGGCTGCGGGCCGCGGTGGCGGACATCCCTCGTGAGACGGCCCGGGTGCGCTGGGGAGCCCTCCTGGGAAGCTATGAACTGACCCTGCACGCATGGGACGTCGACCAGTCCACCGGATGCCCCGCCCCCCTGCCGCCGACATTGGCTGAGGCGCTGCTCGCCTTCGCCCCGCTCGTCGTCGACGGCGTGGACCGCACCGGCCTGTTCGCCGCCCCGCTCCCACCGCCCCGGCCCGACCACCCCACCGACCGGCTGCTCGCCCTCTTCGGACGGCAAGCCCTGCCCCCGCCCCCGCGCAGCCACCCCGACAGGACATCCGGACTTCGATGAACACCGACGTGACCGAGTGCGAAGTGAAGACGGCCGACGGCCGCACACTGCACGTGTACGACACCGGCACGGGCGACGGACCCGCCCGCCTCACCGTGGTCTGGCACCACGGCACCCCCAACCTGGGCGCCCCGCCCGAGCCACTCCTGCCCGCATCCCGCCGACTCGCCATCCGCTGGGTGTCGTACGACCGGCCCGGCTACGGCGCATCGACTCCCCTGCCCGGCAGACGTGTCGGGTCGGCCGCCGCCGACGCCGCCTGTGTCGCCGACGCTCTCGGCGTCGGCCGGTTCGCGGTGATGGGCCACTCCGGTGGGGGACCGCATGCCCTGGCGTGCGCGGCGCTGCTGCCGGACCGGGTGCTCGGCGCGGTGAGCGTGGCCGGGCTGGCGCCGTACGGCGCCGAAGGCCTCGACTGGTTCGCGGGCATGTGCGACTCCGGTCGCGCGTCCCTGACCGCGGCGGCCGGGGGCCGCCGGGCGAAGTCACGCCACGAGGCGCAAGCCGCGTACGACCCCGCCATGTTCACGGAGGCCGACCACGCCGCCCTGGCCGGCGACTGGTCGTGGTTCGAGGATGTCGTCACCCCCGCCCTGGCCGGGGGCCCGGGCGGACTGATCGACGACGACCTGGCCTATGTGGACGACTGGGACTGCGATCCCCGGACGATCACCTGCCCGGTGCTCCTGCTGCACGGCGGTCGGGACCGCGTCGCCCCCAGCGCACACGCCCAGTGGCTGGCCGACCGGTGCCGTCGATCCACCCTCCGGCTCCGCCCGGACGACGGACACATCTCCGTGCTGAGCGGCGCGGTCGACGCCCTGGAATGGCTGCTTCGGCACTCCATGCAGTAACGGCTGCCACGGTCCTGGGCCATGCCGAGCGGTACCGGGCCCGCAACGCCCTGGGCGGCGTGTTCACCCGGGCTCTCCGGCAGCTCCAACCCCACGTCGAAGCGGCCTGCGACGTCGAGTGGCCGTCCGGAGCGACTCGACCGGCGCACGGGCCCATCAGCACGCTGCGGCCACCGGTCGAGGCTGATCTCGGGCCGGTCAGGTGAGGGTCTGGGCGGTGCCTTCCGCGGAGGAGCGGTCGATGGCGTCGAGCAGCTGGTGGCGTGTAAGGGCGTAGGCGAAGTCGGGGACCGTGCGGGTTCCTTCGCGCACGTCGCGTCCCAGGTGTGTGTAGAGCGCGGCGACGTTCCTGGCCGGGCCGGTGAGGCCTGCGGGGATGTCGGCGGAGTACGCGGCGGGGACCTCGACCTCGCAGACGCTCGTGTCCTTGCCGAAGCCGGCCTGGAGGGTGAGGTCGGTGACCTGGAGGTTGCCCCACGGGGCGGTCAGCACCAGGTCGCCGTCGGTGCCGTTGATCTCCCAGCGGTAGTTGTCACCGCGCGAGGTGCCGCCGCGGTAGAAGACCGAAGCCGCGGCGCCGTCGTCCAGGGTGCCGATGAGGGAGATCTGGTCCGGCGCGGTCACCGGGATGACGGTGTCGCCGTCGTCGGTCACGGTGACCTGCGTGCGGCCCCTCACGAGGTTGGCCGACAGGTGGCCGAACTCCCCGAGCGTGACGTTGAGCGCATCGATGGCGTGGAGGGCGGCGCCGGTCAGGGGAGTGGCGCCCTGGGTCCGGTCGTACCAGTAGGCGTGTGCCCGGGTGGTCTCCGGGCCCCAGACCATGCCGGAGCCGACCATGGTGGTGCCGATGACCCGGCCGATCCGGCCGTCCTCGATCAGACGGCGGGCGTAACGGAGTTCGGGGTGGTAGCGCCCTTGGAGGCCGATGGCGGTGCGCACTCCGGCGGCCTCGGCGCGCCGGGTCAGCTCGGTGGCTTCGGCCAGGTTCAGGGCGAGCGGCCACTCGGCGTAGACGGTCTTGCCGGCGTCGATCGCCGCCGAGATCAGCTCCCGGTGGCGGGGAACCTTGACCGCGACCACGACGATGTCGACCCCGGGGTGGGCGAGGAGGTCCGCGTGGTTGTCGAAGGCGGCCTCGACCTCGAACTCCTTCCTGGCGGCGTTCGCGGATTCCTGGCGCGAGGTGCTGACGGCGCGCAACTCGAGGTCCGGCACTGCTCTCAGGGCGGGGATATGGCTGATGGAGGCCCAGCCGCCCGGGCTGCCGCCGATGATGCCGACACCGATGGTGCTCATGTTGTCGCTCCTTCGAAGGATCGTGACGGGTTCTTGGGGATGAGGTCTGTTGCTACTTCTTCGGCGCGGTCGACGGTGTCCGGTTGGGGACGGTGTCCACCCGGAACCGGGACAGGACAGTGCTGTCGATGTACCAGTGGCCGTTGATCCGCTTGTACGTGTCGCGGTACTCGCCGTAGCCGTGGAAGCCGTTCTTGTAGCTCGATCCGCGCGGGAAACTCACGTAGTCCTCCATCGCCCAGACCGCCTCGGCGCGGTCTCCGTGCACCTGGATCTCCGGCAGGAAGCCCTGGTGGGCGGTGGGGGCCTCACCCAGCAGCGCTGCCGTCCTCTCGGCGAGCTCCTCGCCGCTGCCGTACTTCGCGCCTACGTCGATGGTGGGGTGGGCGGTGAAGAGGGCGGCCAGCTGGGACCACTGCTTGCTGTCGAGGTAGCGGAAGTAGCGCGCCTTCACCTGACGGATGTCCTCGATGTCGGCCAGCCGCTGCACCACGGCAGCGTCGGGCGCGGCAGCGGACTGCGCCGGGTGGTGCTCCGCCGACGCGGACTGGGCGGCCCAGGCTGCCGCGCCCGCGCCCCCACCGGCGAGCAGCGCGGCCACCGCGGCTGCGGCGGCCACACGTGAACGCCGCGAGGAGGGCGTGCGGGATTCCTGCTTGTCCATGCTGGGTCCTTTCGGTACGAGCGGACTGGTGGCTCACCTCTGGAGCGACGTGCTGCCGGTCTCGATCAGGTGGACGACGGCCAGTGAAACCCATATGGAACGAAGAGTCAAAAAAATCTTCGGCGCTACGTTGGTGATCAAGCAGGAAATCTTTACCTATCGTTCCTGATACGCTTCGGTCATGGGACGCGTGAGGGAGTTCGACACCGAGAGGGCTGTGGAGGCGGCGATGAACGTCTTCCGCCGCAAGGGCTACGACGGCACGTCGGTCCAGGACCTGATCGATGCCACCGGTGTGGGCCGTGGTTCGCTGTATGCCGCGTTCGGCAGCAAGGAGGGCGTGTATCTGGCCGCCATGGACCTCTACCGGGAGCGGTACGCGGTCCCCATGATCGAGCTGCTCCGTGGGGGTGCGCCGGCCCGTGAGCTGCTGCGCGAGGTTCTGGTCGCCACGGTGGACGAGATCGTCGGTGACGGCGGGCGACGAGCCTGCCTGATCGTCGGCGCTGCCGTGGAGCGGGTCGCCCGCGACCAGGAGGTAGCCGCCCACGTGCGGTCGACGACAGCCTCGTTGGAGGGCGCACTGTCCCAGGTCATCGCGGAGGCCCAGGCGGACGGGCAGCTGCCGGGCACGCAAGACGCCAGGGACCTGGCCCGGTATCTCATCGTGACCATGCACGGCCTGCGGGTCATGGGTGCCATCCAGCCCGACCGGAAGTCGCTGATGGCGGTTGCGGAGGCCGCCCTGAGGGCCCTGGAGTGACCCGCCCGCTGACAACCGTCCCGCACCGCCTCTTGGCGGACACCAGTGGCGGATTCCCACGCATCCCCGTCCTGCGGCCATGACGACGACGCAGACCGGACCCGGGCACCTGCGGTGGGCATGACCTGCGCCGCGGTGGCAGCACGCTGTCCTGCGTGCACACGATGCAGGGGTGGGGTCGACGTGGGCGCCGTACCCGCGATTGCTGCACTCCTCGTCTGACGGGCAGCAGGAGCGCCGCCGACATCGGGGGAAACCAACTGACGGGCCGGCCCCGGCCGTCCGCAAGACAAGGAAGGCACACCGTGCGCGCACTCATTCTGGAAGAATTCAACACCCCGCTGGTACTGAAGGAGATCGACAGGCCCGTCGCCGGCCCAGGCCAGGTTCTGGTCAAGGTCAAGGCCAGCGGAGTCAACCCGCTGGACGTGAAGATCCGCGACGGCAAGGCCGCTCACGCCCGGCGCGAACTGCCCGCGATCCTCGGGCTGGACCTGGCCGGCGTCGTCGAGCAGGCCGGTGAGGACACCGGCTTCGCCCCCGGGGACGAGGTCTACGGCCTGACCGGTGGCGTAGGCGATCTGCCGGGTTCGCTGGCCGAGTACGCGGCTGTCGACGCCCGCCTGCTGGCCCGAAAGCCCGCCTCCCTCAGCATGCGGCAGGCCGCAGCGCTGCCGCTGGTCTTCATCACCGCGTGGGAGGGCCTGGTCGACCGGGCTGGGATCAGCCCGGGTCAGAAGGTCCTTGTCCACGGCGGGGCCGGCGGCATCGGCCACGTGGCGATCCAGATCGCCCGGGCCCGGGGCGCCCAGGTCTTCACCACCGTGTCGCCCGCCAAGACGGAAGCGGTCAAGGAATGGGGAGCGATCCCGATCGACTACACCACCACCACGGTGGAGGAGTACGTAGCCCAGCACACCGGCGGAGAAGGTTTCGACATCGTCTTCGACACCCTTGGCGGTGCCGGACTCGACGCGTCCTTCAGCGCGGTCCGCACCTACACCGGCCATGTGGTGAGCGCTTTGGGCTGGGGAAGCCACAGTCTCGCCCCCCTGTCCTTCCGGGGGGCCACCTACTCCGGCATCTTCACCCTGCTGCCCATGCTCACCGGCCGCGGACGCGAACACCACGGACAGATCATGCGGGAGGCCGCCACCCTCGCCGACACCGGAGCCCTCAAGCCCCGGCTCGACCCGCGGCACTTCACCCTGGCCACCATCGCCGACGCCCACGCCGCCGTCGAGAACGGCACCGCTGAAGGAAAGATTGTGATCGACGTCGAGGGCTGACCGCAGCCGGACGCCTTGCAGCCGGCGCTCCGTCTGCACGCGATATCAGCGGCTGTCCGCCCACTGACGAGGGCACGGAGCGTGCCGTGTGGACCGCTGCAGGGACCTGACGGATGCGATCATCAACGGGCCGGGAGACGCTGTTGTGACATCGCGCTTTTCGCTGCCCGGCTGTTCGTCCGAAGCCGTCCGAGGCACAGGCGTACCGGTGCCGACCGGGACGCCTCCTCGAGGTCTTCCTGCTCGGCAGCAGTCCCGAGATCGCAAGGAGATCGTCATGGTCGTCCAGTCCGGCGGCACCCTCGTTCTGGAACCCGCCTCGCAGCAGATCGCCGACGCCACCTCGCGACCGCCGTTCCTGTACGAGATCGGTCCGGAGAAGGCCCGCAAGGTGCTCGACGACATCCAGGCGGAGCCGATCGAGAAGCTTCCCGTCGACTCGGAGTGGATCACCGTTTCGGCCGAGGTCGGCGACGCCCGGGTCCGCATCGTACGTCCCGAGAACACGGATTCACCGCTTCCCGTCGTTCTCTACATGCACGGCGGAGGCTGGATCCTCGGCAACGCCGACACCCACGACCGCCTCGTACGAGAGCTGGCGAACGGAGTACGAGCAGCTGTCGTGTTCGTCGAGTACGACCGCTCGCCCGAGGCTCACTACCCGGTGGCGATCGAGCAGGGCTACGCCACCGCGCAGTGGGTCATGCGCGAAGGCGCCCAGCACGGTCTCGACCCGGACCGCATGGCGGTCGCGGGCGATTCGGTCGGCGGCAACATGACTGCCGCACTGGCACTGATGGCCAAGGAGCGCGGCGACGTTCGCTTCGTCCAGCAGTCCATGTACTACCCGGTGACCAGTGCCGACATGAACACCCAGTCGTACTCCGACTTCGCCACCGGCTACTTCCTCACGGCCAAGGCCATGGAGTGGTTCTGGGACGCCTACGTGCCGGACCGGGCTCAGCGTGACGAGATCACCGCCTCTCCCCTGAAGGCCGACCTCGACCAGCTCGCCGGACTGCCGCCGGCCTTCGTCATCGTGGACGAGGCCGATGTCCTGCGCGACGAGGGCGAGGCCTACGCGGCCAAGCTCCGCGCCGCGGGCAACGACGTGACGACCGTGCGCTACGACGGGATCACGCACGACTTCATGATGCTCAACCCGCTCAGCGACACCCACGCCACGCGCGCGGCCGTCGCCCAGGCCATCGCTATGCTCAGCGCCGCCCTGGGAACGAGCTGACGACACGCGACGTCGCCATGAGAATCAGTGCGCTGGGCAGAGTTGCCTCCAGGTCCGTGGTTCCTTGAAGACGTCGACGACTTCCTCGCCCGAGCCGGAGACTTTCTGCGCTCTCGGCCCGGCCCGCACGTCATGCAGCTGACCTGGGCGGAAAGAGTGCGAGAGCGGGGGGCGGAGGCGTTCGCCGAAGCCCCCGTCTTCGGCATGCTGGAACGAGCAGGCGAGGTCGACGCCACCTTCTACCGCCTTCCGCCCCGTGGTTTCGGCCTCTCCCCGCTCACGCCTGAACAGGCCGACTCCCTCGCCGTCCGACTGGCCGCCCTCGGGCACTCGTTCCGTCCGTCAGCGCGGACCACAGCACCGCCACGGCACACCGGCGCGACGCCGAAACTCCGCGACACGCGGCTCCGCCCTGCAGGTCGGTTAATACTCCGACCTCAGACCGTGATCTTCATGTCTGGGGTGCGGCTTGTCGCCCGTAACGTAACGACCGGCGTGGGCGGGCATTGCGAGGGTGACCCAGCGACTTCGGCCCCGCCGCTGAATGCGGCGGGGAACTCCTCGCCACGGGCCGTGCGAGCCGGGCTCTCTCCTGGCAGGCCACATTCCACCTGGTTCGGTCAATATTTACTTTCCCGGAATCCGTCTGCATAGTGGCGCCTCGAAATAGTGGTGGGTTGAGCCGAGAGGGCCCTTTCTTGTCTCAGATCAGGGATGTCGCCGCGCGTGAGGTGGAGCGTGAGCGACTTCAGGTTTCCGTCATCGGCGAGCTGTTCGACGAGCGCCTGGCCGGCGCGCGGGAGCAGCTGGCGCGCGTACTCGCGACGCCGGCCGACGGCGCGGGCGAGGCGTACGAGAGGGAGGTGGCGGCCGGGCGGCTGGCGCGGGAGGTTCGACGGCTGCAGGGGGCCGAAGACGGCTTGGTCTTCGGTCGGATCGACCTGGCGGACGGGACCGCCCTGCGGATCGGGCGGCTGGGGCTGCAAAGGGATGCGGACGAGCTGCCCGTGCTGGTGGACTGGCGGGCCGAGGCCGCGCGGCCCTTCTACGAGGCGACACCGGTTCACCCCATGCGCCTGCGGCGGCGCCGCCATCTGCGCCTGGCGGGCCGCACGGTGGTGGGGGTGAGCGATGAGCTGCTCGACGGCTCCGCACCCACCGGACAGGACGTGGTCGGCGACGGCCCGTTGGCGGCGGCGCTCCAGGAGAGGCGCACGGGACGGATGGGTGCGGCGGTTGCCACGCTTCAGGTCGAGCAGGACGCGATCGTCCGGTCCCCGCACCGCGGGGTGACGGTGGTGCAGGGTGGTCCGGGCACCGGAAAGACGGTGGTGGCACTGCACCGCGCCGCGTATGTGCTGTACGCGTTCCCGAAGGCAGCCGAGCGCGGCGTGCTCGTACTGGGGCCGAACGCGCGGTTCCTCGACTACATCTGCCACGTGCTGCCCTCGCTCGGGGAGAACGACGTCGTCCTGGCGACGTGCGAGGAACTGGCCGGCGTCGTACCGGGTGCCGCGGACCCCTTCGAAGTGGCCCGCCTGAAGGGGAGTGCCGCACTGGCCGACGCGCTGGCCGCTGTGGTCCGCTCACGGCAGGCCCCGGGCGGCGACTTCGATGTCCGGGTCGGGCAGGAGTGGATTCGTCTGCGGGACGCGGATGTCGCACAAGCGCGGGAGTCGGCACACACCAGTGGTCTCGCGCACAACCGGGCGCGTCGGCTGTTCAAGGAGCTGCTGGTCGACGCCCTCATCCGCGAGCTTGCCCGCAGTAGCGCCGAGGCGCTTGACCGGATCGACGCTCAGGTCGCGCAATTGACCGGCCTCGATCTCGACCGGGCCGCGGCAGCGGACCTGCGCCGCCTCGGCCTTGACGACGCGCCCGCGACGGGTGCCGACGAATTCGACGCCGACACCGTGCGCGCCGACCTCCTGGACGATGCCTTGCTCGACAGGGCCGTGGAGGACCTGTGGCCGCGGCTCACGCCCGGCGACGTGGTCCGCGCCCTGCTGACGGACGCCGACGCGCTGGCCGCGTACCTGCGGCAGTTCACCGACGACCAGCGGGCCCTGCTGTGGCGAACGCCCGGTGCGCCCTGGACGGACGCCGATGTGCCGCTTCTCGACGAGGCGGCGAGCCTGGTCGACGGCCCGCCTGAGCACGTGTTCGGGCACATCGTCGTGGACGAGGCACAAGAGCTCACCGTCATGCAGTGGCGGATGATCGTGCGCCGTTGCCCGGGCAGGTCGATGACACTGGTCGGAGATTTCGCCCAGGCAGGCCCGGCGACGGTGGCCCGGGACTGGAAGGAAGCACTCGGCCCGCACCTCGGACAGCGCTTCGACCTGCGCACCCTGACCGTCAGCTACCGGACCACGCAGGAGATCCTCGCCGCCACAGCGGACTTGCTCGCCCGGATCGCCCCAGGCCGCCCACCGATCCGATCGATCCGGCGCGGAGAGGTGCCGCGCACCCTTGCCGCGGCCCCTGAATCCGTCATCACCACCCTCGTGCGGGAGCTGCGGGAGCAAGGCGTCGCCTACCCGGGCGAGTTGGTCGGGGTGATCTGCGCCGATGCCATGACGGAGCAGCTCGCGGCTGCGGGGATCGAGCAGCATGCCCGGCTCGTGCCGGCCTCACAGGCGCGCGGCCTGGAGTTCGACGCCGCCGTAGTGGTCGACCCGGACGGGATCACCGCCGCCCGCCCCGGCGGCGAGCGTGACCTGTACGTCGCCCTCACCCGGGCCACCAAGCGACTGTGCACCATCACCGTCCCGCGCACGTAGCTACTGCCACCGTTACCGGCCCCAGGTGAGCGTGGGGCGCCCATCCCGGGGCGAGTCCCCCCGGCCACCGCCTCACACGGACTGTGCAGGCCGGTGGCCCCGCAGTCGGCGGCCGTGCGGGTACACATCCTCGAGCGCCCGTGGCGCCGACGCCGGCAGCGCGCGGGAACGAACCTCTCCGATGGCCGCAAGCACCGGTCGGCCTCTACCCTGAGGCCGTACCGGAGCGGCTGGTACCACCCGCTGCCTCACGACCGGCGAGTGCTACGGCGCAGGCGCCGGCGGTCAGCAGCCCGCCGGCGAGGAAGGGGCCCCGCACGTCGGCGAGCGAGAGGACCAGTGCTCCGATTGCGGCGCCGGCCGCGATGCCGGCGTTGTAGGCGCCGGAGTTGGCCGCGAGGGCGATGTCCGTGCGTCCCGGCGCGCAGTGCAGCATCTCGTTCTGGGTGACCATGAACACCGGCCCGAGCGCACCGCCCATCAGGACCAGGAACATCACCGCCGCCACCGGATGAGTGCCGACCGCGTACAGGCCGAGCATGCCCACCGCCTGCGTGGCTAGGGCCGTGGGCAGCGCGGACTGCGGGAAGCGGTCCAGCAACGCCCCGGTGATGCTCACCCCGGTCAGACAGGCAACACCGAACACCACGAACAGGACGCTGACCGCGCTCGCGGAGAACCCGCTGACGTTGTCCAGGAACTTCACGACGTAGGTGTATCCCGCGAACGCCCCGGTGGCGGAGAGGGTTCCCGCTGCCAGCACGATCCCGAATCGGCGGGCGTCGGGCATGGGTGCATAGGCGGCGGGTTCTTCTTCCGGAGCCGAGGTCGGCAGCAGTACGGCGACCGTCACGAGGGAGATGAGCCCCAGAGCCGCCGGCATGGCGATGGGTACCTGCCAGTCGCTCCACCGGCCCAGCCAGGTCCCGGCAGGAACACCGAGTACGAGGGCGAGCGAACCGGCGACGGACAGTGCTCCCACCACACGCCCGCGGACCTGGGGCGCGAACAGGCCGACCGCGGCCGGCCCCGTCACGGCCCAGAACAACGCCTGGGCCGACGCGGTCAGCAGCCGCGCCACGAGCAGCAGCCAGTAGGAGGTGGCCAGCGCCGCAACCACGCTGGACAGGACCAGCGCCGCCAGTAGTCCCGTGAGCACATGGCGTCGGGGCATGGCCCGCGTGGCGTGGGCGAGCGGCAGAGAGGCGAGGGCCACCGTCACGCCGTAACCCGTGACCAGGAGACCGGCCGCCGGCACTGACACCCGGAGGCTCTCGGAGATCAGTTCCAGCAGCCCGATCGGCAGGCTCTCCGCCGTGTTGAAGGTGAAGGCGGCCAGCATCAGGGCTACGAGCACCGCTGACCTGTGCCAGGGAGCCGGTTGCCGCGTGACCCCATGGACTCTTCCTGCCGCCGCCCGTTGCTCCTGCTCCGTGGCACCGTCCATGGAATCACCTCACCGGGCTCACCGGTCCCGCCGCAACCGAATTCAGCTGCCGCAGTGCCGGCCGGATGATCGAGCCGGGCCTTCAGGGCCGTCCGGCCCGGTTTCGCGAGCGCGCTCCCGGATCATCTGCCGCACACACGACACCGCCGGCCTCGTCGATCTCTACGACCCCTTCCCGGAACCACAGCGTCTGCGCCACCGGCAAGGGGGTCGGGGGCATGTTCAACCGCGTCCCGACCAGCCGGTCTTCGTGCACCCCGACGCCTGGGGCCACCTCAACGCGCCCACTGCGCATCAGTCAACGGCACATCGAACCAACGGTACCCGTTGGGGAGTTGGGCCGGGCAGCGACGCGGGCGGTGGGATCCGGGGTCCATGGGAGGTCCCTTTCGCCACTTGGCCTGACGGTAGAGCAACGGGCCGTCGGTGGCGCATGATGGAGGCGCCCTTCCCGTCAGAAGCGAGGTGTCGCGTTCCGATGAACCGCAAGACCAGAATCCTCCTGGCGGGCCTGGCCTCCGTGGGCGGTGCCGTCGCCGGCGCGGGCCTGCTGTACAACCGCCGGCCTGATCGCAGGGAATGGCTCCACGTCACGGTCTTCAGCGAGCCCGGTTACATGGGCCGCAACGAGAGGCTGACCTGGACCGGCGGCGAGCGCGAGGTCGTCCCGCTCACCCGCGTACAGCTGCCGCGCATCGGCTCGATCAGGCTGGAGCGGCTCGTATACCGCTTCCAGCCCGAGGTGCGGCTACCGAACATGTACATCCTGTGGCACGCCCTCACCGAGCGCCCGGACCACACGGATCCCGAGGAGGGCTTGGCCAGCTTCATCGCCATGCACCAGCTCGCCGGCATGTTCTCGGTGGGTGGGTGGGAGCCGGTCCGCGAGTCCGAGGCCCGGTCGGGAGTGCGGCTCTGGGCCGGGCGCCCCGGCCGTCCGCTGCCCGCACACGACGAGAGGGACCCCACCGGTAAGACGGCTCCCGGCAAGCCGGCGGTTTCCGGCGAGGCGCCCGCTCCCGGCGCCCAGCCCTGGCACGACGTCCTGGTCAACACGCCCGACCTCGGCTCCTGGAGCACCCGCACCCGCTACCTCGAACTCGGCTACCACGTCGGGAGCGGCACCCGCCGCTGACCGGCCGCCTGCCCTACCTGCTCCGCCCACGCCCCCGCGTCAGTGGTCGGCGACGTGGGCGGTTGACGGGCGATGCGGTGACCAATTGGACGGCCGCCCAGGATCCCTGAAACACGGCCTGGTGGCCCCGCTCGGGGAGGATGCCTACGGTGTGCCGGGTAGCCGGACCGTGACGAGGAGACCGCCGACGGGGCGGGGGACGAGGGCGAGGGTCCCGTCGTGGGCGCGGACGATGCTGTGCACGATGGCCAGGCCGAGGCCGACACCAGCGTGCTCGTCGGTGCGTACGCGTTCCGTTCCGCGCTGGAAGGGCTCGGTGAGGGTAGGTACCAGTTCCGGTGGGAGCCGACGGCCCGTGTTCTCGACTCGCAGCACGCTCGTGTCGCCGTGTGCCTCGGTGTGGACCGTCACGGTGCCGTCAGCGGAGAGGTTGTGGACGATGGCGTTCTGGACGAGGTTCGTCACCATCCGCAGCAAAAGCTCCGCGGAGCCGCTGGTCCGGGCCGCCTCGCCGGTGACGTCGAGCGTGATCCGGCGCTGTTCGGCGAGGGGAAGCAGCGTTTCGGCGGCTTCTTCGGCGATGAGGGAGAGGTCGACGCCCTCGCGCGTGAAGTTTCCGCGGTCGCCGCGGCTGAGCAGCAGGAGGGCCTCGGTGAGGTCGATCGCCCGCGTATTGACAGCGTGCAGACGTTCGATGAGTTCGCCCCGGTCCCGCGTGGGGTCCTTGCGGGCGACATCGAGGAGCGTCCGCGAGATCGCCAGCGGGGTGCGCAGTTCGTGGGAGGCGTTCGCGGCGAACCGCTGCTGCTCGGCGACGTGGGACTCGAGTTGCTCGAGCATCCAGTCGAACGCGTCGGAGAGGTCACGGAATTCGTCCTGGCGGCCCTTCATGCGGATCCGGTGGGACAGCGATCCGTTCCCGGCCCTCCGTGCCGCATCCGTGATCTGTGTGAGTGGTGCGAGCATCCGGCCGGCGAGGATCCATCCCCCGACGAGCCCGAACACGAGGAGGAAGACCATCGCCATGGCCGCGGCGGGGGCGAAGGTGCGTACGAGGAGGTAGCGGTTGGGTGCGATCCCGAGAAGGCCCTTGGGGGTGTCGGGTACGTAGCGCAGCAGGGACACCCACACCACGACCAGCAGGAGGGTGCCGGCGACGAAGAGGAATCCGGCGTAGCTGAGGGTGAGTTTCAGTCGGGCGCTGAGCCCTGGGCGTCTATGCATGCGTACTGCCGGGGCGGGTGGCGTCCGGGCCGGAGTCGATGCGGTAGCCGACACCCGGCACCGTGGCGATGATCCATGGTTCGCCGAGTCGCTTGCGCAGTGCGGAGACCGTGATGCGCACGGCGTTGGTGAGGGGGTCGGCGTTCTCGTCCCAGGCCCGTTCCAGCAGCTCTTCGGCGCTGACGACCCCGCCCTCGGCGGTGACGAGGACGTTCAACACGGCGAATTGCTTGCGGGTGAGCGCGACGTAGCGTCCGTCACGGAAGACCTCCCGGCGGAAGGGGTCGACCCGCAGGCCCGCGATCTCGCGGACCGGGGGCCGGGCGTACGCGCGTCTGCGGTCGAGCGCCCTCAACCGCAGGACGAGCTCCCGCAGCTCGAACGGTTTGGTGAGGTAGTCGTCCGCGCCGAGCTCGAACCCCGAAGCCTTGTCGTCGATCCGGTCGGCAGCGGTGAGCATGAGGATCGGGATGCCGCTGCCGGAGGCGACGATGCGCCGGGCGACCTCGTCACCGGAGGGGCCGGGGATGTCGCGGTCGAGGACCGCGAGGTCGTAGGAGTTGACGTTGAGCAGTTCCAGGGCGGAGTCGCCGTCGGCGGCGATGTCGGCGGCGATCGCCTCCAGCCGCAGCCCGTCACGGACGGCTTCGGCCAGGTAGGGCTCGTCCTCCACGATCAGTACGCGCATGTCTGCAGCCTAAGCACCACACCATATCGCCGACGTATGCAAAGACATGTGCGCACCGGACACGCGAGTCAGCCTGCCGGTGCCGGCGCGCGGCGAGGCGACGGCGCTTCGGCCGTAGTGCGCCACCAGCGGCGTGACGCCAGCCCGGCCAGCACGGCGCCGGCGGCGTTGACCAGTACGTCGTCCACGGAGGACACCCGGTCCAACCGCAGGACGTACTGTGCGGTTTCGACCAGGACCGAGCAGCCCGCCCCGAGCACCAGGACCCGCGGCACGGACGCCAGCGCCGAGAACCGCATGGGGGCGAAGAACCCCAGCGCCGCGAAGACCAGCAGGTTGCCGACGATCCCGGCCGGCCCCATCGTGAGCAGGTCCCGCAGCGGTACCAGGCTCACCCGGCCGGGGACGGTGCCGGCCCCGGCGCCCGGCATCATGGTCATCCATAGGAACGGCACCGTCCCGTGGACCATGCCCACCTCGGCCAGCGACATCCGCCACGCCGACGTGTCACCGGTGGCACGCCGACGGCGCGCCAGCCCCCAGACCACGAGCGCGGCCAACGGCAGTCCGACCAACGTCATGAGCACCACACCGTTGAACGTGTCGAAGCAGCCGTGCCACCGCCCGGCCATGCACATCGGAGCGGACATCATGAGCGGCCGCCGCACGACGAACGCGGCGCTCGCCACGCCGAGGATCGCCAGGCTCAGGAGCACGATCCCGCGCGTGCGCCGGGGCGGTGCTGACAGGGACGCGTTGTGGTTCATGCCCCCATTGGAGACGGAGGGCCGTCGCGGTGGCGTATGCGATTTTCGATACGCCCGCGATACACGGAATCCCCGTCCTCAACCAACTGGCGCACGTCGGCGGCGAGATGGCCTCACCATCCAGAACGAGCCCGCGGTCACGCCGGCACCACTGTGTGCTCAGGAAGCGAGTGTGGATACGGGCGGGGTCCATCGGTGGGTGCGCGGCACGCCGCCGGTGACGCCGAAGTCCTTCTTCAGTTGCTCGGGGATGGCGTAGTGCATGACGCGGCCACGGGTGAGGGAGGACAGCTCGAAGATGGTGGTGAGGTGGCCGAGGCGGTCCAGCGCCCAGGCACCCAGCGGTGAGCGGTCCTCGATGTTCTCCAGCACGCCGAGCAGGCCGGGTACGACCTTGACCACGCTGTCCCAGGCGGTGCGGGGAACCTGGAGCCAGTCGGCGCAGGTGTCCCCGATGAGGTAGCGGATGAGTGCGGAGACGATCGGGTCGAAGAAGGTGCCCGGTACGACTTCCTCGTAGAGGTCGATCAGCTGCCGGGTCAGGTGGGTGCCCTCCTCGGAGGGGCCCATGTGGCGAACCATGTACAGGTCGAGGAATTGGCGGGCCTCTTCCAGGGTTCGGGGCACGGCGCCCTGGTCGACACCGAGCATGGCGCCGACCACGCGCCAGGCGTAGAAGTACGCTTCGGCGCCCTCGGTGGACATGTGGATGCCGAGGCGGTGCAGGCTGTCCAGGACGAGCAGGGAGAAGAACATCTGCCCGCCGATCATGTCCTCCTGGCAGATCGGCGTCCCCAGGGCCGCGGTGTCCCAGCGGTTCTCGCGCTCGAGGTGGTGGCGGATGGAGGCGTGCAGCAGGCGCACCTTCTGCGCGGCGGGGAGGAAGCGGCTGCCCGCCTCGAAGGCGTCGGGCTGCATCAGGTAGACGGTGAACTGCCCGGTCTCCGCCATCCGCTTGGACGGGTAGTTCAGACCGTGGGTGGCCGACAGCAGCTTGGCCACGTGCGGAACGACATAGCAGGCGGGCATGGAGACGAAGGACAGCGCCGTGGAGATGTGCACGCTGTTGTCGATGAAGAAAAGCCGCGCCTTCTCCATCTCCGCCCAGTCCACCCAGGCCGGTGGCACGCTGGTGGCCCGGAGGTACTCGCGGGCGACGTCGGGCAGCCCGTCGGGCAGGGGCGCGCCGGCGGTCGAGACGTACCGCATCAGGGTGTTGAACGTGCCCACCTCCCCGCGCTCGAACAGCGTGGCCACGACGGTGTCGGCGAGTTCGTCACCGGACCGGCGCAGGGCGTCCATCGACGTCTCGGTGTAGGTCATGACGGAAATCCTTGTCTGCAGGTCCCCTACGACAGCGGGGCTGCCGCGGCGGTGGGCGTGTTCAGTGCCGGCGGTCGGTGGCCGAGTGCGCGAGGTCGCTCAGGGCCCGCCGGGCATGGGCGGGAAGGTCGAGGCCGTTCAGGACGCGGATGGCTTCCCGCACACGCGTGTCGATCATTTCCTCGATCTGCTCCGGCGCCTTGAGGGTCACCAGCAACTCCCGCACACGGGCCAGTTGCCCCTCGTCCAGGTCCCGGCGCCCCAGTACGCCGGTGAGGTGGTCGCGCTGGGCGGGCAGGGCAGCCTGCCAGGCCGCGGCCAGCAGGGCGGTGGGGCGGTTGTTGCGGATGTCGTCCAGGCCGGCCTTGCCCGTGCGCTCCGGTTCACCGAACAGGCCCAGCAGATCGTCCCGCAGCTGAAACGCCTCTCCCAGCGGCAGTCCGTAGGCGGACAGGCCGGCACGCAGGTGCGAGTCGGCCCCGGCCAGCAGACCGCCGATGAGCAGGGGCTGCTCGACGGTGTACTTGGCGGTCTTGTAGCGGATCACCTTCAGGGACAGATCCGTGTCCGGACTGGTGCCCGTGCTCAGGATCTCCAGGCATTCGCCCGCGATGAGTTCCCGGGCGAGTGCCGCCCACAGGGGCCGGGCCCGGGCGAGGTAGGCGGCGGGCAGGCCGCTCGTGACGAACAGTTGCCCCGCCAGCGCCATCAGGTGATCCCCGACCAGCATGGCCAGACAGCGGGCGGCGGCGCGCGCCCGCGGCCGCCCGGTCAGAGGGGCCTGCAGAGCGACGTGGACGGTGGGCCGGTTGTGACGCAGAGGGCTGTCATCGATGAGATCGTCGTGGACGACCGCCGCGGCATGCACCAACTCCATCGAGGCGGCGGCCCGCATGAGGGCGTCGTTGTCGGGCTGCCCCGCCGCGCGCCAGCCCCAGTAGCAGAACGCCGCCCGCAGCCGTTTGCCGTGCACGGCCGCACGCTGCAGTTGTTCCGCCACCGGTTCCAGGACGTCGTCGATCTCGAGCAGGTGTTCGGCCTCAGCTGCCAGGAAAGGGCCCAGGATGTCGTCGACGCGCTGCTTGAACGCGGCCGACTCCCATGTGTCAGACATCGCGACCGGAGGCCGCCTGCCGGGCGAGTACGTGCTGGGCCAGCACTTCGAGGTGAGCGGAGGGTGCTGTCGCGTACCGGTCCAGAGCGAGCCGGCCGCGGGACATCAGATCCTGCTCCGCGTCCCGCGCGAGGTCGGCGCCGTCGGCGCGGCGCAGCAGTCCCTGAAGCGTTCCGGCGGCCGAGCTGATGGTGCTCACCGCCAGGTCGGCCAGGCCCGCCACCAGCAGGACCGCCTGCTCGTCCAGACGCTCGCCTCGTTGCGGAGTTGACGTCATGCCGTTGCCCCCAAGATCACGTGCTTGACAGGTGCGCCGGTTCGCCTGGCGCTTCTGTTCCGATGTTCCGATCATGGAGCCGCCGCATGGCGCGTACGCCTCGGTTACCGCATCGAGTGATGCGGGGGAACGTATGTGCCCAGGGATCAAGGCCGCCTCGGCAATGTGCCGTACACGTCGGGTACTTGGACGCGCCTGCCGAGTGACCGCTGCGTCGGACACAGGTCTTCGGGCACGTGGCCGCGTCTCGTCGCGTGGTGGCCGGCCGAGGTCCCGGACACGACTCAGGGCGTTTTCGTAGCGGACTGCTTCGTGCTCTTGGTCTTGTCGGCGCCCGTACTGCCGCGACGCCCTGGCTTGGCGGGCACGCTCTTGCGTGTTGTGGTTTCCCTCGTCCCCGTCCCCGTGCCCGTGCCCGTGCCCGTGCCCGTCCGCGATGGTGCCGTCCTTGTCGGTGCGGTCGGCCACGTGAACTCGATCTCCAGCTCGACCTCCCCGTCGCCGATCTCGACCTCGATCTCGCTGTGAAGGTCGTCGGGAATCCGCAGGCTCAGCGTTCCGGGGCTGAGTTCCAGTTCGGCGTCCCCGCCTTCTCGCAGTGCGGCTGCGAGTGCCGTGAGCTGGTCAGCCGCCTCAAGGCGTGACAGCGAGCGTTTCTGCTCGAACTTGAGGTCCTTCATGGGTGTGTCCGATCCGGAGACGGTCGGGATCCCGGGCCGCAGCCCCGGGGCCATCCCCCGTTCATCGCTCGGACGGGCTGGGAGCGGTGCACAGTGCCCAGATGACGAAGCCGTTGATCGCGATCAGGACGATGGCCCAGAACGGTGCGTAGGGGAGCCAGAGGAAGTTTGCGAGCATGGCCAGGCCGGCCAGCCCCACTCCGACGACTCTGGCCCAGGTGGCGCCCTGGAGCAGGGCTGCGCCGGCGAGAGTGATGACTACGCCTATGATCAGGTGGATCCAGCCCCATCCGGTGAGATCGAACGCGTACACGTAGTTGCGGGTGGCGAGGAACACGTTGTCGTTGGCGATCGCGGCGATGCCCGTGAAGAGCATCATCAGGCCACCGAAGATCATCAGAACGGCCGCGAAGACCAACCAGCCGCTGCCTATACCGGTCTTCTCCGAACTGCGCACCGCCGCGCCCGAGCGAGCCCCACTCGCATGACTGGTCATCGCCGGCTCCTTCGTGTCGTACGGCCCCGCACGACCGCGCGTTCGCGTTCGGCCGGTCGGGCTACTTCCAATGTCGTCCTGCGGGGTGCGCGGCGCACCTCGGGGTGCGCGACCGGCCGCTGTCGATGAGTTGTTCGCAGACCGTCCGCGCAGGCCGGAGTTGTCCGACGCGGCTGCGCAGGCAGGGACCGCAGGACATGACACACCGGGGTGAGGACCAGAGCGATCGCAGTGTTCAGAACGAACGATGCGGTTCCTTACTGCTGCAACCCGGCACCTCGATGGCGAGTTCGGTCATACGGCGGCTCGGGGCCATCCCGTCCCAGCGATGCCGATGGCCGAGATGCCGGCTGGTGCGGGGTGTGGAACGGTGGGAGAGGGCGAAGCAGGCCCGGATGCGGGCGGGCAGGTGCTCCACGCGGGCTGCTCGGGCTGCTCCGCCCAGGAGGTGGCGTCATGGCTGGCCAGGTCAGCGGGGAGCTTCCGGAGGAACGGGCGGCACGGGGCCGGGCGGCGCGGGCAGACGCTCCGCGCTCCGCCCACGCGGAGTACCAGCCCTCGGCGAAGCGGCCGGACCCGGTGGACACCATCGAGGCGCAGTCGGCCACCCGACTGCCGGAACTCGTGCCCATCCGCTACGGCCGGATGCTGGAGTCCCCCTTCCGCTTCTACCGGGGTGCCGCCGCCATCATGGCCGGTGACCTGGCCGACACTCCCTGCTCGGGAATCACCACGCAGTTGTGCGGGGATGCGCATCTGCTGAACTTCCGGCTGCTCGCCTCGCCCGAGCGGCATCTGATGTTCGACATCAACGACTTCGACGAGACCCTGCCCGGCCCCTGGGAATGGGACGTCAAACGGCTGGCCGCCAGCCTGGCCATCGCGGGGCGCGAAAACGGCTACACGGACACCGAGCGGGACTCCGTCGTACGGGCGACGGTACGGTCCTACCGCGAGCGGATGCGCCACTTCGCCGGCCTCGGCAACCTCGCCGTCTGGTACTCCCAGGTCGACATGGACGCTCTGCAGGCGCTGGCGAACCGGAAGCTGGGAGCGCGGGGCCGCGCGCGTACCCGGCGGGCCCTGGCCAAGGCCCGCAGCCGCGACAACCTCCAGGCATTCGAAAAGCTCACGCGGATAACCGACGGCCGGCGCAGGATCACCCCCGATCCGCCGCTGATCGTGCCACTGCAGGACCTGCTGCCGGGCGTCGACCGCGACCAACTGGAGGAACAGCTACGTGAGTTGATCGAACGGTACGGTCACAGCCTGCAGTCCGACCGTCGCCGTCTGCTGCGGCAGTACCGCATCGTCGACATGGCCCGCAAGGTCGTCGGGGTCGGCAGCGTCGGCACCCGCTGCTGGATCATCCTGCTGGTCGGCAGGGACGAGGAGGATCCGCTGCTGCTGCAGGCCAAGGAAGCCGACCAGTCGGTGCTGGCCCCGTACGCCGGCACGAGTACCTACGACAACCAGGGCCAACGAGTCGTCGCCGGGCAGCGCCTCATGCAGGCCGCCAGCGACATCTTCCTCGGCTGGGAACGCGTCACCGGCATCGACGGACACCAACGCGACTTCTACATCCGCCGGTTGCGGGACTGGAAAGGCATCGCCGAACCCCAGCTCATGGTCCCCGAGGACATGCGCGCCTTCGGCGAACTCTGCGGCGCCACCCTCGCCCGCGCCCACGCCCGCTCCGGAGACCGCATCGCCATCGGCGCCTACCTCGGCGGCGGCGACGTCTTCGACCGCGCACTCGCCATCTTCGCCGAACGCTACGCCGACCAGAACGAACGCGACCACCAGGCCCTCACCGACGCCGTACGCACCGGCCGAGTCCCCGCCCGGAACGCGTAGCGCCTGAAGTGGCCGGAGACGACTTGGCGCCGCGAGGCACGGCAAAAGACAGAAGGACGACTACGAGCAGCGACCTGTATCTGGCATACGACTACCCGCTCCTGGACGCGTTCTGGACCATGATGTGGATCTTCCTGTGGATCATCCTGTTGTTCCGTGTCATCGGCGATGTCTTCCGTGACGACTCGCTGAGTGGCTGGGGAAAGACGGGATGGACCTTCTTGGTGATCATCCTGCCGTACCTCGGAGTCTTCGTGTACCTGATCGCCCGAGGCCGTGCCATGGGCAAGCGTGAACAACAGGCCGCCAGGGCACGGCAGGCCGCGCTCGACGTGTACATGCGGGGAAGCGCCGGAAGCGCGGGTGCGGGCGGCCACGCGGACGAGCTGACCAAGCTCTCCGAGCTCAGGAGCAGGGGTGTACTCACCGATGCGGAGTTCCAGCAGGCCAAGCAGAAGGTCCTGACGTCCTGACCCCGAATCTACGGCTCCGTCGAACGGGGCTGGGTATTCGGGATCCGTGAGGTGAAGAACAGGGCGAGGAGAGCGGTGGAGGCGAGGATGCCGAGTGCGGCACGAAGGCCGTCGATCCTTGCGCCGGTGTTCGCGTCGAGTGCCGCTCGAGTCACCTCGGGGCTCGTGCCCGCTTCGTCGAGGGCGGACTTGAGCTGGGCGTCCGACAGGAACGGTACGCCGCTTCGGAGTTCGACCGTCGCCCGGCTCTTGACCTCACCCGGGATCGCCGGATTCTGCTCCACGCTGGTCAGGAACGAAGTCGTCATCGCCGCGATCAGGATCGACCCGGCGAGTGCTGTACCGATCGAGGCGCCGAGGTTGGTGACGGCGTTCTGGACACCGCCGACTTCTGAGCTCTGTGCTTCAGGCACGGCGGACACGGTGACCGACCCGAGCTGGGAGGCCAGCGCGCCCATGCCGAGCCCGATCAACAGGAGGGGAAGAGTGACGATTTCCGCGCCGGCGTCCGCGTCGAGCGCGGCCATCAGGGCCACCGCGCCCGCGAGCAACGCGAGGGTCCCGAGCCGCACCACCCGCCGCGGCGAGATGTCCGGGAAGAAGCGCGGGATCAAGACGGCGGCCGCCAGCAGTGTCACGGAGAGCGGCAGGATGCGGGCGCCGGTCGTGAGCGCGGACAGGCCCAGGGCGACGGACAGATAGAGCGGTACGACGAAGAAGACACCCATCTGAACGAGGTACTGGAAGAAGAACATCGTCAGTCCGCCGGTGAGCTGCTTGTTGCGCAGCATGGCCGGGTCGACGAGGGGCTCCCTGCGCTGCTCCACCATGCGGGCCTCCCAGCCGAGGAAGAGCCGGACCAGGAACAGACCGGCCAGCATCAGCCACAAGACCAGCGAGACGCCGAGCCACGAGGGCGCCTCGGGCTTCGGCTGGAACCATCCCCATTCGTCCGAGCGGAGTACCCCGTAGACGAAGATCCCGAGCCCGAGCGCGGACAGCACGGCGCCGACGAGATCGATGCGCGGGCGCTCGCCGGTCGGTGCGTCGGCGATGCGGCCGGCGAGCACCAGGATGCCGAGCACCATCACGACCTCACCGGCGAAGACCCACCGCCAGGAGAAGTACGTCGTCGCGACACCCCCGATGAGCGGCCCGACCGCGATCGCCACGGCCCCCGCGGCCGCGACGAGACCGTAGGCGGCGGGACGGCGTTCAACAGGGAAGTTGCTCGCCACAAGCGCCACGATCGCGGGCAGGATGAGTGCCGCCCCGACCCCCTCGAGAAACGACCAACCGAGCAGCAGCACGGGCAGGTTCGGTGCGAGCGCCGTGGTCAGGGAGCCGCAGCCGTAGATGACACAGCCGATCATGAATCGGGGATCATGAACATCGCCATCACGAGGGTGTAGGCAGTGATGGCGCCTTGGATGCCCGTCACCGTCGTGCCCACGTCCTTGGCCACCGTCGCGATCGAGACGTTCATGACCGAGCTGTCGAGCGCCATCAGGAACTGACCGGCCGCGAGAGCCAGCAGGACGATGCGCGCCGTTGCCGGAAAGTTCAACGTGTCAGGACGGTGGCTGGAGGACGGAGTCCACGACATAGATGGTGGCGTTCGCAACCTTGATGTTGCCGCAGACGATGTTCGCTTTGCCGTTGACCTTGAAGTCGGTCCCCGATCCTGACGTGGTCAGTTTGCCGCCTTGCACCGTCGTGAAGGAACCGTTGGAAAGTTCGTCCGGGGTGATTCGCTCGTCCACGACATGGTAGGTCAGCACCTTCTTCAGCTGCCCCTCGTTGCCCAGTAGCGAGGTGAGCTGCGACATGGTGACTTTCTGGAAGGCCTGGTCGTTGGGTGCGAAGACGGTGATGTCGGGCTTCCCGTCGAGGGTGTCACTCAGGTTCGCCCTGACCACAGCCGATACCAGCTGGCTGAGCTGTGGGTATGCGGCCGCGGCTTCCGTGATCTTGTCCTTGGCCGTGTCGGCCTTCTGGGAGAGTGCCGAACAGCCGGAACCGAACGTTCCCGACGGGCTGGGGGACGGACTCTGTGCGTGGCTTTGCGCAGTCAGGCCGCCGAACGTGAGGGGAAGCGCGATCGCAGTTGCCGTAGCCGCTTTTGCCATACGTGTAGCAGTGAACCTCATGGAAAGCCTTCCTCCCGTTGAGGCGTGAACGCCGCATGAGTCTGCACGGCGGAAGTCGCCGTTACCGCTGGGCTAGGGACGCGGGACTCCGTCACCGCCCCACTCATCGAGGGTATCCAGCAGGGCTTCGCGACCGCATCTTTAAGCAGCTTCGGTAAACGCCCCGAAAGGCTCAACCGCAATTGGCGTACGAGTTGGTGCGTGATAGCGGGCACGGCTCCTTGCCGATGGGTGCCGTGATCAGGCTGTAGCCCCGGAAAAGAGCCGATCGGCCGCCTCGACGAAGTGGGTTTCACGAGGCGCCCGGCCAGGGGTTTCTCACCGCTTCTCTGCCGTCGGACGCGGTCCCCCGGGGTGCATCGGGCGGCGCTCTGCCGCAGTATGCGAAATATGCCCTTGGACTGGGCGGCCGTGTCGCGTGCCCGGCCGTTTCGCCCGCATGGCCGCAAGGCCCTACGCACTCAGGAGTACGGATGGACCACCCCGGCGCGGTCACCTGTCCCTTCGATTTCAGTGAGGAGCTGGCCTTCGACCCGTCGCTCGCACAGCTCATGGCGAAGGGCCCGGTAAGCCGGATCCGGCTGCCCTACGGGAAGGCCGAGGCGTGGCTGGTCACCACGTTCGACGGCGTACGGCAGGTGACGACCGACCCGAGGTTCAGCCGCGCTGCCATCATCGGCAGCGACTACCCCCGGCTGACTCCGGAGCCCATCGTCTCCCCGGAGTCGCTCAATGTGATGGACCCGCCGGAGAGCAGCCGGCTGCGTCGCGCCGCCGCCCGCGCGTTCACCAACAGCAGTGTGCAGCGCATGAGGCCGGCCATCGAGCGGGTCGCCGGGCGCCTCCTGGACGACATGGCCGAGCAAGGCCCACCAGCAGACCTGGCCCAATGCCTGTCCGTGCGGCTGCCCAACCACACGATCTGCGAACTGCTGGGCGTACCCGATGCCGACCGGCCCCTCATGCTGCGCCGTACGCAGCAGATGCTGGCCACTTCACCCGAGGCCCGGCAGACGGCGGCGGCCGCCAAGCAGCACCTGCGCTCCTACTTCGCCGGACTGGTCGCCGAGCGGCGAACGGATCCAGGAGATGACCTCATCAGCGCCATGGCCAGCCCCGGCGAGGACGACGACGACCCGCTGAACGACGACGAACTGGCCGTACTGGCGCTGACACTCATCCTCAGCGGGAACGACACAGCCACCTGCCAGATCAGCAACATCGCCTACACCCTGCTGACCCACCCCGAGCTACTCGCCCTGCTGCAACGCGATCCCGAACGACTACCGCAGGTGCTGGACGAACTCCTGCGGCACATCCCGTTCCGCAAGGGCGTCGGCATCCCGCGCATCGCCCTGCAAGACGTCGAACTGGAGGGAGTCCTCATCCGTGCGGGAGACTTCGTCCACGTCTCCTACCTGGCAGCCAACCGGGACCCTGCCGTGTTCTGCGACCCGGACGCCCTCGACCCCGACCGCTCGGCCCACCCCCATATGACCTTCGGCTGGGGCGGACACCACTGCATCGCCACCCCACTGGCCCTCGCGGAACTGCAGACGGCTGTCGGCGCCCTGTTCACGCGCTTCCCGACCCTGCGTCTCGCGGTACCCGCCCAGGAAGTGCAATGGGACACCAAGACCATCCGGCGCTTCCCCCTGGAGCTACCCGTGACCTGGTGATGACAGGTGTCCACCGCCCTTGAGGGGCTGCGCCACCCCGGCGTGGTGGCCTGCTCGGAGTGCGGTGCGGACGGGGACCCACGGATGTGGCTGACTTGCGGAGAACGCGGCCGCCACGGGGGCGTGGGTCCCGCGTAGGACGGTGGAGGTTGCGGGTGAACCTTCATTCGGTTCCAAGCCCAATGCCATGGCGTCGACGGGGCCTTCGCTACTCCCTCGGTTCCCACGAGCCGGCTTGCAGGACCTCACTCGGCGTCACCGGCAGGGCGGCTGCTGGAGTCGGTGACCTCAAAGCGGCCAGCCGTGAACGGCGCATTCCGCGCGGCCGGAAGCGTCCGCCCAAGGCGTGCGAGCGGGGACAGCGCCATCACGACGGGGGACAGCAGCATGCCTGCGGCCGTCGCCGAGAGACTGGCGCGCAAGCCCCACCGCTCCGCGAGGAACCCGCCGAGCAGGGAGCCGAGTGGAGACAGCCCCATGCCGACGCACGTGATCGTCGCGGCCGCACGCCCTTGCATCCCGTCTGGAGTGACCGTCTGCCGGACGGCCATGACCGCCACATTCACCAACTGGCCGCCGGCCCCGAAGACGACATTGATGGCAAGGAGCGCGGGAACGGTCACCGCGGAGGAGCCGTGCAGCGCGGGTACACACAAGAACACGCCGTCGCCGATGGCCGCCGCGGCCACGAGTACCGGGCCGTACCCGAACCGGTTCGGCAGGCGGGCGGCCAGAATGGAGCCCAGGAGCGCGCCCGGCCCTGTCGCCGCGAGTGCCAGCCCGACGGCGGTGCCGGACAGGTGCAGTTCCCGCGGCAGAAAGAGCAGGTAGACGGTCATCACGGCTGCGAAGGAGAACTGGAAGGCGGCCGCGGCCAGGCACACGGTCCGCAGCGCGGCATCGCTGACGACGAAACGGAGACCCTCGTGGATGCGCCGCCAGACCCGAGAGGGACGTTCCAGGCGCTCCGGGGTGGATTCGACTCGGCGGATTCGTCGGATCGACAGGAATGACAGCGCGAAGGTCAGCGCGCTGCACGCGGTGGCGATCGGCGCCGACAGCAGGGACACCAACGCACCACCGAGGGCGGGACCGCCGATCTGAGCCGCGGACCGGCTGCCCTCGAGCGCGCTGTTGCCCCGCACCAGCTGATCGCGTGACACCAGCTGTACGAGAGACGCCTGGTATGCCACGTCGAAGAACACGGACAGGGTCCCGACGGCGAAGGCGATCAGGAAGAGCGCGGGCAGACCGAGCAAGCCGAAGAGGCCGGCCACGGCGGCGGCACCCAGGGCAAGGGTCCGGCCGGCGTCAGCCAGCACCATCACTGTGCGGGTCCGCCACCTGTCCACCCATGCACCGACGAAGAGCGAGAGCAACAGGATCGGCGCCTGGCCCACGGCGCGCAGGACGCCCAGTTGGGTGGCACTGGCATCGAGCGCCAGCACGGCCAAGAGTGGAAGAACGACCAGACCCGTGTGTTCCCCGAGTTGGGAGGCGGTCTGCCCCAGCCAGAGTCTGCGGAAATCGCTGTCCCGCCACAGGCTTGACGGAACGGGTCGACCGGAATCGGATACAGCGGAGGATGCGGACGGCACAGGGATCCCTCGGGTCGCCGACAACGAGGCCCGCTACCGCACGGCAGGTGCGCCGACGGGTCAGGCAGGAGAAGGCTCGCCGTGCCGCAACATCAAGGCAGCACGCGATGACAGGCCGATCGGCCTACAACGTCAACGCGCGCTCGTACGACCGACCATGTCCGCAACTCCTCGTGGGTCAACTCGCCGCACCCGGACACTAGCGCTCGATGGCTCAACGCAAAAGGCGATTGGGGCCTGTTACGAAAGTGGATCGTCTGTCAGACCTGCCTGGCATGCTCCGAGCATGGAGATGACAGTGCAGCTGACGATCGACTGCTCCGATCCGCAGAGAATGGTGACGTTCTGGGCCGAGGCCCTGAGCTACGTGCCTGAGCCTGCGCCGGCCGGGCACGCCACGTGGCGTGCTTACTGGGCGGCGGTGGGGGTGCCCGAGGCGGAGTTGCCGGCCGGTGCCGGGGATGTTCCGGAGTCGATCATCGATCCCGCGGGACGTGGACCGAGGGTGTGGTTCCAGCAGGTTCCGGAGCCGAAGGTCGCCAAGAACCGGTGGCACTTCGACCTGAAGGTCGGTGGGGGCCGTGACGTCCCGCTGGACGTCCGCACACAGCGGGTCAAGGCTACGGTGGAACGGCTGGTCAAAGCTGGTGCCACCGTACTGCGGATCAAGGATGAGCCGAACATGGGGCTCTACGCCGCCGCCATGCAGGACCCCGAGGGCAACGAATTCGACGTCGTCTGAGGGCCGTTGCGACTGTGCTGGTCACAGCCACTCGTTCACCGGCGCAACCTCCCCACAGCGCTGGATGAGGCATCCCTTGGTACCCGCGGGCGCCGTTGTCCCGTCGGCCGCCGCGGTGGCGGCCGACGGGAACGGGAAGCCGCTACTTCTCGATGTAGCCACACAGTGCGTGGTCGATCAGGGCGCTGGCCGCGTTCTCCTGATCCGGTAGGTGCGCCGGGGTGTCGCCGCGTGCCTCGGACAGGGAACCGCGGCGCTTCGCCGGCCGTCGTCGGTGGCGCCGTTGAGGGTGATGTAGCCGCCGTCCCCGCCCTCGTGGCTCCAGTAGGTAGCAGGCGGCCCGCGAGCAGCGTGCGGAGGAAGCCGTTCTCGTCCCGTGTTCGGGCCGGACTGTGTGCGGCGCTGCCGGGTCAGGAGGCAGCACCGGTCAAGGCAAGGAATTCGCTGCGGGAGCGGGCGTCGGAACGCAGCAGGCCGAGCAGGGTGGAGGTCATGGTGCTGGATCCGGTGGCCTGGACGCCGCGCAGGGTCATGCAGGAGTGTTCGGCCTCGATCACCACGCCCACGCCCTTGGGCTCCAGGTGGGTCTGCAGCCAGTCGGCGACCTGTTTGGTCAGGCGTTCCTGGACCTGCGGGCGGCAGGCGAAGTGCTCGACGACGCGGGCCAGCTTGGACAGGCCCAGGATGCGGGCGCCGGGAAGGTAGCCCACGTGGGCGGTACCGACGAAGGGGAGCAGATGGTGCTCGCATACCGACCGGACGGGTATGCGGCGGGCCAGGACGAGTTCGTCGTAGCCCTCGTCGTTGGAGAAGGTCCCGGTGTGCCGCGCAGGCTCTCCGAGGCGGTGGAGATGCCGAGGGCGGTGAGGAACTGGCCGGCTGCGGCTTCCGCGGCGGCCAGGTCGATACCGCCGGGCTGGTGGACGACCCGCAGGGCAGGCCGGGCGGGCGCCGTGGCGTCCTCGGCGGGCTCATCTGCTCGGGCGGTGGTGCGGTGCGAGCGCTCGGTCATGTCAGCTGCCACCGATGCCCAGGGCAGTGAGCAGGACCAGGACGAGGGTGACCACGGCGAACAGACCGTGTGCCAGCACCACCGGCAGCGGGAAGTGCCGCTCGGCAGGGAGGGCCTCCTCGGCTGCCTGAGCCACTGTGGCGGCCGGTGGCGCCCCGGCGGCGCGGTCGCGGTAGACGGGGATCCAGCGGGCCAGCATCACGAATCCCAGCAGGGCGACCGGCAGCAGCAGACCGAAGGCGGTCCAGGCCAGGGCATTCCGGTCGGCCACGACATAGATGATCCACACCACCAGCCCGATCGCGGCCAGGGCGAAGTGACCGAAGACGACCGGTGCGGGCAGGCGGCTGGTGCCGGATTGCTGCTGCCGGATCCCGCCGCGTCGGATCCAGGTGCCGAGCATGTAGAAGCCGCCGAGGGCGGTGACCACCCAGGTGATCAGTGCGGCGATGTCCATGGGGAACTCCCGAGTGATGACGATGTCGAACGGCAGCCGGACGGCACCGGCCGCCGTGGGCGGTGCGCAGGCCCGGTCACACGACGGAGCGGGCGTCGCTGCCGCTGTGGCCTGGCGTGTATCCCTCGGCTTGGGTGCTCTCGTCGGCGACCCGTACGCCGTAGCGGTAGGCGAGCTTGCCGCCCAGATGACCCGAGATGCCCAGGACCGCCAGGCTGAGTGCGGCCAGGATGAGGCTGCCGAGACCGACGCTCCCACCGTCGGTGTACGTGCTGTGGCGCCAGAGGAAGTTGACGGTGTAGGCGGCAGACACCAGCAGGTTCAGCGTCATGTGGACCAGGGCGGTGCGAAAGGCCGGGGTGCCGGCCGGGATCGCGAACAGGTCGAGGAATCCGACCATGGCCGCCGGCAGGGCTCCGATCACACCCACCGCGATCAACCACTCCGAGCCCTGCGTCAGGAATCCCGGACGGTGCACGACATGGGAAGCGATGTCGAACACCAGGCTGGTCACCCAGGCCCCGATCGGCACCGTCACCAGAATCGGGTGGAACGGATGGCCGTACGGGCCGGCGAGTGAGGCGCTGACCGGGCGCTTCGCCTGGAGCTGTGAGTCACTGGGCATCGCGACCTCCTGCGAGTTTCACCAACAATTCTTGGTCTTATTCAGGTGGGGCGTCAAGAAGTGCAGGGCAGGAAGCTAAAAGAACACTTGTGCCCACGCACGTGGGAGTTATGGTGGTGTGGTGGCTTCTGACCCGACTCCGCGGACCGGCGTGGCCGACACCGCCATCGACTCCGTCAGCGTCCTGAGCGAGGACTCGCGGCGACGCATGTTCACGTTCATCCGGCGTGCCCGCCGTGCCGTCACCCGCGACGAGGCCGCCGCCAGCGTCGGCATATCCCGCAAACTCGCCGCCTTCCACCTCGACAAACTCGTCGACGCGGGTCTGCTCCGCGCCCGCTACGAAACGCCCGGCGGGATCCGCAAGGTCGGCAGGCAGCCGAAGGTGTACGAGCCCACCGACGTCCAGATCACCGTGAGCATCCCCGATCGGCGCCACGAACTCCTAGCGGACCTTCTGCTGGATGCCGTACTGACCGAGGGTGCCGACGAAAACGCCGCGCAGGCAGCGGTCCGGACCGCTGAGCAGCGCGGTCAGCAGATGGGGGAGGAGGCCAGGGATGAGACCCGCCCGGGCCGCCTGGGCCCCGAGCGCGGGCTGACCGCCTGCGAGCGGCTGCTGGAACAGTACGGTTACGAACCCGTCCGGGAAACCCCCACTCAGCTCCGGCTGCGCAACTGTCCGTTCCATCCGCTGGCCGAGAAGGCCCCCGACCTGGTGTGCGGCATGAACCTGGCCTTTCTCGGCGGTTACCTCAACGGTCTGCAGGTCAACGGAGTCCAAGCGATCCTGGCCCCCCAGCGCGGGGAGTGCTGCGTGCGGCTGGGCCCGAGCGAGTAGCCCGGCGTCTGACTGGTCACCGCCGCAGCGATGAGTTCTTCCGGCCCCGAGAGTCTCACCACCGTTGTCCGGACAACACTGGAGGAACAGGTGGCTCAGTTGTTGAGGGTTCAGAACTTCAACGTCTCAAGTGACGGCATCGGTGCCGGTGAGAACCAGAGCTTGGAGTGTCCGTTCGGCCTTGCCGGTCCGGAGAGGCTGTTCGCGTGGGCCGGTGCCACGGCGAGCTGGCCCATGCGCACCGATCCGGGCGGGAGCCGGGGCCTGGACGACTACTTCACGCGTGACTATGCCCGTAACATCGGTGCCGAGATCATGGGCCGTAACAAGTTCGGGCCCCAGCGCGGGCCTTGGCAGGACCACGAGTGGCGCGGCTGGTGGGGGGAGGAGCCCCCGTTCCGTACCCCGGTGTTCGTCATGACCCACCACAAGCGTCCTTCGATCACGCTCTCCGACACCACGTTCCACTTCGTCGACGGCGACCCGGTCTCGGTCCTCGAACAGGCGCGGGAGGCGGCGCAGGGCAAGGACGTCCGGCTCGGGGGCGGGGTCACCACCATCCGGCAGTTCCTCGCCGCAGACCTCGTCGACACCATGCATGTGGCGGTTTCGCCGGTGAAGCTCGGGTCCGGACTACGACTCTGGGATTCCCCCGATGAGTTGCTCGACCGGTTCCACTTGGAGGTCGTGCCCAGCCCGAGCGGCGTGACGCATCACCTGTTCTGGCGCAAGTGACCGGACTTCAGGGCAAGCCCGGCCGGTAGACGCCCTGGGGACGGCCTGCAGTGCACACCGCAGATCGCAGTGCCTCTCGGCCTCGGTGGCCCGCCTTACCACCGACCTGGGCGGGGTTCGGAGGCAGTGCGTAGCCCGACCGTGTGATGTGGTCGGCTGAAGTACGGCTGCGTTGCGCGTCGGTTTTCCCCGGGGAGCGCAGGCTGCTTTCGTCTGCGGGGCAGGTATGCGACGGCTCCTGTGTCTGTCCTGGCGGGCCGGCCGATGTCCAGCCGTTCTCCTGCGCGTCGTCCGGTCCGTCCGCAACGCAGAAGGAGCGATGGTGGCAGGAAACGTCAGCGAGAGCCGCGGGGTGGTGTCCGCGCAGCTTCTCAAGGGACAGAAGGCGCTGGTGACCGGTGCCAACTCGGGCATCGGCCTGGCGACCGCCATCGCTCTGGGCCGGGCCGGGGCGGACGTCGTGGTGAACTACGTCGTCGGTGCCCACGAGGCAGAGGACGTCGTGAAGGAGATCCAGCGCTTCGGGGTCCGTGCTTACGCCCACGAGGCCGATGTGTCCGACGAGGACCAGGTGACCGCCATGGTCGCGCGGATGGTCGAGGAGTTCGGAACCATCGACATCATGGTGGCCAACGCGGGCCTCCAGCGGGACGCGGCCGTGACGGAGATGACGCTCGCCCAGTGGCAGAAGGTCATCGACGTCAACCTGACCGGTCAGTTCCTGTGCGCGCGGGAAGCCGCCAAGGAGTTCGTCCGGCGCGGCGTGGTCGAAAAGGTCTCCCGCTCGGCGGGAAAGATCATCTGCATGAGCTCGGTCCACCAGATCGTCCCGTGGTCGGGGCACCTGAACTACGCCTCCTCCAAGGGCGGTGTGGGCATGCTGATGCAGACCCTCGCCCAGGAGCTGGCCCCCAAGCGGATCAGGGTCAACGCGGTCGCGCCCGGCGCCATCCGCACGCCGATCAACCGCGACGCCTGGTCCACCCCCGAGGCCGAGGCCGACCTCCTGCGCCTGATCCCGTACCGCCGCGTGGGGGATCCGGACGACATTGCCAACGCCGTCGTCGTCGTGGCGTCCGACCTGCTCGACTACGTCGTCGGGACCACCCTCTACGTCGACGGCGGAATGACGCTGTTTCCCGGCTTCGCCACCGGAGGCTGACCCTCGATGCGGGATCACATCACGCCCCGCCGGGTGGTGATCCTCGGTGGAGGGTTCGCGGGCTGTTCGCCTCCCGTGCCATACGGACGTCACCGGTCGCGGTAACGGTGGTCGACCGCCGAGCGCAAAGGCCCGGGTGCCGCATGTGAGGGCACCGACGCGGTGCTGGGCGCCTTCGGCCCTCGACTGGCCCAGCGTGCGGCCCGAACCCGGCGGGCTCTCGGTGTGGAACTCCACCCCGGCACCGAGTTCCTCGTCGGCCACCACCGTGAGCGGCGTGTCGGAGAACCTGAACTCCTGCAGCGCCGACGCCAGGCGGGTCTCGGTGAGCGCGAACTGGCCGCCGATGCAGGCACGTACACCGTTGCCGAACCACTTGTGGGCGTGCGGGTGCTGTCCGGCGCGGTTCTCGGGCGGCACCCGGTCGATGTCGAACCGCTTCGGCCGCTCTCACGCCCCCATGAGGATGGTGGCCCTCCAGTGTCAAGCGAGTTGGCGATCGCCGTCCCATCGGCGCTCCGGGATTTCCGTCCCGTGGCCGCGACGTGCGGGCCTGCGCTTCCCGGCCCATGCTGGAAACGAGGGGGTTAGACAACGGAGGGAGTGGTGGACATGCGAACCGTTGTCGACCTCACGCGCTGTCAGGGCTACGCACAGTGCGTGTTCCTCGCGCCGGAGGTCTTCGAGCTGCACGGCGAGGAGGGACTGCTGTACGCCACGGCGGTCCCCGACGACAAGGTCGAACGCGTGCGTCAGGCCGCGGCGGCGTGCCCCGTCCAGGCGATCCTACTCGGGGAAGAGGTGAGCACTGGTGCCCGATGACCTCAAGGGCGGCCGCATCGTCATCGTCGGCGCGTCGCTGGCCGGGCTCAGGGCCGCCGAGGCGCTGCGCGAGGAGGGCTTCACAGGCTCACTGACCGTGGTCGGGGACGAACCCCACGCGCCCTACGACCGGCCGCCGCTGTCCAAGCAGGTGCTGCTGGGCCAGGCGACGGCGGACACCACCGAGCTGCCGATGCGCCGGGACCCGGACGCCGAGTGGCGCCTCGGTGTACGCGCCACCGGCGTGGACCTGCTCGCGAAACGCGTGCTGCTGGAGGACGGAGAGTCACTGCCGTACGACCGGCTGCTGATCACCACCGGCACCCGGGCGCGGCCCTGGCCCAACCCGGAGGAGGCCGCCCTGGACGGGGTGTTCACCCTGCGCACGCGTGAGGACGGAGCGGGACTGGCCGAGCGGCTGGCCGCCGGGCCGGAGCGGGTGCTGGTGATCGGCGGTGGCTTCACCGGCTCGGAGATCGCCTCGGCCTGCCGGGAACTGGGACTCGAGGTCACGGTCGCCGAACGCGGCCCCGCGCCCCTGGTCGGCGCTCTCGGCGGCACCCTGTCGAAACTCGCGGCGGTCATGCAGCGCAACCACGGTGTGGACCTGCGCACCGGGGTGACGGTCACCGCGCTGCGCGGGAACGGCGGCTTCACCGGCGCGGAGCTGTCCGACGGCAGCCGCGTGGACGCAGACGTGTGCGTCGTCGCCCTGGGCGCGATCCGCAACGTCGAGTGGCTGGCGCAGTCCGGCCTGGCGGCCGGCCCGCGCGGGATCGCCTGCGACGCCGGATGCCGCGCCTTCAACATGTACGGGATCGTCACCGACGACGTCTTCGTGGCCGGCGACGTCTCCCGCTTCCCCCACCCGCTGTTCGGCTACCAGATGCTGTCCCTGGAGCACTGGGGCAACGCGGTGGAGCAGGCCGAGGTGGCAGCCCACAACATGGTCAACCCGGGGCCACTGCAACGCCCGCACCTCGCCATCCCGTGCTTCTGGTCGACCCAGTTCGGGCTCAACATCAAGTCCGTGGGCGTACCCACCTACTCGGACCACGTGGTCATCGCCCAGGGCTCCCTGGAGGCGCGCCGTCTGGCCATGGTCTACGGCTACCAGGGCCGGGTCACCGCCGCGGTCACCGTCGACATGGCCAAGTCGCTCGACTACTACCGGCACCTGATCGAGACGGCCGCTCCCTTCCCGCCGCCGCCCGGCGCGCAGGACCGGGCGATCGCGGCCGACATCCCGATCCCCTCTCTCGTGCCGGACCCGTCAGGGCTGTCGCACGGCCCGACCGTCGCGCTCACCGGCCACCTTCCCGACCGCCGACTGACGGTGGTGTAGCCCACGTCCCGCCGACCACGAGGATCCGCCATGGAACCCCAGACCCTGCTGGCACGGATCACCGACTACGCCAGCCGCCCCGACCCCTACCCCCTGTACGCGGAACTCCGCGAGGCCGGTCCCGTGGCACAGCAGGCGGACGGCAGCTACCTGGTCGGCACCTACCACGAGATCGCCGCTCTGCTCCACGACCCACGGATGAGCGTCGACCCCCGCACCCAGGGTGAAGTGACCCACAAGCCGCCGTTCCTCCGGCTCGACGACCCCGAGCACCACAGGCTGCGCACGTTGGCCATGCGGCCCTTCGGACCCCCGCACAGCCCCGGCCGGGTCGATTCCATGCGCGGTGAGATCGACCGGATCGCGGGGGAGTTGATGACCTCCTTCGAGGCGGGGCGGCAGATCGACCTCGTCGACGACTTCGCCTACCCGCTGCCCGTCGCGGTGATCTGCCGGCTGCTCGGCGTGCCGCGCGAGGACGAGCCGCTGTTCTCGGCCTGGTCCGACGCGCTGGTCACAGCCGCCGACGTCAGGCCCGAGGACGACACCGCCGAGACGGACAAGGCCGGCGAACAGGCGCGGGTGGAAATGGGCGGGTACCTGGTGAACCTCGCCGAGCAGCGTCGCGGCAATCCGGGCGACGACATGCTCTCCGCCTTCGTCAACGAGCCGGACCCGGACCTGCGGCTCACCCAGGAGGAACTCGCGGTGACCGCCGTGCTGTTGCTCATCGCCGGGCACGAGACGACGGTCAACCTGATCACCAATGGCGCCCTCACCTTCCTGCGCCGGCCCGAGCAACTGGACCTCCTGCGTCGCGCACCCGACCTACTGCCGCGCGCGGTGGAGGAACTGCTGCGCTACGAGCCCCCGGTCCACATGCGCGAGCGCATTCCGCGCGCCGACATGGACATCGCAGGCACCAAGGTCCCGCAACACGCGTCCGTCATTCTGGCGCTGGCCTCGGGCAACCGTGATCCCGTGCGGTTCCAGGACCCCGACCGGTTCGATCCCACCCGCGCGGACAACCAGCACCTGGGCTTCGGCAGTGGAATCCACGCGTGCTTCGGCGGCCCCCTGGCCCGCGTCGAGGCGTACGCCGCGCTCGGCGCGCTGCTTCCCCGCCTCGGCAGCGCCCGCCTGGTCGAGGACCCGCCCCCCTACCGGCAGAACGCCATGCTCCGCGGACCCCGCCACCTGCCCATTCAACTGTGACGCCGCGCGCCGACGCCCCCCGCCCCAGCAGGAGTTGACGCGCTCGCGCCTCCTGGGCACCTTCGGCGGCAACTCATCGAGACCAGCACCGACTCCTACCGCCTCGCGACCACCCGGCCCCACCCGCTCTATCGCACCGGACCGGTCTCATCGACGATCAGGGTCGGCTCCGACAGGAACACGTCTCTGTCGACGGGGCCGTAAGCGATGTTGAACGTGTCGAGCCAGTACGACCAGCCGCGGATTCCCAGGGCACTGGTGAACCGATAGTTCAACTGCCACCGGACCCACTGTCCGGGAAGCAGCCGAACTGCCGGTGGCCTGCGCGGTCGAGGAGGCAACCCGAAGAGTGGCTCCACACGAGCGAACACACGGAGACGATCGCCTTCGTCCCGCAGGCTGACGCCGATCTCGCGGGGATCTTTCTGGCTCGAACGTGGCTCGAAGCCATCCCGCTCGGACATCTGGACGAAGTGGGCGAACCTGGCAGGCACCTGAGGCAGTGAGAAGCCCAACGGCGCCGCGTTCCTGCGGGCAGCAGCCTCCCCGCCCCGCGACTGCTTCGTCCAGGAGGTCTTGATCCACTGCACCGTGATCTCCACTGCACCTGCCCTTTCTTGGGCGGCCGGCATACCCGCGCCCCCGGTCCTGGGCGCGGGGAGTGCGGTCGGTGAGGCGCTGGTCAGCCGAGCGGGTTGGTGGTGTCGCGCAGGGTGGCCAGGACCGGGGCGTACATGCGGGCCTTGATGGTGCCGAGGGTATCGCCGGCCTTGTTCACCTGCGCCTGGGCGATCTCGACGGCGGTGGAGCGCACGGCGTCCTCGGCGATCGCCTGGTCGACGATGCCGGTGGCCGCGGCGTCGGACCCGCCGTAGCGGCGGGCGGTGAGCATGGCCTCGTGCGCCGTCTGCGGCGCCAGCCGGGACTGGATGAGCGCGCTCATGCCGGGGGTGAAGGGGATGTTGATGTCCGCTTCGGGCAGGCACCAGTAGCCGCGGTCGGCGCGCATCACGCGGAAGTCGTGGGCGAGGGAGAACATCGCGCCGGCGGCGAAGGTGTGCCCCTGCAGCGCGGCCACCGTGATGACCGGCAGCGACAGCATCCGCGCGAACAGCTCATGGACGGAGACGACGTAGTCCTGGTGCTGGTCGGCGTGGGCGAACAGCCAGTCCAGATCGAGCCCGTTGGAGTAGAACTTGCCGGTGGCGGCGGTGACCAGGGCGCGCGGGCCCTCCGCCTTCTCCACCTCGTCGAGCGCGGCACCGACGGCAGTGAGCCAGTCGGGGTGGAAACGGTTCTCTCCGTCCCCGAGGTCGAGGACGAAGACGTTGTCCTGACGGTCGAGCGAGGGCATGGCGACTCCTTCGAGCTGAACTGCTGGTTCAAGTGGCTGCGGGATACGGCCGGGTCTCGGGTTGGGCACCGGGGCGGTCGCGCAGGGCGTAGCGGAGCAGGTCGTGGATCTCGGCGGCGGCGGCCTCGATCGGGGCGGTGCTCTGCTCGGCCCGGCACATGATCACCGCACCTTCGACCGCGGCGATGATGAAGGCGCCGAGCCGGCGGCTGCGTTCCTCGGTCAGGCCGTGCCGGACGAACAGGGCCGCGAGGGCCTCCTGCCAGCGCGCGAAGACGGCGGCAGCAGAACGGCCGAGCTGGGGTGCGTCGTCGTTGGTCTCCACGGCCACCGCCACGATCGGGCAGCCGGCCCGGAAGCCGCTCTCCACGAGCCGGTCACGCCACAGCACGAAGAACGCGTCGACGGCCTGCACCGGATCATCCGTCTGCATGGCGGCGTCGATCAGGCCCGCGATGAAGTCCCCCGCCAGGGCCACCGCTTCATCGATGAGCTGCGCCCGCCCTCCGGGGAAGTGGTGATACACCGAGCCCCGAGGGGCTCCGCTGTGGGCGAGCACCCGGTCGATGCTGGTCGCGCTCGCCCCGTACTCACGCAGCAGCGCAGCGGCACTGAGGATCATCCGGTCACGGCTTTCACTCTTGCGCGGACTCACCCGCCCACCACCCTTCCCACGACTGAGATGGCCCGACCGGCGAGCTACCTGTCGGTAACTTATGGGGTATGGCATAGAACATGCAAGAGGGGGATCAGGTGGCCGTTCGCTCGAAACCGGCGGAATCACGCGGAATCATGCGGAAGGGGAGAGCTGTTCGCGCACCCATTCAGGATCGGGGTTGGTGTGCGGGTGTCCCGCCACGACGACGGTCGGTACGGTCTCGTTGCCCTCGTTGGCTGCCCTCACCGCCGCCGCTCCGGCCGGGTCACGCCAGATGTCGACCCAATGCGCCTGGCGGGCGCTACGGCCCAACCGGATGCGCAATCGCAAGCAGTACTTGCACCCCGACCGCCAGTAGACGACCGGCCTGCCGTCGACCGCGCTGCGGCGTTGTGCCTCCAGCGCACCGATCGATCTCGGGAAGACCAGAGGCGAGTTCACGCCTGCGAGCAGCACGAAAGCCGGCAGGAGTGCTGCGGCTTCGCCGGGGCTCCCGCTGAGCACCAGTCCGGTCGCAACGACTGCGCCGCAGAGCACAAGCAGCATCGGCAAGATCCAAGTGCGCGTCATGGTCACGCAGGCTAGCGATGAGTCGGCATACTCCTCGAACTGGCCGTACACCGGAGCCCTCAGGGGGCCCTGGAGCGGCGGTTGCCTCGACATCCGAACGAGTACGGCGCACAGAAGCCCGGTGATGTCACGACGCGCTCCGGCGGCGACCTGTTCGGGATACCGCCCCGCGTCCAGAGCGTACGGGCGAAGAAACCGGCTCCGCGATCCACCGCGGCCGACCCGATCACGGCCCCTCACTTGCCGATGCCGTCGGCCAGGCCCTTGACGATGTAGCGCTGGCCGAAGAGGAACAGGAGCACGACCGGGACCGCCGCGATCACCATGCCGGCGAACACGACGGGGAAGTCGGTGCCGTGCTTGCTCATCAGGCTCGTCAGGCCGACCGGCAGGGTCTGCACGTCGCTGCCGTTGGTGAACACCATTGCGAACAGGTACTCGTTCCACGCGAAGAGCACGTGGAGCAGGACGGTGGACGTGATGATGGGCTTGCACATCGGCAGCACGATCCGCCAGAACGCGGTCCAGCGGCCGGCACCGTCGATCTGCGCCGCCTCGTCGACCTCGCGCGGCAGGTCGATCATGTACGCGCGGATGAGGAAGGTGGTGAAGGGGACGCGGAAGGCCGTGTAGAGGATGAGCAGTGCCCAGAAGCTGTTGTACAGGCCGATCGACTGGAACATGCGCACCAGCGGGACGAGGGCGACGGTCGGGCTGAGCATGAGACCGCCGAGGATGACGGCGGTGAGCACCTTGTTGAGCGGGATGTTCACCCGCGTGAGTCCGTACGCCGCCCAGGCGCTGATGAAGACGGTCGCGACGGTGGACGTCACCGTGACCAGGACGCTGGTAGCGAGGTAGTTGCTCACCCCGCGGTTCCACGCGGCGCGATAGCTGTCGAAGCTGAAATCGGTGGGGAGCGCGAAGGGGTTGCCGAAGAGTTCGGCGTTGGTCTTGAACCCGTTCAGCACCATCCACAGGAGCGGATAGAGCACCACCACCGCGAGCCCCAGCAGGAAGGCCCACATGAACAGGCGCGCGATCACGCCGAAGAAGCCGAGACGGCTCACCATTCCACCCTTCTTCTACGGGTGATCCACAGCTGTGCCATGGCGATCGTGAGGGTGATCACGAAGATCACGGTGCCGATGGCCGCGGCGTAGCCGAAGTCATTGCGTACGAAGCCGTTGCGGTACAGCCACGTGCCGAGCACATGGGTCGAGTTGTCGGGTCCGCCGCTGGTCATCACCATGACCTCGTTGAACACCTGGAAGGCACCCGACACGGTGACCATGACCATCAGGCCGGTCATCTCCCGTACGAGCGGGAGCGTCACCTGGAGGAAGCGGCGGACGGGCCCGACACCGTCGAGGGCGGCCGCTTCGTAGAGTTCCGCCGGGATGCGCTGGATGGCGACGGCGAACAGCAGCGTCGAGTACCCGAAGCCCTGCCACTGGCTCATCGCGATGATCGCCGTCATCGCGGTGCTCTCCTGGCCCAGCCACGCGTGCTCGAACGTGCCGAGTCCGGCTGCCTCCAGGACATGGTTGAGCAGGCCCAGATTGGGCTCGTAGATGAAGTAGAAGAGCAGTCCCGCGACGGTCAGGGAGATCGCGGAGGGGATGAAGTAGATCGTCCGCAGCGCGCGCTGCCATCGCGTACTGCCGATGCTCTCGACGAGCGCGGCCAGCAGCAGGGCCCCGAAGACCTGGAAGACGACCGACAGCAGGGCGTACCAGAGGTTGTTGGTGAACGAGGTCCAGAAGACCGGGTCACCGAACAGTTCGCGGTAGTTGTCCAGGCCGACGAACTCCTGGCTGCCGCTGTAGATGTCCCACGTCAGCGTGGAGTACCCGAAGTTCTGGACGAGCGGGAGGTAGACGAAGACTGCGAGCAGGACGAGGGCCGGTACGATCCACACGAGCCCGGCTGCTCTTCGGTACAGGGTGCGCACCGGATTCATTCCCTTCGGTGGCGCCGGTCACTTGGCCGAGTCGGAGGCCCGGCGCACGCTGTCCATGACCTGCTCGGGGGACTTGCTGCCGCTGATGAGTGCCTCGCCGCCGGCCAGCCACGCGTCGGCTACTTCGGGCGCGGTGACCATGTCCAGCCAACCGGCGAGCCGGGGGGCCTTGTTGACCAGCTCGATGCCCTTCTGGACGGCCTTGCTGGACGTCTGAGGCGTCACCGCGCCGACCACGGTGCTCGGCTGGCCGTAGGGCGGTGCGGAGAGCGTCTTGGCGCCGGCGGAGCTGGTGACGAACTTCATGAAGTCGACGGCGAGGGCGGCACGCGGCGACCGGGCGTTGACGAAGTATCCCTCGGGTGCCCCCTCGACGACCTTCGGGTCTCCCTTGGTCCCCGCGGCGGCGGGGAGCGGAAAGATGCCGAGGTCCTCGGGCTTGAGGGTGGCGCCGGACGTGGTGCTGTCGAACTCCAGGATCTCCTGGTAGTACATGGCGGCCTTGCCCTGCGCGAACGCTTCCTGCGCCGAGGTGTAGAGGACGCCGTTGGTGCCGCGTCCGGTGTCGGTGCACCCGGACACCAGGGTCTTGAACTGATGGAGTGCGGCAAGGTAGCCCGGGTCGTCCCAGGTGGCGGTCTTCGGGTCGTAGTCGGCCTCGCGGACGTCGGTCGGCACGTTGTGGGCGAAGAGCTGCTGGAGGTAGTGGAGGGCGGGCCAGCCGTCCTTGTTGCCGAAGGCGACGGGCTCGTAGCCGGCCTTGCGCAGGTCCGGGCAGGCGGCGATCAGATCCTCGAAGGTTTTCGGCACGTCGACGCCGGCCTTGGCGAAGGCGGACTTGTTGTAGCCCATGAACTTGCCGTTGTTGTAGAGCGGGACGCCGTAGTAGCGGCCGTCGTGGGCGAACGCCGACAGGGACGACTCGCTGAAGGTCCTGCCCCATGCGGTGCCGGGGCCGATCACCTTGGTGAGGTCCGCCGCGCGGCCTCCGCGTATGAAGTTCTCCGCCCAGTTGCCCGTCCAGGTGAAGTAGATGTCGGGCAGGGCGTCGGATGCGGTGAGCGTCTTGGTCTTGTCCTTGATGCTCTGGTCGGTCTCCTGGATGAGCTGGACCTTCACCTTCGGGTGTTCCCGCTCGTACGCGGCGGCGAGGTCCTCGAAGTAGGGCTCCAGCGGCTCGCCCGCGAACTTGGTGAGGATGCTCAGGTTGCCTGAGTACTCCGGCTTCGCGGTCACGTCGGCCGCGGGACCCTTCGCCGGTCCGGCGAAGCAGCCGGTGAGGACGAGTGCCGAGGCCCCGAGGAGTGCCGCGGACCGCGTCAGTGCACGTACGCGCATGGGCGTCCTTTCGTCGAGTGGGCGGGCCCGCCGAAGGCGCGGGCACGTCGGATCCGCTGCGGGTGTCCGGGAGACGGCCGCTGGCGTGCGGCGACTGTACAGAGATTCTGATACCGGTACCAGGGTGTGGGAGAAGATCTTTCTCCGAGGAGGTGTGGAGCGCGTCGTCGCCCGAGTCCACCTCTCCTCTTCGGATCAATAAGACCCCAGTTCACAGGGGCTGAATGAGTCGATCGCGGCCCGCTCGGCAGTGCACGGATGTTGACGCCACCGGCACGCTGTGTCAGCGTGTGGGCCGCGTGATACCGGTATCAGGTCGCTCAGCGCCGCCGGCCGCGCACCCGTTCCCGAAAGGACGCGAAGATGCTCGGATTCGACGAGCCGGAATTCCTCTCCCAGCTGGCGAGCACGGTGGCCCTGCGCCCCCGGATCGAGGAACTCGCCGACCGCCTCACGGACGAAGGCTTCGACAACCTCTTCCTCGTCGGCGCCGGCGGCACCTACGCCCAGATGTGGCCCTACGAGCGGCTCGCGCGCCGCGCCTCGACGCTGCCCGTCCACGCCGTCATCGCGGCAGAGCTGGTGACCGGGAGCGAGGCGACACTCGGCGAGCGCTCGGTCGCCGTCTTCACCTCGGTGTCGGGCACCACCGAGGACAGCCTCCGGGCCATCGAGTACTGCAAGGCGAGGGGCGTTCGCACCGTAGGATTCACCGGCTACCCGGACTCACCCGTCGCCCGGAGCGTGGACGTGGCCCTCGTGTCCGAGCCGAAGGCCTGGCCCTTCGATCCCCAGATGCTGCTGTTCACGGGCCGGCTGCTCGCGCGCCGAGGCGAGTTCGAGGGGTACGAGAAGCTTGCCGGCGAACTCGCCGGACTGCCCGGCATCCTCCTCGACGTGGCGCGGCAGGCCGAGCCGACCGCCGCCGCCTTCGCCGAGGCCCACAAGGACACCGACTACCACTTCCTGGTCGGCGGGGGAAACCTGTGGGGGTTCACCTACCTGTACTCCATGTGCATCCTCGAGGAAATGCAGTGGCTGCGCACCACCCGTGTGCACAGCGCGGAGTTCTTCCACGGCTCGCTGGAACTCCTCGAAGAGGACACGAGCGTGCTCATCTTCCAGGGTGAGGACGAGACACGCGCCCTCACCGACCGGGTCGAGGCCTTCGCCAAGCGCATCTCCCGTGACGTGACCGTCTTCGACACCCGCGACCACGCGCTGGCCGGCATCAGCCCGGAGTTCCGCGGTCTGCTCGCGCCGCTGGTGCTCGACACCGTCATGGGCCGGGTCAGCAAGCACCTCGAGCGGGTGCGCGGCCACTCGCTGGACCTGCGCCGCTACTACCGCGTCATGGACTACTGAAACGCGCAACCGGCCGCTGCCGCTCCGGGGAGAAGACCGGCGGCAGCGGCCGGCGCCTCGCGGCGCGGCCCCCAAGTCCCGCCCGAACGGTCCGGCGTACGGCCACCGTCCCGCTTCCCCAGTCCGCAGTCCGCACCCGCCCGGCACCGAGTCCGGTGCCGGGCGCCCGTTCGTGCCCCCCGCCCCGTGGCGTGCCGGGCCGGCGCACAGGAGAACCCCATGAGAGTCCTCGGCTTCGGCGACAACATCGTCGACCGGTTCGTCGACCGCGGCATCGACTACCCGGGCGGCAACTGCGTGAACGTGGCCGTCTACGCGAGACGCCTCGGCATGCAGGCGGCTTACCTCGGGGTGTTCGGCGACGACGACCTCGGCCGCTTCCTGCGTGAGGCCATCGCGGACACCGGGGTGGCCGTCGACCGCTGCGCCGTGCGTCACGGCGAGAGCGGTGTGTCCACCCTGCGGGTCGACGCCGGTGACCGTGTCTTCCTCGGCTGGAACGGAGGCGGCGTCACCGTACGCGAGCCGCTCGTCCTCGACAGCGGCCTGCTCGACTACGTGTCGTCCTTCGACCTGGTGCACTCCAGCGTGTACTCGGGCAGCGAGGGCGAGTTGCCCAAGCTCGCCGGGCTCGACACGCTCACGACCTTCGACCTCTCCAGTGAGCAGGAGTACCGTACGCCCGGCTACCTGGACCGGGTCTGCCCGTACGCCGACCTCGTGCTGCTGTCCTGCTCCCACCTGGACGAGGCGGCCACCCGGGACCTGCTGGCCGAGGCGGTGGGGCGCGGAGCGGGGCTCGCGCTCGCCACCCGTGGTGCCGAGGGCGCCGTCGCCCACGACGGCCGCGAGACCGTGGTGGCACCGGCGCGTCCCCTCAACGGCGAGAGGCCCCTCGTCGACACGATGGGCTGCGGTGACGCCTTCCTCGCCGGCTTCGTGGTCTCGCTGCTGCGCGCGGGCTGGCGGACGTCGACGCCGCCGGGCCGCCACCAGCTGGAGCGCGCGCTGCACGACGGGGCGGACGCCGCCCATGACCAGTGCTTCACCGAGGCGGCATTCGGCCGTGGCCGGCCCACCCGCCGACCTTCCGTGTCTAGCATGTGGACAGCCGTCGATCACGAGAAGTGAGGTACCGAGCGATGTCAGGAGAGCGGCCCCGCCCGTCGGCGCCCCCGACGATCTCCGAGGTGGCCGCGGAGGCCGGGGTCGGCCGGGCGACCGCCGCCCGCACGCTCGGCGGATACGGATACGTCAGCCCTGAGTTGAAGGAGCGAGTGCTCGCCGCGGCCGAGAAGCTCGGCTACCGCGCGAACGCGCTGGCCCGCAGCATGTCGACAGGCGTGACCCACACCCTCGGTGTCATCGTCGCGGACATCGGCAACCCGTTCTTCGCGGGTGTCGTACGCGGCATCTGCGACACCTCCCGCGCCCGCGGATTCGACACGCTGGTCCTCAGCACGTACGAGAAACTCGACGAGGAGGTCGCGGCGGCCAACGTCCTCATCGACAAGCGCGTCGACGGCATGATCCTCGCGTCGGCCGCGGTCGACCGTTCCTCGGTCGGACACATCCGCACGGCCCTCGACCGGGGAATCCCCGTCGTCCTCGTCGACCGTGCGGTGTCCGCGCTCGAACTGGACGCCGTCGTCATCAACAACCGGGACGCGGCGCGCGAGGCGGTCGAGACACTCGTCGCGGCCGGTCACCGGCGCATCGGATTCGTCTGGGGGCCGCCGGTGGAGCAGGCTCCCACGACCCGGCGGGAGCTGATCGCCGCCGCGTCCCGGAATCTGTGGACCGACGGGGAGCGCCTGCGTGGATACCTCGACGCGCTCGACGACGCGGGCATCCCCTTCGACCCCGAACTGGTGATGGTCGGGCCGAAGGTGGAGGAACGGGCGACTCAGGAAGTCGCCCGGATGCTCGATCTCCCCGACCGTGTCACCGCACTGTTCTGCACCGAGACCGACGGCGTCACCGGTGCTCTGCGCGCCATTCGCGCACGGAAGCTGTCCTGCCCCCGCGATGTGTCCCTGATCGGGTTCGACGACAGCGCCTGGGCCGCGGTCATGGTGCCACCGCTGACCATGATCGAGCAGCCGGTGCACCAGCTCGGGTCCAAGGCCGCCGAGGTACTGCTCGACGTCCTCGAAGGAGCCGAACCCCGGCGCGAGATGCACACCTTGCGCACACGCCTCGTGGCACGTTCGTCGGTCGCACCGCCACCCGGCCGGTCCCGGGCGCTCGAGTAGGTGCCGGCCGGGAGCGCCGACTCCCGTCGGCCGGCCGGGGCCTCGGCAGCGAGGTGGTCAGCGTCTCCGCCCGCCACAATCGGCCGTGGCGGACCGACCCGATCCGTCCGACACCGATCACCGCGACGAGCACAGCGGACCACAAGAGAAGACCCGCGCCCTTGTCGCAGGGACCCCAGCGCCCGCTCCGACGCCGATCACGTCCCTGACGTCCCCGAGCGCCGCCTGGATCTGCGCGGCGGTCCGCGGATCAGGCCGTCGTAACGGGGCACATGTCGCGGCGAGTGGGGGCAAGGGCCCGCTCCGAGGTCGATCACGTCCCTGGCGTCCCCGAGCGCCGCCTGGATCTGCGCGGCGGTCCGCGGATCAGGCCGTCGTGACGGGGCACATGTCGCGGCGAGTGGGGGCAAGGGCCCGCTCCGAGGTCGATCACGTCCCTGGCGTCCCCGAGCGCCGCCTGGATCTGCGCGGCGGTC
>NZ_JBICWR010000023.1:116077-125146 GCF_043199855.1 Streptomyces sp. NPDC048521
CGGTCCGCGGATCAGGCCGTCGTGACGGGGCACATGTCGCGGCGAGTGGGGCATAGGCATGCTCATCGCCACCGAAGACACATCCCCGGCGAAGGAGGCACCCTCACGGAGCGGAGGCAGCAGGTCGCCGTGGTCGAGGAGGCAGCCCACCGGCTCGCGGCCTACGCCAGGCGGCCCCGTGCGGCGCACAGCAATGGCGCGGCGACCCGGTACGCCAAGGCCCTGCCCTGGCCGCCCAGCGCTTGCGGGACGCCGTAAGAGCCCGCTCGGAGTCTCGTGTCCGCGGACCAGCCCGTCGGCCCCAGAGGGTCAGCCGTCGACTTCGTCCACCGGCCCGGCCGCGTCGCCGATGGCCACCCGCAGGTCATGCATGCCCTGGAGAATGTCGATGAGGGCCTCTTCCGCCCCGCTCAGAGCACGTCGAGTTCCCTCCTTGTCGCCACGCTCCGCGTGCAGCTGGGCGCCGAGGGCGTACACCGCTGTCATGACCGCAGCGAAGGCGGCCTCCCGGCCGGGCGGCAGTTCTTCCGCCTCGGGCTCGGAGACCTGCACCGCGGTGCGCTGCAGCCGGTTCGTCAGGACGTTGACCGCGAGGTCGGGATCCGCTCCCAGCTGCTCCCCCCATCCGAGCAACGTCTCAAGGACGTCCTCGATCTCCGCTTCCTCGGTCAGACGGGTCGCGGCGGTGATCTCGAGTTCCGTCTTCGCCAGCAGACTGCCCAGCAGGTGCAGGCGGTCTTCTTCCTGCGGCCCGTCGGGTCGCTTCTTCGGATCTGGCTCCGGTTCAGCCGCCAGAGCGGCCAGCGCTGCGTAGATCTGCTCAGCACTTACCGGGCGCTCGCTACTGATGCTCACGCTTCCAGCTTCACCCAGCGCATGCGTGCGCGCCCACCTGGCGCGTACGAGTCCCCGGCGAGTTCCACCACCCAGACCAGCGCACGGCCGAGCAGACCGGAGAACTCGCGGATGCCGACTGACTTGTTTCCGCGGCAGCTCGCCCACCGGCAGCCGTATGCCGGTGGGGGAGACGCGGGTCCTCTTACCGGAGGGCCCATACACATTCCGGCGTGTCGCCTCCGCCATGGATGCCGGCGGCAACTGATCGACGGTATCCGGTGGCGGAGCCGGACCGGGGCGCCGTGGCCGGGACGCTCCGGAGCGCTACGGGGCCCGGGGCTGGGGTGTACTCCCTGTTCCCGCCGCTGGCAGCGGGCCGGGCCGGGACCTGGGTTCGTACGCTCACGCGGCTCCAGCCCATGCTGACGCGAAGGGTCTGATCACCTGGACATCAACGTCGACTCGACCGTCTGCCGGCCCCACCGACGCGTCGCTGGGGCGTGGAAGGGGACCTGCAGATGGAACCGCCCGGCGGCATCGCCACCGAACCGGACGACCACGGCCTCGGACGCTCACGGGGCGGCCCGACCACCGAGCTGCACCTGGCGGTCGAGCAGGGACGGAAGCCCATGTCGATCCTGATCAAGGCCCGGCGGCGTGGCGATTCCCCGTAGTTCGAGCCGTCCTGAAGGCACTCTGTTGCCCCGCATCGGGCCGGGTCCCCCGCGTCCGGCCCGGCCGCGGGCGTGCCGACAAGGCCTACGCCTCTCGGAAGAACCGGGCCCACCTGTCCAGACGCGTGGAGCGGGTCATGTCCGGCGACAGCTCCTGGGCGCGGGCCGACGGCAGGGGCGAAGGTCAGGCAGCCAGGATCTGGGTGGCTTCGGTGGCCGACCGGCGGTCGGCCCGCATGCGCTCCAGGAGGGCGTCAGCGGCGGTGAGGGCCTCGTCCACCGACCGGGTGCCGGTCATGACACACAGTCTGTAGGAGGTGTCTTCCAGCTCTCGGCTCGAGTGGCCGGTGGGCTGAAGGTCGTGCCGGAAGCGGGCGTCGGCGAACCGGGCCAGGACCGCGCGCAGTTCCTTCTCCGCAGGCAGCAACACAGCGTCAACCTTTCTGGTGAGGCGGACACGCCGCCTCACTCCACTGTCTGGGCGTGCACCCGCCGGGTGACGCCGTGGTGGAAGGGGGAGCGGATACTCCCTCTGGTACGGCGTCTGCCCCCACCTGATCACGGTATGTGCTGTTGCTGTCGTGTTCGGGTGGCGGCGCCCCGTGTCGCTGCCCGAACGCCTGTGCGAAGCGATCGGTGTCCCGGCCTGGGTGGGGCCCCGGCGGTCATGTGGCCTGGCGGAACGGGCGGTTCGGGTAATTCGACCAGGGCGGCATCATGTCACCGCCGGACCTGCTGAGGCCCGTTGCACGCTGCCGGGTGCTGCGGTCCGGCGGACGTCTGCGGGCACGGCCGATCACCTTCCCGGCGAGCCGTCCCGCCAGGAGGACGTGCGGCTGGTCGGTCCGGTGCGCCTGCCGGCGGGCCCGCACGGTGATGCCCCGGGCCCGACGGCGGCGGTACGGCAGGCGACTTGAGCGGCGGCCGTCATCGCCCTGACGGGGCCGTGCGGGTGCGTACGTCGCCTCCCCGGGCCCGCAGCGGCACGCCCGCTTCGGTGAGCACGCGATGCACGAAGCCGTACGACCGGCCGTGGGCCTCGGCTATGGCGCGGATCGACCGGCCCTCGCGGTACTGCCTGGCGAAGGCTTCGGCCAGCTCCGCGCGCGCCCCACCGGTGATCCACTTTCCCTTTGCCTTGTCCACTGGGATCCCCTCTCCACGTGTGCGTACGGGATCTCCGGTGCCCGGATCACCGCAACTCATGTGGCCGTGCCGTCCGGCGGGAGCGATCTGCGGCGCGTCGGACGCCTGTTGCGGCGTCTGCGTGGTGAACCAGGCGGTCGCTCTCGGGCGTGGGCGGCAGCGCCGGGCACCCGGCACCCGGGTCGCCGCGGTCCTTCCACGGACCTGCGAGCGGCTGATCGCTCGGCCCCGCGCGTGGAACATTCCCCACCGCATCAGTGAAGTGAGGGCCTCTTCACCAGCCGGCGGGCAGCACAAGGAGGTGTGGGACCGATATTCCCGGTGCGTGCGAGCTCGTTTCCACTCGTATACTCGTGCGAGCTCATGGAGGGCGGGAGACGAGGCAGTGAAACTTGCTGAGGCACTGGCGGAACGTGCGGAGGCGCAGCGTCGTGTGGAGCAGCTGCGAGCGCGCGTAGTCAGCAGTGCGCGGTACCAGGAAGGGGAGACTCCCGCCGAGGACGCAGCTCAGCTGTTGGCCGAGGCCGGTGAGGTGTTGCACGCGCTCGAAACGTTGATTCGTCGGATCAACCGGACCAATGCCACAGTGGAGATGGGCCCGGACGGCACCCTCACCGACGCCCTCGCGCGCCGGGACGTCCTGCGGCTGCGTCACTCTGTGGTCACCGCGGCGGCAGACGCGGCAGCGGGTACGGGCGAGCGGGGATACGGCCGGCAGCTTCGGTCCGAGCTGATGATGCTCTCCGCGCTGCCGGTCGCGGAACTGCGCGCTCAGGCGGATGCACTGGCCCGCGAGATCCGCGAGATCGATGTACGGATCCAGCGCACGAACTGGGAAGTCGATCTGCTGGACTGAGCAGTCCGGCAAGCTGGGACGATGTGGAGCAGGTAGCTGTTCCGGAGGCGTGCACACACCGAGGGCCGGCGGTTTTCCAGCCCACTCCTGGCGCGTGAAGGGCAACGCGGGGGTTCGATTCCCCATCAACAGCGCAGCTCAGCACCGCGTACAGGTAACGGTGCACATCGCACAGCACATCACCACGTGCAGATCCGGGGCGGCGAGGGCGGGTTCGGGGTTTTCCACAGCGCAGCACCATGGAGTGAGGTTCGCCGGCAGGCACCTTCGACGTGCAGCCGTTCCACAGGTCGGCGAGGGTGAACGGCCCACCAATAGGCCGAATCCGCGACCGACGTGGTGACCGTCGCGGTGCCGCCGCCCCGGTTGAAGGGGGTCTACGGCCGATGCGGCGAGGCCGGCCCCACCACACCAACATGCGGGCCCGTGACGACTCCGTTCGGCAGTCGGTGCGGATCCGGATCGGGGGTCCGCTGCGGGATCGGCTCGGCCGGGGTCATCTTGGATTCCCCCTGCACATCTTGGCAGGTGGGCAGCGAACGAGTAAGTCCTCTGTCCCTTTGCGTCGCAGGGGAACGTCTGTTGCCGGGGCGGTGATAGCGCCCCGCTTCTGCCAGGGCCGGGGCGAGGATGGTGTCGGATTCTCGCCGGACAGGAGGTAGGGGGTGTTGATTGGCTGACCGCATGATTACAGCGCGCATGGACGAAGCCCTGCTCTTCCGTTCCCTCCACAACCCCGCACGCCCCCTCGCGCTCGCCAACGCCTGGGACGTGGCCAGTGCCCGTGTCATCGAAGCCGCAGGAGCACCCGCGATCGCCACCACCAGCGCCGGGATCGCCTGGTCGCTCGGCCGTCCGGACGGGGAAACCCTCTCCCGCGACCAGGTGGTGGACCTGATCACCTGCATCGTCGCGGCGGTCGACGTACCGGTCACCGCCGACATCGAGGGCGGATACGGGCAGGACGCGGCCGGCGTCGCCGAGACCGTCACACGGGTGCTGGAAGCAGGTGCCGTGGGCGTCAACATCGAGGACGGCACCCGGGATCCGGCCGAACTCCGGGCACGGCTGACGGCGGCCCGGGCCGCGGCGGAACGAGCGGGCGTCCCCCTCTTCCTCAACGCCCGTACCGACACCTACCTGTTCGGCCTTGGCGACCCCGCCACCCGGCTGAAGGACACCCTGGAGCGGGCGCGCGGGTACGTGGACGCCGGCGCCGACGGCATCTTCGTCCCCGGCGTCACCGATCCCGCCACCATTGCGGAACTGGCCGCGGGCATCTCCGTACCGCTGAACGTCATGGCCGGCCCAGGAGCACCGTCCGTCGCCGAGCTGGGTGCCCTCGGCGTCGCCCGCGTCAGCCTCGGTTCGGGTGTCGCCCAGACCGCCTACGCCGCCACCCGCCACGCCGCGCAGCGGCTGTACGACACCGGCGATTACCACCCGCTCGCCGATGCCATTCCCTTCCCGGAGCTCAACGGCCTGTTCCCCAACCCGCGCTGACGCTAAGACAACCGATCAGCGCGGCGACCAACACCGATTTCCGCGCCGAGTGCTGGGGCGTCATTCTGACGCCGCGTGGTGAGCTTACGGCGAAGTCGTATCCGTGCTCCGGATTCCCCCATGGGCGCCGGTGCTGGGTGATCTGTGACTAGTTGCCTGGGCAGCGCAGGCGGCAGATCTGCCGGCTTCGACCGTCGGGAGCTACCGGATGTCGCGACGAGGTCGAGCGGACCATCAACCGGCTCAGGAACTCCCGGGCCGCCGGGACCTGTCACGACAAGCGGGCCCACGTCTCGGATGGCTACCTGTCCGCAGTGGTCGATCTCGACGACACATGGTACTTGCGGTGCACCCTCGCAACGCCGGCATCGCGCGTGAGGAGACGGGACGTCTCGCCGTCAGTGCCGTCGAGTATGTTCTGTTCGTTCGGCCCGACCGGCGGGCCGCCGAACCGGGGGACTTGTCGCGGTGAGTATCCACCTACACCTTCGCGCCGTCGCGCAGTCCGAGATCAGGGACGACCACACCTGGCTTGCGGCGTTCATGTCCGCGGCTTGGGACAACCACCCTGACGAGTACGCGGCAGGTATCGCCGACTCGATCGAGAAGGTCTTCAACTCCGTCAATGACCTCTATTCCGCGGCCGACGTCCTCGATGCAGGCGTCGAGAAGCCCGGGACGCTGCCGATTTACGGCGGCCGCCCCGTGGCACACAGCGCTGACGCCGACCCCTCCGACCCGCCCCTGATGATTCTGGAGCCGCCTGGGGTGGCACAGGCTGCGGACTTCCTCGCGACTGTCTCTTTCGATGAGTTGTGGAACGTTGCTGGTGCCGAACTGGGCGGCCGCGGCCGGGAGGTGGCGCAGGTCAGGCAGGAGTTCCTCGACCATCACAGGGACCTCCAAGGGTTCTACGGGCGGGCGGCTTCGGCGGGCCACGCTGTGGTCAAAGCGGTGTGGGCTTGAGTCGTGGCTACGTGCCGGTTGCAGCCCTTCGTTGATGGCGGCGACCAGCACGGGTCGCTTCGTAGCGGACAGCCAGGTCGTCGTACCGTGTGGCGACGGCCTGGTGCCGCTTCAGCCGGTTGATGTCGTACTCGACCGCATGTCCCGCCTTGTAGTCGGTCTTGTCGAACTTCGGTGGCCGGCCGCCGTGCGAGCCGCGTTTCCTGCGGTTCGCTGGCCGGCCCTGTCCGGGATGGTGCACCGGATGCCGCGTCGGCGCAGGTAGGCGGTCTTGCGGGAGGCGCACGCCTTGTCTCCCGTACCCGCCGCGGGCGCACCCGGGGGCGGGTCCGGCCCCAGCCGGGGTACTCGGATGCGCTCCAGGATGGCCTCGAACCAGGGGAAATCGCCGCGCTGCCGGCCGTGATGACGATTGGCATGTGCTGTCGGCCCTGCTCGACGGCGAGGTGCAACGTGGTGGCCAGCCCGCCGCGCGAGCGGCCGAGGGAGTGGCCTTGCGGTTCGACGGTGACCCCGCCGGGCGGCTCCTTCTGGAGGTCCTCCTTTTCTTGCGGGCGCCGGCAGCGTGCTGTTGGTCGTTCGACGGTCGATTGCCGACAGTCCGGACCCTGGTCCGAGCCCCCTGGGCGGTAAGGCGTCCGGACCGCGGCAGCACGAACGACGTCGTGCGACGCCTCATCCACCACTGTCCTCTGGAGTAGCCGGACGGATATCGAGACCCGGCCCGGGGCCCTCCCTGGCGGGGACTGGACGTACCTGGCCGGGCCAGTTACCTTGTATTGCATGGTACCTGATGTAGCAAGCAATGGTGGCTCAGGGAAGGCGGAAAGCCAGCTCCGCAAAGGAGTGCTGGAGTACTGCGTCCTGGGACTTCTGCGCAGTGGCGCTCGCTACGGCGTAGAGCTGCTGGAGGTGCTTGGCACGGCGAACGTGATGACCACCAGCCAGGGGACGATCTATCCGTTGCTGGCCCGGTTGCGCCGTGACGGCTTGGTGGATACCACCTGGCAGGAGTCCCCAAGTGGGCCGCCGCGCCGCTACTACATGCTGACCCCTCAGGGAGAGGCGGCCCTGACGGAGTTCACTGAGATCTGGCCGCACTTCCGCGACGCCGTGGACCGCTTCATCACCGATTGAACGACCGAACTCCCCACTGCCTTACCTGGAGATTAACTATGAAGACCGTCGAGCACCCGCTTGCAGTGGCCTACCTGGAGGCTGTGGCGCGCGAGGCCGCAGCCCTGGCGCCGGAGCGCCGCAACGAACTTCTTGCCGATCTGACGGAGCACATCGCGGTGGCATTCGCCGAGCAGCCGGCCCTCAACGAGGCAGAAGTGCAAGCCGTCCTGGACCGCCTCGGCGACCCCTGCACCATCGTGGCCACTGCCCGTGAAGGCGAGACCATAGCGCTGCCGGTCAGCAAGTGGCACAGCCTTGCCCCGTTGATCTTGCTGCCGTTGGCCGGACTTCTCGGGGGCGTCAACCTCGTCCTGGGCGGCATTGCCATGATCGCGGGCCTCGTGCTGTTGTGGGCAGCACCTCACTGGAGCAGGCGGGACAAGATCATCGGCACCGCGGCCACGCTCCCGGTCCCTGTAGCGCTTGTCGGCGTAGCCTTCACTGCAGCATCAACGGGGCCGCTCGACCCGGAGCTGCTCACTCTCGTCGTCCCCAGCGTGCTGATCCCGGCGGCCGCATCGGTCCACCTCTTCCGGGCAGGGCGCCGCATGTCGTCATGACGAGAAATCACCTGTTGTGGCAGCGTCACCGACCGCATGGCGTGGACCGGGCACCCTGACGGTCGGCGCAAGTCGCGCCGCTCGTCCATGTCCGGCGGATCGGCCTGGTCAGCGATCCACGGAGGGCTGGCCAGCCGGGCGGGTCGTCGTCCGGGCGGCACAGGCGGATGCTGCCGATGTTCTTCGGTCGGGGCAGCAGTCGGAAGCTGAGCGGTTCGGTGAAGGCGAACTTCTTGCGCTCCAGGCGCCGGTAGATCAGCACGCCGTTGCCGCCGTAGCGGGCGTGGTACTCGGTGCCCAACGCCGGTGCGCAGTGCGGGCGTTCGCCCACCCGCACTGGTTCCGCCGCATGCGGATCTGCTGGGAGATCCGCATGCGGCATCCACGGAGCCTTCCTCACCCTGGGCGGCGCGCGCAGCTGCTGGCGGCGGCTTGTCTCCCTAACGTGACGGCATCGGGACCCAGTGATCCATCACCTGGCGCAGACGCTGCCGGTGGTCGGCAATCCAGTCGTCCGGCGGGACGAGCGGGACCCGTACGGTGACCATGGACCCCGACTCGTCTTCCACTACTACCTCCGGGCAGCCATGCTCGCCGGTGAGCTGGATGAAGATGGACGGCCCCCTGCTCATCTCCATCCAGGCCACGTCTATGCCGGCGTCGAGCCGGTCGAGCGCGTCGGCCCAGTCTTCCAGCCTCGAAACCGACAGCGCGAGGTCGATACGGCCGGACACGAAGGGCGTCTCGACGACGATCTCGGCGTTCAGTCCGGCAGGCCACCTGAGGTTACGTCCCAGAACGTTGACCGTGACGCTGTTCCCCTCGTCATCAGCAAGGGAGATGAGCTCCCTCGGGGGACTGTCACCCATGCCTGCCCTTTCGTCCGTGAGTCGTGAGTCGTGAGAGATCCTCGTCTGGGTCGGGGGGCATGTTCCACCCCATTTTGTCAGCGGTTCCAAGGGCACGATGGTCTCGCGTTTCGCCGTGCTGGAAGTACGGCCGTCGGGCACGGCAGCCACCCGCACCGCTCGGGAGCAGGTCGTCGGAGCCGGCCGGCGGAACGGCGTACTGCCGCTGCGGACCCTGCTGGTGGAACAGCCTGCCCGGCCGGACGAGCCGATGGACTACTGGGTGACCAATCCGCCCGCCACCGTCCCGATCACGATCTGGTGCGGTGGGCGAAGACGCCCTGGCGGATCGAGCACGCCTACCGCCAGCTCAGACACGGCCTGGCCAGGAGCACTTACTGATCCTTTCAGAATGAGTTGGTTCAGGGGCTTGGCAGTTGGGCTGGTGGGCGGCAGAGTTCTGCGGGTGTCGGATGATCTTGTGCCTGATGATCTGTGGG
>NZ_JBICWR010000024.1:0-120581 GCF_043199855.1 Streptomyces sp. NPDC048521
GGAGATCACCCAGAACGGCCTGGGCGGCGCCGACGTGCACGCCGAGACCTCCGGTGTCTGCCACTTCGCCTACGACGACGAGGAGACCTGCATCGAGGAGGTGCGCTACCTGCTGTCGCTGCTGCCGCAGAACAACCGCGAGTATCCGCCCCACGGACCGAGTACGGATCCGCCGGCGCGACGTTCGGACGTACTGCTGGACCTCGTGCCGGCGGACGGCAACCGGCCGTACGACATGACGAAGGTCATCGAGGAGATCGTCGACGACGGCGAGCACCTGGAGGTCCACGAGCGCTGGGCGCGCAACATCATCTGCGCGCTGGCCCGGCTGGACGGCCAGGTCGTCGGCATCGTCGCCAACCAGCCGCAGACCCTGGCCGGTGTCCTGGACATCGAGGCGAGCGAGAAGGCCGCCCGGTTCGTCCAGATGTGCGACGCGTTTAACATCCCCATCGTGACGCTGCTGGACGTCCCCGGGTTCCTCCCCGGTGTGGACCAGGAGCACGGCGGGATCATCCGGCACGGCGCGAAGCTGCTGTACGCCTACTGCAACGCCACCGTGCCCCGCATCTCGGTCATCCTGCGCAAGGCGTACGGAGGTGCCTACATCGTCATGGACTCGCAGTCCATCGGCGCGGACCTCACCTACGCCTGGCCGACGAACGAGATCGCCGTGATGGGCGCGGAAGGCGCCGCGAACGTCATCTTCCGCCGGCAGATCGCCGAGGCCGACGACCCCGACGCGACGCGGGAGCGCATGGTCAAGGAGTACAAGGCGGAGCTGATGCACCCCTACTACGCGGCCGAACGCGGCCTGGTGGACGATGTGATCGACCCCGGCGAGACCCGTGAGGTGCTGATCCGTTCCCTCGCGATGCTCCGCAGCAAGCACGCCGACGTTCCCTCGCGAAAGCACGGCAACCCGCCGCAGTAGCGGAGCGCTGCTGGGCAGGTCGCGACCGGCGGACGGCACCGGGAAGGCGTGCCCAGAAACCGGGACAGCCGTTCCGACACTCGGAAGCAAACAGACCGACAGGTTTTCCTTACCCTGGCTTCAGGGCGTCTTTGCGGCTGGGTTCAGCCGCCGGCCACGGGTCGTCGTGGCCCCTCCCGCCGGGGCGCGCTGCGGGAGGGGCCACTGCACATTTTCAGCCCGCCCAATCCGGACTTCCGTTGGCGTCTTGTTTTCGCTGCTCCGCGCGTTGCGGAAGCGGAATGTGAGGCTCACCCTGCGGTTTCTCCTGGCCGGGTCGGGAGACGGGCGAACGCTCGTTTGATACGGCTGACCAAAAATCGCCGCTTCAGGAGTGCTGGGGGCGTCTTGGATTGACAAACCGACTGTGCTGTTTTTTTATCGGGGGGTCCAGTTGCGAGGCGGAGCACCGGGCCCCGGCGGCGGAAGCGCACAGGCCGAGTACCGGTCTCCAGCCTGAACTCATGGGGGAAATGTGGACATCAATGTGCTGGGCCCGCTATCAGTGCGCGAGAACGGGGTGTCGGTCGTACCGACGGCGCCCAAGCCGCGGCAGGTCCTGGCCCTGCTCGCCCTGCACGCCGACCAGGTGGTCTCCGTGAGCGCTCTGGTGGAGGAGCTGTGGGGAGGCAAGCCGCCGCGCAGCGCGCGCACCACTCTGCAGACCTATGTGCTGCAACTCAGGGAGCTGATCGCCGAGGCGCTCGCCCACGGGGCGAACGAGCGGTGCACCGCCAAGGACATCCTCGCCACCGTCCCCGGCGGCTACCGCCTGGAGACGCGGGGCGGGAGCGTCGACTTCCGGGAGTTCGAGCGGGGCGCGGGCGCCGGTTACCGAAGCATGGACGCCGAGGACTACACCGGCGCGGCCCGTCGGCTGGCCGACGCGCTCTCGCTGTGGACCGGGCCCGCGCTCACCGACATCCAGGCCGGCCTCCGGATCGACATGGAGGCCAGGCGGCTGGAGGAGGCGCGGTTGTGCGCGCTCGACCAGCGCATCGAGGCGGACCTGCGGCTGGGCCGTCACCGCGAGCTGCTGCCCGAGCTGACGGTGCTGGTGAACCAGTACCGGATGCACGAAAGCCTGCACGGGCAGTTCATGCTGGCCCTGCACCGCTCGGGCCGGCGCGGCGAGGCGCTCGACGCCTACCGGCGGCTGCGCACCACGCTCGTCTCCGAGCTGGGCCTGGAGCCGTCCGCCGCGCTCAGCCGGCTGCAGCGCTCGATCCTGATGGCCCGCCCCGAGAACTCGGCGGCAACGGCGCCGAACGTCGCGGGCCACAGCCTGGTCGCCCGCACGGTCTGACACCCCACCTCCCCTGGCCCACCTTGACCGAGCGGGCCGGGGGAGTGGCATGTGCCGGCGGGCCACGGGTTCCGGATGCCCTCGTCCGGCCGGGTGCCGGGGCACCGGTGACGGCCACCATCGTCGGCTGCGGTGCCGGGCACCCGAGAACGGAAGACCCCCACCGGACCGCGAGGCCGGGTCTCGACGCCAGGGCCCCGGACACCGTCGCCCGTCCGCTGCCGTCGATGCTCAGGCTCCGGCGGGTGTGCACCGCGCCCAGTCAGTGAGGTACTCGCAACGGCTGCCCTCGGCCGGTGCCGGCCACGCGCTCGCCTCCTGGTCGGCTTCGGCCCGACCGGCGGCTACGGACACCACGACCAGCGCACGGCCGTCACCGAAGTCACCGGCGCACGCCTCTCGCTCCGTGGCTGAGCGGGCGTGGGCGTGGTGTGCTGGGCTCGGCATCGTGCGTCGGTGTGCGTCGCTCGTTTCGTGGCTGAGCGGGCGTTGGGGTGGTCGGGGTGGGCCGGGCGCCGTGCGTCGGTGTGCGTCCCTCGCTCCGTGGCTGAGCGGGCGTTGGCGTCGCCGGGGTGGGCCCGGTATCGCGCGTCGGTGTGCGTCTCTCGTTCCGTGGCTGAGCGTGCCTCGGTGTGTTCCGTGTGGGCCCGGCAGTGCCCGGGTGGGCGGGGCCGGGCGGGCGATCGGGGCCGGACGCCGCTCGCGGCGCGATCCGCACGGGCGCCCGTGCCCGACGCTCCCCACCGCTCTCCCTGGGCTCGACCTCACCCTTCGGCCGCGACCCGGACGACGGGCCGGCACGGCCGGCGGGCGGCGCGCCCCCGCCGCGCGCAGCCCGGTCGCCGTGTGTCGGCACGGAGGTCCGCAAGGGGATGCGGTGGTGCTGTGACGGCGAGGGACGGACCGGCCGTCCTGCGGGCGAGGGGCCGGACCTCGCCGCGCGCTGTCGGCATCAGGCGGCGTACAGATCGAACGTGGACGTACGGCGCGGGCTCGCGACGACGTCCAGGCGCGGGTCCACCGAGAGCATCGCCTGGTGCATGCGCTGGAGCTGCGGGGAGGGCTCCACACCGAGTTCATCGATGAGGCGCTGACGCAGCCGGCGGTAGACGTCGAGCGCCGCGGCCTGCCGACCCGAGCGGTACAGGGCCACCATCGCCTGCGAGTGCAGCCCCTCGTGCTGCGGATGACGGGCGATCAGGTCGGTCAGCTCCGGAATGAGCTCGACATGCCGGCCCAGCCGGAGCTCGGCGTCGATACGGCGCTCCCGGGCGACCAGACGGCTCTGTTCCAGCCGCATCACCTCCACCTCCAGCACCGGCCCGAGCCGGACGTCGACCAGCGCCGGCCCCTCCCACAGGTCAAGTGCCTCGCGCAGCAGGGAGGCCGCGGCGGCGTCCTCGCCGTCCTCGAACGCCTGCCGGCCCTCGGTGACCAGACGCTCGTAGCGGTTGACGTCGACCGCCTGGGCGGGAATCTGCAGCAGATAGCCGCCGTAGCGAGTGGCGAGCACGTCCTTGGCCGAGCCCGGTACGTCCGGGCCCATGGCGGTGCCCAGCAGGCGGCGCAGTTGGAGGATGTACGTCTGGAGCGTCGTCAGCGAACTCTGCGGCAGCTCGGTGGCCCAGATCTCCTCCATGAGGGTGGGCACCGGCACTACCCGGCCCGGATTGAGGGCGAGCAGCGCCAGGATCTGGCGGGGCTTACCCGCGGTCGGGACGATCGAGATTCCGTTCACTTCCGCGTTCAGCGCACCCAGAACTTTTATGTTCATTCTTCCTCCGTACCGTTTTCGGTGTCGTCGGTCGCCGCGTTGACGAGGCTTCAGATGGTGGCTTCCACAGTGATTCTCCGGCGCTTTTCGCGGGTCAGTTGCGAGAGAGGCTGCAGCTTCCGTCGAGATGCGTGCGAGGCGGTGTCGAGCCGTTCTCTAGCGGCCTCCCACGACCAGCGCTGACGGACCGCTGACGTCTCGCTGACGAGGCCTCGGCGCGCTGGTGATGCGTGCTCGGACATCTGTTCCGGCCGGGCGTGTGCTGCTACCTTTCCGGCCATGGCGACGGAAACGAAGCGTTCAACCGCCTATCGCGACGGGGACCCCCTCATCATGGGACTGCTCGCCCGTCTGGGCCCGACGGGCGGGGGTGACTTCTTGCCGGACCTGCCGGGCCGGAACCTGCTCGCCCTGCTGGGCCGTTATCACCGGCGCCCGGTGCGGGTGGGCTTCCCGGAGCCGGCCGCCGAACGCACTTGACGTCCTCTGGAGAAGCAATCCACGCGGACCCGTGAACCGCTGGTGAATCCTGCGCTGTGTAAGCGTGCCGACTACCGTGCCGAGAACTCTTTGTATATTCCCGTGCGAGGACGGCATGGAATTTCGGATTCTGGGTCCCGTGCAGATCTGCGATGCCCGCACCGGTCTGCGGATCGTGCCCGTGGGCGCCAAGCAGCGCGCCCTGCTCGGCGCTCTCGTGGCGAAGGCCGGCCAGGTCGTGCCCGCCGGCCGTCTCGTCGACGAGCTGTGGGGCGAGGACCCGCCGGCGAACGCGGCCAACGCCCTGCAGGCCCATGTCGGCCGGCTGCGCCGGCTGGTGCCGGTGCCCGCGCCCGGCTCGGGCGAACGGCACCGCGAGTGGCTGGTGACCCAGCCCACCGGATACCAGCTGCGCCCGGGTGACCTCGACGCCGACGTCGACGCACGCCGCTTCACGCGCCTGGTAGCGGAGGGCCGGGCGCTGCTCATCACCGACCCCGCCCGCTCGGCCGGCGTGTTGCGTGAGGCACTCGGACTGTGGCGGGGTGCGGCGCTGGAGGGCAGCGGCCGGGGCGCCATCTGCTCGGCGGAGGCGGCCCTGCTGGAGGAGGGCAGACTCGTCGCCCTGGAGGCCCTGTACGACGCGAGCCTGCGTGCGGGCTCCGCGCGTGAGATCACCGGCGAGCTGGAGGAGCTGACGATCGCCCATCCGCTCCGGGAGCGGTTCTACGAGCTGCTGATGACCGCTCTGTACCGAGGCGGCCGGCAGGCGGAGGCCCTCCTGACGTACGAACGGGCCCGCCGCAGGCTCGTACACGACCTGGGCGTCGAACCGGGGCCCGCGCTGCGCTGCCGGATGCAGTCGATCCTGCACCAACGGGACTTCGACGCGGAGCTCGCCGGACCGGCGGGGCTCGAGACGCGGCGGCCGGAGACCGACCCCTCCGGTGTGCCGGGCGGACCGTCGGGGGTCACGCGGACCGACGAGACCGACGTCCGGCTGCTGCGGGACGAGATCGCCTGGCTGCGCCGCCATGTCGAGCGGCTCGCCCGGGAACAGCAGGATCTGCTCAGCCGCCTCGACCGGCTCACGCCGCGGGAGGCGTCGGCCCTGTAGCGCGGTTCCCGGCGTCAGGGCCGTGGTCGAGGGCCATGGACCCGGCCGCCCGCACAGGACGCGGGGCCGACGGTCGCGTCGGTGTCGAGCGTGTCTCGAGTGCGGCCCATGTCGCACTCGAGTTGGTTCGGGCAGTATTGGTCGACCATCAGCGAAGCCTCGCCGGATCGGCTGTCCGCACCCACGGCAGATGTCGGCCGACCCTGGGCCGTGCCGTACGAGGACACCGGTCGGCACGCGCCGATGTGCGGGACGTCGGCGCGGCGCAGGCAGCCGCGGTATCACAAGGGGGGCTGGAGATTGTCGGTTGCGCGAGTGCACCGCGTGGTCTCGGAGGTGACCACATCGGCCCCGGCCGGAGTGCTGTACGGGCTGATCGCCGATGCCACCCAGTGGCCGCTGTTCTTCCGGCCCTGTGTGCACGTGGAGCGGCTCGGCTTCGACGGCGCCCATGAGCGCCTGCGGACCTGGGCCATGACGGAGGGACAGGTCTCCTCCTGGGTGTCCACCCGTGACCTGGACGTCGGACGCCGTTGCGTGACGTTCCGCCAGGACCTCACGGACGCTCCGGTCGCGTCGATGAACGGCATGTGGGCGGTACGCCCGCTGGGCGACCGCTGCCAGGTGGTGCTGGAGTACCAGTTCACCGTGCCCGGGGACGCGCCCGCCGAGGTGGCCTGGACGGAGCGGGTCACCCGCGCCAACGGCCAGGCGCAGCTCGACCAGCTGGTCTGGGTCGCCGAGCGCTGGCCCCGGCTGGACGAACTCGAGCTGGTCCTCGAGGACACCGTGCGTTTCGAGGGCTCCGCCGACGCGGCCTTCGACTTCCTCTACCGGGCCGAGGACTGGACCGCCGGCCTGCCGCACGTGCGCAGCGTGCGGCTGGCGGAGAGCAAGCCGGGCGTCCAGGTCATGCGGGTGGACGGTCTCGCCGGCGACGGCGGCGCGCACCACACCGAGTCGGTCCGCATCTGCTTTCCCGGCGCCGGTCGGCTCGTCCACAAGGAGACCGTCACCTCCGCCCTGCTGTCCGCGCACACCGGCGAGTGGTCGGTCGAGCCCGACGAGTCGGGCGTCAACCTCACCGCCCGGCACCATGTGCTGCTGCGGGAGGAGGCCATCGCCGACGTCCTGGGCGAGAACGCGACCTTGGCGGACGCGCGCCGGCACGTGCGCGAGGAACTGAGCCGTCAGGACCACCTCGTGCTGCGCCAGGCGATTCGGCACGCCGCGGGTGCGGTACGGGTGCTGTGACGGCCGGCGGCTCGCCGGGACGGCGGCCACGGCTCCCCGGCACCGGAGCCGTCGCCCGGCCGATGCCTTCGGCGGGCGGCCCCGGCCGTCGCCCAGGTCGTCGCGAGCGGATCTCGAGCCGTGTGAACACGCCGTCAGGCCCTTGACAGCGGGCTCCGGCACGGTATCGCCCGGTGTGCCGCGTCCCGGCATCCCTGTGGCCTGCGGTCCTGTCCGGGATGAGACAGCGACGGCGAGGAGGACGAGACATGGCGAGGTCGAGCCGGTGGCGCCGTGTACGGATCCGTACCGATCGCCGTGCAGCGGTGCCCGCCGACGCGTCACGGCTGTCCGTGCCCGTGACCGGCCGGCGCTACGAGGCGTTGCTCGATTCCGCCGTGAACCGGTGCACGGGCCGGCATGTGGAGCAGGTCTGGTGGCGCTGGTACGGACCGCTGGACACGGAGAGGTTCGCCGCCGCCTGGCAGTCCGTCACGGACAGGGAAGCGATCCTGCGAGCGGCCTTCGAGCGGAAGCCGAGTCCGCACATCGTCTTCCATCCGCACGCCCGCAACCGGGTGACACGGCATCCCGCGGGCACCGTCGACTGGGACGAGCTGCTGGACCGGGACCGGCTGCACGGCTTCGACGTCAGCCGCCCCGGTCCGCTGCGCGTCACCCTCGTCGACACCGAGGCACCGCACAGCACCCGGGTCCTGCTCACCTTCCACAACGGGCTGCTGGACGCCCGCAGCGTGTCCGTCCTGCTGAACGAGTTCAGCCGTGCCTACCTCGCGGGCGGTGTGCTGCCCGGCGGCGAACGCCGGCCGGACATCCGTGACTGGGTGTGCTGGCTGGAACGTCAGGACACCGTCCCGGCACAGGACTTCTTCAGCCGGGCCCTGCCCGGCGGCGCCCCCGCCGTCCTGCCCCTGCTGCCCGGCCCCCGAACCCGGCAGCACGGACGCGGCCGGGCCGTGGCCCGGCTGACCGCCACCGAGGCGGACCGACTGCACCGGTGGGCGGCCACGCGGGGCCTGCCGGACTCCAGCGTGGTGCACGCCGCGTGGGCGCTGCTCCTGTACCGCGCGGCGAACGCGACCGGCCCCGTCCCGGTGAGCTTCGGCATCACCGTGTCCGGGCGGGGTATCGCCCTGGACTGCGCCGAGCGGCTGGTGGGCCCGCTGCGCGCCTGCCTGCCGGTGACCGTCCTGGTCGACCCGGCCTGGTCGATCAGCCGGCTGCTGGATGTCCTGCGGGACCGGGTGCTGGACATGGCGGTCTACGAATGGGTCTCCCAGGGGCAGATCCAGGAGTGGACCGGCCGCCCGACCCCGGTGCCGCAGAGCCTGGTCTCCGTGGAGCCCACCCCGTGCTGGCCCGCCGACCTGCGAGCCCAATTGGCCGTCAACGGCATTCACTTCGGGCCACAGCACGTCGACGGCGCGTACCCCGCCCTGCCGGTCGCCCTGCTCGTCCGGGGCGGCGCCGACGGCTCGCGGACCCTGGCCGCAGTCCACGACAGGGCCCGCGTCTCCGACGCCGACGCGCGTCTGCTGGTCGACCAGTGCGTCCGGCTGCTGCTCCACCTGCCCACCCTCGACGGCTCCGAACCGGTCACCGAGGTGCTGGGCCGATTCGGCGCGGACGAACCGCCCCGCGCCGCCCCGGCACGGCCCGACACGGGGTACTGACGGGTCCGGGGCGCGCCCGCGGGCTCGGCGCCCCTCCGTCCGAGGCGGACGCGAGCCGCCGTCCATGCGCCCACGAGCCGCCTTCGAACCGTGGGCCGTCCGCCGTCGACCGGCTGTCGACCTGCGCTCCACCCCGCCCTGAGCGGTCCACTGCCCCGACCCGATGCCGGGCATGGCAGCGCTGTGCCGCCGCCGGGGCGCGGGCCGCACCTGTCCTCCCTCACTCAGATGTGAGAGGGGAGGTCACTACCCCCACAGGGCCCCTCCGGCATGCGCGTTCGCGCGCCTCGCACGGGTACGTGAACGCGCTTGGCCCGGAGTCACGCCGAAGGGATCCACCGTGCGCCGCGGAGAGAGAGTCCGCCTACAGTGTGACCTGGGTCACTCGATGATGTGCTTGGCGCGGGGGCTCCACCCGTGTCACGATTTCCGCACACCTTCCCTGCCCAAAAACAGCCGCAAGGCAGTGGATTGACTTCTCTCCGCCGGTCCCCACAGGCGAGACCGAGCCTCTGTGATCCACGGCAGCCGGCTGCATTTTCCGAGCAGCTGAAGTCCCTTCCCGCAAAAGACAGGCACAACTCGCCGTCGACGTTTCCCGTCTGACCGGCCGCCACGACATGGCATCGGTTCGACCGGCAGTTGTGCCTGCCCGCCGGGCTCATCGGCGGGCATGTCAGGCCACCGTGAAGAACCTCGTCAACAACCACACCGAGGGATGGCGGGCGAAGGCGACCTGCCATCAGCTCAACGCCCCACTGCCCTTGCTGTCGAGACTCCAAAGAAGTGGATGCCAGATATGCCGAGGCTATGCAAGCCGGCGATGAATGCGCCTGAACACATCATCACTGTGGAAGAGACTCTGGAATTCGCCGAAAGAGCACATGCCGGCAAGCCGCAGCTTGCTCTGGCGCTTCGCCTGATCCGGAACACGGGCGTCAAGAAGCGGCACATCGTCCAGCCCATCGAGAAGACGCTCCACCACCCGGGCTTCCAGGAGCGCAACCGCGTCTACGAGCTCGAGTCGAAGAAGCGCACGCCCCAGGTCATCGAGCAGGCACTGGCCAACGCCGAGCTGAGGGCCCGTGACATCGACGCGATCATCTACGTGTCGTGCACCGGGTTCCTGATGCCGTCGCTGACCGCATGGCTGATCAACAAGCTGGGCTTCCGCTCCGACACCCGGCAGATACCCATCGCCCAGCTGGGCTGCGCGGCGGGCGGAGCGGCGATCAACCGGGCCCACGACTTCTGCATGGCCCACCCCGGCAGCAACGTCCTGATCGTCTCCTGCGAACTGTGCTCGCTGTGCTACCAGCCCGACGCGGACGACATCGGCTCGTTGCTGTCCGACGGCCTGTTCGGGGACGCGGTCGCCGCCGCCGTGGTACGAGGCGAAGGCGGCGTCGGCATCGACCTGGAGCGCAACGCCTCCTACCTCATCCCGGACACCGAGGACTGGATCTCCTACGCCGTCAAGGACACCGGCTTCCACTTCCAGCTGGACCGCCGCGTGCCCGGCACGATGGAGCCGCTCGCCCCGGTCCTGCGCGAGCTGGCCAAGGACCACAGCTGGGACGCCGGCAAGCTCGACTTCTACATCATCCACGCCGGCGGTCCGCGCATCCTCGACGACCTCGCCAAGTACCTCGAAGTCGACCGCGACGTGTTCCGCCACAGCTGGTCGACCCTGAGCGATTACGGCAACATCGCCAGCGCCGTCGTGCTCGAGGCCGCCCGCAGGCTGTTCGAGGAGGACACCCCGGCGCCCGGTGCGACCGGTCTGATCGCGGGCTTCGGTCCAGGCATCACCGCCGAGATGGCGCTCGGCACCTGGGCGGCCGACGGCGTCCCGCAGACCTTCGCCTGAACCCACGCGCGCACAAAGGAAGCGGAGCATATGACCGACCTCATCATCCCGGCCGGTGTCGGGCGAAAGCTGGTCACCCCGGCGCAGGAGGTGACCTTCAAGGCCACGAAGGAGATGGGATCCTCCATATCGATCTTCGAGGTGGTCGTCCCGCCCGGATTCGACGTCGGGGCGCACGTCCACAACCACTCCCAGGAGTTCTTCTACGTCCTGGAGGGCGAGCTGGACCTGCTGTGCTTCGAACCGACCGAGCGCACGGCGGACACCTGGCACCACTGGGAGTCGCCCAAGGGCGACCGCGTCGTCCGCGCCGGTGAGGGCAGCTGCATGTTCGTACCCCCCGGCACCCCGCACGCGTTCCGGAACGCCACGGACAAGCCGGTGAAGATGCTCTTCCAGAGCTATCCCTCGCCCGAGCACGAGGCCTATTTCGAGGAGATCGCCGAGATCTGGTCGCGCGGTACCGCGGTGGACCCCGATGCCGTGGAGGCGATGCGTCAGCGGTACGACGTCAGCCAGATCACACCGCTGCGCTTCCAGCCGCCGTCGAGCACCCGGATTCCCAGCCAGGAAACGCACGCGAAGCGGAGCGAGAGGTGACCGCGATGGAACCGATTCCCCTGGTCCACGCCAGCCTGGGGGAGCAGGAACTGGCAGCCGTCGCGGAGGTGTTCGCCTCCGGCTGGCCGGCCGGGCAGGGCCCGAAGGGCAAGGCCCTGGAGGCCCAGCTGGTCCAGAGGTACGGGGTCGGTGACGCCGTCGCGCTGTGCAATGCGGGCGCCGCGCTCCATGTGTCCCTGCTCGCGCTCGGGGTGAAGCCGGGCGACGAGGTGATCGTCGCCGACTACGGGTTCCCGGCGCCCGCCCATGCCGTGCGCTACCTCGACGCCGTCCCGGTCTGCGCCGACGTGCGTGCCGACACCGGCACCATCGACCCGCAGGCGGTGGCCGACCTGATCACCCCGCGCACCGTCGGTGTGATCGCGGTGGACACGGTCGGCATCCCCGCCGACTATGTCGAACTGCAGGCGATCGCCGACCGCCACGGCCTGTTCCTCGTCGAGGACGCCGCCTGCGCCGTCGGCGCGAAGTACCAGGGGCGCGAGGCGGGCGCGCTCGCCGAGGTGGGCGTCCTGTCCTTCCACGGGCGCAAGGGAGCCAGCAGCGGTGAGGGCGGTGCGCTGCTCGCCGCCGACCCGAGGATCGGCGCGGACGCGCGGCTGCGCGCCTCCTTCGGCATCGGCAGCATCTTCGACATGGGGAAGGTCGTCGGCCTGCCCATCCCGGAGTTCACCGAGATCGGCTACAACTACAAGCTGTCCGACATCGCCGCCGCGATCCTGCGGGTGCAGCTGGGCCGGATCGACGAACTGCTGGCGCGCCGCGACGCCGTCGCCCGGCAGTACGGCGAACTGCTCGCCGACGAGGAACTGCTGACGGTGCCGTACGTGCCGGAGGACCGTACCCACGCCTGGCAGACGTACATGGTGACGCTGGACCCGAGCGTGGACCGCGCGGCCGTCGCCACCGAGCTGCGCGCCAAGGGCATCGGCTGCGGACACGGCACGTTCGCGACCCATGTTCAGCCCGTGTTCGAGTCGAAGCACACGTGCCCGGTCTCGGCGGACCTCTTCCAGCGCCAGCTCGCCATACCCATGCACGCGGAACTCAGCACCAACCAGGTCGAACGGGTCGTGCATGCCCTGCGCAGCGCGATCCGGACCCACTCGGTGCCCACTCGCAGCCTAGGAGGGGCAGCATGACGGACAACCAGCCGGCACCGGACGGCGTACTGCGGCTGATCAACGGTTACTGGGCCACCGGGGTCGTCGGCGCGGCGGCCGCCCACTCGCTCTTCACCCACCTCGAAGACGGGGCGGACACGGCCGCGAAGCTGGCCGATCGCGCCGAGATCGCCGAGCGGGGCGCGCAGACCCTCCTCGACGGCCTCGTCAGCGTGGGCCTCGTCGAGTTGCACGAGGGCCGGTACCGCAACACGCCCGAGGCGTCCGCCTACCTGGTCGAGGGCAAGCCCACCTGCCTGAGCAGCTTCGCCACGCTGAAGCTGAAGCACATGGGCGGTCTGGCCGCACTGCCGGACGTGGTCCGCGCCGGGGGACCGGTGAAGGACCCGACGACCGAGGTGGCCGACAACCCGCACTGGGAGGAGATCGTTCCGGCCATCGCCGCGCAGTCGGTTCCCGCCGCCACGACCGCCGCCGAGGTGCTGGGACTGGCCGAGGCCGGTGAGATCTCGATCCTCGACGTCGGCGGTGGTTCGGGCATCTACTCGGCCATCTGGCTCGAGGCCAACCCGGCCGCCCGCTCGACCCAGCTCGACTGGGAGCCGATCAACGTGATCGCCCGCCGGCTGCTGGCGGAGCGCGGCGTGGCCGACCGGTTCACCACGATCGACGGTGACTTCCACACCACCGACTTCGGCACCGCGAAGTACGACGTCGCGTTGTACTCCCACATCGCCCACCAGGAGGGGCCGGACGGCAACGTGGCGGTCTTCGCCCGGCTCCGGGACGCCCTGAAGCCCGGCGGTGCCCTGGTGGTCTGCGACTACGTCGTCGACGACGATCGCAGTGGTCCGGCTTTCCCATTGATCTTCGCCGCGGAAATGCTGCTCAAGAGCAAGCAGGGCGGCACCTGGCGGCGGTCCGAGTACCACGACTGGCTCGGCAAGGCCGGCTTCAAGGATGTCTCCTTTCATTCGGCGCCGCCCGCCACCTTGGTCATCGCTCGTTAGACACGTCAGGTAGCAAGCGAGAGAAGGAAACCGATCGTGGAATCCGTGAACGTAGCGATCATCTACTACAGCTCCACCGGCACCATCCACGCGCTGGCCAAGGCCGCCGCCGAGGGGGCGGAGAAGGCCGGCGCCACCGTGCGGCTGCGCAAGGTCGCCGAGACGGCCCCGCCGGAGGCGATCAACGCCAACCCGGCGTGGGCGCAGCACGTGCAGGAGAGCGCGGACGTCGAGGAGGTCGTCCACGACGATCTGGCCTGGGCCGACGCGGTGCTGTTCGGCACTCCGACCCGTTACGGCAATCCGGCCAGTCAGCTCAGGGCGTTCATCGACACCACCGGTCCCCTGTGGTTCCAGGGCAAGCTCGCGGACAAGGTGTACTCGGCGTTCACCGCCTCCAACACCGCCCACGGCGGCCGGGAGTCGACGATCCTGGCGCTGAGCAACACCTTCTACCACTGGGGCGGCATCATCGTCCCGCCCGGCTACACCGACCCGATCCAGTTCCAGACGGGCACCCCCTACGGCACCTCCACCGGGGCGGGCACGCCGAGCGACGAGGTTCTGCAGGCGATCGGTTACCAGGCCCGGCGCGTCGCGGAGACCGCGGCGGCGCTGAAGGCAGGCCGCGCCGCCTCCTCTTGACGATCTGCGGGTGACGCCGCTTCGGACGACGTCACGGCGCAGACCGAAGCCACCGTCGCAGCGGCGGTCCCTGGCATCCGTGCCCGGGGCCGCCGCTGCGGCCGTTTCGACGAGGTCCCGCGCCCGTCCGTATCCGGCACCTGACAAGGCCCCGCGCGGCCGGGCACACCTGCTCCCGCGCGTGAGGCACGTGCGGCCGCCTCCCAGGAGAACCCTCACCAACCGCGCTCTCGGAACGGCCTGGTCCTGTCCACGGCCATCGGCATCACACCACGTCAGCCGCTGTCGGCGGCCGCGGGTGCGGTGCGGCTGAGGACCGGCGCAGCCCTCACGCACTTCCTCCGCCGAGGTCCCCACTGCTTCCGACGAGCCGGCGCCGTCGCGGACTTCGGCGCAGTTGTGCGGTGCGGCGCTCCGAGCAGCTCTGCTCCTGGACGGGCCGACCGCCCCGGACGCGGTCCGCCGACCCATCGCTCCGCAAGGCCGACGCGTCCTCGGCGCGCGCCCTATGCGTCCCCCGGCACCCGCACCGAGCCGGTGACAGCCCGCATGTCCATCGATCACCGTAAAGGAGACAGCCCGATGAAGGGCTCCGTGGCCTATCAATCGATACAGAAGCGCGGTCTTCACATCGGCCTGCTGCCGGCGATGGCCGCGGCCGTCAATGGGGCGACGCCGATCACCCTCGATCACGATCTGGACGTTCTTCCCGAGGAAGGCCGGCACCTGACGGTCTCCCGGCTCGCCGAACTGGTCGACGACCTTGCGGCTCGCCTCTGGGCGGCCGGTGTGCGGCCCGACGAGCACATCGTGCTCCACAAGAAGGCGAACGCCGATGTGTGGGTGCTGGCCTGTGCCGCGTCCCGGATCGGCGCAGTGCCGGTGATGCTCTCGCCCAGCCTGGACGCGGCGACCGTCGGCGCCCTGCTCGAGCGGGTCGACCGGCCCAACCTGCTCACCGACGAACACAAGCTCGATGCGCTGGCCGAGCTGGAACTGGCCGAACTGACCCGGCGCGTGATCATCGTGTCCGGTGAGCGGCCGCGGACCGTATCGCTCGGCACCCTCGCCGGGTCGCCCCGGGTCAAGCCGGTGGTGCGGCCCATCGACGAGGCCGCCGTGATCACCCACACCTCCGGCACCACCGGGCTGCCCAAGCTGGTCGTGCACACGCCCCGCACCCAGGGCATCCGGCTCAAGCCGCAGTGGCGGCTGCTCTCCCTCATGCGCAAGCGGGAGAACGTCGCGATCCACATCCCCTTCGTGCACTCCCGGAACGTCGCGGCGATGGCCCTGGCCCTCCTGAAGGAGATGCCGGTGCTGCTCATGAACGAGTCGGACCCCGACACGGTCGCCGAGCTGTTCCTCGAGAACCGGCCCGGGCTCGTCGAGGCGCTGCCCAATTCGCTGATGGCGTGGGAGGGCCTGGCCGACGACCCGCGCAGGCCCTTCGCCTCGGTGAAGTACTTCAGCAGCACCTTCGACGCGATCCACCCCGGGACGATGAGCCGGCTGCTGAAGTCGTCCGAGCGGCGGGGAGCGCTGTTCTTCCAGATCTACGGGCAGAGCGAGGTCGGGCCCGCCGTCGGCCGCGCCTACTTCCGCAACTCCGCCCACAAGACCAACGGCCGCTGCGTCGGCTGGCAGATGCCCGTGGGCTCGGCGAAGGTCCGCGTCGTCAGCCGCGACGGCAAGCGGCCGACCGAGCAGAACCCCGGCCGCATCGAGGTGTCCTGGCCCGGTCTGGCCAAGACGTACTTCGCCGAGCAGGAACGCTACGACAGCAACCGGAACGGCGACTGGTGGGGAACCGGGGACGTCGGCTACTTCACCAGGTTCGGCTGCCTGCACATGCTCGACCGCGAGGTCGACATGATCCCCGGGGTCCGCAGCTCCCTGGAGATCGAGGACCTCGTCCTGAGCAAGCTGCCGGAGCTGAGCGAGCTGGTCGTCGTCCACGGCGCCAACTCCGAGGCCGTACCGGTGATCTGCACCCACGGCGACCAGCCGCTGGACCTGGACCGCTGGCGCTCGGCCGTCGCCGGCTTCCCCCAGCTGGCCGACCCGGTCCAGATCCCTGAGGCCGAACTGCCGCGCACCGGCACCCTCAAGGTGCAGCGCCTGGCACTGGCCGACCGGCTCAAGGACCAGCTCGAGGACCGGGCGTGACCCATGACCAGCCGACCGCCACGGCGGTGGAACCCATCTACTCGAAAGAGACGAGTCCAATGACATCGGAAGCCACGCTCGCACGATTCCGTGAGTACATGGTGGGCCCCTCGCGGTTCATGACTCTGCTGTCCAGCTTCGAACTCGGCCTCGTCGACACGCTCCGTCAGACCCCGGGGCTGACCGCGGCCGAGCTGGGCAAGGCGGTCGGCGCCAAGGCGGACGCCGTGGAGCAGCTGCTTCTCCTGCTGGTCAAGGAGGGCTTCGTCGCGTACGACGAGGCGTCCGGTGGCTACACCCTCGACGCCCTCGCCGGTGTCGCCGAGAGCGATCTGAAGCGCGCGCTCGCCTACATGAACATGATCAAGGTGGTGGCGCTGCGGCAGCTGTTCTACCTCACCGACAGCACCCGGACCGGCACTCTCGTCGGCCTGAAGGAGCTGTACGGGGTGTCCGAGGGCACCCTGTACGGCGCGGTGGCGGAGCACCGTGACCTGCGGGACGCCTGGGCGAACCTGATGAACACGGTCACCGCCCACATCGACCCCTGGTTCTTCGCCAACGTCGACATCCCCGCCGGCGCCCAGGTGCTCGACCTCGCGGGCAACACCGGTCTCGGGGCCATCCACACCTACCGGCACAAGGCCTCTCCCGGGCTTCGGGTCACCACCTTCGACCTGCCGGAGAAGGAGAACGAGGCCCTGGAGAACTTCAAGGCGCACGGGGTGGCGGAGCACTGCTCGTTCATCGGCGGCGACGTCTTCGACGGAGTCCCCAAGGGCTTCGACATCGTGCTGATCAAACACTTCCTGGACATGTTCGACAAGGACGACGTGGTCAGGATCCTCAAGGGCGTCAACGAGTCCCTGGAGGTCGGCGGTCAGGTCAACATCATGGTGCCGGTGTACCCGGAGGACATCACGGACACCGACAACTACAACGTCGACTTCTTCCCGGCCTTCTTCATCGGCTGCGCCATGGGCCAGGGCGGCCCGCAGAAGCTGTCGACGTACCAGAGCTGGCTGGAGGAGTGCGGGTTCAAGGTGACGAAGGCGATCACCAAGGACGCCTCCGAGATCCCGCCGGACGTCATCCCGGTCCAGGCCATCCTGTCCGCGACCAAGGTCGCGTGACCGGCCGGGACCGTCCCCCTCCCAGCCCCCGGGGCGCCCGGACCGGCGTCCGGGCGCCCCGCCGGGGACCCTGACCGCCGCTGCATCTACGTGCGTCGACCTGTGACCACCCACTTATGCCTTGGAGTGCCATGTCCCGTCGCCTGTTCACCTCGGAATCCGTGACCGAGGGGCACCCCGACAAGATCGCCGACCAGATCAGCGACACGATTCTGGACGGGCTGCTGCGTCAGGACCCCGCCTCGCGCGTCGCCGTGGAAACCCTGATCACCACCGGTCAGGTGCACATCGCGGGCGAGGTGACCACCGCCGCCTACGCCGACATCGCCACCCTGGTGCGGGAGAAGATCCTCGACATCGGCTACGACTCCTCCGCCAAGGGCTTCGACGGCGCCTCCTGCGGTGTCTCCGTCTCCATCGGCGCGCAGTCCCCGGACATCGCGCAGGGCGTCGACACCGCCTACGAGTCCCGGGTCGAGCGTGCCGACGCAGAGGGCGACGTCGACGAACTGGACCGGCAGGGCGCGGGCGACCAGGGCCTGATGTTCGGGTACGCGACCAACGAGACGCCCGCCCTGATGCCGCTGCCCATCGAGCTGGCCCACCGGCTCTCTCGCCGGCTGACCGAGGTCCGCAAGGACGGCACCGTCCCCTACCTGCGTCCGGACGGCAAGACCCAGGTCACCATCGAGTACCTGGGCAACCGCCCGGTCCGCCTGGACACGGTCGTGGTCTCCTCGCAGCACGCGAGCGACATCGACCTGGACGGGCTGCTCACCCCCGACATCCGCCGGCACGTCGTCGAGCCCGTCCTGAGGCAGCTCGCCGATGACGGCATCAAGCTCGAGACCGACGACTACCGCCTGCTGGTGAACCCGACCGGCCGCTTCGAGATCGGCGGCCCGATGGGCGACGCCGGCCTGACCGGCCGCAAGATCATCATCGACACCTACGGCGGCATGGCCCGCCACGGCGGCGGCGCCTTCTCCGGCAAGGACCCGTCCAAGGTGGACCGCTCGGCCGCCTACGCCATGCGCTGGGTCGCCAAGAACGTCGTCGCGGCCGGTCTCGCCGAGCGCTGCGAGGTGCAGGTGGCGTACGCGATCGGCAAGGCCGAGCCGGTGGGTCTGTTCGTCGAGACGTTCGGCACCAACACCGTCGCCGTCGAGAAGATCGAGGAAGCCATCACCTCGGTGTTCGACCTGCGGCCGGCCGCGATCATCCGCGACCTGGACCTGCTGCGCCCGATCTACTCCCAGACCGCCGCCTACGGTCACTTCGGCCGTGAGCTGCCCGACTTCACCTGGGAGCGCACCGACCGCGCCGACGCCCTGCGCAAGGCGGCCGCGGCGAGCTGACGGCGCGCCGTCGCCGGCACAGTCCCCGGCGCACCGGCCGGCGGGGAGCGGTGGCCCCCCGTCCCACCGCTCCCCGCTGTTTTCCCCGCAAGCCCGGTCGTTCCCTCCGTCGACCCCGGCCCGGATCGTCCCGACCCGAGAACCAAGGAGAACGTGCTGTGCGTATCGCCGTGACCGGATCGATAGCGACCGACCATCTGATGGTCTTTCCCGGGCGCTTCGCCGAGCAGCTGATCAAGGACCAGCTGGAGCGGGTGTCCCTGTCGTTCCTCGCCGACCGGCTCGACGTGCACCGCGGTGGCGTCGCCGCCAACATCGCCTTCGGCCTCGGCCGGTTGGGACTCGACCCGGTCCTCATCGGCGCGGCGGGTCGGGACTTCGCCGAGTACGACGCCTGGCTGCGGGCGAACGGCGTCGACACCTCCGCGGTGCGGGTCAGCGAGACCCTGCACACCGCGCGTTTCGTCTGCACCACCGACCAGGACCAGAACCAGATCGCCACCTTCTACGCCGGCGCCATGGCCGAGGCCCCCCGCATCGACCTGGCCGAGATCGCCGAACGCACCGGCCGGCTCGCGCTCGTCCTGGTCGGCGCCGACGACCCCGCGGCCATGCTGCGGCACACCGTCACCGCCCACCGCCTCGGCATCCCTGTCGCGGCCGATCCCTCGCAGCAACTGGCCCGCCTCGACCGTGAGCAGGCCCGCCACCTGGTGGACGGGGCAACGTGGCTGTTCACCAACGAGTACGAGGCTGCCCTCCTGCTCGAACGCACCGGCTGGAGCGAGCAGGACCTCCTGGGCCGGGTGGGCACCTGGATCACCACGCTGGGCGCGGAGGGCGTGTCGCTGACCCGCTCCGACACGCCGCGGCTGCACGTCCCTGCCGTACCCACGGACCGCATCGCCGACCCGACAGGTGCCGGTGACGCCTTCCGCGCCGGTTTCCTCGCCGGGCTGGCCCGGGAGTTGCCGGCGGAGCAGGCCGCCCGGCTCGGCTGCGCGCTGGCCACCACCGTCCTGGAATCGGTCGGCACCCAGGAGTACAAGCTGCTCGCCGCCGACCTGGTCGCCCGCATCGGGCAGACGTACGGCGACGACGCGGCCCGCACCATCGAGCCCTGCCTGGCAGGTGGGTCGTGAGCAGGGATCACCACGAGGCGGGCCGGCTGCACCCCGAGCCGTCCACCGGCGCCGCCGTCCGCCACCACCCGGAAGCACACCAGAGCACCGCGGGAGGCCGTACGTGACGACGTTCTCCTTCGAGTTCTTCCCGCCGAAGACGGCCAAGGGGGAGCAGACGCTGTGGGCGGCGATCCGCCGGATCGAGCCGCTCAGGCCGGACTTCGTGTCCGTCACCTACGGCGCCGGCGGCTCCTCGCGGGACCGGACGGTGGCCGTCACCCGGCGCATCGCCGCCGAGACGACCCTGCGCCCCGTCGCCCATCTGACCGCGGTCGGCCACTCGGTGGCCGAACTGCGCCACATCATCGGCCAGTACGCGGACGCGGGCATCCGCGACGTGCTGGCGCTGCGCGGCGACCCGCCGGGAGACCCGAAGGGCGCCTGGACGGCACACCCACGGGGCTTCCGGTACGCGTACGAACTGGTCGAACTGGTCCGCTCGCTGGGCGACTTCAGGATCGGGGTGGCGGCGTTCCCCGAGAAGCACCCGCGTTCAGCGGACTGGGACTCCGACATCCGGCACTTCATCGCCAAGTGCAAGGCCGGCGCCGACTACGCCATCACGCAGATGTTCTTCCACGTGGAGGACTACCTGCGGCTGCGCGACCGGGTCGCCGCCGCGGGCTGTGACGTCCCGATCATCCCGGAGATCATGCCGGCCACCGACCACCGGCAGATCGCCCGCTTCGCCGAACTCTGCGACGCGGCATTTCCCGAAGAGCTCGCCGGTCGCCTGTACGCGGCCCGGAACAACCCGGAGGACGGCCACCGCGTCGGCGTCGAGTACGCCACCGCCATGGCCGAACGCCTCCTCACCGAAGGCGCCCCCGGCCTGCACTACATCACGCTCAACAAGTCCACGGCGGCCCTGGAAATCCACCGGAACGTGCTGAGTTCGCCGAGCAACAAGGTCCTCCATGCCTGCTGATTCTTGAACCGCGGATCTTTCGAGCGCCCTTGCTTATGAGGTGCCGATCGTGTCACGATTTGAGCACGCCTCCCCTGCCCAAAAGTCGCTCGGAGCTCGCGCACCCTGATCGCGACGGGCAGGTGAAATCGCCGAGGCCGCCGACGAGTTCGGCATTTCCGCTGGGCGTCCGCCCACGCCACCTTTCCCGTCAGGGCCGTTGGAGCCGCACGGCTCACGAGCCCGACCTACGCAATGCACACAGGCACCCAGATGGACTCTTTGGAGCAATGATGTCGGGAACAGTCGATGTGGCGAGTGTCTACTCAGCCATCGAGAAGTCAGCCGGCCTGCTGGACGTCAACGCCTCGCGTGACAAGGTCTGGCCCGTCCTGACCGCGTTCGAGGACGCGCTTCCGCAGGCCGTGATCGCTTTCCGGGTGGCCACCAACGCACGCCACGAGGGGGAGTTCGACGCCCGCTTCACCCTTCCCAAGGAAGTCGATCCGTACGGCGTCGCCCTGTCGAAGGGCCTGATCGCGCCGACGGACCACCCCGTCGGCGCCCTGCTCTCGGACATCCAGAAGCACTGCGCCGTCGACAGTTACGGCGTCGACTTCGGAGTCATCGCCGGGTTCAAGAAGATCTGGGTGTACTTCCCGGGCGGAGAGCACGAGACCCTGGCCAAGCTCACCGGATTCCCGTCCATGCCGCGGAGCCTGGCCGAGAACGCCGACTTCTTCACCCGCTACGGCCTGGCCGAGAAGGTGGACGTGATCGGGATCGACTACGGCAGCCGAACCATGAACGTCTACTTCGCGGCGCCCGCGGAATGCTTCGAGAGGGAGACCGTCCTGGCGATGCACCGGGACATCGGTCTGCCCGAACCGAGCGAGCAGATGTTCAACTTCTGTGAGAAGTCGTTCGGCCTCTACACCACCCTGAACTGGGATTCGCCGAAGATCGAGCGGATCTCCTACGGCGTGAAGACCCAGGATCCGATGGCGTTCTTCGCCCGGCTCGGCACCAAGGTCGAGCACTTCGTGAAGAGTGTTCCGTACGGTGTCGACGACCCCAAGATGGTCTACGCCGCCGTCACGTCCACCGGCGAGGAATACTACAAGCTGCAGTCGTACTACCGCTGGCGCTCCGTCAGCCGGTTGAACACCGCTTACATCGCCGCCCGCGACAAGGAATCCGCATAACCGCGGAAACGGTTCACGCACCTTCAGAGAATCCCGCCTGTGGCGGGATTCTCTGTTTTCAGCTGCTCACGCAGTGAAGCGGTTCGGCGGGCCGCCGACGTACCACAGTTCAGATTCAGCTCGGAATGCACACAGAATTGTGTACGAGAGGTGAGCGCAAATGACGAGTCACGAACACGACAGTCCGGCGTTCCAGTTCAGCCGAATGGAGAGCCTCCTTCGCGGACATCCGGTCCGCAGCCTGACAGTGGACGGCGTCGACGCCGTATTCGTCAAGGATCCGGTCCTGGTGCGCAGGATACTGGTGAGCGAGAGCAAGCACTACGGAAAGGGTGAACTCTTCCGGAAGGCCAGGAACCTCAGCCGGGTGGGCATGCTCTCGGAAGACGAAGCCATGCACCGGCACTACCGGCGTCTGGCCAACCCCTACCTGCGGTCGACCAAGGTCGATGAATACGTTCCCGCCATGCGTGACATCGTCCGTGGTGTCGTGTCCTCATGGCGCGCCGGCAACGCTGTGGACATCCAGACCGAGATGTGCCGGATCTCCTGTGCGATCGCGGTCGAGACGCTCATCACCGGGCTGCCGTCCGAGACGACGGAAGCCCTGAGCGAGCGTCTTTCCCGGTTGGCCTGGGAAATGATCAGGAAGCCGCTGTACGGAAAATCAGCAGCCCGAGCGGCGCGACCGGGCGCGTCCAAGCGGCTGTCCCAGGCGCGCAAGGAGTTCCGCGACCTGCTCGCCGCATGCATCGCCGATCTCCTGGACTCTCCCGAAGCCACGGCCGGCTACCTCTCGGCGCTCCTGACGGATTCCGACGAGAAGGGCAACCGAGTCCTGACGGCGGACGAGGTGTGTGAAGAGGCGGTCATGATGCTGACCGCGGCCACGGTCACCACCGCTTCCGTCATGTCATGGGCTCTGCACGTGCTCTCCAAGGAGCCCATGGTCGAGGAGAGGCTCCTCAAGGACCTGGCGCAGAAACGGAACGGAAGCGCCGTACACGACCATGATGCGCCCGGCTACACCCTCCGGTTCCTGATGGAGATCCTGCGACTCTATCCGCCGGTGTGGATCTCGTGCCGCAAGACCCTTTCCGATGTCATGCTCGGCGACTACTCGCTCCCCGCGGGTACGAACGTGGTATTCAGTTCGTACCTGCTGCACCGGGACCCCGAGCGCTATCCGCGTCCGCACCGGTTCGACCCCGACCGGTGGCTCTCCACTCATCCCAGCAAGGTCGACGCCTCCTACATCCCCTTCGGGATCGGGTCGAAGGGGTGCATAGGCGAGCCCTTCGCCTGGCAGGAACTCGAAGTCATCCTCGATGTGGTGACGCAGGAATGGAAGCTGGGCGCCGAGCCCCACAACCATGTGCGCACAGCGCCGGAGACCACGCTCCATCCCCGCCGCCTGCTCATGGTCCCCCAGCCGCGGTAACCGGTGACGGCCTGCTCCAGGCCGCCGGCCACCCGTAGGGGTTCACACCTTCCGTCCTGCGTCGCGGCGGTCCCGGGCACCACCGGTGCCACCCGGGCGACCGGTACTCCGATGTGTAGGGCCGCCGGCCGTGACGAAGGCGGCGGCTTCTCTGTTTTCTTCCCGAATCGCTGGACGATGCGATCCACCGCAGAAAGACAAGGGGAGTTGAGTGCGTTGACTCTGCCGACCTCAGCGGAGGGGGTGTCAGAGAACCGCCGGGCTCGTTCCGTCGGCATCGGCCGCGCCCACGCCAAAGCCATTCTGCTCGGCGAGCATGCCGTCGTGTACGGGGCTCCGGCGCTCGCTCTTCCCGTTCCGCAGCTGACGGTCACGGCGAGCGCCGGCTGGTCCCACCGCGGCGCCGACGGACCGGGCGATGTGTCCTTCACGATGACCGGTTCCCCGTCGCGGCCGATGGTGACGCAGGCCTCCGACGGCCTGCGCCGGCTGATCACCGAGTTCACGGCGACCATGGGCGTGGACGACAGACCGAACCTCGACGTGATCATCGACGGCGCCATCCCGCACGGCCGGGGGCTCGGATCCAGCGCGGCCTACGCACGCGCGGTCGTCCACGCCCTCGCCGACCTCTACGGCCGCGACGTCACGGAGAACGAGACGTTCGACCTGGTGCAGACGGCCGAGAACGTGGCGCACGGCCGCTCCAGCGGCGTCGACGCGCGGGCCGTCGGCGCGTCCGCCCCGCTGCTGTTCCAGGCCGGCGAGGTCCAGGAACTGAGCATCGGCTGCGACGGCCTGTTCATCATCGCGGACAGCGGCGTCGTGGGCCGGACCAAGGACGCGGTCGAGCTGCTGCGCGAGGGGTTCCAGCGGCACGACGGAGCGCGGGAGCGGTTCGTGCGCCGCGCGTCGCGGCTCACCGAAGAGGCTCGGCACGCCCTCGCCGCCGGCAAGCCCGAGGAACTCGGTTCGCGGCTGACGGACTACCACGCTCTGCTGCGGGCGGCCGGACTCAGCACCAAGGCCATCGACGCCCTCGTCGAAGCCGCGCTCACGGGAGGCAGCCTCGGAGCCAAGATCACCGGCGGTGGCCTGGGCGGCTGCGTCATCGCCCTGTCCCCACCGGAGCAGGCCAGGGAGGTCACCCAGCAACTCCACGAAGCCGGCGCCGTGCAGACGTGGGTCGTACCGCTGAGAGGGCTTGCCAAGAATGTACTCTGAACACCCGACCACCCCGGTACCCGTGCGGGAGCGAGGCACCGCGGGACGTGCCCTCGCCGTCGCGCACCCGAACATCGCGCTCATCAAGTACTGGGGCAAGCGTGACGAACACCTCGTCCTGCCCCGTGTCGACAGCCTGTCGATGACCCTGGACGTCTTCCCGACGACCACCGGCGTCCGCCTCGACCCCGAGGCCGAGCACGACGAGGTGACCCTGAACGGCCGGCCCGCCGACGGCGAGGCACTGCGCCGCGTCGTCGCCTTCCTGGACCTGGTGCGGGAGCGGGCCGGGCTTGCCCACAGGGCCGTCGTGGACACCGAGAACACGGTCCCCACCGGGGCGGGCCTCGCATCCTCCGCGAGCGGATTCGCCGCCCTCGCCGTCGCCGCGGCGGCCGCCTACGGGCTCGACCTCGACGCCACCGCCCTGTCGCGGCTGGCCCGGCGCGGCTCCGGTTCGGCGTCCCGGTCGGTCTTCGGCGGTTTCGCGATGTGGCACGCGGGCCTGGACCTCGGCACCGCGGCGGAGGCCGACCTCAGCTCCTACGCCGAGCCGGTGCCCGCCGCGGACCTCGACCCGGCCATGGTCATCGCCGTGGTCGACGCGGGCCCCAAGACCGTGTCCAGCCGGGCGGCCATGCGGCGGACCGTCGACACCTCCCCGCTGTACGAGCCGTGGGCCGTCTCCAGCAAGGACGACCTGACCGAGATGCGCGCGGCGCTGCTCGCCGGCGACATCGAAGCGGTCGGGGAGATCGCGGAGCGCAATGCGCTCGGCATGCACGCGACCATGCTCGCGGCGCGCCCGGCCGTGCGCTACCTGTCACCGGCCACGCTCACCGTCCTCGACAGCGTGCTCCGGCTCCGGCGGGACGGCATTGCGGCCTACGCCACCATGGACGCCGGACCCAACGTCAAGGTGCTGTGCCGCCGTGCGGACGCCGACCAGGTCGCCACGACCGTGCGCGACGCCGTCACGGACGGCTCGGTGCTCGTCGCCGGGCCGGGGCCGGGCGCACGCCTGCTGCACGGGGACGGTCGGTGACCGGGCAGCGCACCGTGGTGAGGCGCGCACCGGGCAAGTTGTTCGTCGCGGGGGAGTACGCGGTGGTCGACCCCGGCAACCCGGCGATCCTCGTCGCGGTCGACCGCTACATCACCGTCACGGTGACCGGCCCCGCCGAAGCGGGCGTCGACATCTCCTCCGACCTCGGCCCGCGCGGCGTACGCCGGCAGTGGCGGGACGGCCGGCTCAGCCCGTACGGCACGGACGGCGAGCGGGACACGCGCGCGGGACTCGCCCACGTGCTGTCCGCGATCGAGACCGTGGCCCGGCTGCTGACCGAACGCGGCTTTCCCGCACCGGCGTTCAGCGTGACGGTCGAAAGCGGACTGCACGACAACGGCACCAAGTACGGACTGGGATCCAGCGGCGCGGTGACCGTGGCGACCGTCGCCGCCGTCGCCGCGTTCTGCGGCCTCACCCTGTCCGACGAGGAGCGGTTCCGGCTCGCCCTGCTGGCCACCGCCGAGATCGACCCCAAGGGCTCCGGCGGCGACCTCGCCGCCAGCACCTGGGGCGGCTGGATCAGCTACCAGGCGCCCGACCGGAGCGCCGTGCTCGCCCTCGCCCGCAGCCGCGGCGTCGAGGAGGCACTCCGGGCGCCCTGGCCCGGGTACGAAGCGCGCCGGCTGCCGGGGCCCGAGGGCCTCTCGCTGGAGGTCGGCTGGACCGGAGACCCGGCCTCCACCGCGACCCTGGTGTCCGACCTGCACCGACGGCCCTGGCGCGGCACCGCCTCCCACCACAGGTTCGTCCGGACCACCACCGACTGTGTGCGCGCGGCGAGCGCCGCACTGGAGCGAGGAGACGGCCAGGAACTGCTGGACCAGATCCGGCGGGCCCGGCGGGAACTGGCCCGCCTGGACGACGAGGTCGGCCTGGGAGTCTTCACGCCCCGGCTGACGGCGCTGTGCGAGGCCGCCGAAGCCCTCGGAGGCGCCGCCAAGCCCTCCGGTGCGGGCGGCGGCGACTGCGGCATCGCGCTGCTGGACGCCGAAGCCTCGCGGGACATCGCCCGATTGCGCGAACGGTGGGCCTCGGCCGGGGTGGTGCCCCTGCCGATCCGTCCCGCCGCGGAAGGGAACGAGGAATGATCGCTCAACGCAAGGACGACCACGTCCGGCTCGCTGTCGAGCAACAGCAGCAGCACAGCGGACGCAACCAGTTCGACGAGGTGTCGTTCGTCCACCACGCCCTGGCCGGCCTCGACCGGCCCGACGTCTCACTGGCCACCACCTTCGCCGGCATCTCCTGGCAGGTGCCGCTGTACATCAACGCGATGACCGGTGGCAGCGAGAAGACCGGCATCATCAACCGGGACCTGGCCGTCGCCGCCCGCGAGACCGGCGTGCCCATCGCGTCCGGGTCCATGAGCGCCTACTTCAAGGACCCGGACTGCGCCGACACGTTCAGCGTGCTGCGCAAGGAGAACCCGGACGGGTTCGTCATCGCCAACGTCAACGCGACGGCCTCCGTCGACAAGGCGCGCAGGGCCATCGACCTGATCCGGGCCGACGCCCTGCAGATTCACGTCAACACCGTGCAGGAAACGGTGATGCCGGAGGGCGACAGGTCGTTCTCGTCCTGGGTCCCGCAGATCGCGAAGATGGCGGCCGGCGTCGACGTCCCCGTGATCGTCAAGGAGGTCGGCTTCGGGCTGAGCCGCGAGACCGTCCGCCTGCTGGACAGCCTGGGCGTGCGGGTCGCCGACCTCGGCGGCCGGGGCGGCACCGACTTCGCCCGCATCGAGAACGGCCGGCGCGAACTCGGCGACTACGCCTACCTCCACGGCTGGGGCCAGTCCACCGCCGCCTGCCTCCTGGACGCGCAGGACGCCCCCCTCCCCGTCCTCGCCTCCGGTGGGGTGCGCAACCCCCTCGACGTGGCCCGCGCGCTGGCGCTCGGCGCCTGCGGCGTCGGCGTCTCCGGCGGCTTCCTGCGCACCCTCCTCGACGGTGGTGTGGCGGCGCTGATCGCGCAGATCTCCACCTGGCTCGACCAACTGGCCGCGCTCCAGACCATGCTCGGCGCCCGCACCCCCGCCGACCTCACGCACTGCGATCTCCTGATCCACGGCGAGCTGCGCGACTTCTGCGCCGACCGGGGCATCGACACCCGGCCGTTCGCCCGCCGTTCCAGCACCCTTGACGTCCCCGACGAGATGACGGGAAGCACACGATGACTGAGAACGCGATCGCCGGCGTCCCGATGAGGTGGGTGGGCCCCCTGCGCATCTCGGGGAACGTGGCCACCACCGAGACCCCGGTCCCGCTCGCCACCTACGAGTCGCCGCTGTGGCCCTCCGTGGGCCGGGGCGCGAAGGTCTCCATGCTGTCCGAGCGGGGCATCGTGGCGACCCTCGTCGACGAGCGGATGACCCGGTCGGTGCTCGTGGAGGCGGAGGACGCGCAGACCGCGCTGACGGCCGCGCGGACCATCGACGCGCGCATCGACGAACTGCGCGAGGTGGTGCGCACCTGCAGCCGGTTCGCCGAACTGATCGGCATCCGCCACGAGATCAACGCCAACCTGCTGTTCATCCGGTTCGAGTTCAACACCGGCGACGCCTCCGGCCACAACATGGCCACACTCGCCTCCGACGTGCTCCTGGGCCACCTGCTGGAGACGATCCCGGGCATCTCCTACGGATCGATCTCGGGGAACTACTGCACGGACAAGAAGGCGACCGCGATCAACGGCATCCTCGGCCGCGGCAAGAACGTGGTCACCGAGCTGCTCGTACCGCGTGACGTGGTCGAGGGTGTCCTGCACACCACGGCCGCCAAGATCGTCGAGCTGAACATCCGCAAGAACATGCTCGGCACCCTGCTCGCCGGCGGCATCCGCTCGGCCAACGCCCACTTCGCGAACATGCTGCTCGGCTTCTACCTGGCCACCGGCCAGGACGCGGCCAACATCGTCGAGGGCTCCCAGGGCGTCGTCATGGCCGAGGACCGGGACGGGGACCTCTACTTCGCCTGCACCCTGCCCAACCTGATCGTGGGCACCGTCGGCAACGGCAAGGGGCTCGGCTTCGTGGAGACCAACCTCACCCGGCTCGGTTGCCGGACCGAGCGTGCCCCCGGGGAGAACGCGCGCCGACTCGCCGTCATCGCGGCGGCGACCGTGCTGTGCGGTGAGCTCTCCCTGCTTGCGGCCCAGACGAACCCGGGCGAACTCATGCGTGCACACGTCCAGCTGGAACGCGACAACAAGACCGCAAAGGTTGGTGTTTAGGGACATGGCCAGCGATTCCGCCATAGGTATCCACGATCTGTCGTTCGCGACAACCGAGTACGTTCTGCCGCACACGGTCCTCGCCCAGCACAACGGCACCGAGATCGGCAAGTACCACCAGGGCATCGGCCAGCAGTCGATGAGCGTGCCCGCCGCCGACGAGGACATCGTGACCATCGGCGCGGCCGCTGCCGCGCCCCTCATCGAGCGGCACGGCAGCGACGGGATCCGAACGATCATCTTCGCGACCGAGTCCTCGATCGACCAGGCGAAGTCGGCCGGCATCTACGTCCACTCGCTGCTCGGGCTTCCCTCGGCCACCCGCGTCGTCGAACTCAAGCAGGCCTGCTACGGGGCGACGGCGGCCCTTCAGTTCGCCATCGGCCTGGTGCGCCGCGACCCGGCGCAGCGGGTCCTCGTGGTCGCCAGCGACGTCTCCAAGTACGAGCTGGACAGCCCGGGTGAGGCCACCCAGGGCGCCGCCGCCGTGGCCATGCTGGTCGGCGCCGATCCCGCGCTGGTACGCATCGAGGAGCCGTCGGGCGTGTACACCGCCGACGTCATGGACTTCTGGCGGCCGAACTACCGCGAGGCCGCCCTGGTCGACGGCCAGGAGTCCATCGGCGCGTATCTGCTGGCCGTGCAGGGCAGCTGGAAGGACTACACGGAGCAGGGCGGACGCGCGCTCGACGAGTTCGCCGCCTTCTGCTACCACCAGCCGTTCACGAAGATGGCCTACAAGGCCCACCGCCAGCTGCTCAACTACTGCGGCTCCGACATCGACGAGGACCGCGTCACCCGTGACCTCGGGCTGACCACGGCCTACAACAAGGTCATCGGCAACAGCTACACCGCCTCGGTCTACCTCGGACTCGCCGGGCTGCTCGACCAGGCGGACGATCTGACCGGCCAGGCCGTCGGCTTCCTGAGCTACGGCTCGGGCAGCGTCGCCGAGTTCTTCGCCGGCACCGTCGTCCCCGGCTACCGGGAGCACCTGCGCACCGAGGCGCACCGCGAGGCGATCGACCGGCGCAAGCCCGTCGACTACGCCCGCTACCGCGAGCTGCACGAGCGCACCTTCCCGGCCGACGGCGGCGACCACCCCACCCCGGCCGAGACCACGGGCCCCTTCCGGCTGGCGGCCCTGCGCGGCCACAAGCGCATCTACGAGACGCGCTAGCCCCCATACGCCAGTACGTGCGTGCCACCGGCCGCACCACGTCATCGGCGTGCACCGGCCGACACGGTCGAGCACGAAGACGAGGACCAGCCGATCGCTGGTGTCGTCGATCGCCCTCATACACGGTGCCCTGCCGGCGGGGCCGGTGCCCGGCGCACCGGCCCGTGCCCCGGGCACCGTTCACCGCGCCAGGGGCGCCCACCGGTGGTCCGACCGAGGACCCGCCGGCCGGGCCCCTGTGTGGGGGTCCGGTTTCCTGCCGGCGACGGCCGCTCCTTCGCCGCCGTTCGCACAGCCAGTTCAAGACCACCTGAGGGGAAGACAGGCGCATGACCGAAGTCGGGGTCCTCGGTACGGGTGCTTACGTGCCGGACCGGGTTGTCTCCAATGACGAAGTCGGAGCGGCGGCGGGGGTCGATGACGCCTGGGTCATCCGCAAGACCGCGATCCGGGAACGCCGCTGGGCCGCCCCCGAGCAGGCCACGTCGGACCTGGCCGCGGCCGCGGGGCGGGCCGCGCTGCGGTCGGCCGGCATCACCGCCGACCAGTTGTCCGCGATCGTCGTCGCCACCTCCACACCCGACCGGCCCCAGCCCCCCACCGCCGCCTATGTGCAGCACCTGCTCGGCGCCGTCGACGCGGCCGCGTTCGACGTCAACGCCGTCTGCTCCGGCGAGGTGTTCGCGCTCGCCGCGGCCGAGGGCATCCTCGCCCGGCGCGGCGGCCACGCGCTGGTCATCGGCGCCGACGTGTACTCGCGCATCCTGAACCCGGCCGACCGCAGGACGGTCGTGCTGTTCGGCGACGGCGCCGGTGCGATGGTCCTGGGCCTGGGCGGGGGAGCGCGCATCCGCAATGTCACCGCGCACACCTTCGGCGAGTTGTCCGGCCTGATCGAGGTGCCCGCCGGCGGCAGCCGGCTGCCCGCCGACCAGGCCGCCCTGGACGCCGGCCTGCAGTACTTCACGATGGACGGCCGGGCGGTGCGCAGCTTCGTCGAGGACCGCCTGCCCCTGCTGACCAAGCAGTTCCTCCACGAGAGCGGCGTCGGCCCCGACGACATCAGCCACTTCGTCCCGCACCAGGCCAACGGCGTCATGCTCGACACCGTCTTCGGGGAACTGGCCCTGTCCAGGGCCACCATGCACCTCTCGCTGACGCACTACGGCAACACGGGAGCCGCCTCCATCCCGATCACCTTGGCCGAGACCGCCCGCACGGGCGCCTTCCGACCGGGTGACCTGATCCTCCTGGCCGGCTTCGGCGGAGGCATGGCGGCGGGATTCGCGCTGGTCGAGTGGTGAAGTCGTCGCCCGCTTGACGCCTTGTGAGCCACCGGCGCGGAACCTGCGGTCCTTGCTGTGTTTCTCGACATCGGCAGAAACAGGAACCATGACAACGAGACATTGCACTGTGGGCGTCATAGGCAGCGGCCCGCGCGGGCTCTCGGTGGTCGAACGACTCTGCGCCAACGCCCGCTCGCAGCCCGAGGGCAGCACCGTCCACGTCCATGTGGTCGACCCCTACCCGCCCGGCTCCGGCAAGGTGTGGCGCACCGATCAGTCCCGTCACCTGCTGATGAACACCGTGGCCGGACAGATATCGGTGTTCACCGACGCCTCCGTCGACCTGCAGGGCCCCCTGGAACCGGGGCCGAGCCTGCACGAGTGGGCCATGGCGCTCGTCGCGGGCCGCTTCGGAGACGACCATCCCGGCCACGTCCTCGACGAAGCCCGCGCGCTGGGACCCGACACCTACCCGACCCGCGCGTTCTACGGCCGGTACCTGCGGTGGGCGTACCAGCGCATCCTCGAGGGCGCGCCCGCCGGGCTGACCGTCACCGCGCACGCCTCGCTCGCGGTGGCCCTGGACGACGATCCGGACGCCGGGAACCGATCCGCGCAGCGGGTGGTGCTCGAGGACGGAACCGTGCTCGCGGGCCTGGACGCCGTGATCCTGTGCCAGGGACACCTGCCGGCCCGCGCGGACGCCGCCGCGCGGGAGTTCGCCTCCCGGGTGCGGAGGACCGGACTGGGTTACATCGCACCGGCCAACCCGGCAGACGTCGACCTGGACGTGCTGTCCCCGGGCACCAAGGTGCTGCTGCGCGGGCTCGGGCTCAACTTCTTCGACTACATGGCCGAACTCACCGTCGGTCGCGGCGGCTCCTTCTCCCGGGCCGAGGGGCAGCTCGTCTACCACCCCTGCGGGCGGGAGCCGCGGCTCTACGCCGGGTCCCGGCGCGGCATCCCGCACCAGGCCCGGGGCGAGAACGAGAAAGGCCCGCACGGCCGTCACGAGCCGCTCCTGCTCACCGCCGAGCGCATCGCGGAGCTGCGCCGCACCCACGAGCACTCCGGGCTCGACTTCAAGAAGGACCTGTGGCCGCTGATCTCCCACGAGGTCGAGGCCGTCTACTACCGGACGCTGTTCACGTCACGCGGACACATCTCCAGGGCCCAGCAGCTCCAGGACGACTTCCTGGCGGCCGGACCGGGGGAGCGGGCCAAGGACGCCGTCCTCTCGGCGTACGGCATCGGCGAGAAGTACCGCTGGGACTGGGAACTGATCGCCCGCCCGTACCGGGACCGGGAGTTCACCAGCCCCTGGGACTTCACCGACTGGCTCCTCGACCACCTGCGCAAGGACGTCGCGGAAGCCAGGTCCGGCAACGTCAGCGGCCCGATCAAGGCCGCGCTCGACGTCCTGCGGGACCTGCGCAACGAGATCCGCCTCGCGGTCGACCACGGTGGCCTGCACGGCGACTCGTACCGCACCGACCTGGACAACTGGTACACCCCGCTCAACGCGTACCTGTCGATCGGACCGCCCGCGCGACGCGTCGAGGAGATGATCGCGCTGATCGAGGCCGGCGTGCTGAAGGTGGTCGGACCGGACCTTCGGGTGACGGCCGACGGCAACGGATACACCGTCGCCTCACCGCTCGTGCCCCGCTCCGGGGTCCGGGTGGACGCGCTCGTCGAGGCACGCCTGCCCGACATCACGCTGAGCCGCACCGACGATCCGCTGCTGCGCCATCTGCTGGACACCGGACAGTGCAGCACCTACCGCATCCCCACGCGATCCGGTGGCCTGTACGAGAGCGACGGACTGGCCGTCACCGGGCGGCCGTTCCGCCTGATCGACGCGGCGGGACGGGCGCACCCCCGCCGCTTCGCGTTCGGCGTGCCCACGGAGTCGGTGCACTGGGTGACGGCCGCGGGCATCCGGCCCGGCGTGAACTCTGTGACCCTCACCGACTCCGACGCCATCGCCCGCGCGGCCCTCGCCTGCGGCGGCGAGGGCGGACGGGACGGCGCGGTGGGAACGACGGCCACCCGTGGCGGGCAGGCCGGGGGCGGACAGCAAGCTCACACAGGACAAGGACTCACCCATGCCCACTGACACCACCCTCACCGCGGACACGGGGGCCCGCCCGGCGCCGCTGCCGGCAGACCCCGGTCTGCTGGCACCGGTCTGGGCGGGCACCCCTGTCCTGGCCGCGGTGTCCGACGGGGCGTGGCTGCAGGCCATGCTGGACGCCGAAGCGGCGCTGAGCCGGGCGCAGGCCCGGCTCGGCACGGTGCCCGCGACCGCCGCACGGGTGATCACCGAGGCCGCGCGGGCCGACCGTCTGGACCTGCTCGCCCTGGCCCGGCAGGCGCGCGAGTCCGCCAACCCGGTGGTGGCGCTGGTGCGGGAGTTCACCGCGCTGGTGGCGGGCCGGGACACCGAGGCGGCCCGATATGTGCACCGCGGTTCGACCAGCCAGGACATCCTCGACACGGCGACCGTCCTGGTCGCCGGCCGGGCTCTGCGGCTGATCCGCGCCGACCTCCGACGTGTCGAGGAGGCGCTGGCCGTCCTCGCCCGGGACCACAGGGACACGCTGATCGCGGGCCGGACCCTGGCCCTGCACGCGGTGCCCACGACGTTCGGGCTCAAAGCCGCGGGCTGGCGCCATCTCGTCCTGGACGCGGCACAGAAACTCGACGCACTGACCGCCGAGGGACTTCCCGTCCAACTCGGCGGCGCCGCCGGAACCTTGGCCGGCTACCTCGCGTTCGCGCCGGACGCCGACCCGGCCGTCTACGTCCAGGAGCTGACCGAGGCGTTCGCGGCCGAACTGGGGCTGTCCGCCCCCCTGGTGCCGTGGCACGTGCTGCGCACGCCCGTGGTGGATGTGGCCGCGGCCGCCGCGTTCCTGTGCGGAGCCCTCGGCAAGATCGCCGTCGACGTGCTGTCCCTGACCCGGACCGAGGTCGGCGAGGTGCACGAGCCGGCGCCCAGCGGCCGGGGCGCGTCCTCGGCGATGCCGCACAAGCGCAACCCCGTCCTGGCGACGGCCATCAGATCCGCCGCCCTGCAGGCGCCGCAGCTCGCCGCGACGGTGCTGGGCTGTCTGCCGAGCGAGGACGAGCGGTCCGCCGGCGCCTGGCACGCCGAATGGGAGCCCCTGCGCACCCTGCTGCGGCTGGCCGGAGGCGCGGCGCACCAGGCGGTGGAACTCGTCTCCCAGCTGTCGGTGGACCCGTGGCGCATGCGCGCCAACACGCAGATCACCGGGGGACAGATCGTCTCCGAGCGGATCGCCGTCGTCCTCACCCCGTTGCTCGGCAAGGCCCAGGCCCGCGACCTGCTGAACGAGGCGTCCGCCCGCTCGGCGCGCACCGGCGAGCCGCTGGCCGACATCCTGCGGCGGGACGGCCGGGTGTCGGCCGTCCTCGCCGACGCCCGGCTGACCGACCTGTTCGAGCCGGAGGCGTACACCGGGGCCGCGGGCCCGCTGACGGACCGCGCGCTGTCCCGGTCACTGCCCTCGACGGGCGGGCGATAAGCCGTGAGCGTCGGGAGCCCGGCAGGGGCTCCCGACGCTCACAAAGGCCGCTGTCGCACCCGCAGATACCCCGCCGACCTGCGTGAATGCCGTGGCAACCACGATGTGCGGCTCCTGTCTAACCTCGTCGTCGCAGCGCGATCTGCGTGAGTTCGTCTATGTCGAACTCGGACCGGCCCGGTGTGCCGTAGCGGGTGATCTTCCCGCGGCTCACCCATTTGCGGATCGTCGCTTCGGACACACCCGCGGCGAGTGCGGCCACATTGGTGGGCACCAACCGGTGGCGCGGCGGTTTCCTCATGCGTGGACGGTCTTCCGTTGCCGCTCCATGAGCGGCCGGAGAGTGATCCATTCGTGCATTTCCCAGCTGTGTCCCGACGAACACCGAATGCTTCTCCTGTCTGTGTTCCCGATCTGCTTCGGCGACGTGTCGATCGTCCCCGTGCAGCTGTCGACAACACAGTCCCAGGTGAAGACAGGAAGTTCGCTGGAGTCTGGGTCGATGGTGCGCAGCAGTTCCTGCCGAAGACCGTCGATCTCTTCTGCGAAATCAGCCGCCGGAGGCTGAGCGGTGAGCCACTCCAGGTTGATCAGCAAAAAGTCGGCCAAGTGGGGAACCGAACGTGTGGGGACGGCTTTCCCGAGTTCGTCGGCGGCGAAATCCGACCATGACTCAAGAATCGTGAGGATGTTGTGCCGGGCATCCAGCGCGGACAGGTTCAGCTGATCCCTGCTCCGGCTCCCGGACACCCGCGTCTGGTGCATCCGCCTGGACACGGGCGATATGTGGTGCAGACTCTCCTGGTAGAGACCGGGGAGCGTACGCAGGTTGCCCTCCAGTCGCCGGACGCACGGGGCGCAGAGGACGGACCCGGTCGCTTCGCCGGGTTCCCGAGTGTGCGTTTTGGGGCAGGCGTGAGAGTCCATTCAATCTCCTTCGTGAGGTGACTTGCCCGAAAAGCAGGTCCTGGAGAGGGGGAGAGCCGGCATGCCGGACCCCACGCCGAAATCACTGAAAGGCTCCACGGCTGTGACCGGACGGTCCGATTCGGGGATTTCGGCACAGGATTCGCATCCGGCCCGGTGAGCGGTGCCCTTGTTCAATGGATACAGTGCGTCATGTGCGTTCCATACCCCCCGGGCGCTCCCCAGACTTAACTATGGGTGCACAGGGAGGTTTCCACGGGACAGTTGAGGGTGTCAACGTTCACCGTTCGCAGTCCATCGGCCCTAAAGGGGAACTCCAGATTCGCCCCATGCGGGCTCGTCACCCAAGGTCGGGCGCGCGCTCGGCCGAGGCCCCGACCGCCTGGTCAGACGGCATCCAAGCGCTCACGCTCAAGTGCCCCTACATCTAAACCCGAGGAGATACGTGTGACTTCGGACATGACCACCGACACCGGCCAGGAGGCTGCCGACTTCGCGCGCCGCACCAGCACCGACCTGCTCCAGCGCGTCGAGGACCGGCTGCGCTCCCTCCTCGCGGCCGAACGCGACGCGTGGGCCGGAGTGGACGCACGTGCGGCCGTCCCCATCGACGCGCTGTCCGAGCTGATCGCCTCAGGCGGCAAGCGCATCCGGCCCGCCTTCTGCATCGCCGGCTATCTCGCCGCCGGCGGTGACCCCGCCGACCCCGGGATCGTGGCGGCCGGCGCGGCCCTGGAGATGCTGCACCTGTCCGCCCTCGTCCACGACGACGTCCTGGACGACTCCAGCCGACGACGCGGACTGCCGACCGTCCACGCCAAGTACATGGCCCTGCACGGCGGCCGCGGCTGGCAGGGTGAGTCACGCCGGTACGGCGAGGGCGTGGCCATCCTCGTCGGCGACCTCGCGCTCGTCTACTCCGGGGAGCTGATGTCCGAGGCACCGAGGACGGCGGTCCCGGAGTGGAACAAGCTCCGTTCCGAAGTGATGATCGGCCAGTACATGGACGTCCACGCGGCCGCCGAGTTCTGCGTCGAGCCCCGGCTCTCCCGCCTGATCGCCAAGATCAAGTCCGGCCGCTACACCATCCACCGGCCCCTGGTGGTGGGCGCGGACGCGGCCGGCCGCAACGACCTCGCTCCTGCCTTCGAGGAGTACGGCGAGGCGGTGGGCGAGGCGTTCCAGCTCCGTGACGACCTGCTGGACGCCTTCGGTGACTCCGCGGACACCGGCAAGCCCACCGGCCTCGACTTCACGCAGCACAAGATGACACTGCTGCTGGGCTGGGCGATGCAGCGCGACGAGCACATCCACACCCTGATCACCGAGCCGGGCCACACCCCTGACGAGGTGCGCCGCCGCCTCCTGGACACCGGGGTCCCCGCCGACGTCGAAAAGCACATCGACGGCCTCGTCGAGCGGGGCTGCAAGGCCATCGCCGACGCGCCCGTCGACCAGGTGTGGCGCAGCGAACTGACGCGCATGGCCAGGCGCGTCGCCTACCGCAACGCGTGAGCCCGGCCTCGTCCCGGCCGGCGGCGGTGCACCCGCCGCCGGACCGGGCCGGCCCCTGCCCGGACGCGAAAGCCGGCCCAGGAACAGCACGAACCCGGAGGCCGACGCATCCGCCGCCCTCCCTCCCCAAGCGGGGGGGGGGGGGGGGGGGGGGGGGGGGGGGGGGGGGGGGGGGGGGGGGGGCGGGGGGGCGGGGCGCCCCCCCCCCCCCCCCCCCCCCCCCCCCCCCCGCGCGGGCGCCCCCCCCCCCCCCCCCCCGCTTTTCTGCGTTGTGCGCGACACGCGCTAGCCGACCCCCAACTCCCGAACCAGCCGGCGCTCCAGCGGCGTCAGCGGCACGTCCGCGCACAGCCGCTCCGGGTGGCCGGGGGCCGGTCCCGCCAGCGGTTCGGCCTCCGGGTGCGGCCCGGTGTGGAGCATGCCGAACGCCGACAGGGCACGGTAGATCGCACGACCCACACGGCGGGGGCGCAGCAGCCGGTGCCACATGGCGGGCCTCCCTCAACGCTCGCGGCGACGGACGACCACGCCACTGTCCGGCGCCCGGCCGGAGAACGACCTCAGCTCCGCTCGAGCGCGTCCCCGCGGCAGGCCGGACCGGGTGCCGGGCGACGAGGCGTACTCAGCCGCGTGCCGCACCGTGGCCATCCGGCACCACGAGGGCGACCGCGTCCTCGACGGCAGCCCTGGATCAGGGCCGTACCGGACGCGAACCGAGCCGATGGCTGAAGTTTCGCGCCGGGCGATACGGTGGCCCTCGGAAGCCGTTGGCGGGCACGAAGGGACATGGCACGTGGCATTGAGGGCGCTTCGCTCGGCATTGGAAGCCTTGTACGTAAGGCGCCTGACGCGCAAGCTGGAAGGCTTGCCCCGTCCTCGGCACGTCGCGATCATGCTGGACGGCAACCGCCGATGGGCCCGCGGAGCCGGCCATGACGATCCCCGCGAGGGTTACCGCGTCGGCGGGGCGAAGGTCGGCGACTTCCTGCGCTGGTGCGCCGCCGCGGACATCGAGCACGTCACCCTCTGGATGCTGTCCGACGACAACCTTCACCGGCCTGCGGACCAACTCGGGCCACTCCTCGAGATCATCGAAGAGACCGTGGCGAGCATCTGCGCGACCGACGAGGACTGGCAGATCGAGGTGATCGGCGCTCTGGACCTCCTGCCCGGGGAGACCGCGCGCACCCTGAAGGACGCCGTCGCGCGCACCACCGGCCGGACCGGCCTCAAGGTCGACGTGGCGGTCGGGTACGGCGGGCGCCGCGAAATCATCGACGCGGTCAGGTCCGCCTTCGACAAGCACATCTCCGGCGGCGGCGACCCACGCGAACTGGCCGAGAACTTCGACCTCCAGCACATCTCCGACAACCTCTACTCCCCGGCGGGCCACGACACGGACTTCATCATCCGCACCTCCGGTGAGCAGCGGCTGTCCGGCTTCCTGCTCTGGCAGTCCGCGTACGCGGAGGTGCATTTCGTCGAAGTCCTGTGGCCTGCCTTCCGCCAGATAGATCTCCTGCGCGCGCTGCGCTCGTACGCCGCCCGGGACCGGCGCTACGGCAGGTGACCTCATGCCCGGCGCGCCGCGCTCTTCGCAGCCCGCCACCTGCGGTCCCTCCGTGGCCGTTCGCACGTCCCTGGCGCGTCGGCTCCCGGCGTGCCCCGTCGTGGCGGGTCGTTCGTCCGTCAGGGTGGTTACCGTAGGCTGGTCGTGCCGTGGCCCGCGCGAGGGCCCGGAGGGCCAGCACGATGGAGGCGCTGCGCCACCATGAAGGGCACGGTGGCACGACCCCCGGAGAAGCCGTGACCGCCACACCACCGACCGCGGACGCACCGCCCGCACACTACGACGACCTGCGTGCCCTCGTCTTCAACTGCACGCTGAAACGCTCACCGGAGCGGAGCAACACCCAAGGGATCGTCGACCGAAGCGTACGCATCATGGAAGCGCAGGGCGTGCACGTCGACGTCGTACGCGCGATCGACCAGGACATCGCCACGGGTGTCTGGCCGGACATGACCGAACACGGCTGGGAGACGGATGCCTGGCCGACCCTGTACGAGAAGGTCATGGCGGCGGACATCCTCGTGCTGGCCGGGCCGATCTGGCTGGGCGACAACAGCTCGGTGATGAAGCAGGTGATCGAGCGTCTCTACGCGTGCTCCAGCCTGCTCAACGACGCGGGGCAGTACGCCTACTACGGCCGTGTCGGCGGCTGTCTGATCACCGGTAACGAGGACGGCGTCAAACACTGCGCCATGAACGTCCTCTACAGCCTCCAGCACCTCGGCTGCACCATCCCCCCGCAGGCCGACGCCGGCTGGATCGGCGAGGCGGGTCCCGGGCCCTCCTACCTCGACCCCGGCTCGGGCGGCCCGGAGAACGACTTCACCAACCGCAACACCACCTTCATGACCTGGAACCTGCTCCACCTGGCCCGCCTCCTCAAGGACGCCGGAGGCATCCCCGCCTACGGCAACCAGCGCACCGCATGGGACGCCGGCTGCCGCCACGACTACGAGAATCCCGAGCACCGCTAGTGGCCTGAGTCAGAGATTCGTCGTTAGTCGGGCATGAGTCGTCCGGGTCCGAAGATTCCGCCGTTGTCGGTCACTGATGCCCAGCGGGCGGTGCTGGAGGGTTGGTTACGACGCCGTACGACGGCTCAAGCTCTGGATCAGCGGTCGCGGATCGTGCTGGAGTGCGCCGAAGGCCACTCGATCATGGAGGTGTCCCGCCGGCTGCGGATCGCTCCGGACACGGTCCGCACCTGGCGGCGCCGCTTCATCGAGCGGGGACTGGACGGCTTGTGCGACGACCCGCGCCCCGGCGTCCCATGGAAGATCACCGATGCTGACGTCGAACGCGTCATCGTCAAAACACTTGAGGAGACGCCGAAGAACGCGACTCATTGGTCGACGAGGTCGATGGCCGCGGCCACGGGAATGTCGCAGTCGACCATCTCGCGGATCTGGCGGGCGTTCGCACTGGCCCCGCGCCGGTCGCAGACGTTCAAGCTGTCCACCGACCCGCTGTTCATCGACAAGGTCCGCGACGTCGTCGGTCTGTATCTCGACCCGCCGGAGACGGCCCTGGTGCTTTGCGTGGACGAGAAGTCGCAGATCCAGGCTCTGGATCGGTCCCAGGCGGTCCTGCCGATGGTGCCCGGCGTTCCCGAACGCCGCAGCCACGACTACGTCCGGGCCGGCACGACAACCCTTTTCGCTGCCCTCGAGGTCGCCACCGGCAAGGTCATCGGCTCCCTCCACCGCCGCCACCGGGCTGTGGAGTTCAAGAAGTTCCTCGCCAAGCTCGACAAGGAGGTCCCAGGTGATCTGCAGGTTCATCTGATCCTGGACAACTACCCAGAAGAAGCTCAAGCGCGGCGTCCACCGCTCCGTCCGAGCCCTCGAACGCGACATCCGGGCCTGGGTCACCGACTGGAACGAGCACCCCAGACCGTTCGTCTGGACGAAGACCGCCGACGAGATCCTCGACGAAGTGGCCGCCTACTGCCGACGAATCTCTGACTCAGGTCACTAGAGATCCCTGGGAGGATGGCGTGCATGACACAGGACGGTGGGGTGGTCGTTCCCGGAAGCTTCGATGAGGCAGAACTCTTGGTGGTTGTAGCCGCCGCGATTATCCAGGAAGGGCGTCTATTGGTCGTGAGTAAGAAGGCGGCTCCCTCGGTGTTCTGTCTGCCCGGTGGGAAACCCGACCTGGGGGAGACCCCGGTGGAGACTCTGGTCCGTGAGCTCGACGAGGAACTGGGGGTTCGTCCGTTGGATCCGCGGTTTCTGGCTGATGTCGAAGCGCGCGCGGCTCTTGAGGGCGTGCCCATGAAGATGACCGTCTTCGAAGCGAGCATCAGCGAGGTCCCTCGGGCTGCATCTGAGCTGGCGGACTTGCGATGGATCTCCGGTGGTGAACCAGACGTGCAGCTGGCTCCGGCGGTGAGGGACCGCGTTCTGCCACTTCTCAGGCAGAACGGCTTGGTCGCCTGACAGCGTGCCAGCGGCAGCGCGCCATCGGTTTTCGTGGCGACGCCGCTCAGGTCATCTCGTGGTCGTGGGCTGTAGCGGTCAAATGCTCGCAGCGTACGCACTGGGGTGGGCGAAGGTTGTCACGCGTGCCCAACCCAGGCGTGATGGCGGGACGCGACGTGCAGCCCCTCGCGTAGGCGGCCGCGCAGGAAACCAACGCGTGTCCTACCCTCCACGACCTATAGCCCGCTGTCTGATGGGTTCAGGAGGCGTCGGACGATCAGGACCGGCGGGCGCAGCCACGTCCCGGCTCTTCCCAGTGCCGACCCACCTCGGGGCGGCGAACCTTGACCCAGTGCACCGGGTTCTCGGCGTAGCTCTCGATGCAGCCGGCATCGGACGCTCCGGTCGGCATCTCGTTGAAGTCCGCGGCCGGGATCGTCTCGAGCTGCCACCTGACCTCGCGCAGGTCGATGCCGCCGTAGTCGTGCACGAAGGCGGCGTTATCCGTGGTCGAAGAGGAGCTGTTCGAGAACGTCGTCGGGCCAGTGCGGGGATACCAGTGCACAGTCGGCACGGAAGCGGTCATAGCTGAGGCCGCCGTCTTCACAGCGTGCCATCAGCGGGCTGAGGTGGCGCAACTTCATGCCGTCAGGTGTATCGCAGGTTCCTGGCAGGGTTCCCCTGCTCCGGTTCAACCGGTGCTGCGACACGTGAGGTTGTGGTGGCAGGGTCGTCGGATCGCACTCTGTGCGATGCCATCTGCATCGGCCTGAGCATCCGCGGCATCGCACGGGAGCGCATGTAAGCAGTGGGGACCTCGGCCGCTCCCCCCTTCCGTGTGTCGCGCTGGTTCAGGTAGCGGCGGTTTCCAGCGCGTACAGCTCGTAGGCGATGGTTCCGTCGTCGGTGTGCCGGTCGAACGTGCCGACGCGAGTGAATCCGGCTTTGATCAGGACGCGTCCGGAGGCGGGGTTGTCGGGGCCACAGCCAGGCGTTGGAGTGCCGCAGCCGGGACAGGGCGCGAGCGCGCGGCGCGCGGCCGCGTTGCCGATCCGGTTCTGCCGGGACCGGGGCCGGCGCGACTGCCCGGCGGCAAGGCGGCGACGTCCGGCGTCCCGGAGCCGCCGCCGCTGCTTGCCCAGCTCCGCCTCCTTCGCCGCCTTCGACTTCGGTTTCCGGGGCCGCTTCCAGACCGGCTGCCGCTCCAGGGGCTCATCGGGCTCGGGCTCCTGGTCCTCGTCGAGCGCGGCGGCCATCTTCGCGCGGGCGGCGTGGGCGCGGGCGAGGGCTTCGCCATCTTCGCTTTCATCGAGACGCTCTACAACCGGCGCCGACTGCGCAAGCACAAGGTCTTCGGCTACCTCACCCCGGCCGAGACCAGACAGCGCCACCAGCACGCCCTCGCGGCATGGAGATCGAATGTCCAAGATCACGAGGAAACTTCACAGGCGGAGGCAGACGTCGGCATGGTGACTGAGAGGTGCTGGTTGCGATCGTGTTCGTGGCCACGTCAGGCTGCACCTGGCAGCGGCTGTCGTCCGCCTCGTTCGGGAGCGACAGCTCACCAGCGCTTCACGGAGTGGTCGAAGGCCAGGGGGGCGAAGCTCCACCGCCTGGTCCTCGACGAGCTCGGTGCCCGCGGCGCATCGGCGCTTCGTCGAGGGACCCTCAGTGCCAGTGCGGCTCGATCCGGTTTCTGTACTTCTGCCCGGTGGTGTAGACCGTGTTGTTGATGTCGCCGACGGAGAAATTGATCAGCGCGCCGCAGGCGAGGAGGCAGAGGCCGGAAGGCGGTCCAGGAGGCGTCGGGGCGGATGTGACCTGGACGGTCGTGGTGTTGTTGGAGGCGTCACACTGTGCGTTGCCGTTGTAGGCGGCGGTGATGGTGTGCGTGCCGGTGGTGGTGAACGTGGCGGTGTAGTCAGCCTGGCCGTTGGCGCCGACGGGCACGGTGTCGAGCAGGGTGCTGCCGTCGAAGAATGTTACGCCGAGCCCGCCGGTGGGGTCGGCGGGACAATCGACCGTGGCTTCCAGCTGCACTGGAGTGCCTACCTCGGCGGTCTGGGGCGTTGCCGTCACCGTGGTGTTCGAGGGTACGGCCCAGGCGGGCGAGGCCAGCCCCAGTACAGCGGCGAGGGCTGCGACGGTGACGAGTCTTCCTTTGCGTGGCGTGATGCGCACCGGTTCGGCTCCTTGGTCTGTCGCCGGGCCCGCAGGGTGCGGGCACGTGGAGCTTCACGCTAGGCGGATCTGCGCCAGCTGCTGGGAAGGCTGCGCCCGCAACCAACCCGGTTGGATCAGCGGCCGGGCTCGCCAAAGGGAGCGGTGCGTGCGGCGGGTGAGTGTTGTGAGGCGGCAGCTGCTCCTTGTTGCTGTCGGAACGTCAGATGCCTGGTGCGGTGATACGGGTGTAGGTGAGCCCGGAGCTGGTGCCACCTGCAGTAGTAACGGTCACGGTGAGCGGGCCTGCGGCTCCCGCGGGTGCCACGGCGGTGATCTGGGTGTCCGACACGACGGTGAAGGCGACGGCCGTGCCGGCGAAGGTCACGGCTGATGCGGTGGCGAGGTTGGTGCCGGTGAGAGTGACCACTGTGCCCGCGGAGGTGGGGCCGCTGCCGGGTGCCAGTGCCGTCAGGACGGGAGCGGCCACATAGGTGAACGCTACGGGGTTGCTTGTGCCACCCGGGGTGACCACGGTGATGGGTGAATTCCCTGTCCCCGGCGGAGCCGTGACGGTGATCTGTGTTGCTGACACGATGGTGAAGGAAGGGGCGTTGGTGGTGCCGAAGCGGACGGCGCCGGCGTTGAGCAGGTTGTTGCCGGTGAGGGTGACCACGATGCCGCCGGCCGTTGGGCTCTGGGTGGGGGCTGCACCGGTGAGGACGGGTGGCGCGGCGTAGAAGAAGAAGGCGTCGGGGGCGCTGGTGCCGCCTGGTGTCGTCACGGCCACCACGGCGGCGCCGGCGCTGTTGGCTGGAGTTACGGCAGTGATGTGAGTGGCCGAGTTGACCGAGAAGGACGTCGCCGGGACCCCCGCGAAGGTGACCGTTGTGGCCCCGGTGAACCCGGTTCCCGTGAGGGTCACCGTGGTGCCGCCCGAGGTGGGACCGCTGCTCGGGGTCACACCCGTGACTACTGGCACCTGCGCCGTGATGTACGTGAACGTCACCGAGTTGCTGTTGCCGGTGGGATGGACGATCGAGACAGCTGCCGCTCCCGCGGTGCGAGCCGGGCTGACGGCCGTGATCTGGGTGGCCGAATCGACGACGAACGATGTGGCGTTGGTGCTGCCGAACCGCACAGCGGTGGACCCCGTCATTCCGGTACCGGTGAGGGTGACGGTGGTGCCTCCGGTGGTGGGCCCTTGCGAGGGATTGATGGTGCTGATCGTGGGCGGCATGTAGAGCCTCCTAGGGCAGCCTGGGGCAAGGCGCCGGGGTGACATGGATGCCGGTCCGGGCCGATGAACCGCCCCGTTCGGGGCGCGAACGGATGAGAATGCTGCCCGCCCGGGGCGGGTCAGGCAGAGGATGGGAGAGCCGGGTGACGGCCGCCGACCGAGGGGCAATGTCCGGGGCCGCCGGTTGCCCTGCGGTCGCCGACGGCGGCACGAGGCAGGCTGCCGCCCGGTGAAGACCGGGCGGCAGCATGGAGGACGGCTCAGATGCCGGGACCCGCGACGTAGGTGAACGCACCGGCGGCCGTGTCGGATCCGGCCGGGTTGGTCACCACCACGTCGGCCGCCCCTGCGGTTCCGGGCGGGGACACCGCCGAGACCGTGGTGGAGTTCACCACGGAGAACGGTGCCGGGTTGCCGTCGAAGGTGACCGACTCGGTGGTGCCGAGGTTAGTTCCGGTGATGGTCACACCGGTGCCGCCGGACGTCGGCCCCGACGTCGGCGCGACGGTGGTCACGACGGGCACGTCCACGTAGGTGTAGGACAGGCCGTTGTTCGTCCCTCCCGCGGTGGTCACGCTCACTCCTACGGGACCCGCCGCTGCACCCGCCGGGACGGCAACGGTGAGCTGGTTGTCGGAGACGACCGTCGGCGTGGCGCTGTTGGCGCCGAAGGACACACTGGTGGCCGTCGCCAGCCCCACGCCGTTGATCGTGACCGTGTTGCCGCCCGCCAGAGGGCCGGAGGTCGGGCCGAGCGTGGACTTGAACGGGGCTCCGACGTAGAAGAACGGAATCGGGTTGCTGGTGCCGCCCGGGGTCCGCACGGTCACCCCGACGGTGCCGGTGCCCGAGGGTGAGACCGCGGTGACCTGGGTCGGTGAGACGTTGGTGATGTTGGTGGCCGGCTTCGTGCCGAAGGTGACGGCGGTGGTGCCGGACAGGTTCGTGCCGGTGATTGTCACCAGCGTGCCACCGCCGGTGGATCCCTGATTGGGGGAGATGGGCATGAGGAGACTCCTCGCTGACAGAAAGGGATGAGGGACGCAGCGGAACCGGGAAGGCCGTGCCGAACCTCGCGGAAGGCCTCACGGGAGAATGGCGGCTCAACTGTGTTGCCGGAAACGGAGCTTCCTCGTGAGCGCACAAGAAAAAACCGGCGGACGCCGCCCTTTGCCGTGATCCCCGGTAATGGGATGGGCGGCCCACCGGTTCGCTTCTTCAAGTACGTCATACCAACGCCTTACTGACAAGACGTTCGGCGACACCGAACAGCGCATTCGGATGACGAAGGGAGTTCCGGGAAGTGCTCGGTACCACCGGCGCACGCCTCCGCCGAAAGTTCCGGCACCGCACAACAAGCCAGCCGGCACCGCGCAAGCGGCACCGACTGGCGATCCAACCCCCTCAGGGGTGCCCATCACGATCCCGGCGGACCTGCACCCTCCCCACGTGTGAAGGGCGACAGCCCCACCCGGACCATGCCCCCCGAGCGGTACGGGCTGCCCGTTGGTTGGATATTGCCAGTAAGTCAGACTTATGGCATATGCCTCAAGAAGCCGGTCACGATGTCACCCGATCGGCGTAGCGCGTGAGACGGGCAAGGTAGTTACTCCAGCTGTAGATCCTGATCTTCATGTGGCCACCACTGTCTGGCGTCACCAGCGGGCAACGAGCGTCTCCTCCTTACCCCGGTTGCGGTACAGCCAGGTGGTCCCCGGTGTGGTGGCCCCGGTCAGATAGCCGACGATGGGCTCCCGCTGGGCTGCGCTGTCCAGCTCGCCGAGCAGCTTCAGAGCTTCGGGTAGGGGGAAGAAGGCGGCTTGTTTGATGTCGTCGTCCTGTGGCGCGATGTCCCCCGACCACTCGTCGATCTCGAAGCCGGCAGCCAACGCCGAAGGGCGTACGAGGTCCGCCGCTATCCGGGTTGGTATCGCCACATCACCCTGGCCATGCTCGCCCACGCGTTTCTGTCCGTCGTCGCGGCCCAGACCACCGAAAGGGGGGCCGCAGAAACGACCCCACCAGCACCATCCGATTCACGGTGGCAGAGATCCGCAGACTCCTGGACACTCTCCTGCCCCGCCCCACACCCCGCCGCGGAGCAGTCATCCACGCCCTGAACTGGTCCCTCTGGCGCAGACAACACCAAGCGATTGCCCGCCGCTGCCACTACCGAAGAAGAACCAGCTCAGGCAACGATTTCTGACTGGAGTACTAGGCAGTTTCGTTTAGATCATCGGATCGTTGGTCCGGGTGTGCCGTTGACTGACGCGCAGTGGGCGCGGATCGAGCCGTTGCTCCCGGACCGGACACCGAAGCGGGGTGGCCGGTGGCGGGATCATCGTGAGGTGATCGACACGATCGCCTTCAAGTTCCAGACGGGGACGCAGTGGGTGCACCTGCCGGAGAAGTTCGGCAACTGGCGTGGTGTCTACAACCGGCTGCGGATGTGGGCTGTCGACGGCACGTGGGAGCGGGTGTTCACCGCGCTGGTGGCCCAGGCCGACGCGGACGAGGACCTGGCCTGGGCCGTTTCGGTGGACTCCACGATCGTGCGCGCTCACCAGCACGCGGCCGGGGCCCGCAAAAAGGGGCCCCGGGCTGTGAGCCGGACGATCACGCCATCGGACGGTCCCGCGGCGGACTGACCACGAAGGTTCACCTCGCGGCCGACGGCCGGTGCCGGCCACTCGCGTTCGTCCTCACCGCCGGGCAGGTTGGCGACGCACCCGCCTTCACGGACGTCATGGCCCGGCTGCGCGTTCCCCGCCGTCGTGGACGGCCCCGCACCAGGCCGGAGATGGTCCTGGCCGACAAGGCGTACTCCTCCCGCGAGATCCGGGACCATCTGCGCAGACGCGGTATCCGCGCGGTGATCCCTGAACGGGCCGACCAGCGGGCCAACCGGATGCGGCGCGGACGCGCCGGTGGCAGACCGCCGGCCTTCGACCGAGAGGCGTACAAGCAGCCCAACACCGTCGAACGGTGCATCAACCGTTTGAAGCAGTGGCGCGGCACCGCCACCCGCTGCGAGAAGACCGCGACCATCTACCTGGCCGGACTCCACATCGCAGGCATCTTCCTCTGGTCCGCCCACTGATCCCAACGAAACCGCCTAGTGCCGTGACCGCGTAGGCCGGCCGGGTCGGCGGTCGCGCCGGTGGGATGTGCCTTCCCGGACCCCGAACGCGACGCGCTCCCGGCGCTTGACGGCCGGGTGGACCCGGCGTGCTCCCCGGTTCGCGTGTCCTGCGAGGCGCCCACGTGGTCGATCCGCCCGAGGACGAGCGGGGGGCACCCGTGCTCGTCGGGGGAGCAGGGGCGGCCGGGTTCCGGCGCGGCGGACGCGGGGGCCGTGACCGGTGATTCTGCCGGTGCCTCCGGGGCCGCACGGCATCGACAGTGGCACCGCCAGTTCAGCGGCGGCGCCCGTCGGGCCGTTGCACGCCTGCGCGTGCGACACGTGCCCCCACAGGCGGCTCGCCACGACAGAGAGGACGATCCGTCGTGCAGCACCCGCGCACCAGCACCGCTATCCCCGCCCACCGTCCGCCCTCGGCCCGCCGTACCGGCCGGCTCGCCGCCCTCGCCACCGCGGCCGCCGCCGTCGTCGGTCTCACCGCCCTCGGCGGTCCGGTGGCCCACGGAGCGGACAACCCCTACGAGCGCGGCCCGGCGCCGACCGAGGGGAGCATCGAGGCCTCGCGCGGCCCGTACGCCGTCTCCCAGTCGACCGTCTCCCCGCTCGCCGTGACCGGCTTCGGCGGAGGGACCATCTACTATCCGACCAGCACCGCCGACGGCACCTTCGGAGCCGTGGCCGTCTCGCCCGGCTACACCGGCACCCAGTCGTCCATCTCCTGGCTCGGCCCGCGCCTGGCGTCCCAGGGCTTCGTCGTCTTCACCATCGACACCCTCACGACGCTCGACCAACCGGACTCCCGAGGACGCCAGTTGCTCGCCGCCCTCGACTACCTCACCAAGAGCAGCTCGGTCCGCGGCCGCATCGACGGCACACGCCTCGGCGTCATGGGGCACTCGATGGGCGGTGGCGGCAGCCTGGAAGCCGCGAAGTCACGACCCTCGCTGCAGGCGGCGATCCCGCTGACGCCGTGGAACCTCGACAAGACGTGGTCGGAGATCAGCACCCCCACGCTCATCTTCGGCGCCGACGGCGACACCATCGCCCCGGTCGCCACCCACGCCGAGCCCTTCTACAACACCCTGCCCGCCTCGCTCGACCGGGCGTACCTGGAGCTGAACGGCGCCACCCACTTCACGCCCAACACGTCGAACACGACGATCGCGAAGTACAGCATCTCGTGGCTGAAGCGGTTCATCGACAACGACACCCGCTACGAGCAGTTCCTGTGCCCGGTGCCGCGACCGAGCCTGACCATCGAGGAGTACCGGGGCAACTGCCCGCACACCTCCTGACCGTTCGCCGCCGGCACGGTGGCGGCCGTCTCGTCGCGGACGGCCGCCACCCTTGTTGTGCCGGTGCCCTGCGCAGGGCCGGGCACGTTGGGCCGCGCCACATGCCGAGTACTGCTCCCACCCTCAGAACCGCAGGTCGCAGCGCACATGGTCCGACAGCCACCCCGGACGAGTACCTTCCGCCCGTTCTGACGCGCCAGTAAGGTCGCGGGAATGAGCGGACTGCCGACCCTTGAATCCGCTGCGTCGGGATACCGGCCCGGTCCCCAACACCACGCGGTGGCAGCCCTGTTGGACCGGATGCGAAGCGGCGGCGCGGCCTGCGTCGTGACCGGTGAACCCGGTTGCGGTCGCTCCGCCTTCCTGACGTTCGCGGCCCGTTCCTTCGACGCGGGGCCCGTGATCGCCGTCCGCGCCGACCCGGCCCGGACCCGGCAGCAGTACGCCGGTGTACGGGCCCTGTGCGGCGCGGTCGGCGCACCCGCCGCCCGCGGGCCGGGTTCGGTACCGGAACTGCTCGGTGCGCTGGAGGCGACGGCCGCGCCCGGGCCGGTCCTGGTCTGCGTGGACGACGCCCACCTGTGGGACCCGGGCTCCCGCGCCGTCCTCGGGCAACTGGCCGCCCGGCTCCCCGCCGCGAGCCGCGTCGCCCTCCTCCTCACCGTCGCCGGACACCGCCCGGTCGACGCGGAGTTCGCCGGGCTGCCGCTCCTGCGTCTGGCCTCCCTGACCCCACCGGACGCCGCCGCCCTGCTGGACGAGGCCGCACCGGGCACCCTCGATCCCGGGGTGCGCGCGGAGATCACGGCCGAGGCAGAGGGCAACCCCGCCCTCCTGCTGCGCCTGCTCCACCGGCTGACCCCCGCCCAACTGCGCGGCCACACCCCCTTGCCGAGGCCGCTTGCCGACGCCGGAACACTCACCGCCCTGACGGGCCGCCACCTGACCGGACCGCCGCCCAGCCGGCGGGACCTGCTGTTGACGGTCGCGGCCGCCGTAGCGGCGTCGGGAGAGCCGCTCGTCGAGGCCGGCCTGGTCCTGCGCGCGCTCGCCCGGCTCTCGACTGCCCCGCCGCCACTCGATCCGCTGCCCGAACTGCTCGACCTCACCGACGGCCGACTCGGCTTCCGCAGCACGCTGTTGCGGCGGACCGTGTACGCCGGTGCGCCGGCCGAGCGGCGCCGCGCGACCCACGACGCGCTGGCCCGCGCGTACCCGGACGGTCGCGACCTGATCCCGCTGCTGCACCGCTCCTGGGCCGACGCGGCACCGAATCCCGCTCTCGCGGCCGTCCTGTCCTCCGCCGCGGCCGACCCCGCGACCGGAGCCCCGCCCGCGCTGCGCTGCAGGGCCCACACCCGCGCCGCGGAACTCACGCCGGACGGCCTGCCACAGCTGCGGCGGTACACGGACGCAGCCGAACAGGCCCTGCTCGCCGGGCAGCCGGCCCGTGCACTGCAGTTGCTCGACGCGGCCCGCGACCGCCCGGCACCCCTGCCGGTACGCGCGCGTGCCGAGCTGCTGCGCGGGATGGCCCTGTGGGGGGACGGCCCGGTCGACGACGCCCGTGAGACCCTCCTTTTCGCCGCCGCACTGCTCGCCCCGCACGACCCCGAACGGTCCGGCGCGGCCGTCCTGACCGCCGCGGAGGCGGCCTGGGCGGCGGGAGACGTGGGGGAGTGCCTGCGGACACTGGCGATCGACCGGGGCGAGTGCGCTGTGCCGGGTGACGGCCGGGAAGCAAAGGCCGTCGGGGGCGACCGTGGTGACGCCTGTGCGGGGCGTGATCGGGGCCGGGCAGGGCTGCTGGTCGGCGCGGACGGTACGGGTGGCTACGGGGGCACCCGCGGTACGGGTGGCGCGGGCGATGCGGGCGGCTCAGGCAGCGGGCATGCCGTAGCCGAGCCCTCCGCTCCGGCCGCTCCTCCGGAGCCTGCCGCTCCGGCCGTTCCGCCCGAGGCCGCTGCCCTGGCCGTTCCTCAGGAGCCTGCCGCTCAAGCCGTTTCCCGCGAGCCAGCCGCCCTGGCCGTTCCGCCCGAGCTCGCCGACCCAGCCGTTCCCTTCGATCCGCTGCGAGACCACCGCGCCGGTATGGAGGCCGTGCTCCAGGGCCGTTTCGACCGTGCCGTCACCCCCCTTCGCCGCGTCGTGGACCAGGCCGTGAGGACGGACGAACCGGAACGGCTGCTGCGGTCGGCGGCCGCCGCCCTGCTGCTCGGCGACATCACCGCCGCCTGCCGGGTCGGCGGGAGGGCGCTGGCGGCGGCTCGCACCCGCCGGTTCGGCGCGCACGAGGCGCGGGCGCTGGAGTACCTGGCCTACGGCGAGCTGCGAGCCGGACGGCACGCACTGGCCCGTACCCACGCGGAGGAGGGGCTGCGCAGCGCGTACCGCGCCGGGCAGCGCAACACGGCCGCCCACCACCACGCCGTGCTGGCTCTCGCGGCATCGATCGAGGGCGACAGGAGTACCGTCACCGAGCACGTGTCCGCCGCGCTGTCCATCGCCCGGCGGCATGGACTGGCCCAGGCCGCCACGCTCGCCCAGTGGGCGGCAGCCCGTGCCGACCTCGGCGGCGGCCGGCCCCGCGAGGCCGCGGACCGGCTCGGCCCACTGGTCCGGCCCGGCGCCCGGCGCGGCCACTTCGCCGTGTGGATGCTGGCCGTTCCCTGCTTCGTGGAGGCCAGCGCGCTCGCCGGGCAGCCGGACCACGCCCTGGCGGCGGTCGAGGACTTCGCGCTCTGGGCGGCCTGCGACGCCGACCCCCAGGCGCCCGCCCAGCTACTGCGTTGCCGCGCGCTGCTCGCCCCGCACGACGCGGCCGACCCGCTGTACCGGCAAGCCCTGCGGCGGCACGAGGAGGCCGCCGGCGACTTCGAACGGGCCCGCACGGAACTGCTGTACGGCAAGTGGCTGCGCAGACGCCGCAGACCAGGCGAGGCGCGCAGCCACCTGCGGGCCGCTCTGCTCGGCTTCGAACGCTGCGGCGCCCGGCCGTGGGCCCAGCAGGCGGCCGCGGAACTCCGGGCGAACGGGGAGGCCGGGACCGCCGAGGCGACGACACCGCCCGGAGCGGAACAGGGTGCACTGGCCCGGCTGACCCCGCAGCAACTGCGGATCGCCCGCTGTGTCGCCGAGGGCGCCACCAACCGCGAGGTGGCGCTCAGCCTGTCGGTCAGCAACCGGACCGTCGACTACCACCTGCGCAACGTCTTCGCCGCCCTCGGCGTCCGTTCCCGGGTCGAGTTGGCACGTTTCATCGAACAGGTGGAAAAGACCGCTGCACACCCCTAGGGACCGACCGGACGGTATGCCATTCTTCGGACAGGACGAGTCAGGTGGCGTACCGCACCGGCTCCGTGACCGGTGCGCCGGGCCGCGGGCCGTACCGCGGGCACCACCGGGAAGCCGACCCTGGGGGAGAACCGCGATGCACCCTGTCGTACGGCCACGAACCCTGCTCCGCCCTGAGCCGCGGCCCGTGCCACGCTCGCCCGTGCCACGACCACCCGGGCCGCGCGGTCGCTCGCTGACCGAGGCCGAGGCCCTGCCCGTGCTGCACCGCGCCGCCCGCGTGCTGCTGGACGACCTGCCCGGACTCACCGACCGGCTGGTCGCCGCCCTCCACGAACGCGAACCCGCCTACCGGGCCGTGCGGGACGACGCCGACGCGACGACCCGGAAGGAGGTGCACCGCTCACTGCGCCACAGCGTCTCCTCCCTGCTCGACCCGCACGGTAGCCGAGACGCGGCGCGCCGGTGCTCCTGGCACATCGGTGTCACCCGCGCCGAGCAGGGGCTGCCCTTGGACGCACTGCTGCACGCGTTCCGGCTGGGCGGCTCCCTGGTGTGGCAGGAACTCCTCGACGTCACTTCCCGCGCGGCGCCCGAGGACGTACGGCTCCTGGTGCACGTGGCGTCCGACGTGTGGAACTTCGTCGACGAGCACTGCACGATCGTCGCCGACGCCTACCGGCAGACCGAACGGGAGCTCGCCTGGCGTCGCGAGAACCGGGCGCGCCTGCTGGCCGGAGCCCTGCTCGACGGCACCGGCCGGATCGCCGACCTGCCCGAGACCGCACAGGTGCTCGGGCTGCCGGAGCAGGGACGGTACGTCGTGATCGCCGCGGCGGGCGGACGGCCCGCCGATGCCGCTCGCGCCCTGCTGCCCCCGGCCGCGAGGGTGTACTGGCACACGGGAACGAAGGCCCACTACGGCATCCTCCTGACCGAGGACGGTCACACCCCCGTGCCGGACGAACCGGCGCCGGGTATGCGCGTCGGTATCGGCAGTGCCGTCGACGGCCTGGCCGCGGTCGGCGAGGCCCGCCGGCTGGCGGACACGGCCCTGCGCCTGTGCCCCGAGCCGGGCGGCACGGTCCGGCTGACCGACCACCTCCCCGAGGCGCTCGTGCTCTCCTGCCCCGAACTCGGCGTCCTGCTCGTGGAGCGCGCTTTCGGGCCGCTCGCGCACCTGGAACCCGCCGACGCCGAGGTGCTGGTGGACACCCTGGCCGCATGGATCGCCTGCGACGGCTCCGCCCAACGGGCGGGAAAGCGGCTGTTCTGCCACCGCAACACCGTACTGAACCGCCTACGCCGTTACGAGCAGTTGACCGGCCGCTTCCTGTCCCGCCCCGCCGACCTGATCGAAACCGCCCTGGCCCTGACCGCCCGCCGTCTCCTCCCCGATGGGACGGCCCCCTGACGACCCGTCGATTCCTCCTCGGTACGAAAACCTGGTACGAAAACCTGACGGCCGGTCGTTTCGTCCCTGGGCGGGGGCTGGGAGAGCGTGGAGACCAGCGAAGCGAGCTGGTAGGTGGTTCGGCCCTTCGCGGAGTTTCTCAGCTGCGGGGCTGAGCGGCCCTCGAGCCCCCATGGGCTGGTGTCTCACAGGGTGAGGAGCACCTTGGTGGCGCGGCGTTCGTCCATGGCCTTGTAGCCCTCTGCCGCCTGGTCGAGGGGCAGGGTGAGGTCGAAGACCTTGCCGGGGTCGATCTTGCGGTCCCAGATCAGCTGGATCAGGGCGGGCAGGAACCGGCGTACCGGGGCGGGGCCGCCGAGGGTGTGGATGCCTGCGAAGAACAGCTCGATGCCGGGGATGGTCACGTCGTAGTTGACGCCCACGTAGCCCAGGTGTCCGCCGCCGCGGGTGGCGCCGACGGCCTGCATGAACGCCTCCTGGGTGCCGACCGCCTCGATGACCGAGTGCGCGCCGAGCCCGCCCGTGAGTTCCTTGATCTTCGCGATGCCCTCTTCGCCGCGCTCCTCGACGATGTCGGTGGCGCCGTAGTAGCGGGCCAGGTTCTGCCGCTCGGGGTGGCGGGACATGGCGATGATGCGTTCCGCACCGAGCTGCTTCGCGGCGAGGACCGCCATGAGACCGACCGCGCCGTCGCCGACGACCGCGACGGTCTTGCCGGGTCCCGCCTGTGCGGCCACGGCGGCGAACCAGCCGGTGCCCAGGACGTCGGAGGCGGCCAGCAGGGCGGGGATCAGCTCCGGGGCGGGCTGTCCCGGCGTGGCGACCAGCGTGCCGTCGGCCAGCGGGATACGGGCCTTCTCGGCCTGGGTCCCGATCCCCGCGTGGACGAACTCGGCGTGCACGCACTTGGACTGGAACCCGGCCTGGCAGATCTCGCAGGTGTTGTCCGAGATGACGAACGATCCGACCACGAAGTCCCCAGGCTTGACGGTCTTCACATCCGGGCCGACTTCCTCGACCACGCCCACGTACTCGTGGCCCATGAGCGTGTGGTCGGCGGGCTCGATGCCGCGGTACGGCCACAGGTCGGAGCCGCAGATGCAGGTCGCGGTCAGCTTCACGATCGCGTCGGTGGGTTCGATGATCTCCGGGTCCTCGCGCTCCTCGACCCGGACGTCACCGGCCTTGTGCATCACTACTCCACGCATTGGTGGATCTCCTTGTCGTGTGTCGGCGCCGTCTGCGCCGGTCGGTGTTCAGGAAGGCACGGGATGCCCGCGGATTGCTCGGTCCTCGTCCCTGCTGCTGCAGAGCCCACCGGAAGGGCCTAACCGCAGTCGTGGTCCTGGCTGTGTATCCAGACAAGCGGCCGCCTCCCCGGCCAGGAAGGCCGCGTTTACGGGGGGACAAGCTCTGCCTCCCTTCCCGGCGGTGAACGCCCACCGTGGAGGACATGGACCAGGGACCCGGCAACCGTTCGGAGACCCGGGACTTCCTCGCCACCGGCGCGCCAAGATCACCCCGGAGCGGGCCGGGCTCCCCGCCGGCGGACTGAGTCGCCGACTGGGACGGCGCTGTCGCCGCCCGGCGTCGCCCTGCTGCGCGACGAGGCCGGGCGCTCCCCGCGCGACAAGGCACTGCGCGAACCCATCGGTGAGCTGTCCACCGTGAGCACCGACTTCCGCACTCACCGGGCCGCGCACGACGTGCGCGTCCATCACGGCGGCGTCAAACGCTTCCACCATCCTGACTCCGGCCGCCGCAGCTCACCTACCAGCCGCTGGACCTGCCCCTCTGCGTCCACGAGGCACACTCCCTGACCATCCACACCGCCCAGCCCGGTACTCCCGATGAAGACCGGCTCAAGCTCCTCGCCGGCCGGACGACCCTCTCACCACTGGGCGCGCGCACAATCCCCGCTCGCCGTCGATGGGACGCGGCACCGCCCGCGCCCGGACACCTGTACCGGCCTCGGCCCCCCGTGCTGTCGTGAAAACTCCTCCCAAGCCCCCGAAGCCCGTGCCACCCTCCGGCACGGCCCTGAGGAGCCGCGATGCCCGAAGCACCACCGGACGACGAGCCCACCCTGCACGTCGAGCACCTCGACGTGACGTACGGGCGTGCCGTCTCCGCTCTCCGCGACGTGTCCCTGACTGTTCCGCACGGATCCGTCGTCGCTCTCCTGGGTGCCAACGGCGCCGGCAAGACCACGCTGCTGCGCGCCGTGTCGGGCACGCTGCGCCTGCACCGCGGCCAGATCACCGCCGGCCGTGTCCGCTACGGCGGCACGGTCCTCGACGGCAGCGACCCGGTCGCCGCCGTACGCGCCGGTGTGGTCCAGGTCCCTGAAGGACGGCGCGTCTTCGCGGGCCTCACCGTCGACGAGAACCTGCGCAGCGGAGGTCTCGGCCTCGGCCGCCGCAGTCCCGCCCGGACAGCCGAGGCCCTCGAGCGCGTGTTCACGCTGTTTCCGCGGCTCGCCGAACGAACCCGGCAGGCCGCGGGCCTGCTGTCCGGGGGAGAGCAGCAGATGCTCGCCATCGGCCGTGCCCTGATGGCGGCCCCGCGCCTGCTGCTCCTCGACGAGCCGTCCCTCGGCCTCGCCCCGCTCATGGTCGACCGGATCGCCGAGGTGGTCCGCGAGATCCACGCCCAGGGCACCGCCGTCCTCCTCGTCGAGCAGAACGCCGGGACGGCCCTGTCCCTCGCCGACCAGGCCCACGTCCTGGAGAACGGCGAGCTACGGCTGTCCGGCTCCGCCGCGGACCTCGCCCGCACGGACGCGGTGCGCCGCCTCTACCTCGGCGAGACCGGCGACGACCAGGGGGCCGCATGACCGTCCCCGAACTGAGCGTGCGCGACGTCACCGTCCGCTTCGACGGGCTCACCGCACTCGACGGTGTCTCCTTCACCCTCGCCCCCGGCACCGTGCACGCCCTCATCGGTCCCAACGGCGCCGGAAAGTCCACCTGCTTCAACGTCCTGTCCGGCCTCACCCGCCCCGCCGCCGGCACGGTCCGCCTCGACGATGCCGACCTGACCCGGCTCGCCCCGCACCGCATCGCCACGCTCGGTGTGGCCCGCACCTTCCAGAACATCGTCACCACCGAGGGCACGGTCGCCGACAACCTCATGCTCGGCCGCCACGTCCACTCCCGCGCCGGCTTCACCGCGAGCGCCCTGCGCCTGCCGCGCGCCGTACGCGAACAGCGCGAGCACCGCGCCCGCGCCCGCGAGATCGCCGAACTCACCGGAATCGCCCAGCACTTCCACCATCCCGTCGCCCTGCTCTCCTACGGCGACCGCAAACGCGTCGAACTGGCCCGCGCCCTGTGCCTGGAGCCGCGCGTGCTGCTCCTCGACGAACCCGTGGCCGGCATGAACGCCGCCGAACGCGCCCGCACCGCCGAGCTGATCCGGCACATCCGCACCGAACTCGCCCTGTCCGTCCTGCTCGTGGAGCACGACATGGGCCTCGTCATGCGCCTCGCCGACCAGGTCACCGTCCTCGACTTCGGACGCCGCATCGCCCACGGAACCCCCGACGAGGTCCGCCGCGATCCCGCGGTGCTGCGCGCCTACCTCGGCACATCAGGGAAGGACGCCGCATGACCGCCTTCCTCGACGACCTCCTCAACGGCCTCGCCCTCGGCGCGGTCTACGCTCTGGTCGCCCTCGGCTTCGTCGTCATCTTCAAGGCGTCGGGCGTCCTGAACTTCGCGCACGGCTCCCTCCTGCTGCTCGGCGGCTACCTCGTCGCCGTGCTGCACGACGACCTCGGCTTCGCCGCGGCGCTCGCGGTGGCCGTCCTCGCGACCGCACTCCTCGCGGGCGCCCTCGACCGCCTCCTGCTGCAGCGCGGCGAACCGGACCCGCGCGCCGCCCACGCACAGACGATCGTCACCATCGGCGTGGACATCGTCCTGCTCACCGACCTGTCCCGGCGCATCGGTGGCGACCTGCTCCCACTGGGCGACCCCTGGGGCGACGCGGTGACCACGGCCGGACCGGTGACCATCGCCGACAGCCGACTCGCCGCGATCACCGTGTCCGCGCTGACCATAGCCGCCACCTTCGCTCTCTTCCGGTACACCGCCTGGGGCCTGTCCCTGCGGGCCGCGTCCGAGGACCTCGAAGCGGCCGCCCTCATGGGCGTACGCCTGACCCGGGTGCGGACGCTCGCCTGGTGCCTGGCCGGCGCACTCGCCGCACTGGCCGCCGTGTTCCTCGCCGCGTTCCCCGCGCCCGGCCTGGAACGCACCACCGGCCAGATCGCACTGAAGGCGTTCCCGGCCGCCATCCTCGGCGGCATGGCCTCACCGGCCGGCGCCCTCGCCGGCAGCCTGCTGATCGGGCTGACCGAGGCGCTCGTCGCCGGCCACCAGTCCGACCTGCACGTCCTCGGTGACGGTTTCGGCGACGTCGCCCCGTACGCCGTGATGATCCTCGTCCTCCTGGTCCGGCCCACCGGGCTGTTCGGCGCGAGGGGAGCGGCCCGTGTCTGACCGCAGTCGTCTGAGGCCGGCCCCAACCGTCCTGGTCGCGCTCCTCCTGTGCGTGCCGCCGTTCTACCTGGACGCCTTCTGGCTGCGCATCGGCCTGTTCTCCCTGGCCGCAGCCATCGGCGCGATCGGCCTGACCCTGCTCAGCGGTACCGCCGGACAACTCTCCCTCGGCCACGCCTTCTTCCTCGCCGTCGGCGCCTACGGCTACACCTGGCTGGCCGGCGAGCCGGGACCGGGTCTGCCGACCGCACTCGCCGCCGTCCTCGCGGTGCTGCTGGCGGGAGCCGTGGGCGGGCTGTTCAGCCCGGTCGCCGGGCGGGTACGCGGCATCTACCTCGGCGTGGCCACCCTCGCGCTGGTCTTCCTCGGACACCACCTGCTGCTGACCGCCGACTCCGTCACCGGCGGATTCAACGGTCGCTCCGTGCCGCCCCTCACGGTCGGCGGATTCGGCTTCACCACCGGCGGCCCCGAACTCGTCGTGCTGGGCGTGCCCTTCGGGGCCGAGGAACGCCTGTGGTACCTGGGCCTGGCGCTGTTCGCGCTGACCTGGTTCACCGCACGCGGACTGCTGCGGTCCCGTCCCGGCCGGGCGCTGGCCGCCCTGCGCGACAGCGAGACCGCGGCGGCGGTGATGGGCGTCGACGTGGCCCGCCACCGCGCGGCGGCCTTCGTCGTGTCGTCGATGTACGCCGGTCTGGCGGGCGTCCTGCTCGCCCTGGCCTTCCGCCGCGTCGTCCCCGACTACTTCTCCCTCGGCCTCTCGGTGGACTACCTCGCCATGATCGTGCTCGGTGGCCTCGGCTCCGTCGCCGGGACCACCGCGGGCGCCGTCTTCGTCACCGCGCTGCCCCTGCTCATGACCCGTTACGCCGACCAACTGCCGCTGGTGGCCGCTCCCGGCGCCACGGACGGCGCGGTCGGCCCGACCGAGGCGGCCCGCTACCTCTACGGCGCCGCCATCGTCGTCGTCCTGCTCTGCGCCCCCGACGGGCTGCACGGCCTGACCCGCCGCCTGCGCGACCGCGTCCGGCGCCGAAAACCCGGCACACCCACTCGTCAGCCCGCGTACCCCGCCGCGCCCGCACGACCCAAGGAGCACACCCCGTGAACACCACGCACCCCAGACACCGCGCCACCACGGCCGTCCTCGCCGGGGCCCTCGTCCTGCTGGCTGCCGCCACCGGATGCAGCGCCAAGGCGGACGGCGAGGGCGGCGGTGACAGCGCCGACGGGGTCCGCACCGGTCCCGGAGTCTCCGCCACCACCATCCGTCTGGGCGCCCTGACCGATCTGACCGGTCCCTACGCCACCCTCGGCAAGAGCGTCGTGCAGGCCCAGCAGATGTGGGCGGACGAGATCAACGCCCACGGCGGGATCTGCGGGCGCAAGGTCGAGATCACCGTCAAGGACCACGGCTACGACGTGCAGAAGGCGGTCACCGCGTACGCCGACATCTCCCCGGACGTGGTGGCCCTGCCCCAGGTCATCGGCTCCCCGGTGGTCTCCGCGCTGCTCGACGACGTCCAGCGCGACCACGTGCTGACCTTCCCGCAGGCCTGGGCCGCATCCCTGCTGGGCAAGGACGCCGTCCAGGTCCTCGGCACCACCTACGACCTCGACATGATCGCCGCCGTCGACTTCCTCACCCGCACCCAGGGACTGAAGAAGGGCGACACCATCGGCCACGTCTACTTCGAGGGCGACTACGGCAGCAATGCCCTCGAGGGCTCCACCTGGGCGGCGAGGAAGGCCGGGCTGAAGGTCGCCGGGCAGAAGATCAAGGCGACCGACACCGACCTGTCCGCGCAGGTCTCTTCGCTGCGCAAGCAGGGTGTGAAGGCCGTCCTGGTCAGCGCCGGCCCCGCGCAGACCGCCTCCCTGGTCGGCGTCGCCGCTTCCCGCGGCCTGCGGGTCCCCGTAGTGAGCAGCGCCCCCGGCTTCGCACCCCAACTGATGAAGACCGCCGCCGCGCCCGCCCTGACGGCCATGCTCCACGTGGTCGGCGCGGCGCCTGCGGTGAGTTCGGAGCTGCCCGGCGTGCGCGAGATGGTGACCGCGTACCAGAAGAAGTACCCGGGTTCGCCCGTCGACTCCGGCGTCCTCTCCGGCTACAACGCCGCGAAGCTGCTCGGCGACGACCTGAAGAAGGCCTGCGCCGCCGGCAGCCTGGCCCGTGCGGACGTCGTCGAGGCACACCGCTCCCAGACGAACGTCGACACCGGCCTCGGCACGCCGCAGGACTTCTCCGACGTGAACCGCCCGGCGAGCCTCGCCACCTACGTGCTCAAGCCCGACGCGAAGGCGGTGGGCGCGCTGGTGGGCGTGGAGGACGCCCACCGTGCACCGGGGGTGGAGGAGTACCTGGGGTGAGTCCTTCGGCCGCGGCGGCACCGTCGCCCGAGCGACCGTGTCGCCGCGGCCGTTGTCAGCCGCTGTGGACGCCGACCTCCTGCAGCGAGTACCGCCACCTGGTCCCGCGTTCCGTGCCCGTGATGCGGACGGAGCGGGCCGATGGGCCGGCGAACCGCGCGGTGTGGAGGCCACCGTCGCCGGTGAGGGTCCCGCGCCCCGTCCACAGCCCGGCTCGGCGCACAGCTGGTGAACGGCTCCCATGTGCCGGCGGCCGCCATCCCGCCTGGAGCGGCTGCCGATGTGCCGTCCGGTCAGGACACCAGGGCCTGCTCCTCCGGTTCCGTCAGCTTCACGGTGCCCAGGCCGCCGCGCCCGACCTCGACATCGGTCACCTTCAGATGGTGTCCGGCAGGAGAATGAACTCCTCCTCGCCGGTGAACGCGGAGAAGTCGCGGATGCCCACGGCCCGGGTGGGAACCACCTCGAACAGCGTCCGCTTGCCGCGGCTGCCGAGGAACGCCCGGCGGACATCCCAGGCGTCCAACACCAAGACCGCCTGCCTCAGCCACACCGGCCTGCTCACGGACGCGACGGTGTACGCCCAGACCCGGGACATGATCAACAGCTGACACGGCCACGTGTCCGGTCACATACGGATCGCAGACGTGCGGGGCCGGTGAGCCGTCCGTAACCTGGTGGTGCTCGGGGCTACCGCGGAGGTTTGCCATGCCCCGAACCATCTGGTCCGGCGCGATCTCGTTCGGCCTGGTCACCGTGCCGATCAACGTGGTCAGCGCCACCGAGGACCACAGCATCCGCTTCCACCAGTACCATCTGGCCGATCAGGGGCGGGTCCGCTACCGCAAGGTGTGCGAGCTGGAGGACCGCGAGGTCTCCCAGGAGGAGATCGGCAAGGGCTACGAGCTGACCAAGACGCAGGTCGTCCCGATCACGGACGAGGATCTCAGCAACCTGCCCCTGCCCACCGCGAAGGCCATCGAGATCGACGCGTTCGTGCCGCTGGAGTCGGTCGACCCGATCCGGATCGGCGAGGGCTACTACCTGCAGCCCGCCGGCCAGGTCGCGGCCAAACCGTACAAGCTGCTCGTGCAGGCGCTCGGCCGCTCGGCCAAGGTGGCCGTCGCGAAGTACGCCTGGTCGGGGCGCGAGCGCCTCGGCCTGCTCCGGGTCCGAGAGGACGTCCTGGTGCTGCACGCGATGCGCTGGCCGGACGAGATCCGCGACCCCACCGAGCTGCTGCCGCCGCCGGTCGAGGTGTCCGACGAGGAGATCGAGGGCGCGCTCGCGCTGATGGACACGATGACCCGCGACGAACTGGAGGGGGAGGAGTTCCAGGACCGGTACACCGAGGCGATCGCCCAGATCATCGAGGCCAAGCGGGAGGAGAGGCCGCTCCCGGAGGCGCCGGAGACCGAGGAGCCGGCCCAGGTGCTCGATCTGATGGCGGCGCTGAACGCCTCCGTGCAGCAGGCCAAGGCGTCCCGCGACGAGGGCGACGCCGAGGTGCACGAGCTGCCGAAGCCGAAGAAGAAGGCCGCGGCGAAGAAGCAGCCGGCCAAGAAGACCGCGGCGAAGAAGACGACCACGAAGAAGTCCGCAGGCCGCCGACCCCGGAGCGCCTAGCCGTGCTGTCCCGGGACCGTTTGTCTGCGCCTGGCCCGGTGTCGTGGAAGACGGCCGGCCGGAGTCCGCACCGCGAGACCGTGCGTCGGCTGTCGCACAACGGCGGGTGCGCCGGTGTGAGCGAGAGCGGCGGCGCGCTCGGTCTCGGGCCCACGGGCTGAGTCCTCCCGGACACCCGCCGGGATCCTGTCGGCCGCAGGAGTGAAGTGGCGGATCGGTGCGAGGTCACGGGTGCACGCGTGGGAGGTATACGAGCTGGGTGCCGAGCCGACGGGGCGGTCACGGGACAGGGGCCGCGTCTGCCGGAGCCTCCGCGCTCGCGGGAGGCCGACCGCGCCGACGCACGCGCTGAAGACGGCCGAACGACACCCGGCCTCAGCACGACAAGGAGTGGAGAACCCATGGGACACGGCGGAAACGTCATCCAGGAACTGACCGCGGACCACCGCGAAGTGGACGACCTCTTCTCGCAGATCGAAGCACTCCCGGGAGCCGACCCGCAGCGACGCGAACTGGCGGACCGGCTCACCATGGAACTGATCCGCCACTCGGTGGCCGAGGAGGAGTACCTGTACCCGGCGGTGCGCCGGTACGTCGACGGGGGAGACGACCTCGCGGACAAGGAGATCGCCGACCACAGCGAAGTCGAGCGCATGCTCAAGGAACTCGAGGGCTGCGAACCCGGGGACGGGCGTTTCGACACGCTGATCATGCGGCTGAAGAACGCCGTCATGGCGCACGTCGGCGACGAGGAGAACCGGCTCTTCCCCATGCTGGCCGAGGTCTGCTCCCCCGGGGCCCTGGCGGAACTGGGTGAGAAGGTCCGCTCGGCGAAGGAGCACGCTCCCACCCGCCCGCACCCGTCCGCACCGGACACCCCGCCCGCGAACAAACTCCTCGCGCCCGGTGCCGGCATGGTCGACCGCCTGCGCGACATGCTCACCGGGCGCGGCAAGCAGGACTGAAGCGGCTCCTGCACCCCGGTGCGGCCCGGCAGCGGCGGCCCCCTGCTCAGCAGCCCGCCGTGCGAGGTCGTCCCGGGGCTGCTCCCACCCTCCTGCTCACCCCGCGGAAAGGCCTCGGCCGCACACGCGGAGTTCCACAACCAGCTCGGCTCCGACGGCGCCTCTCACTCCGTCAGCGGCGTCGAAGGCTGCGCCACGGACCCTCGTCGCGTTCTCTGCGTGCACAGAGGTTTGCCGCCACCGCACGATGCGGCAGCTCGGGCGTGGTTCCGGTGCCCGTCGATCTTTACTGATCACGGCAATGCCAGGAAGCTGAGAGGTGCACATGGCCACGTTGACGGTCTGGAAGTTCGACTCCCCCGCGAGTGCGGAGCAGGTGGAGCACAAACTGCTCGACCTGCAGAAGCAGGAGCTGATCAGAGTCGTCGACGCCGCTGTCGTCAGCTGGGCGACGGAAGCGAAGAAGCCCAGGACGAAGCAGCTCACCGACCTGGTGGGTGCGGGTGCCCTGTCGGGCTCCTTCTGGGGCCTGCTCTTCGGCCTGATCTTCCTCATGCCGCTCCTGGGCGCCGCTGTCGGAGCGGCAGCCGGTGCCCTGGGCGGCAAGCTGGCAGATGTCGGCATCGACGACGACTTCATCGACTCGGTGAAGTCCCAGGTGACCCGCGGTACGTCCGCGCTCTTCCTGCTGTCCCAGGACGAGGTGCTCGACCGGGTCAAGGAGGCTTTCCCGACGGAACACGCGGAGCTGATCCGGTCGAACCTTGACAGGGAGCAGGAAGCCCGGCTGCGCGAGGTGTTCGCGAGCTGACCCGCGGGCCGGACTGAAGCGGCGGCAACGTCGTGCCAGGGCCGCTCAGCGCCGGAAGGCACTGAGCGGCCCTTTCGCGGGTGTGTCCGGACGACAAGGCGCCCCTCGATCCGTCCGCCGACCGTGGTACTCGGACCGAGGTCGACTCATGTGTTCGCCTGCGAGCAAGAGCTGTGCACTGTGAAAAAAGACGAAACGGACACAGGGTGGCTACGCTCCGTCGAGAGCCTCGCTTCTCGATGACGCACAGGGAATGACATGAGAAAGCCTCAGACCACAATATCGTGCACGGTCATGGTGCACGTCTCGGTTCCGCGTGAGATCCCTGTGCCGCTCCAGGTCGAGTTTTCCTACTGCGCGACCGACCCGTATGCCGTGCGCCTCTCCATCGGACCCGGCCATGCGAGCCCCGTCCACTGGACACTTTCCCGCGAACTGCTCTCGGACGGTATCGACGCACCCAGCGGAATCGGCGATGTGCTGGTACGGCCGCGGGCCATCGGCCGCCGCCGCTTCGTGAACATCACCCTCCGGTCCACAGCAGGCTCCGCGGCACTGCTGTGCCCTGTGCGCGAAGTGGCAGCTTTCCTGAGACATACGTTCACCCATGTACCAGAGGGAAGCGAAGAGCAGTACTTGGACCTCGACAAGCTGGTGCTGGACCTCACACAGCGGTGACCAGAAGTACCGAAGGAGAGCACTTGATACGGGAGTCCATGATGAAGGTCAGAACGCAACCTCTTCTGGATGTCTGGGAGTGGCAGTGCCACGCCGCTTGTCGCGGCATGGCGAGTTCGGTGTTCTTCTCCCCTACCGGAGAGAGGGGAGAGGCTCGCAGGCGCCGAGAAGAAGGCGCGCGTGCCGTCTGCCGATCCTGTCCGGTGAGTTCGGTGTGCCGTACGTTCGCCGAGTCGTTCGGAGAACAGTACGGAGTCTGGGGCGGCATTACCGAGAGTGAGCGCCGGCAGCGGGGACAAGGGGACGGCAAGGGAAGATGAGGCGCCTGGTCGCTTCCGGGTCGCCCCCGTCGTGGCCTGCGCTGACGGAACCGAATCCATGCACGTACGGGCAAGAATCACACGCGTCGAGTGTTTCCCTCGGAGACATGCGAGTGTTCAAGGAAGACATGCCCGAGATCGTGCATCACACGGCAGAACTCAACGGCATCGATCAACACTGGGTCAGCGCCGGCCAGGGGCCTCCGGTCTACCTGTTGCACGGCTTTCCGCAGACCTGGTACGGCTGGCGCAAGCAGATACCGGCTCTGGCACAGAAGTACACCGTCATCGCACCAGATCTCCGCGGGTACGGAGACACCGAGAAGCCCGCGTCCGGCTACGACAAACGCACGATGGCCAAGGACACTCTGGCTCTGATGGACCATCTGGGGCATCAGAAGATCGCGCTGGTCGGTCACGACCGCGGCGCTCGGGTGGGGACGCGGTTCGCGAAGGACCACCGCGATCGCATCGACCGCTTCGTCGCCATGGACAACATCCCGACCCGGATCATCGCCGACACCTACGACGTGGCCCTCGCGCGGCAGGGATACTGGTTCTTCACCTTCCTGCAAGTACCCGACCTGCCCGAAGCCCTGATCGCCGGGAAAGAAGAAGCCTGGCTCACCCATTTCTACCGCAGTTGGTCGTACAACCCGGACATGCTGACGTCCGAGGAGATCGACGTCTACGTCCGGGCCTACCGGCAGCCGGGCGCGGTCCGTGGTTCCTGTGCGGACTACCGCGCGGCGCCCCAGGACGTCGCACAGGACCGCGAGGACGCGGACCAGCTCATCGACTGCCCCGTATTGACGATGTGGGGTGAGGACTTCAGCGCCGTCGGCAAGGCCTACGACGTACTGGAGGTCTGGAAGGGCATGGCCCACAACGTCCGGGGAGTCGGCATTCCCCAGTGCGGCCATCTCTGCCAGGAAGAGCGGCCGGACATCGTCAACGCCGAACTCATGGCCTTCCTCGACGGCTGGAACGGTTGAGCCGTCTCCCTGTACATTCCGGCGGACCTGGGGCCTTGTCAGCGGTGAGGCACATTTCCTGATCAGGTACTACGGGTAAGAAATGTCGATGACGGCAGCGGTGCATGACGCACCGCTGCCGTCATCAGTCATTTCGGACCAGTGCGCTCGCAGACCAAGTCCGGGCGCGCAGAGAAAAGTCCTACTTCCCGATCATGCATAGGTTTGTCCACGCGACCGCGGCTTATAGCCGCCCTTTTCACCACCTCAACAGAAGCGAGCCCGAGCATGTCCCGTTCCGAGAGCCCGACCGTCGTTCTGGTGCATGGCGCCTTCGCCGACGCCTCCAGCTACGCCAGCGTCATTCCCGAGCTGCTCAAGCGCGGCCTGAAGGTCGTCGCCCCCGCGGTGCCCAACCGCAGCCTGATCGGCGACGCCGCCTATGTCGCCTCCGTCATCCGCCAGATCGACGGGCCGGTCGTCCTCGTCGGCCACTCCTACGGTGGCGCGGTCATCACCGTCGCCGGTGTGGAGGACAACGTCAAGGCGCTGGTCTACCTCTCCGGCTACGCCCTCGAGGAGGGCGAGAGCCTGGGTGAACTCCAGGGCCGGTTCCCGGACTCCGACCTCGCGGCCGCCCTCGTCTACACCCCGTTCCCCCTCGAGGGATCGGACACCCCGGGCACCGACGTGTCGGTCGAGATCGACAAGTTCCCGGCCATCTTCGCCGCCGACGTCGACCCCGACCTGGCCGCCGTCCTCGCCGTCTCCCAGCGTCCCCTCGCCGCACAGGCCTTCGCCGATGCCGCCCCGGCCGCCGCCTGGAAGACCAAGCCGGCCTGGGGCCTGGTCTCCTCCTCCGACCACACCATCAACCCGGACGTCGAGCGCTTCGGCTACAAGCGGGCCGGCATGACCACCATCGAGGTCGACTCCTCCCACCTCGTCATGCTCGCCCACCCCAAGCGGGTCGTCGCGCTCATCGAAGAGGCCATCGAGGCCACCATCAAGTAGCCAGCCCTGGCCGGTCCTCGCGCCACGAACGTGACCTGCGGTGCGCGGCTCACGGCCGCGCCCGTGAGCGTACGCGTGAGCGGCGCAGGGCTGCCACTGCGCAGAAAGCCGACTATGAACCACTCGATCTCACGTCGTACCGTCACTGCGTCCATGCTGGCCGGGGCCGCCGCCCTGGGGACCGCCGGCGTCGCCCATTCGGCCCCTGCGGCGGAGCCCGTGACCGGGAGCCAAGGCCCGCTGCCCACCATCGTGCTGATCCACGGCGCCTTCGCCGACGCCTCCAGCTGGAGTCCCGTCGTCAAGAGACTCCAGCGCCAGGGCCATCGCGTCCTGGCCCCGCCGGTCCCGCTGCGGGGACTGGCCGGTGACGCCGCCTACGTACGCAGTGTCCTGGACAGCGTCGAGGGGCCCGTCGTGCTCGTCGGGCACTCCTACGGCGGTTCCGTCATCAGCCGGGCCGCCGTCGGGGCCTCCCAGGTCAAGGCGCTGGTCTACGTGGCGGCCTTCGTGCCGGACGTGGGCGAGAGCGCGCTGTCGCTGACCCGGAAGTACCCGGGCAGCACCCTGGAACAGGCCACGTCCACGCAGCACTACCCGCTGCCCGGCGGCGGACAGGGCGAGGAACTCGTCATCCGCCAGGACCTGTTCCGTCAGCAGTTCGCGGCCGGCGTCCCCGTCACCACCGCGCACACGATGGCCGTCGGACAGCGTCCGATCGCCGTGGCGGCGCTCGAGGAGCGTGCCACCGCCGCTGCCTGGAAGAAGCTGCCCAACTGGTACCTGATCGCCACCGAGGACCGGAACATACCGCCGGCGGCGCAGCGCTGGATGGCCGCACGTGCCAAGGCCCACACGGTCGCCGTCCGCGCTCCTCACGCCGCCGCGGTGAGTGACCCGCGTGCGGTGAGCGAACTGATTCTCCAGGCGGCGCGCTCCGTCCGGTCCGCTCGCTGACCATCCGACGGAACACACCGACGACGGCGGCCCGGCGAGCGTTCCTGGGCACGGCCGGGTGAGCCCGCACCCGAGACACAGCCGCCCCTGCCACCGCCCGTGAGCCGGCAGCGCCGGTCCGCGCCGCCTACCCGCCGCCCAGCGAGGGCGGGAAGGCGGCGCGGGCCTCGTAGAAGCTTCGGCACCAGCCCGCCTCGCCACGCGGGAAGAAAGGAGCGTCCCATGCCGCTGCTCGAACCGAAACCGGGAACGCTGCGCCCGCAGCCGCCCGAGGAGCCGTCCGTCGACCGGGTTCCCACGGACCGGGCCTCCGGTGCACCGGAGGACCTGCGGGACGACCTCATCGGGGAACTGGGCGCGCACAAAGTGCTGCACAAGGTCTCCGACCTGGTGAGGTACGCGTCGGACGCCAGCCCGTACCGCTTGGTGCCCCGCGTCGTCGTCATCGCGGAAACCGTCGAGGACGTGGCCACCGTGCTGCGCTACGCCCGCGACAACCACCGCTCGGTGGTCTTCCGCGCGGCCGGCACGTCGCTGAACGGACAGGCGCAGGGCGAGGACATCCTGGTCGACGTACGCCGCCACTGGACCGGCCTGGACGTGCTCGACGGCGGCGACAGAGCGCGGATCAGGCCGGGCACCACCATCGGACGGGCCAACGTCGCACTGTCCCGGTACGGCCGCCTCATGGGACCTGATTCCGCCAGTTCCAGCGCGTGCACCATCGGCGGCGTCGTGTCCAACAACGCGTCCGGTATGACCGCCGGCACCACCCGCAACTCCTACCGGTTGCTGTCCTCCCTGACCCTCGTACTGGCGTCCGGGACGATCGTCGACACGGCCGCCCCGGACGCCGAAGCCCGCCTTCGGGAGGCGGAGCCGGAACTGTGCGCGAACCTGCTGGCGCTCAAGGCCGAGATCGAGAACGACAGCGCGCTCGTCGAGCGGATCCGCACCAAGTACGAGCTGAAGAACACCAGCGGCTACCGGCTGGACGCCTTCCTGGACGGAACGACCGCCGTCGAGATCCTGCGCGGCCTCATGGTCGGCTCCCAGGGCACCCTGGGGTTCATCGCCGATACCGTCTTCGACACCGTCCCCCTCGACAAGATCACCTACACGGCGCTCCTGTTCTTCCCCGATCTGCCCGCTGCCGCCGCCGCGGTGCCCCTCTTCAACCGGGCCGGGGCACGGGCCGTCGAGCTGATGGACGGGAACACCCTGCGTGCCTGCGCAGCAGTGGACGGAGTGCCCGACGACTGGGGAGACCTGCCGCAGAGCACCGCCGCGCTGCTGGTCGAGTTCCGCGCCGCGACCCAGGCCGACCACCTCGCCCAGCGGCAGGCGGCCACGGACGTCCTGAGGGATCTGCACCTGGTGTCCCCCGTGGCATCGGCGACCAACACCTTCATCACCGATCCGGGCGTGGTGCACACCTACTGGCACGCCCGCGAGGCGTTCATGACGGCGGTGGGCAAGACCCGGCCCACGGGATCGACGCTGATCACCGAGGACTTCGCCGTTCCGCCCTCGCGCCTGGCTGAGGCCTGCCAGGCGCTGTCGCAGCTGCAGCGGCGCTACGGCTACGACGCCGCGGTGGCCGGCCACGCGGCCCACGGCAACCTGCACTTCCTGCTCACCCTCGACGCCTCGCGTCCCGAGGACGTCGAGCGGTACGCGGAGTTCATGGACGAGTTCTGCGCCATGGTGACCCAGCGCTTCGACGGCTCCCTCAAGGCGGAACACGCCACCGGCCGGAACATGACGCCGTATCTGGAGTCCGAGTGGGGCGCTGCCGCCACCGACGTGATGTGGCGGATCAAGCAGGCACTCGACCCGCACGGCGTGCTCGCCCCGGGCGTGGTGCTGAACCGGGACCCCAGGGGCCACCTCAAGCACCTCAAGACGATCCCCACCATCGAGGCCGTGGCCGACTCCTGCATCGAGTGCGGCTTCTGCGAACCGGTCTGCCCCAGCCGTGACCTGACGACGACGCCCCGCCAGCGGATCGTGCTCCGACGCGAGATGATGCGCCAGCCCGCCGACTCGCCCGTCATGGACAGCCTGCTGGAGTCGTACGGCTACGACGCGGTCGACACCTGCGCGGGCGACTCGACCTGCAAGATCGCCTGCCCGGTCGGGATCGACACCGGAGCGATGATGAAACGGTTCCGGCACCAGCGGCACGGCGAGCGCGCCGAGCGCACCGCGGAGCGCGTCGCGAAGCACTTCGCAGCCGTCGAGACGTCGGTCAGAGCTGCCCTCGGCGTCGCGGAGCACGTCAGTGACCGGCTCCTGAGCGGAGTCACCTCGGCCGCCCGCAAGGCGGTCTCACCCGACCTGGTACCCGAGTGGATCAGCGGGATCCCCGCCCCTGCCGCCGGGCGGCTGCCCAGCACCGAACGAGAGTCCGCTGCCGCCGTCTACTTCGTCGCCTGCGTCAACAGGATCTTCGCCGGACCCGACGGTGTGGAGGGGCCGTCACTCCCCGAGGCCGTCGTCGAGCTGTCCCGCCGGGCGGGCCGCCCCGTCTGGATACCGCGGGACCTGGCCGGCTCGTGCTGCGCGACCATCTGGCACTCCAAGGGTTACGACGACGGCAACACGCTGATGGCCAACCGCACCGTCGAGCGGGCCTGGCAGTGGACGGACGGCGGCCGGCTGCCCCTCGTCGTCGACGCCTCGTCGTGCACCCTCGGCATCGGGCACGAGGTCATCCCGTACCTGACACCGGAGAACAAGCTCAGGCACGACAAGCTCACCGTCGTCGACTCCCTGGTCTGGGCGGCCACCGAACTGCTGCCGCACCTCACGGCGTCCCGGAAGGTGGACCGTGCGGTCGTGCACCCGACGTGCTCGATGAGGCACCTCGCAGACACCGAAGAACTCGACGAACTCGCACGCTTCGTGGCCCACACCGTGGATGTTCCCGTCCATGCGGAGTGCTGCGGCTTCGCCGGTGACCGAGGCATGCTCCACAAGGAACTGACCGAGGCGGCCACCACCCACGAGGCGGAGGAGGTCGCGGCGGGCACCTACGACGCCTACCTGTCGGCGAACCGCACCTGCGAGATCGGCATGCAGCACGTCACGGGCCGCCCGTATCAGTCCGTGCTGCTTCTCCTCGAACGTGTCACCCGGTCCGCCTGACGGCAGCACCGCCCACACCGGACCCGCCCCTTCCAGTCCCGGAGATCCCATGCGTGTCGCCAATCTGTCCGGACGGTTGTGTCTCGTCTCCGATGACCGAGCCGTGGACGTCCATGAAGCCAGTGGCCACCGTTTCCCGTCCGACCCACAAGCGGTGTACGACCGCTGGGACGAGTTCCGGACGTGGGCCGCCCAGGTCGACACGGGCGCCGGCACCCCCTTCGACCCGGCAGACCTCGGCGCGCCGGCACCCGCACCCCGCCAGCTCTTCGCCATCGGTCTCAACTACCGTGAGCACGTCGACGAGGCCGGGTTCACCACACCCGAGACCATGCCGCCCGTCTTCACCAAGTTCGCCAGCAGCATCACGGGTCCCGTCACCGATGTCACGTTGCCGCTCGGCGGACACACTGACTGGGAAGTGGAACTGGTCGTCGTCGTAGGCCGCCCCGCCCGCCGGGTCCCGGAAGCGGAAGCATGGGACTACGTCGCCGGCCTGACGGTCGGCCAGGACCTGTCGGAACGCATCCTCCAGATGAGCGGGCCGTCTCCGCAGTTCGGTCTCGCGAAGTCGTACCCGGGTTTCTCCCCCATGGGCCCGTGGCTCGTCACTCCCGACGAGTTCGACGACCCGGACGATCTCGAACTGGCCTGCAGCATCAACGGTGAGCAGGTGCAGCACGGGCACACCCGGCACCTCCTCTTTCCCGTCCCGGCTCTCCTCTCGAAGCTGTCGGAGGTACTGGAGCTGTCGCCCGGAGACGTCGTCTTCACCGGTACGCCCGCGGGCGTCGGCCTGGGCCGCACCCCGCAGCGCTGGCTCGACCACGGTGACGAACTCGTCAGCTCGATCCGCGGAATCGGCGAACTGCGCCAGCGATTCAACCGCGCGTGAACCGCCGGACCGACACATGCCTGCGCGGACCCTTTCGTTCACTGCGTCAAGAAGTCAACTACGAGCAGAAGACAGAGGAAAGAAGTCACATGTCCACATTCCTGGCACGACGACGCACCGGTCTCCTGACCTCAGCCATAGCGGCGGCCCTCGCCCTGACCACTGCGGGCCCCACGACCACGGCAGCTGCCACCCCGCAGCCGCAGGTGCGCTTTGTGGCCCACCTGGACATCGCCAACGGGCAGCGACCTGAGAACATCACCCTGGAACCCGGCGGCAGCGCCGTCGTCACCTTCGCCTACAGCCGGCAGATAGCCCGGATCAGCCGCGACGGCACGGTGCGTGTCCTCGCCACCCTGCCCCAGCCCCCGGCCGGCTCCACCACCCCCGCCCTTTCCAACCCGTTCCTCGGCGGCATCGTCCGTACCCACGACGGAACCCTGTACTTCCTCTACGCCACCGGCAGCAGCGACCTGACCGGCGTGTGGCGCCTGCGCCCCGGCGGCACCCCGCGACGCATCGCGGCGCTTCCCGCCGAAGGTCTGCCCAACGGCCTGGCCCTCGACAGCCAAGAGCGCCAGTTGTACGTGGCCGACTCGGTCCTCGGCACCGTCTGGCGCGTACCGGTGACCGGAGGCGGACCCACCCGGTGGAGCACCGCGCCCGAACTGGCCTCCGACGGCTTCCTCGGAGCCAACGGACTCAAGATCCGCAACGACGCGGTCTGGGTCTCCAACCTGGACAAGGGCACCGTGCTGCGTATCCCGGTCACCGGGCACGGCACCGCCGGCCGGGTCGAGACCCGTACCACCGGACTGGTCGACATCGACGACTTCGCGTTCACCGGCCACGGTGACACCCTCCTCGCCGCGATCAACGCGGACAACGAGATCGCCCTGGTCGAGCCGAGCGGCGCCCACACCATCGTGCTGACGGGCGCCGACGGGCTGGAGAACCCGACGTCGCTCGCCGTACGGGGCACCACGGCCTATGTCGCCAGCGGCGCCTACTTCACCGACGACGACCCCAACCTCCTGGCCGCCCGGATCGCACCGCCCAAGTGATCCGGCCGCCGAGTCGGCCACGACACCGGCGCGCCCAGTCGCTTCGCGCGCACACCCACACCGCACACAACAAGAGGACAGCCTGATGACCGAGCACACCACCGAGCGGGCGGCGGCCGCAGAAGCGTTCGACCCCGACGCGTTCCTCGTCGTCCCGGCCAGGACGTTCGAGGACCTGCGCGTCGGCGAGGTCTTCCGCGCCCCCAGCCGGACCCTGACCGACGCCCACGCGGCAGCCTTCCAGACGGTGTCCGCGGACAACCACCCGGTGCACTACGACGCCGAGTGGGCCCGAAGGCACGGGCACACCGCACCGGTGGTCCACGGCCTGCAGGTGCTCGCCTTCACCGCCCCGGGTGCCACCCTGTTCCCGCACTTCATCGGTGAAGTGTTCATCAGCTTCCTCGAACTGTCCTGCAGTTTCCTGAAGGAAGTCCACTCCGGGGACACCCTGTACCCGGCGCTCACCATCACCGGCCTCGAGCCCCGGGGCGACAACGGCGTCGTGATCACGGCGGCCACGATCCACAATCAGCGCGGCGAGCTGGTGCTGTCCGGTCAGCACAAGTACCTGCTGAAGCGCACGTAGCGCTTGGCGGCGCCACGGCAGCAGTGGCACGGTGATCGCCCGTGGACACCGAGATACTCTGGCTACAAAGACGGCCGCCGACCACACCGGGGATGCGTGCAACTGGGTCACCAGGACCAGAGGGAGCGCGATCTCGGGGACGTTGAGGCCTGCGCCGCGCGGGCCTGCTCACGGCACGGCGGCACGGTCGTCACGTCCGCCACACCCTCAACCTGTGCCGAGCCGACGGCACTGGGCGACGACTTGCCGGCAGCCGTACCGCGCTGAGTGGTGGGGCCCGTCGGCAAGCCGACGCCGCCCGTCTCATGCAGTGGACCACCGTCGACCTCGGCCTTCTCCGCCGAGCGGCCAGGAAGCCGCCGGTGCGCATGGTGTCGTGGCGCCTCCGGACCGAGCGAAGAGGGCGCCCCCCGAGGCGTTGAGCCGCGAGGCGGCCGGGCCAGGGCAGTACCGCGTGGGGCCGCTGTGCTTGCTGTTGAATGAGCGGAATGAACGAGGCTGCAGTTGTGCGACTTTGTCAGGCCGTCCAGCGGATCCAGGACGCCACTCGTGAACGGGCCACCACAGGGCGGGGCTTGGAGGAGGCCGATGACGTCGCCGGCACGTTCGCCACGGACGGTGCGCTCGGCTTCGATCCCTTCCCTTTCCTCCGGGCTCTGTCCGAGGCCGGTTCGCACGCGGTGGTCATAGGCCAGGTCGCCGGCATCATGCACGGTTCGATGGAACTGACAGGTGACCTCGACCTGCTGTGGGACGGCACTCCCGAACAGGCGCACACCCTGCGTGACGCCTTGAGTGCCACGGGCTGCACGGACCTCCCCGACCTCGACCGGCCCCAGGCGGCCTACCAGGTGACCGGTGTCAGCGGCGACCTCTGCACACCCGACCTGCCCTGGGGTGGCATGGACACCGGGCCCTGCCTCGTCCGTGCGGTGAGCGCCCACCACCCCGCGGGCTTCACCATCCGCTACGCCGCACTGGACGACCTGATCCGAATGCGGCGCTCACTCGGCCGTCTCAAGGACCACCGCCGCGCGGACGAACTCGAGCGCTTGCGCCCCTGAGGATCTGCGCGTCCCGGGTCCTGGCACCGCTTCTGGCCCAGACCGCCCGGTCCGAGTGAAGTACAGAGAGGCAGCATCGTCCGACTCGGCCAGGCCGCCGAACAGTACCGGCGCGACGGCGCCAACCAAGGTCACCAGGCCGGCGACCGCCTAGTCTTCCCACGCTGCCGTCTGACCGTCGCTGTCGGCCCGCCCGGCAGTCCGGCCGGTGAGCCCGGCCCGCGGTGCCTCAGTGGGCGCCCGCGTACACGCGGCTCGCGAACTCGGCGATCTGCTTGTCGGTGAGGTTCTGCGCGAGGTTGGCCTCCGAGATCATCCCGCAGAGGCGGTGGCCGTTCTGCACGTCGATCACCGGCAGCCGCTTCACCTGGTGCTGCTCCATGAGATGCAGGGCGTCCGTCGCCGAAGCGTCCGCGTCGATCCAGTGCAGGTTGCCGCCGAGGGAACCGCACTCGACCTGGGCCGGGTCCTGCCCGTCGGCCACGCAGTGGATGACGATGTCGCGGTCGGTGACCATGCCCTGCAACCTGTCGTCGTCACCGCAGATCGGCAGCGCGCCCACCTGCATGTCGCGCATCAGCCTCGCTGCGTCCTGCAGGGATTCGTGCTGACCGACGCACTTCGCGCCCGCCGTCATGATGTCGCGGGCCTTGAGCGGCTTGTTCTGTGCCATGATCGTTCCATCCGTCAGGGGCCCCGCAGTTGTGTACCGGGGCCGGACTTCCACGTCCTTCCTTCCATCGCAACACGGATATCTGGTGGCTGCCACGCTGCCCGGCCCTGCGCCCACGCAGGGGCAAGGTCACGGAAGAGGCCGAGGAGCAGTCCGGTCACCGAGCACCGGCCCTTGCGCAGGTCCCGCGGGGGAGCCGCCGGCCCGACCGATGGTCTTGCCCCTCGCCGGCGCCACCATCCAGCCTCTACGATCCCGCACGTGTCGATCACATCTCCCATACCGTGCTGAGCGGCTCCCGAGGCACTGTCCTGCAATCCGACGGACATGCGCTGGTGCTGCGCCGGGCGGCCCAGGAGATACGGATCCCTGTCCAGGCGATCGGACGTGTCCGCCCCGAGCCGCGTGCCGTCGTCGTCGAGCTGACCGCACCGGCCGGTAGGTGCCGGCCGCGCACCGGGGCGAGGGCGTGAGCGGGGCCACCGCGACGGTGTTCGCCGACACGGTTCACGCGGCCCTGCCGGAGTCCGGGGGAGGGGAGGCGGCCGCGCAGGCTCAAGACATGGGGCCTTGCCGTCGGCCTCGCGCAGGTCGCCATCGGCATGGCCGTAGGCCCATTCCAAGGCACGTACGACAACGCCAGACGCCGGGATGATGTGGGCAGACCGAGACGTCCCGGGCCGGCGAAACGGGGTCCGAAGGAACCGGCCTAGCTTGCGGAGGCCGGTGCATAGGCGCTGATGACATAGAGAGCCTCGTCGTCGACGGCGTTCTTGTCCCAGTCCAATGAGACACGAACGGGGTGCCCGTCGGCCGCGTACTCGGCCTCCGCTGTCTCCGCATTGTCACTGCGAGCCTGTTCCAGCCTCTTCAACAGGCCGCCGATCGTGGGCACTTCGGCGTGCTGCTCCACCTGCCGCCGGCTGTCATCGTCGAGCCCGACCACCTTCGTCACCGATCCGTTCCGGACCTCCACTCGGAAGGTTCCCGCCAGGACGTCTGTGGTCGACGTCAGGGTGTAGACGTACGAGGCAGGCTCCTCCCAGGTGGTGGTGCCCTGCACCTTGCCGTTCTTGCTTCCCTTGGCGATTGCGGAGGACGTCGAACTCTCCGCAGCGCATGCGGTGGTCAGGCACACCAGGGTCCCGATCAGCACGCCGGTGGAAAGGACACGAGCATGGGAACGTCCCACCATCATGTTGGCCCCCTTCGAGTTGGTTACCCCTGTGACGCCGGTGGGCCGGAAAACGTTCAGGGCACCTGCCTGTGGGCCGATGACGGCTCTCGTCGGTGGACCGTCCCGTGCCGCACGCCGTTGTACGCCTGCCAGGCTGCGAACAGCGGAGTGAAGGGGAAGAGGGGGGGCGCTGAGCCCGATTCCGCAGGCCGGTCGGGTCTTCCAGCGGATGAGGGTCGGCGCCGTGCCGGCGAACGCTGCGCGGGAGGCGGCCGTGGCGACGGACCGGAGTTAGCCGACAGCCCTCGTGCGTACTGATCCGCTCCTCGAATGCGACCTCTGCGAAGGCGACTGCTCTCGGCTGCGGGGAGTGGGACTGGGAGCCGCAGCCCCAGCCGCGGCGGGAGCCGTAGGCTCACCTGCAGCCGACGCCCACATCCAGCCCGTCGGACGCCGCCGGCGGCCGGTGCGGCAGGCGTTTTCCGGTGACTTGTCAGTGCGGCAGCGCGGATGTATAACGTTGTAAACCCCGACGCGGGGGCTCGGCGCTCGGCTCACGATGGTGACACCGGACCCGCACCGACCATCCGAGTCGGGCCGTTCTGGAAAGGGATCGTCGTGCGGGTCAGCCTGAAAGACGTCGCCGCGCACGCGGGGGTCTCCATCAAGACCGTCTCCAACGTGGTGAACAACTACCAGCACGTCACGCCCGCCATGCGCGAACGGGTCCAGCGGTCCATCGACGCGCTCGGCTACCGGCCCAATCTGGCCGCTCGGCACCTGCGCAAGGGCCGCACGGGCATCATCGCGCTCGCCCTGCCCGAACTCGGCAACCCCTACTTCGCCGAACTCGCGGCAGCCGTCATCGACGCGGCCGCCGAACACGACTACATCGTGCTGCTGGACCACACCGGCGGGCGCCGGGAACAGGAGATCCTGGTCAGCCAGGGCTTCCGGGCACGGGTCATCGACGGACTGATCCTCAGTCCCATCGAGCTGGAGACCGAGGACCTGAGCGACAGGGCGGAGAACGTGCCGCTGGTCCTGCTCGGCGAGCGGGAGTACGACCTGCCGTACGACCACATCGCCATCGACAACGTCGCCGCCGCCCGCACCGCCGTCCGGCACCTGGTCGGACTGGGTCGCCGGGAGGTGGCGTTCATCGGCGCCCGGCGCGGCCGTAGCGAGCCTGCCCAACTACGCGTACGCGGCTGGCGCGAGGAACTGGTCTCCGCCGGACTGTCGGCCGACGACGGACTCGTGGCCGCCACCGACGGCTGGGGGCACGCCGACGGCGCGGCGGCCATGAACCGCATCCTGGACACCGGGCGGCGCCCCGACGCCGTCTTCGCCTACAACGACCCGATGGCCATCGGTGCGATGCGGGTGCTCCACGAGCGGGGACTGCGGGTGCCCGAGGACGTCGCGGTAGTGGGGTTCGACGACGTGGTCGAGGGGCGCTTCGGTGTCGTGACCCTCACTTCCGTGTCACCGGACAAGGAGGCCATCGGGCGGCTGGCGGTGGAGTCGGTGCTCGCCCGGCTCGGCGGCAAGGCGCCCGAACCCCGGCGGATCCAGGCGGATTACCGCTTGGTCGAGCGGGAGAGCACGCTGGGTCGTGGACCGGCGCAGAGCGGCGCTAAGGTCTGACGCCGCCGTCCTTCCAATGATTGACTGACCGTCAGGTATTGGACTCCGCGCTGACAACGCTCTCGCGAGGTTTCGCCGTAGCCGCCGTAGCCGCTGTCCCGGCGCGCCGGCGCCTCGATCTCGACCTTGCCGAGGCGAGCTGAGGTTTTCGTCCGGCGCACCGGCGAGTACCTGCGTCACCGCGATTTCCGCGTCTACAAGGAGCCGGGCAGCGGCGACCTGTACCGGGCCGACGCCACGTTCTGCGCGGTCCGGGGCGCGAACGGGGGAGTGCGGCTGTCCGCCTACAACTTCCCCGAGCAGTACCTGCGCCACTACGACGCCCAGCTGGGGCTGGCCACCCCGGGCGGCACCCACAGCTGGGACGATCCCGCCCTCTTCACGCAGGACGCCACCTGGGCCGTGGAAGCGCCGTGGGCACCGTGACCGGCCGCCAGCCACCATGCCGGGTGGGCGGCGGCGTGAGGGGCGCCGCGGCCCACCCCGTCCGCGCATCGGCCGTCGGCTCGACGGCGGCCGATGCGGGGACAGCCCCGCCCGCGTCGAAGTGGAGTACCCGACGCCGCGCCACACATGGCTGCCGCCCATCTGGCCGCGGCCTCGAGAAGGCCGCGGCCTGGCGCGAAGTCCTCGCGGCACGGTGCCGGCGCGACCGTGCCGGACATCTGTCGGGCAGCTCGGCCGGACGCCCGCGGCGGAGGGCTGGCGCGCCGCCGAGGCGCCAAGCCGAGCACGCTCGTCCGTACCTGCCTGAGCACCTGGGCGAGGGGGCCGGCACGGAGGCCGGCCCCGGGCGGCTGCACCACCGGGTGCCGTGCCTGACCGGGCCTCCGCAGACGTAGGCGGTCCCGGCGGGATGACCTCTTCCTCCCACCGGGACCGCCTATGTCACCGCCTGCTACGGCTTCTCCTCGGCGTAGAGGGCGCTCACCTCCTCGGCGGTGAGCGCCTTGTCGTAGGCGTGGACCTCGTCCACCGCACCGTCCCAGAAGTCGGTCTTCACGCCGTCCCACTGGGCGCGGCCGACGGCGAGCGGACCGGTGCTCCCGTAGGCGGGTCCGCTCGTGGCGGTCGCGGCCGGCTTGCCGTCGACATACAGTTTGATCTCGTTGCTCGCGCCGTCACGCACGCCGACGAGGTGGTACCAGCGGCCCGATTCGGGCGTGACCTCCAGTCGGGCGCGCCGCTCGCCGGGTGTGCTGAAGGCGAACGCGCCATGGCCGTACTGCAGGTAGAACGGGCTGGCCTGGCGCCGGGTGTCCTGGCTGACCGCGGTGGCGTAGTTGCCGGGAAGCGAGTCGAGCGTCACCCAGGCGGAGACGGAGTAGCTGCCGGTGGTGTCGAGCACCGGGCCGTCCGTCTCGGCGTACTGCCCCTGACCGTCGAACTTCAGCGCGCTTCCGCTGACTCCCGGCGCCCAGGTGGTGCCCTCGGTGAGCGTCAGCGGCCTGCCGTTCGGGCCGTCGTCCTGCGCGGTGCCGCCCGTGCCCTCGTCGAGGGCCCAGTGCCCGCCGCCCTTCAGTTCGCTCCGTTCGCCCGCGGCGGCACCGGCCGCGATGACCTTCTCGTTGATCTCGCGGACCTTGACCGGGTCGACCTTGATCTCCCGGCGGTCGTAGGTGTAGAGCCCGTTGAGCTCGTTCTCCAGGTCGGTGATCTGCGTGTACACCGAACCGGAGAGTTCGGCGCCGGCCTGGTCGAGGTAGTACTTCTCGGTGTTCTCGACGTACTTGCGGGTCAGCGCCTCCTTGTCGGCGACGCCGCTGTAGATCACCGTCGGGGCGCCCGGCCACATGTGGCCCGGGGTGCGCAGGGTGAAGCCGCCGTGCTCGCCGTCCATGGCGGCCCGCTTCCCGTCGGGGAAGGGCGGGTCGGTGTTGGCGTAGTCGTGGTGGTCGACGATGTCGCCCTTGCCCGAGTCGCCCTTGGAGTTGCAGCAGTTGACACCGGTGTGGGCGTTGACGACACGGGAGGAGTCGGCGGCCTTGACGGACTCCGCGATGCGGCCGGTCGCCTCGCGGTTCCACTCGCCCCAGCCTTCGTTGAAGACGATCCAGCCGATCACGGAAGGCGCGTCGTGATGCTGCCGCATCATCTCCATGCCCTGGTCGACGAAGGCCTTCTGCCCGGTCCCGTCGGTGATGTCGCCGGAGACGAAGTCCTGCCAGACCAGCAGGCCGAGGCGGTCGGCGTGGTAGAACCAGCGCGGCGACTCCACCTTGATGTGCTTGCGGACGGCGTTGAAGCCGAGCTTCTTGTGCGCCTTCAGGTCGAACGCGAGAGCCTCGTCGCTGGGCGCGGTGTACAGCCCGTCGGGCCAGAAGCCCTGGTCCAGTGTGGCGAGGGAGAAGACCGGCCTTCCGTTGAGCACCAGCTTCGGGAAGCCCCCCACCTTCTCGACGGCCACCTTCCGCATGCCGAAGTAGCTGCCGACCTTGTCGCTGGACCTGCCGTCGGTGAGCTTGACGTCGAGGTCGTAGAGGTAGGGATCGTCCGGGCTCCACAGGTGCTGCTTCGCCACGGGCAGACGCAGTCGCTCGTTGGCCGGGCCGCTGACCGTGCCCACGACCTTGCCGCGGGCGTCACGGGCGACCGCCTCGACCCGCGCCTTCGAAGAGGCGTCGTCGGACTCGACCGTCAAGGCCAGACTGCTGCTGTCGATGTCCGGTGTGGTGACAACGTTATCGATGGACGTGTCGGCGACCGGCTCCATCCACACCGTCTGCCAGATGCCCGACGACTGGGTGTAGAAGATGCCGCCCGGGTTGGTGGACTGCTTGCCCATCGGCTGGTTGGCGCCACCTGTGTCGGTGACCGCGACCACGATCTCCTGCGGGCCGGTGGCCTTGAGCGCGTCGGTGATGTCGGCGGAGAAACCCGTGTAGCCGCCGGTGTGTTCGGCGACCTGCTTGCCGTTGACCCAGACCCGGGCCTGGTAGTCGACCGCGCCGAGATTGAGCTTCAGGCGGTTGCCCTTGCCGCTCCGGCCGACCTTCCAGTTCTTCGGCACCTCGACGAGCTTGCGGTAGAACATGTGGTCCTCGTGCCGCTCAAGCCCGGACAGCTGGGACTCGACCGGGAACGGCACGATGATCTTCTCGTCGAGATCCTTGCCGAACCGCGGCTGCTCACCGGCCTCGGCGGCACTGAACTGCCATGGGCCGTTGAGGTTCTTCCACTTGGCCCGCACCTGCTGCGGACGGGGGTACTCGGGTAGCGGATGGTTCTTGTCGAGCTGGTCGCCCCACGTGGTGGTGAGCCGGTGGGTGGAGGCGTTCTGCGCGGACCGGACGATCTTCGGGACGGTCTCGGTTCCGGCCTTGAGGCCGCCGTCGCCGTCGTAGGTGACCCGGACCTGCTGACCCTTCTGGATCGGCTCCGCCAGAGTGACGAGCAGGGAGGTGCGGTCACCCGGGTCGACCCCGACCGACCTGATCGGCAGGGCGGTCGTGTCCGCCTCGATCTTCAGGTGCTCCTTGACCGCCGCATACTCGCTCACCCGGTCCTCGAACCGGGCCCGCAGCCGTCGCCCGTCCCCGGCGACGGTCAGCTCCACGGGGTAGACCTCGAAGCCGTCCGGCGGCGTGAACGCCGACTCCGGCACCAGCTGCTTGGCCATCGTCGGGGTCGACCAGCGCAGGAACATGTTGGCCCCGCCGGTGTCCTGGAACATCTCCAGGCGGAAGTCGTGCTTCTCGCCTGCGGTGAGCCGGACCGCAGCGCTGGTCTGCTCCGAGTCCCAGTCGCCCACCCAGTGGTCGATGACCGGCTTGCCGTCGATGAAGAGCCGGAAGCCGTTGTCGCCGATGGCGTAGAAGGTGTAGTCACCGGTCGCCGGTGCCTCGATCCGACCCGTCCAGCGAGCCGTCGTGTGTTCCGTCCTCCCCGTCAGTTCCTGGAAGGTGCTGGTCAGTCCGGAGAAGTTGATCTGCGGATCGAGCAGGGTGCCACCGAGTGCGGCGAAGTCCCGGGCACCCGGCGCCGACATGCTGAAGTACTCGCCCTTCAGGCCGTGCAATTCCACCGCGGCCTTGTCGGCGGAGGGGGAGATCGTGCCGCCGACCTGTTCCGCGGCCGAAGCGGTGGACAGCAGCCCGCTCGTGGGCAGCATCAGAACAGCGGCTGTCAGCAGCGTCCACACCCTCGTTCGGGGGCGGGTACGCCCTCTCGTCATCCTTCTGCTTGTCATCGGATCCTTCCTTGCGCGGAGGGCGGTGCAACCTGTCGGGCGGCGTCGGGCGGGCGTCAGCGGCGGATGCCGCGTTCGTCCCGACGCGGCCGGTGGACGTGGCCCATGGCGCCGAGCAATGCGTCATGCCGTTGTGCTCTGGCTCTGGGCGGTACGTCGGTGGGCAGGGGAAACCGGGTCCTGACGAATCGGTTCTTGCAACGTTGGAAATCTGGTGCGCAGCGGCATGACAACACGTCACTCGCCGACTGTCCAGACCGCGCGCACGCACTCGGACCGAACCCTCCCGGAAGCTGCGGCGAAGAGGATCTTCGCGGTCACGGCGCCACGGTGGCCGCGAACGGCGTGGCCCGCACGGGCGGTTCGGCATGTCTTCGGGCCCGAGACATTGACATGTCCTGGGCTGCTCACGATGCTGGGTGAGCGCGCTCTTGCATCGATGTAAAAGCGTGGCGCGGACGGGGGGACGACACCCCTTCGTCGGCGCGGCGCCGAAGCGGAGGCCGACCATGGACGGGACCATGAAGTTTGCTCGCCGGCTCACCGGTGCCGCCGCCTGCGCACTGTCGGCCGTCCTCGCCGCCGTGCTCTGCCTGTCGTCCGCCGGACCCGCTCAGGCGGAGCAGACCGGTCTCAGGGCTGCCGACCCGAGCGTGCTGCGCGTCGGGAGCACCTACATCTCGGTGCAGTCGGCCGGCGGAGGCATCGCCGTGCGGCAGGCCGCGTCGACGGCTGCTCTGGCCTCGGCGCCCGCCCGCCAGGTCTGGTCGGACACCCGCAACCTCGGTGAGGTCTGGGCCCCGGAGATCGTGCGGGACGCCGGCCGCTACCACATCTACTTCTCGGCAGGTCGCGGATCGGCCCACCGGATGTACGAGATCAGCTCCGCGAACCCGGACAGCGGGTACACCGCCGAGACCGAACTGGCCCTGCCGGACGACAAGTGGGCCATCGACGGCACTCTGTTCACCTTCAACGGGCAGCGCTGGTTCGTCTGGTCCGGCTGGGCCGGCGACACCAACGTCGAGCAGAACCTCTACATCGCACGGATGAGCAGCCCGACCACGCCGACCGGCGCACGGTACATCATCTCCCAACCACGCGAGAGCTGGGAGCGGGTGGTCGGCAACCCGTTCATCAACGAGGCGCCCGAGGCCATCAAGGACCCGAACGGCCAACTGCACATCGTGTACTCCGCCAACGGCAGCTGGAGCGACCAGTACTGCCTGGCCGACCTCCGACTGCGAGCCGACGGCGATCCGACGTACGTATGGGACTGGTACAAGTCCAACGGCTGCCTCTTCGGCTCCCACCGCACCACCATGATGTCCGGCTGGGACCCGACGCTGTACGTCGACGGCCCCGGCCACCACAGCTTCGTGCTGCTCGACGGCGACATCGGCACCAGCCCGCCCGCCGGCCCCACGTTCCCCCTGATGTTCCACGCGGTGGCCAAGGGAACGCCGTACTCATGGGAGAACCGGTACTGGTACACCGGCTCCTTCTGCTGGTGGGGCAACACGACCTACAGCCGCGCCGATGTCCCCGGCCCGCACACCGACACCGGCTGGAGCCTCAAGTTCTTCGAGGCGACCGGCCGGGGGACCGGGGCCGTCCCCGATGGTCGGGGAGGCCCTGGTCGATGAGGGGAGTGAGCGCTGTCCGTCAGCAGGTACGGCCCGTGTAGTGGGCGCCTTGGATCTTGTCGGCGGCGCCCAGCCAGGACCTGCCCGGGCCCACGCACCGCTCGTAATCGGGCCCCCAGGCCACCTCGACCTTGACGACCACGTTGGAGCCGTCGCCGGTGCAGTGGTTGTAGTAGGCGTCGGATCCGGTCTCGTAGAAGCCGCACGGATAAGCGGCCGCCGGCGTCGCGGTGGCGGCACCGGCGCCGGCGCCGATGAAGCCGAGGGCGAGGGCGGCGGAGGTGAAGGTACTGGTCAGCAGATGACGGACACGCACGACGAACTCCTCGTGGAAGAACGGGGAAAGAAAGGCTGCTGCCGGGAAGGTCGCTGGTCCGGCCGCGCGCCTATGATCACGGGTCGTGGACGTCCCGTCCGGCACCCGCCCGCCGATTTCACCCGTCGAATCGTTCCCTCGCTAGGCCGACCGGATGACCTCTCCGGGGCCGGTGGTCACATGGCCCATCGGCCTGCCCGTCATCCTCCCCCGCGAGCCGTACGCCTCTCCCGTGTCGCGCTGCCGTGCACGACGGCCGGTCGGAACCGTGGGCGGCCTGGGGACAGGGCCTGTCTGACATCGCGTCATCGCCCGAAGAGCGGACGGGAACTGTCGGACAGGAAGGGCAGAGGGGAATTGTCGGGCAGGCCCTAGCGAAGGGCAGCGGCGACCAGGCCTTCGAGGGCCTCGCGCGGGACGTCGCCGCCGCTCACCAGCCGGTCGAAGACCAGTCCGTCGATACAGGTCAACAGGGTGTGCGTGCGGTTCTCGACATCCGTCACGCCGTGCGCGGCGAGGAACCGCCGGACGGCCTCGCGACCCGCGTTCTCGCGAGGGACGAGGATCTCACGCAGCTCCGGGGCGCGAACGCTCTCGACGGCGCAGGCGTAGCGGGCGAGCGAGCGGCGGCGGCCCTCGCCGCTGAGTCGTCGCCGGATGAGCAGCGCCATGCCGTCCACCAGTTCCTCGGCGGTGTGGAGGGCCGGAAGCTGCTCGGCCGTCGTCTGCAGTTCCGTCTGGTCGAGTTGGACCAGGCGCGTGACGAGTCCGGTGAGCAGCGCGGCCCGGGTGCGAAAGTACGCCGAGGTGGTGCCGGGCGGCATGGCTGCTCTGCTGTCGACCGCGCGGTGGGTCAGGCCGCGGATCCCTTCGTCGGCGAGTACGTCGAGAGCCGCGTCCGCGAGGAGAGTGCGCCGATCCGAAGCCATGGTTCCTTTCTACACCTGTAGAGCCTCCGATAAGATCATCCTTCTACAGATGTAGAAACGCTGGGGGTACGGCATGGGCAACACGGCAGTGGTCGTCGGAGGAGGCATCGGCGGGCTGGCCGCCGCGATCGGTCTGCGCCGCATCGGCTGGGAGGTGACGGTCGTAGAGCGTGCGTCCGTGCTCGACGACGCGGGGGCGGGCATCTCGCTGGCCGCGAACGGCTTGCGGGCATTGGACGAACTCGGCGTCGGTGAGGCGGTGCGGAAGGCCTCGCGGGGCCAGTACAGCGGCGGCACCCGCACACCAGAGGGTGGCTGGCTGGTCCGGATGGACGGCGCGCTGCTGGAGAAGGCGGTGGGCACCCCCATCATGGGCATACCCCGCTCCACCTTGCATCGGCTGCTGCGCGGCTGCCTGCCCGCCGAGACCCTGCTGATCGGCTCGGCAGCCGGCTCGGTCCAGCAGATCGACCACGGGACGGTCCGAGTCAGCTGCGGCGACACGATCCTGGACGCCGATCTGGTGGTGGCGGCCGACGGCATCGGCAGCAAGGTCCGCAGCCTTCTCTTCCCGGACCGTCCCGGCCCGGTCTACAGCGGCTCGACGGTGCTGCGCGCCGTCACCGAGCACGCGGTCGAACTGCGCACCGACTTCGAGCTGAGCTGGGGCCGAGGCGCCGAGTTCGGGCACATCGCCTTCCAGGACGGGCGGGCCGAGTGGCACGCCGTCCTCAACCTCCCCGCCGGAACCCGCTTCGCCGACCCACTGGCCGCACTGCGCCGACGGTTCCACACCTGGCACGACCCGATTCCCGCCCTGCTCGAAGCGACCCGGCTCCCCGCCGTACTGCATCACGACGTCAACGAACTCCGCACGCCGCTCCCCTCGTACAGGGTCGGCCGGATCGTGCTGCTCGGTGACGCGGCACACGCGATGACCCCCCACCTCGGACAGGGCGCCTGTCAGGCACTGGAGGACGCGGTCACCCTGGCTGCCGCGCTCGCCACCGAGCCCACCGTCGAATCCGCGCTCGCCCGGTACGACGCCGAGCGCCGGCCGCGCAGTCAGGCGGTCGCCCGAGCCGCCCGCCAGGCCGGGCGGATGGGGCAGCAGCTCACCCATCCTCTGGCCGTCGCCCTGCGGAACACGGCGATGCGGCTCACACCCTCCCGCGCCGCAACCCGCATGATCCTTCGGCACCACACCTGGGTCCCACCACAGCTCACGAGGTCGTCGTAGCGGGTGACGTCGGCCAGGCTGCCGGGGCGCTGCCAGATGTTGTGTCCTTGGGACCCGGGAAGTCCATGACCTGCTGGACGGCGCGTGCACGTTGGTCTTCCTGTTCATGAAGACCACGCACGGCGGCAACGCCCAGACCTCCTTGCAGCCCTTGGCCGGGTGGAGGCGAAATGCGTGGGGCCGCCCTCGCCCGGAGAACGCCGGAGACCTGGCTTGTTCCCTCGTCTTACCGTGCTCTTGTGTCCACGGGGTAGGGAAACGGACGGGTACGGCCGCTGACACGGAGCGAATGTGACATGCCAGAGCATGACAGCCACGACCGCGAGATCACCGTCCTGCACGGACAGATCGAGCAGCTGAGAGAGGCACTCACCTCTCACGCCACCGTCGACCAGGCGATCGGCGTCGTGATCGCTTCGCCGGCGTGCACCCCGACACCGGCAGGGAGATCCTCAAGGAGGTCTCGCAGCATACGAACACCACACTGCGGGAGCTGGCAGCGCACCTCGTGCAGTGGCCACGCAGCACCAGACTGCCCCAGGACATCCGCAGCGCCTTGGACGTTGCCGTGAAGAGCAGGACGTCCTCCGACGTACCGGCGCCGCAGCCACCCGACGACGACCTCGGCGGGCCCTGACCAGCCGTCCGTCCGTCCCATGGCGGCTCCAGCACGGGGAGGCGCCTACGCGCACGCTACGGACAAGCCGTGAGAGCGTCGATCGCCTGCTGCCACAACTGGCAGACGTCCAGCGCTTCCTCGGACGCCGCCTCTCATGGTGTACGGCCGGTCGTCGAGGGACGGCCGAGGCACTGATACAACTCCGTCCTGACCGCCGACCGCTACTCCAGCACCGCACGGAAGGCGCGCTCGCCGATGCCGCGCATCAGCGGGTTGTCCGCCGAGTGCGTCAGGAAGACCAGGGACAGGGCAAGCGCCCACCCGCGGGCCCGTTCCCAGGTCGCGTCGTCTGCGCGGCCGTACGCCTGCCTGAGTGCAGCCCGCTGCTCCGCAGTGAACAGCATCCAGGCCACGGACAGGTCGGTGGCGGGATCGCCGGAGGTGATGTCACCGAAGTCGATCACGGCGCTGATCCGGCCGCGGTCGACCAGGACGTTGGCCGGGTGCAGATCCCCATGGAGCCACAGCGGCGGCCCGTCCCAAGCGGGCGTGACGGCAGCCGTTTCCCAGACCCGCAGTGCGGTGGCGCGGTCGGCCGAGTCGACGTGCGCCAGCGCCGTCAGGACACCCTCGGCTCGTCCGGCCAGCGGGATCCCGCGAAACGGGTTGACAGGCGCTTCCGAAGGAGCCGGGGTGTGCAGTGCGTCCAGGAAACCGCCGAGTTCCGCCGCGGCCGACCAGAGGTCGTCGGGCTCCGATCGCGCCGCGATCCGGCCCGGGAAGAACGGCACGACGCTCCAGGACCACGGGTACTGAGCCGTCGGCTGCCCGACCCGTACCGGCGTCGGCACCGGCAACGGCAGACGGCCGGCCAATTTCGGCAACCACCGCTGCTCGTGCGCGACGAGCTCGGCGGCCATGGCACGCCGCGGCAACCGGACGAGGAACTCCTCGCCAAGCCGACACACGAGGTTGTCCCATCCGTTGGCCAGCACCTCGACCGGCAGGTGCGCAAGGTCGGGGTGCTGCTCGTCGAGCAGACGGCGCACCAGCTCGACGGAGACGGAGACCTCCTCGGCGGGCATTCGCTGAACTGTCACATCGAGAACCCTACGGCTACAGTTCGGCGCGCTTGGAGGCCGAAGAGGGAAACGACTGCGCCTCGCAGGGCGATCACCGATGAGTCACCCGGCCCATCGGACGGGGCCTGACCGCACGGTCCTCAACGCGACGCGGAAACTGCGTCTGCCCGAATCAGGGACGGGTGGTGTCAGTGACCGCGGCTAACGTGCGCGCATGTTCTCATCACTGCCCGATGGGCTTCCACCAGGCCGTCGCCTTCCCGAAGCCGTCCGAGGCGACGTCCCACCACCGCGCATGTGGCTGTCCGAGGAACCAGTTTCGGATCCCGTGGGGTCGTGGACGCACTGCGAGAGCGCACGGCAGGAAACCGGACTGTGGCCACTGCTCGTCTCCACCCCATACGGACCTGGGCGGCCCACCGCCCTCGCGGCCGTCGACACCCTGGACCTTCACGCCGTTACCAAGCGCGAGGGCAGCGGACTATGGGTCTACGAGGCCCCTGTCAAACGCCCCGCCGCAGTCGGCCCCGAGCGGCTACGCGACCCGCTGCGCCGGTTCGCGGCTCGCCTGTACGACGACCCGGACCACGTGCTGGACCCCTGAACCCGCTCCATAGCCCTCCGTCTTGGCCGGCGAACCGGGTTGCGGTGACGATAGAGGGGGCGCGCAGCTGCGCAGATTTGTGAAGAATCGGCAGAACGACCGGTACAGCCCCGGCGCACGACCTGCTGCAGCTTTTGCCCCTCCTGGTCAGTCAGCCGGCACACGCGCACAGGCAGTTGCTGCTTAGGGCCCCCTGGGGCGGGAGGCCCTGTCCGCTAGGAGAGTTTGACCGCCACCCGGCACGGGCGGATGCCGAGGGGTCCCGGACAACGGCGTTCGAGGCGGCCCCCCGGTCTTCGTCGCGCCCCCTTGCCCACACGATCTTCACGGCTGTTTCATGGGCGGCACAGGCGTTTCCGCGAGCTCGGGAGACGCTCGATTCAGCCTATGGGGGGCACAGTTGAACACTGCACACCATCCCAGACGCCTGGCGGCGACCGCCCTCGCCGCCGCTCTCGCCGGAACCGGCCTGACCGTCGCCGCCGCGCCCGCGGCGCACGCCGCCGCCTCCGACGCCGTGATCAAGCTGCCGATCACCACGTACTCGGCGCTGGCGGTCGACGACGTGCACGAGCGCGTGTACGTCGCGGACTCCGCCCTAGGCAGCTACTACAACAGCGGCACCATCGCGGTGTACACCTTCCAGGGCGAGCGAGTCACCACGATCACCACCCAGCAGCACGTCTCCGGCCTCGCGCTCAGCGCCGACGGCTCCACCCTGTACGCCGGGGAGCGCGAGTGGATCCGCGCGTACGACACCACCACCCACCAGCTGACCGGTTCCACCGGCGCGTCCCTGGACACCTGCGGGCGCAGCCTGGCCTTCTCCGGCGGCCGGCTGTACTTCACCACGCCGTACGCGTCCTACGCCACCCAGTGCGAGTCCTCGCTGACGTACGTGGACGCCCTGACCGGGCGCACCGGCTGGAACGACTACGGCAGGCTCCAGCTGGAGGCCGGCCCGGGTGACCGGATGCTGATGGGTCAGCCGCTCAACGCGCAGGCGCCCGACCCGTTCCTGACGGTGTTCGACACCAGCAGCGGAACCCTGGTGCGCAACGCGGCCCGGCGCTTCGCCGACCGTGACGGCAAGGGCGCACTGAACCTGAAGGACATGGCGTTCTCCGCGGACGGCAGCAAGGTCGCCGTCGCGGACGCCTCCTACGGCACGCGGCTGCTGAACACCACCGATCTGTCGGATGCGACGACCGGCTACTCGGCGCTGCCGGCCGGTGCCGGCGCCTCGGCCGTGGCGTTCAGCGGCGACGGGAAGTACCTGGCCCGTGGAGCGGCGGCCTCGGGCGCGACGCCGGACCTGTTGCTGTCGCCCGCCGACCCGGCCGACTCCACCGCGCCGCTGGAGTTCGTCTTCGAGGGCAGCCTGGACGGCGACCGGGTCGCGCCGCGCGGCCTGCGGTGGGCGGCGGACGGTTCCCGGCTGTTCGCGGTGACCACCAACACCACGGGCGGTCAGTACTGGCTGCACATCATCCAGCCGCCCGCCGTCCAGTACGACACCCGTTTCACCGGTGGCCTCACGCACAGCCCGGCCCAGGCGGTCGCCGGCGAGCCGCTGGCCGTGCGCGGGAGGCTGGAGACCGACGGCCCGGCCCCCGCCGAGCCGCTGAAGGTGACGGCGATGCGTACCGACGCGAAGGGCACCCACCAGCTGGGCACCGCGACCGTCGAGGAGGACGGCACCTTCACGGTCCTCGACGAGCCCGGTCTGGTCGGCGAGGCCACCTACACCGTCTCCTTCCTCGGCGACCTGACCCACCGCCCCGCCGAGGACCTCACCACCACGGTGTCCGTGGCCAAGGCGCCTACGTCGATCGCGCTCACCGCCCCGGCGGAGGCCACCCTCGACGGTGTGACGATCACCGGTAGGTTCACGGCGCAGGGCAGGACGCTGCCGGAGCGTGCCACGCTGAAGGTGGAGCGCACGGACCGCCTCGGCAGCGGGGTGCTCAGCTCGGTGACCGTGGCCGCCGACGGCACCTTCACGATCAACGACATCCCGCGCACCCGGCGGGAGGTGACCTACACGGTCAGCTGGCCCGGCGACGACCTGCACCTGTCCTCGACCGCGTCGGCGACGGTGTACGTCAGGCGCTGAGCCCCCGGTCCTGCCCGGCCCTCCCGGCACCGGGTGGGGCACTCGTGACGGCGGGTCTCGGCCTCGGCCAGGCCCGCCACCGGCCGTCTCAACGTTCTCGCCGGTCTCCGGCCTTCTGCCGGACAACGTGCCGGGATCGTGACGAGACGCATCACAGGCGGGGGCCGCCCGCACGAGGAGCGACCCCCACCCACCGCACGGACGCAACCGTGCGGACGGCCCCTACTCGATGTTGATCTTGAACGTGCTGGTCTTGTTGCGGATGTCCTCGGCGTTGCCGCTCATCCGCAGGTTACGGAAGGTGGCTTCACCGACCGCCGGCCCCTGGCCGGGTTCCGGCAGTTCGTTGGCCCAGATACCGAAACCGGACTTGGCGTCGAACGCGTCTCCGCTCTTCCGGGAATCGGTGATGGAGATGTCGGTGAAGAGGGTGTCCTTCACCGGGTACTGCGGCTGGCCGCCGACGTAGTTGGTCTGGAACATCACGCCTCCGTAGGTGGAGTCGTCGATGTCGACGTTGTCGACGCGGATGCCCTGGAAGACCTTGGACGCGGAGAACGCCCAGATGGCCGGGAAGACCTGCGAGCCCCAGAAGTGGCCGCCTGTCCGTTCCAGGGAGACGTTCTCGATCGTGGTGGGCTCGGTCCCGAAGCCGTTCATCGGGTAGCCGAAGTCCAGCGAGGAGATCGTGATCCCGGAGTACACCAGGGTGTCGGCGACGCGGATGTTGCGGAAGGTGTTGTTGTAGCCGCCGTAGACGGCCACACCCGCCGCGCGCCAGGTGAGCGTCGAGGTGAGGTTCTCGTAGAGGTTGTTCTTCTCGTCGGCGCCACCGGCGTCGATCGCCGAGAAGAGCGCGAAGCTGTCGTCACCGGTGGCCCGGGCGTCGTTGTTGACCACGTGGTTGTCCGTCGACCCGTTGGTCATGTTGATGCCGTCGGCGAACATGTCCCGGATGCGGGAGTTCTTGATGGTCATGTAGTCGGTGTTGGCGCCCCAGTAGAGGCAGACCATGTGCTCGACCCAGATGTCGTCGATGGTGATGTCGGAGACGTTGGAGAAGTCGAACACCTTGCCCGGGCCGTCGATCCGTGACGTGTAGTTGCCGAAGTAGGCGAAGCCCGTGAAGGAGGAGCCCTTGGCGCTCGCCTCGGCCCGGAAGCCGACGTCGGTGTTCTCCTGCGAGGACGGTGCGTGGAAGCGTGTGAACCACGGCCCGGCTCCGAGGACCTTCACCGCCTTGCCGTAGACCTGGAACTTGCTGGAGGTCTCGTAGTCGCCGGCGGGCAGATAGACGCCGACGAGCTTGCCCGTCGTGTCCATGCGCACCTTGTCGAGGGCGTTCTGCACGTCCTGGTGCGAGAAGCCGGCCGGGACCGTGTAGGCGGCCGGGTCCGGGTTCGGGACCGCTGTCGCCTGCTCGGTGTTGATGAAGTCGATGGCGTAGCTGGAGGTGTTGGCCGCGTCCTTCTGCAGCCGGATCCTCGAACCTGCCGGAACGGTCTTGCCGAGCAGCAGGTTCGCCTCGTCGTAGATGTGCCGCGGCGCACCGGAGCCGGGGGAGTTGCCGGGTGAGGTCTCGTTGCCGTAGAGCCAGGCGTACTTCGAGGTGAGGTCGATCGCCTTGAGGAACTGTCCGTCCACGTAGACGTTGAGCGTCGTGTTGGTGCCGTCCGGGACGGAGAAGCGGGTGACGAGGGTGTTGGTCGCGGCTCGGGTGGTCCACTCGACGTACTGGCCGGTTCCGGTCAGGGTGACGGCCTTGCGGCCGCTTGCCTCGCCGGCGAGGTCGCCGACGGTCCGGTTGGGACCGACGGTCTTGGCGCCGCCGCCGACGGTGCCGTCCTCGGCCTCGTACATGTCGTACGGCATGTCCGCCCCGCGGCCGACGAACAGGGGCTGCGTCGTGGTGTTGTTCGCCCGCTTCACCGGCACCTCGTTGGCGTCGTCGGCGATGACCGTCTTGACCGTGTACTTGCCGTTGCCGGCCGTCCACGAGCCGAGGCTGACCGGGGCGGTCGTCTGCCCGGCCGCGATGGTGCCGTTGTAGGCGCCGCTGAGCGTCTTCACGGTGGCGCCCTTGGCGTCCTGGATCGTGAGCGTCACATTGTGGGCGCCGGAGGCGGAGTCCGTCGTTCCCTGGTTCTTGACGGCGACGGTGAACTTGACCTCGTCACCGGCCGAGGCGCTGGAGGGGCTCCAGGCCACCGGCGCGGCGAGCAGGTCGGAACTGGCCACGGGCTTGACGACGAGGGATTCCGAGCGGGTGAAGACGTTGTTCGCCTCGTTCTGCTCGATGACCTTGTTCGCCGGGTCGACCTGGGCGCCGACCGGGTAGCTGCCCGCGTCCCGGGTCCCGATGCTCGCCGTGACGGTCTTCGACTCGCCGGCCGCGAGGGCGGGGACGTCGGCGGTGGCGGCCTTCGTGCCGCCCAGCGTGAAGTCGACAGTGGTGGCCGTCGCCGGTTTGCTGCCGCTGTTGGTGACGGTCGCCGCGAGGCTGATGGTGTCCGACTCGACCGGGGCGGCCGGCGTGCTGGTGATGCCGGTGACCTTGAGGTCGGGGTTGGCGGCCGGGGTGCCGATCACCTCGAACTCGGCCGCCTGCGCGCCCGGCGCCCCGGTGTTCTTGGTGAACTTCAGCTGGATGTCCGCGGCGGAGCCGGAGACCGGGATGGTCACCGTGTTGCCGCTGCTGGGGGAGAAGGTGTAGTCCTTCGCCGCCGCCAGGCTCGTGAAGGACGTAGCGTCCTGGTCGCGGCCGAGCACCTGGATGTTCTGGGTGCGCGTGGACCAGGCGGCGTCCGGGTTGAGCTTGACGACGACCTGGCTGAGGTCGGCGTTGGCACCCAGCTTGGTGGTGAGGGTGGCCGGGTAGGCACCGCCCGCGCTCTCCCAATAGGTGCCGACCTGGCCGTCGTTGGCGTTGGCGGCGAGGTAGGTGAAGGTGTCGGAGGAGGCCACGATGGGCTTGCCCTGGGCGAGGTTGGATCCGGGGCCGCCGGGCGACCCGGGCCGTGTGACGCTGTTGCTCGGCACCGATATGTTGCCGGCCGCGTCCTTCGCCTTCACGTAGTAGGTGACGGTGGAGGAAGCCGGCGGGCTGTCGGTGTACGTCGTGACGTCGCCCGCGACGGACTGGACGAGCCGGTCGTTGGCGTAGACGTCGTAGCCGGTGACCTTGACGTTGTCGCTCGACGCCTGCCACGTGAGTTTCACGTCGCCGCCGGACTGCGTGTAGGCGAGGTTGCCGGGGGCGGTGGGAGCCTGGACATCGCCGCCCGATCCCTTGCGGGTGACGCTGTTGCTGTTGGCGGAGACGTTGCCCGCGGCGTCTTTGGCCCGGACGAAGTAGGTGATGTCGCTTCCGGCAGGCTGGGTGTCGGTGTAGGTGAGGACGTTCCCGGCGACGCTCGCCCGTAGCTGGCCGTTGGCATAGACGTCATAGCCGGTGACGCCAGTGTCGTCGCCGGCCGCGTTCCAGGTGAGCTTGATCTGCCCGGTGGCGGGCTCGGTGTAGCTCAGGTTGGTGGGGGCGGTGGGGGCCTGGGTGTCGCCGGTCGCCGGCCCGTACACCTCCAGCTCGGACAACTGCCCTGCGGGCCAGCCCGTGTTGGCGGTGAACAGCGCGCGCACGTACCGCGTCGTGGTGGTGTCGAAGCTGATGGTCGCCGACTGGTCGTTGCCGCTGTCGAAGGTGTACGCCTTCGACGCCGTCAGGTCGGTGAAGTTCTGGTTGTCGGTCGAGCCCTGGAGCTTGAGCGTCTGGCTGCGGGCCGGCCATCCGCTGGGCAGCCGCAGCGTCACCTGGTTGACCTTGACCGAGGAGCCGAGATCGACCTGGACCCATTGCGGGAAGGCGTTGTTCCTGCTCTCCCAGTAGGTCGCGCGGTTGCCGTCGCCGGCGTTGGCAGCGCCGTACACGTCCGCATGCCCGCTCTCGCTGAAGGGCTTGCCCTGTGCGAGGTTGGGCGTCGAGGCGTCGGCCGTGAGCACCTGCATCTCGGCCAGCTGCGCGGTGCCGGTGACCGAGTTGCCGCTGAAATCGGCCCTCACGTAGCGAGCGAGGGTCGCGGGGAAGGAGATCCGTACCGTGTTGCCATTGCCGGGGCTGAACACGTACTGCGCCGACGGCTTGAGCGTGGCGAAGCTCTTGCCGTCGGCGCTGCCCTGCAGTGCGAGCGTCTGCTTGCGGCTCTGCCAGCGCACGGGCAGCCGCAGTACCACCTGGCGGACGCGCTCGGACTTTCCGAGGTCGGTCTGCACCCACTGCGCCGACTTGTCCGAGGCTTGCCAATAAGTGCCGATGTCGCCGTCGCTGACGTTGGCGGCAGCGTGCGTGCCGAGCGTGCTGCCCGCCCTCGTCGCGGCGCCGGCGGCGGTGTTCGGGCCGCCGGCCGCATGCGCGTCAAGGGCCGGTAGCCCGAGAACCATGACAGTGGAGGCCAGCGCGGCGGTGGCCGTGCGCCGTCTCCAGCGGATCGGTTGGTGTCGAGTCATACGGGTCACTCCCTGCGGAGGCTCACGCACCCCAAGGGGCCACGTGAGGGCGGCTCAGTTCGGGCAGTGCGGTGGTGCGTTACGAGATGACGGCAGGGACCGTCCGTCCGGGGCACAGCTGCACCGGCTTCTTCCGCCACTGCCGGAAAGCGGGCCCGGCCATGCGTCACTGGCGCCGGGCACAGCGCGCGAAAGAGGCTTGTGCGCAGCTTCTTGCGTTTATTAATCGTAATATTGCAGCGCAATCGCGAGTTCGTCCACGGTTGCGACAGCACGAGTTTCACCGGTCACAGGCGTTCCCGGCGTGTGCAGCAGGTGCCGCGCGCGGGGCGTCGACGCCCGTCCCTCCCCGATCACCCACGCCCGCACCCTCCCGCTGCTCGTAGGGCGGGCACAGGTCGTCCCTGGGCGACCAAGGAGCTTGCGCCGAAGTCGCCATTTGCGCAAGTGTTGTTAGCTTTTTGCGTTGACCTTGCGTCACGACGCGACGACTTGCACAGGCAGCAGCCGAGGTCGGTGTCAGCGAAGCGACGGTCTGCGGCGGGGGCCGTACGACGGGGCGACCCGTCGCGGCCTCGTCTCGGATTCGTCACAGCCCACGGCCCCCGTCCTACCTGCGCATAGGGTGGAGCCGGTAAGTCCGCCACCGTGAGAGGTCTGCAATGCCCGAGCTCCCCTCGGACCCCGCCGTCGCACAGTTCGGCCCCCAGGGGCTGCGCCGCATCAGTGTGCCCGCCTCGTACGGAACCGTTCCGGCCTCGGCCCGCACCCACCTCGCGCAGGTCGGTGTGCCGCTGCACGTCGGCCCGTACTTCATCGCGGCGGACGACACCGACGGGCCCACCCTCGGCATGTACACGGGCCACCGCGGCGTCGCCCTGCAGGGTGACTGGGCGGAGTGGGTACGCATAGGCACCGACCGGCTGGCGAACCTGTGTGTCCGCACCGACGGCTCCGTACGGGCCCTCTTCCTCGGTCGCGGGGAAGCCGCCCTGTTCGTCAACTCGGACATTGCCGCCTTCACCCACTGCGCCGCCGCCCTGGACCGCGCCCTCCCGGTGATCGCCGCCTCTGACGGACTCCAGTCCGCCGCCGACTCGTTCGCCGCACTGGTCCGGGAGATCCGGCAGATCGACCCGGAGGCCGTCGCCGACCGGGAGAACTGGTGGTCGCGGGTGCTCGATGACGTCCGCCACACCCTCAACTTCCCCTTCTCGTCGGCCTTCGAGTACGTCGGCAAGGACGGCGCGAAGCAGATCGTCACCGCCCAGGCCGGCCCTGGCCGCCTGCACCCCGAGGAGCAGCTGTGGCAGCAGCTCTCCGCCGCCGGAGTGGAGCCCGAGCAGGTCCGCCGCGTCTACTGCGAACTCGAACCGTGCATGATGCCGGGCCACTACTGCTCCGCCTGGCTCCAGGCCGTCCTCCCGCACGCCGAGTTCACGCACAGCTTCGACTACGGCGACACCGCGGAGTCCCGCGAGGAAGGCATCAAGGAACTCATCACCCACGCCGCGCGGCAGGCCCGGCAGTGACTCGCCGCCCGTGTGCCGCAGGAACGGAGGTGGGTCCATGACCGCCGATCCCGCCCCGCGCTGGCCCCGGCCCGCTTCCGGGCGGGAGCCCGCCGCGGCCGCCCTGCTCTCCTGGCTCGGCGACCCCCGCGCCCCGGGCCTCGCCGTGGTCACCGGCGCCGAGGGCAGCGGCAAGTCGCGGCTCCTCGCCTGGTTGATCGGCCACGGCACCCGGCCCGGCACCGTCAGCGAACGCCGCATCCACGGCTTCGTACCGCTGCCCGGCCAGACCGCGACGACGGCCGCCTGGATGCTCGGCGAACAGTTGTCGATCGCCGCCCGCTCCCCGGGCGACCTGCTGGCCGCGCTTGCCGCCGACCGGCGCCGCACCGTCATCGCGCTGCCCGAACTGCACTCCGCCGACCGGCCCGGCTCCCTCGTCGAACTGGCCCTGGATCTCGCCTCGTTGGGGCACGTCCGGGTACTTGTCGAGGTCCGCTCCGGTACACAGTGGGCGCAGGCGCTCACCGCCGGCCCCTGCGCCCGTATGGACCTGGACGACCCCCGGTGGACCGACGAGGCCCGCCGCGCGTCCTGGGACGCAGCCCACCCCGCCGACCCGGCCGGGCCGGCGGGGCGGGACCCGGAGCCGGAGGAACCGTTCGACCTGGACGATCCCGCCTCGGTCTGCGCCGCCGACCCCTGGAGCGTGACCACCGCGTACGAACGCTCCGAGGAGAGCCACGGCGGACTGCGCGCCGCCTGGCTGCGGGCCGGCGCCTCCCTGACCCGCGAGCAGCCGGCCGCCGAACGCGCCCTGGTCCTCCTCGCCGCCCTCGGTGACGCCGGTGATCCACGACTGCCCGCCACCCTCACCTCCCTTGCTCGAGACGCCTTCTGGACCGTCGTCTGGCACCGGGTGCGCGGCGACGTCACCCCACCGTGGCCCGGCCCGGTCCGCTCCCTGGCGGCCGGTACCGGCCCCCTGGCCGGACAGCTCGTCGTCGCCGACCACCAGGGCACCGTGCGCGTCCTCGACGCGGAGAGCGCCCGCTCCGCCGGACGCCTCCCGCACTCCGCGCCCGGCATCCGCGCCACTGCCGTGCACGGCGACGGCACCGTCAGCGTCCTCGACGAGTACGGCCTCCTGCACACCCAGCGCGCCGCCGAGTCCGCAAGGCCCAAGGGACTCGCCGCCCTCCTGGACGACGGCCCTTCCGCGCAGGAGCAACTACTCGAAGCCGTACAGGAGTACACGCGGCGCCGGCAGGAGACGGTCACCGCGCTGACCGACGCCGAAGGCCGTGTTGTCCTCGGTGACGCCGCCGGAACAGTGCACGTGGTGACCGTCGGCGCCGAGCCGCGAACCGCCACACTGCACCGGGGGCGCGTCACCGCGGTCGCCGGGACCGCCCTGCCCGTCTCCGCGGAGGGTGACACCGTCGTGCTGCTGTACACCGGCGGCGCCGACGGCACCGTACGCGCGTGGGCCCCCCACACGGACCCCATGCCCGCGCCGGTGGCCGCCCGCGACTGCGCCGTCGACGCGGTGGCGGTGGCGACGGCCGACGCCGGGCTCGTCCTCGCGATCGCCTGGGCCGACGGCCTCGTCGAACACCGAGCCCTGGAGGACGACCGGCTGCGCACCTTCCGTCCCGGCAGCCGGGCCCACGCCCTTGCCTTCACGGCGGAAGGGGACCTGGTGGTGGGGACGGACGAGGCACTCGTGCGGTTGCGGGGGCGATGACGGCTGTCACGCGGTGAACGGCGGACACCCCCCATGGCGCCGGCCTCCGGGGTGCGTGCCGGACAGTCACCAGCAACGCTCCTGACAGTTCTATGTTGTTGCGTTCCGCGTCCAATGCGGCCTCTGTCAACTCCGTTGTCATCACCGTCAGATGGGACTCTCGTCACAGAACCGTGACGCGGCCGGTTTACTCTTGTGTACCTGACAACGTGCCCCGTTAGCTGGGGGCAGGGATCCAGTAGTTGACGGGGGACGGAGCGCGCGGCCATGGGTCTGGTACTGCCGAGCATCATCGACGAGGCACTCGACCTCATCGGGGTCAACTGGCCCAACGTGGACGAGGACGACTACTTCGAGATGGCGACGTCCATGCGCGACTTCGCCGAGCAGTTCGAGGGCCACGGCGGCGACGCACACAAAGCCGTGACCCGCATCCTCGCCTCCTCCGAGGGCTGGGCCGTGGAGTCCATGCAGAAGCACTGGTCGCACGTGAAGACCGGCCACCTGGAAAAGATCCCCGAGGTGGCACGGCTGTTCGCGGACGCCTGCGACGGTGTCGGCCAGATCATCCGCGGCATGAAGATCAAGGCGGGCGTCGAACTCGGTGTACTCGCCGGCACCATCGTCGCCGAACTCGCCGCCGCCCCCGTGACCCTGGGCATCTCCGCCGCGGCCGCCGCCGGTGAGATCGCCCTGATGCGCACCATCGTGAAGCGGCTCATCGACGAAGCGGTCGACCAGATAGTCGACCAGCTGATCGCGAAGGTGACCGAGCCCGTCACCGGCAAACTCCGGGAACTCGTCTCGGACATGGTCCTCGACCTCGCCGAGGGCGCCTTCAACCCCGGTGACAACCCCGGCGGCATGAAGCTGGCCTCCGCCGGCGACAGCGGCGGCTCCGGCAGCGGTGGCAAGAAGACGGTCATCGACCACGTCGAGTTCGAGGACGGCGCCGTCAAGGTCTCCCGCCACGGCAGCGACATGGGCGGCCAGTCCGGGATCCACCTCGGCAAGTCGAAGAGGACCTTCGGCAAGACCAAGGGCAAGGACGTTTTCACCCAGGCCTTCGACGGCATCCTCGAGGAAGCCATCGACAGCATGGAGAAGGCCGCCAAGAAGGTGACCGACCACGTCACCGACACCATCCCGGACCGTGTGAAGGCCGCCTCCCGGCACCAGAAGCGCAAGGACCACGACGTCGGCGACGAGGCCGACAAGGTCGAGGTCAAGAAGGTCAAGCGTGACGGCGACACGCCCATGTACCTTCTCAGCGACGACGGTTCGATACGCCAGCTGCACCACGACGGGACCACCAGCCCCGTCCGTTCCCACGACTCCTCCGGAGTGAACGACGTACTCGGCGACAAAGCCTGGTACCCGTGGAACAACAAGGGGGAGAAGCAGCGCAAGAACAAGCCCGGCAAGAACGACACGGTCAAGTCCACGAAGGTCGCGCCCGGCTCCACCGATCTGGCCCGCGCCGCCCAGCTCGGCCGCTACGCCAACCGCACCGAACGCCCCGATTCCTACATCCCCGGCGGCAACTACGCCTCAGCGCTGTACGACGACGGCAAGGGGAACCGTTTCATCCTGGTCGGCGCCAGCGGTGAGGCACACTCCGAACGGTCCATCGGACACCCGCTGATCAAGAAGGGGCACGAGGGCAACGTCAGCGACCTCTACACGGAACGTGAGCCCTGCCAGAAGAATCCCAAGTGCGACAAGTATCTCGCCAGGGAATTCCCCGACAATCTCGACGTCACGCACAGCGCGAAATACGATCAGTCCGAAAAGGGGCCGGACGGCGAAGAACTCAGCAAATACAAAAAGGACCGGGAGCACCGCGCCTACGTCAAGTGGCTGCACGAACAGTGGGACCAGCACGGTGTCGCCGGCGGACGTACTGATACAGTGATGAACCTCTCGCCCTCCGACAACAAGTTCGTTCCGTGAGAGGGCGGGTGAGCGGGCGGGGCGGAATCGGAGTCGCCGGAAGCGCCTCGATCCGCAACGCTGTTGTTGTCACCGCTTCCGTCCACTAAGAGTCCCACGGCGCCCGTGCCGCCGCCGAGTTCGGAGTTTCGGCAGTGCTTTTCGACGTCACCCGCAGTGAACTCGTCGACATCTTCGGCGAGGACCGGCTCGCGACCCTGCCCGCCACCGCCTTCCCGCCCGCCGCCGCGGACACCGAGGGCGCCCGCCTCCTGCAGACCGTCGGCGTCCCCACCGGGACGCTCGCGCTGCGTGAGCCCGACGACGACTCCGGTCGGCTGCCCCTCGTCCAGGACGTCGTCGACGCCGATGACTTCGAGGACGCCCCGGAGGACGCGGGCGAATGGCCCGTCATCGGCTGGCTGCTCAACGCCCACCTCGCCCTCGACCCCGGTTCCGGCAAGGTGCACGCCTTCGACGCCGACGAGGAGACCGTGCAGGAACTCCACACCGACGTCTCCTCCCTCGTCCAGGTCACCCTCCGGTTTCAGCGCCTGCTCGAGGAGTTCACCTTCAGCGGCGACGACGAGGAAGCCGACTTCGAGCGCCTGGAGCGCGAGGTCGAGCGTATCCGGCAGGAGACGAGCAGCATCGACCCGCTCCCCTTCCAGGACGACGAGACCGTCTGGTCGGTGGTCGGCGATGAGATCGCCGCGGGCCAGCGCTTCAAGGGCAACAGCCCGGGAGCCCGCTCGCTCTACGGGTGATCGCCGGCCGATGTCGCCCACGCACCGCGCGGTACGCAGGCCGCCGCCAGGTGCAGCCCGACGTGGCCACGAAGATGATCGCCTCGGCATCTACCAGGTCGTCGCGCCATTGCTGGACGGTCGGCGCCTTGCGAGTCGGGCGTCGTCGACATCGGTCGACCGATATCTGCTGGACCGGGGACCCCGAAACCGGAACGCTGTCGGGCATGGAGTTCTTCTGCTACCACCGCGATCGCCGCGGCTCGCCGGCGCTGCGATCAGAGCTGGCCGAACAGCACTGGTCCTACATGGATCGGTATGCGTCGGAAATGATCGCCCGAGGACCGACGCTCTCGGGCCCCGACGGGGAGCCCACCGGCAGCGTGCATATCGTCGACCTGGCCGACGCAGCTGCCGCCCGCGCGTTCGTCTTCGACGAGCCGGGCTACCAGGCCGGCGTGTACCGGGACGTATTGTTGCGCCGCTGGCGCAACATGCTCGGACGCACGATGTGGGAGTTCCCCGGGGGACGGACGGGTGGCGCTCGATTCCTGGTACTCGGCCTGGGCTCGGGGGAACCTGCCGACCTCACCGTTCCGCACGGCCGAGACGAGCTGATCGCCTACGGGCCCTTGCTGTCCGACGACGGGACCACGTGGCTGGGTACAGCGGCACTGGTCCGAGCGCCGGACCCAAAAGCGGCACGCGCTGTGCTGGACTCGGACCGGTACGCGCACATCGAGGTCCACAGCTGGCAGTTCGGAGGGCGCCCGCCCTGACTCGTGCGCGTCGCGGATCGGGGCGGGGTCGCATCGACGCTTGTCCCCGCAAAGGTGGCGGTCATCCGGTGAGGGGACGCCGCGCGAGGAAGACGAACTCCCGGCCCGGACGGTCAGGAGCGTCACGTACGTCGTCGACCACATACCCCTGAGCGGACAGGTCCCTCTCGACCTCCTTCCGCTCACGGAAACGCAAGGTCGAATCCGACGTCAGCACGTGCCCGTCCGCAACGAACACATAGGTCCACCGAAACGTCACCAGCGGCAAACTCACGTCGGTCACCTCGACCCAGCTCTCGACCCCGCCGACGCCCGGGATCTCCGTCACGTGGTACGAATCCTCCCGGTTCCACTCCTCCCAGGCACGTCTGGCCGGATCCCGGGTCTCGAACACCAGGCGCCCGCCCGGCCGCAGCGATTCGTACGCCCTTTGCAGAGTCTTCTGCCAGATCTTCGGGTCCACGATGGCCTGAGCTACGTTCGCCGTCATGGTCGCCAGGTCGACCTGCAGCGGTGGGAGCGCCGACACGTCACCACAGATCCACCGCACCCGTTCACTGCCCGTCTTGCCCTGGGCTACTTGAAGCGACGCCTCGGCGGGGTCGACCCCGACAACCTCGATTCCGCGATCAGCCAGGAGAAGGGCGAACACCCCTGTCCCGCAGCCGATGTCCAGCACGCGACGCGCATCGACCTCTTCCGCCATGTGGACGTACGCGTCAAGATCGCAGCGATCAGGGTCGAGCGGGTCGTAGATCGCGGCGAGCCGTGGATGCCCGAAGCACTCGTCAGCCATGCAGTCGAAGGTACGCGGCACCAACTCCGCGGCTCTACTCGTTTCGTCGGCGCCCAGCGGTATCAGGCCCAGCTGCGTTGAAGGCTGCCACCCCTCGGTGCTCCAGCCGTTCGCCCAGCACTGCCCCCGGCCGCTCGGGTTACCGGGCCGTACTCGTCGATCGGCAGGTACCGCCCGATGAACTCCTTCTCCTCGTCGCTCGGTTGGTGCGCGGCACGCACGGAGACCTACCGGTCCAGGCCCGCCGCGAGGTCGAGCGCCACAGATCGATCACGACTCGACAGGCGCCCTAGGATGTCCGCAGACGGGGGATCGGGTGCCGCGAGGACATCGCGGCGGTGGCTCCCCACGCGTTCGCGCACAGGGCCCGTTCCACGGCGCTGGTGTAGACGGCGGCCGCGAGCCAGGCACGGGCGAAGCGGTCCGTGTCGGACGCAAGGAGACGGCCGAAGGCGTCACGGGCGCGGTCCGCGGCGGCGGAGTGGAGGTCGTCGAGGAGATCGCCTGCCGTGGCGAGGCCGAGACGGCGCAGGCGGACACCGTCACCGGACCCGTCCCGGGAGAGGGCCAGGACACGGCGGCCCCCGGACACCGCCTGGTGCACGCGGCGGCGCAGCAGGTGCAGCGGGGCCTCGTCCCCGGCGGAGGCGACCGCCGCCGGTGGCGGGACCGTCCTGGTGGGCAGGTCCGCTTGCTGGAGACGGTCCAGGCCCAGGTCGAGCCGGGCGGCCGGGTCGCTGGGATGCTCGGTGGCCAGCAGCAGGGCCCGGGGCAGCGGTCCGGGTACCAACCGGGCGACGACGCGCAGCCGGCTGCCCCGGGCGGCGGCCAGCACCCGCAGGTTGTCGCGGTAGGGGAGTGAGGGGTCGTCGTGGGCCGCCGCCAGCCGCAGGGGCAGGCCCGCGCAATCGGCCAGCAGACAGTCGCCCGACGCCTCCCGAACCGTCCCCATGAGGGTCACCTCGAGGAACAGCAGGTCCTGCCCACCGTCCAGGGCCCGGGCCACCTGCTCGGCGACCGGTACGGTCCACAGCCGGTCCAACGGCTCGCTGGGCCAGGCGGCGCCGGGCGCGCGGACCGCCCGTACCGCCGCCCCCGCGCCGAGGCGGCCTGTCGGGGAGACGGTGGCGCCGGACACGGCCAGTCCCGCGCGCGACAGTTCACGGTGGGTCAGGGCGGTGTCGCCGATCCGTACGGTTCGGTCCGCGGCGCCGGTCGCCCGGGCAGGCCCGCCCGGCGCCACGTCCGACACCGTGTACAGCCGTCCGTGGGCGTCGGCCGTCCAGGTGACCGCGCCCGCGTAACCGGACGCGGTCAGGACGGGCTCGGAGAAGAGCCCGTACAGACGCAGGGAGCCGTCCGGGCGGTACGGCTGCCGGACCGTGCCGCGCAGTTCGGTCAGCTCAGGGCCGGTGGCCTGCGGGAGGCGGTGAGTGAGGCCCAGGACGCCGGCCAAGGCGTCGGCGAAGTCGGCGAGGCGGTACCCAGGGTCGGCCGAACGGGCCGCGCGCACCCCGGTGACCACGGAGACCGCCGCGGCACAGGCCCGGGGGAGGCCGGCGAGGCGCGCGGTGTGCGCGGCACGCAGGAGTTCCGCCTGGAGCACGGCGCCGGCACCGTCCGTGCCCGCTTCGAGGACGGCGGCGGCCGCGCCGTGCACCGCTCGGGCAGCGGCGCGCTGGTCGGCGGTGGCGGCCTCGGCATCCGCCCGTTCCGCCTGCCCAGCCGTGCCCGTCTGCACGGCCGCCGTGGACTCCTTCGCCTCCGCCCCGGCAGGGTCCGTGACCGGAGCGTCGCCGGCGACCGGCGCCGCCGATGCGGCCGCCGCGCGGTGCAGGCAGCCGGGCGCCAGCAGGCACCCGCAGCGGATCGCGTCCGCGCTGGTCACCGTCCCGCCGGGCGCGTGCAGGACGACGTCGGTCGTGTCGTCGACGGCGATCCGCACCGTGTCGCCGTCCCGGACGACCGCACACGCCGCGAGCTTGGCGACGCCCGCGTCCAGCCGCTTGCGCAGCCGGGGCGAGAGCGCCCCGACGAGATCGGCGGTGACGGACGGGACGACCGGAGGCAGGTCCGGGCTCATGCGATCTTCTCCCCTACCCAGCGGGCGAGTTCGAGCGGACTGAGGGCGGCGACGGGCATGCCCGCGGCGACGAGCTGACCGGCTACCCCCGTGGAGTAGCGGGGCCGGCCGGCGTCGTCGAGGCTCGCGCAGCCCAGGACGTGGCAGCCGGCCTCGACCAGCGCGCGGACCTCGGCGAGCAGGCCGCCGAGCGGATAGCCCTCCTCGAAGTCGCTGACGACCACGACGAGCGTGCGCGACGGCACGGTGACGAGCTCGCGTGCGTGCCGCAGACCGGCCGCGATGTGGGTGCCGCCGCCCACGCTGACCTCCAGCAGCAGCGACAGCGGGTCTTCCACGTGCCCGGTGAGGTCGATGACCTGCGTGGAGAACGCCAGGAAGTGAGTGGAGAGCGCGGGTACCCCCGCCAGCACCGATGCGGTGAGCGCGGCCCACACCGTGGACGCCTCCATGGACCCTGACACGTCCGTGACCAGGATCAGCCGCCAGTCGGCGGCCCGGCGCGCCCGGGTACGGAAGACCGGCCGTTCGGGGACCACTTGCACCGTGCCGTCCGGGGCGCGGCGCGCGGTCGCCAGGTTGGCCCGCAGTGTGCGGGGCAGGTCCAGGCCGCCGCCGGGGCGCCGGCTGGGTCGCGGCAGGGCGGCGCCGTGCAGGGCGGGGCGCAGGCGGGTGGCCAGTTGCCGGGTCAGCGCGTCGACCAGCCGGCGCACGAGCGGGCGCAGCGCGGCCAGTCTGGCCTCGGGCAGCCCGCCCGCGTGCCGCAGCACGGTGCGCAGCAGGTCCACCGAGGGGCGCACACGGTCCGCGTCCAGCTCTGTGAGGACGTCCGTACGACCCGACGCGGCGGCGGCCGCCAGCACTTCCTCCCGGACGCTCGGCCCGAACAGCGCGGCCAGCTCCTCGGACCACTCGCGCACCCCGGGGTACGGCGCCTGGCGTCCTCCGCCGCTTCCGGCTCCCGTGAGGTCTCCCCGGCTGCCTTCGCCGCGTCCGCTGCCGTACAGCTCGTCCAGCGCGGTCGCCAGTGGTCCGGCGGACGACGGCAGCCGGTCCGTGCGGCGGCCGAGGACGAGGCGCCAACGGTCGGCGGGGGCGAGGAGGCGCTCCCCGGGCCGAAACGCGGCGGTTTCCGTGGCGGCGCCCTCTTCCCGCATCCCCGGCGGCAGTTGGGCGGTGCCGCCCGGAGTGGGCTCGGTGACACCCGGTTCGGGCTCGGCGGGCGCGCTGGGTCGTGTCTCGGCGGTGACACCCGGTTCGGGCTCGGCGGGGGCGGCGGGCCGCTCGGCGACGCCCTCGGACAGGGGCAGCAGCCCCAGCGACCGCAGCGCCTCACGGGCCGCGAGGTCCGCTCCGGTCCAGGCGGCGAGGGCGACCGGGTCGACACCGTCGGTGTCGGCCACGCGCGCGGTGCCGAGACGTTCCTCGACGGCGCCCAGGAGACGGTCGCGAGCCGCGGGACTCAGGGAGTCGAAACCGCCGCGCAGTGCGGGCAGCCGGTCCAGGAACTCCCGGTCGGGCAGCTCGGAGATCCGGTTGAGCAAGGGCTCCAGCGCGGGCGCCGCCGCCTCCAGCAGTGGACCCGCGGCGGTCAGCAGGCCGCCGAGCCGGGCGGTGAGCGCCGCGCGGGACTCCGGGTCGGTGGCCCCGTCGACCCACGAGGCCACACGGTCGCCGAAGACCCGCGCGTCCTCCTGCCCGAGCAGGACGCGCACGGCCCCTGCGGCACCGCGCATCAGCGGGGAGCCCGCCGCGGACAAGCGGTTCAGGGCGCCGGCGAGCCGGATGCCGCCCAGCAGGTCCGCACGATGGGCGAGTTCCAGCAAGGCATGGGCGTCGGCGGGGTCCTCGGAGCCGGTCAGACCGTCGACCTGCCGCACCGCCGCGGCCGTGAGCAGCTCCGCCACGGCGGCCGCCCGCACCGTACGGTCCGTCTCGGCGCCGAGCCCCGGCACGTGACCGGCCCGCAGCCGGTCCAGCAGGGCGAGGCCGGCGAGGAGCTCCGGCAGGGTTCCGACGTGCGGAACGACTTCGGCGACGTCGTCGAGCCGTTCGTCCGCGAGCACGGGCAGGCCGCACTCCGCCGCCCGTTCGAGCCCTTCGAGGGCCTGGGCGGCGGTCGGCCCGCCCTCGTCCCGCTCCCCGCGCCGCCGTTCGCGCAGGACGCCTTCGGCTGCCTGCGCGGGCGTGACTCCGCGCACGCCGGCGGCGGTCAGCATGGCCGCCGTGGCGGGTGTCCAGCGCACCTCCCAGCGTGAGGTGAGGGCCTCGGCGCCGCCCGCGCCGACGACATCCTTGACCTCCCCGTAGGGCACCCCGCACACCGTCAGCCGGCGCAGCAGCAGTTCACGGTGCCGGTCGAGGTCGGACCGCAGGGGGTCCAGCCGCAGGTCCCGTGCCGCGCCGGGGCCGTCCGCCGCCGGGCCCGGCAGGCCGAGCCGCGCCACCTCGGTCTCGACCGCGGGAACGAGACCGCTGCGCGGCGCCTGCGGGGCGGGGCGCCCGCTGCGCGTGCCGACGAGCACCCGCTCCATCGCCCGCGCCACGGCCCGCCCCCGCCCGTACGGCTCACCCTGCGCGAGCACCGTCTGCACGGCCTCGACCAGTTCACCGCGGCCCGCCGCGGGCAGGCCACGCAGCCGGGCGAGGTCCGAGGCGAGCCGGCTGATCTCCCGCGCGTCCGCGGGGCCCGAAGGATGGCCCAGATCCCGCAGTTCGGCGCAGACGCGGACGGCCGCCCGCGTCAGGGCCTCCTGCAGCACCGCCGGATCACCCGCTGCCCGCAGGACCATGTCCTGCCACTCCGGATCCCGGATGCCCGCCGGGTAACCGGACCGCTCGTCGAGGAGCGCGTACGTGTACGGGATGAGCGAGGTCGTCCAGGCGGGCCGGCGTACGCCGGAGGCAGAAGTAGCCTCCTCCCCGTCGCCGCCCTGCCGCTCAGTCGCCGGGGCGTGGAACGCGCCGGCCCCAGCCCCCGGTCCGTCCACCAGCCCTACGCGCGGGGGGTCGTGGAGCGCGCCGACCCCGGCCACGGTCCCGTCCGCCAGCCGTACGAGCGCGGGGGCGTGGAACGCGCCGACCACCACGGCCGCCCGCTCCCCTCGCGCGGTGGACTCGGCCAGCCGGGCCCGCATCCAGCGCTCGCGCCGCAGATCCAGCTCCGGCACGCCGCCCGCGGCGGCCGCGTCCTCGCGCAGCGCCCACCCGGTGAGCAGGGCCGCCCGGCGCAGGGCCTCGGGCGGGGAGCCCGGGGCGGTCGCCTCGACGAGCCGGTCCCACAGGTCGTCCCCGGGACGGCCCGTCAGCCGGGCCCGCACAGCGGTGGCGAGGCCGGGCCCGCCGGACTGCCCTGCGGCCCGGCGTCCCTCGCCCCACGCGCGGTCGGCGAGCGGCAGGTCGCAGGCGACCACCGGCACGCCGTGCCGTGCGGCCCAGCGCACGGCGGCCAGTTCGGGCGAGAAGTCGGCGAACGGGTAGAACGCCGGCCCCGCGCCGCCGCTCCCGTCGGCGGGGGCGGCGGCGAGCGCCACCGGGGCCCGCGTCTCCTCGTGCCCCAGCCAGGGCAGCCACTCCTGCATCTCGGCGGGCAGTTCGACGAGCAGCACGTCCGGCTTCGCCTCGTCCAGCAGCGCCGGCACGGCGGCGGCCAGCGAGGGCGCATGGTGCCGTACGCCGACGAGATAGGGCGCGGACGGGCCGGTGAGGGCGGCGAGCGCCTCGTCGGGCGAGGCGGACGAGGCCGGGGAGCCGCCCGGGTCGGGGACGACCTCGTGGGTGAGGGACACGGCCGTCAGCCCTCCAGGACCGTACGCAGGTCCCACAGGGTGCGCCAGGTGGCGGAGCCCTGCTCGGCACGGCGCCGTACGGGACCGTCCCAGTAGCCGCGCAGCCGGGCCGCGTCGGCGGGGTCGTCCTTGTGGACCACGCCCAGCAGGTGCCCGGGCAGCAGTCCGAGCACGTCGCGGTCGCCCGGGAAGTACGCCGCCGCGAGAGCGAGCGCGCCGGCGACGGACACGGCTTCCGCGGTGCTCATCACCGTGGACGGCCGCTCCACCTCCCAGCCCTCCGCCGACCGGCCCTCGCGCAGGTCCCGGAAGGCGGTGACCAGCGCCTCCAGCACGGCGTCGTCGACCTGGAACGGCGCCCCGGCCCGCTCCACGGACGCCCGCGCCTGACTGCGCACCAGCGCTGTCTCGGCGTCGAGGTCCCCGATGGGGCCGACGGTCTCGAAGTTGAACCGGCGCTTGAGGGCCGCGGACATCTCGGAGACGCCCTTGTCGCGCAGGTTGGCGGTGGCGATGAGGTTGAAGCCGGGCGCGGCGTGCGCCAGGGCGTCGTCGGTCCCCGCCAGTTCAGGCACGGCGATCCGCCGTTCGGAGAGCAACGACACCAGCGAGTCCTGCACTTCGGGCAGACAGCGGGTGACCTCCTCGACGCGGGCGACGGCGCCCCGGGACATGGCGGTCAGGACGGGGGAGGGCACGAGCGCTTGCCGGGTGGGGCCCTGCGCCAGCAACAGCGCGTAGTTCCAGCCGTACTTGAGCTGGTCCTCGGTGGTCCCGGCCGTGCCCTGCACGACCAGGCCGCTGGTGCCGCACACGGCGGCGGCCAGCAGCTCCGACAGCATCGACTTCGCGGTGCCGGGCTCGCCGACGAGCAGCAGACCGCGTTCCCCCGCGAGGGTCACCACGCACCGCTCGACCAGCGCCCGGTCGCCGACGAACTTGTCCTCGACGACCAGGCGGCGCGGCACCCCGTCCGGCACCTCGGTGCCGTCGGGCAGCTTCAGGGCCCGGCCGTCGCTGCCCATGACGAACGTGACGACCGCGCGTGGGGTGAGCCGCCATGCGGGCGGGCGCGGCCCGTCGTCGTACGCGCGGAGGAAGGCCAGTTCGGTCGCGTACCGGTCCTCGGGCGGGACGATCTGGCGGGCCGGGGCGGGGGAGAGGGTGGTCGTCATCGGTGCGGGATCTTCCAGGTGCGGGTGGACGGTGGTCATCGGCGGCGGCCCTTGCGGGTGGCGCGGGTGGTCAGTTCCTCGTAGGCCGGGGCGTCACCGGCGCGGACGCGGTCCCACGCGCGCGTGAACAGCTGGGGCACCGGCAGCAGCGGCACCGCGCGGGAGTGGTCGCGGATCGGGTAGAGGTCCCGCTTCCAGATCTCCACCGGCAGCGCGGGCGACTTCAGGTCGAGCCAGCCGCACGGCAGGAAGAGGGCACGCCCGGCGCGCGCCCGCTTCGCCTCGACGACCAGGCCGGTGGCCGCCAGTTCGGTGCGGGCCCTCTTCATGCGGGCGGGCTTCCAACCCGTCCAGCGGGCACAGTTGCGGTCCGTCGGGTCGGGCAGGGCCAGCAGCTGCAGGTAGAGCGCCGCCGCGTCCTCGCCGACGGCGTGGACCTGCGCGACCTCGGCGACCAGGTCGGGCACGCTGACCGCCGGATCCTGGGCGTACCCGGTGGGCCCTTGCGGAGCCGTGCCGACGGCGAGAGCGCGGGCGAGGTCGTCGCCCAGGATCGTCCGCAGGGCTCGCATGCCCTCGCCCCGCCCGGACCCGACGACCCCCTCGACCAGTCCGAACACGGGGTCGTCCGCCCCTGTGAGGGCTGCTGGGCGGACCAGGACGGTCTCCTGGTCGCCGTACCAGGGGCGCAGCACCAGCGCCTCGCCCACAGCGGTCAGACCGTGCGCGTCGGCACCCCCGGAGGCGGGCAGTCCGTACGCCTTGCGCAGTTCCACGGCCGTCGGCGTGCCCTTCTCCGCCCACGCCAGATCGAGGTCGAGCAGCAGCCCCGGGTCGGCGACGCGACGGCGCAGCGCGGCCAACCCGCCCGGTAGGACGGCGCGCAGCGGGTGCCCGTACGGCAGGGAGTAGGCGAGCCCGGCCAGTGCGGTCACGGCACGCGTGAGGTCGTACCGCCCGGGCAGTGCCGTGGCGTCGTCCGGCACCAGGTCACCGTCCTTGCCGGGCCGCTGGACCGTGGTGCGGCTGATCCAGGGGGTGCGGCCCGGGTTGAGCACCTCCTCGGCGGAACCGGTGGGCAGTCCCGCCAGGGAGAGTTCTTCGGCGAGGTCCTCGGGCAGGCGGACGATGCCGCCGAGCCGCTCGGCCCACACCCGGCCCGCCGCGTCCGTGTCCGGTCCGGCCGTCCACAGGTCACCGGGGTTCTCGGGCAGCAGCGCGCCGATGAGCGCCGCCCGGTCACCGGCCCCCAGTGAGGCCAGCAACGCGTCGCCGAGCTGCTTCTGGCGCGGCTTCAGTCCGGTCGCGGCGATCACCTCGTCGGTGAGCTGCGTCGGCCTCCCGGCGAGCAGCAGCGCCGCCTGCACGGTCCCCAGCCCGTTCCGGGTCGCGGCGGCCAGGGCGGTGGCGGCTTCCGGCTGCCAGGGCGCCGGGCCCTTGTCGCGGATCAGCGCGGTCACGGCGGCGAGCGCGTCGGCCGGGAAGACCGGCGGGTGCGCAGTCTCCCTCACCAGCGTGAAGTGCGCGACCGCCCCGAACGCACCGGCCGGGTCGTGGTCCAGGGCGAGCCAGTTCACACGCCCCAGACGAAGGTCCACGCTCTGGCAGCCGAGGACCACGACGGTGCGGCCCTCGCGGCGCAGCACCTGGCCGACGCGCTCCTGCTTGTCGTGCGGCTCGCTCAGCACGACCTCACGCAGCCGGCCCCCGGGCTCGGCCAGCGGCCCCTCCGTGACCGCATCGAACAACAGCAGCAGCGCCTGTCGGTGCGCCTGCGTCAGGGTCGGCGAGGCGGCGCGATAGGCGAGTGGGCGCAGCACGTTCAGCACGGACGGCCACACCGCACCGATGCCCGGAACGGTGAACTCGTCGCTGCGCCACCCGTCGTCGGACCCGAGGATCCGGGAGGACTCCGGCAGCGGCTTGCCGTCGGCCGGCTCACCCGACAGCACGAGGTTCACGGCGCGGATCTGACGCAGCGCGCTCCAGCGCTGCTCGCCGCCCCACCAGCCCGACAGTTCGGCGAGACCGGCGACGGCCTCACGGAGCGTCTGGTCGTCACCGTCCTCCGGACGGTAGTCGGCGAACATGCCTTCTTCCCGCTTGCGGTCGGTCTTGGTCCGCTCCGCCGGAGGAGCCAGGAACGTGGCGACCGACCCGGCCAGATGCAGCACCGCGCGCACGAGCGCGGTGACGCCCGTGAGCACATGGGGCTCGGTGAGGCCGGGCAGGGACCGGGCTACCGCCTCCCGCAGAACCTCGTCGGCGGTCGGAACGACGGGCTTGTCCGCGCCGGCCCCCGTGGGGTTTCCCGCGCCGGACGGCCCGATCGCCGCGCGCGCGGCGGCCGCCATGTGCGTTCGGGTGCCCCCTGCCGGGTGTGTTTGGTTGCCGGACGTTCGGGCGTGGCCTGTCGTCGCCGTGTGCGCCTGACTGCCCGCCGCTCTGTGCGTCTGGCCGCCGGCCGCCGCGATCCTCGCCTGCCGTTCGGCCAGCGCCTGGGCCCCGGCACGCAGCAGTTCGTCCGCCTGCTCGTCGCCCAGCGCCCGCAGGATCGCCGACGCGGCCTCGTCGCGCGGCCGCAGTGCGTGCCAGAAGTCGACCGGCGGAACGAGTCGTGTCCCGGCCGCGAACTCGCCGCCGCGCTCCAGCGGCGTCAGCCGGCCCAGCTCCCGCATACCGCTGCCGTCGTCCTCCGCGAACAGGGCGACCTGCCGGTGGTGGGCGACGACGACGGGCGCGACACCGCCGGGCAACCGCAGCGCGCCGACCGGAACCCCCGGCGTCCGGCCACCGAGTGCGGCCGGCAGGGTGACGGTCCGCCCGTCCGGAGTACCGACAGTGGTACGCGCCTCGTCGTCGTCGCCCTCGGTGCGTACCCAGCGGCCGAGAACCGTGCCGTCCGTGCCGAACGGGCTGTCCTCCAGTCCCGGCTGCAGGGGCAGCACCGCGCAGTGCTGCTGGAGCAGGGTGGCCCCCTCGCGGATGCCGGACCGCACGAACGCGGGCAGCGAGGCACGCCCGTGCGTGCCGGTGGTCGGGTCGTACTCGAGCCACACCTGCTGCCGTCCCTGTCGGCCCTGGCGCCAGTAGGAGGTGCCGTCCCCGAGCACGGGTCGGCCGGGCGGCAGGACCGTGTCACCCGCGTGCAGCGCACGGCCACCGGTCGCGCGGCCACCGCCGGGCAGCGGGATGGATGTCCTGCCCGCGTCTCCACTGCCGTACCAGCGCGCGAGCTTCTCGCCGCCGAGGATGAACACCTCGGACGGCCGGGCCGACCAGTACCCGTACTGCTTGCCCTCGTGCCACCACATCACCAGCAGCTCACCGTCGGTGTAACGGAACGACGGACGGCTCCAGCGGTCCAGCTCCACCGGCAACCGCAGGTCGTGCTCCAGCAGGATGTCCCGCGGCCCCACGACGATCGCCTTGTGCCGACGGGAGAGGATCAGCGCGGGCCACGCCTCATGGACGGCGAGGGTGTCGTCGCGGTCGCGCAGGGTCTCCGCGTCCAGACGGCGCAGCGCCTCCTCGAGGGCGGGCCAGCCCAGCTCGTCCGGGATGCCGGCGCGCAGCGTGCGGCCGAGCAGTGGCGCCACGTCGAGCGCGGCGACCCGGGCGACGGCCCGCGGGCTGATCCGGGCGGCGACCGCACGGAACGGGCGCAGCCGCTCGAGCGCCGCGCGTGCCGCGGGCAGGCCGGCCGCGGCGTCCAGCTCCTCGGCCGCGTCGTCCAGCCACTCGCGCAGCACGTCGGCGAGCACGGAGTGCCCGGCCAGGTCCTCCAGCAGCCCCGGGCCGAAGCGGTGGCCGCGCAGGGTTCCCACGGCGGTGTACAGCAGGCGCCGGCAGCGCGGGTCCGCCGCTACGCCCGTCAGGTCCCGGCGCCCGGACCGGGTCTCCTTCAGCCACTGGTCGACGGGGAGGTGGACGTCCTCGTCGGCCCCGGGCAGGGTCAGCGGTACGCCCTCGGACGCGCACAGGTCCAGCAGGTCGAGGTCGGCGCCGGAGTGCCAGCGGCCCGTGAAGAGGTCCACCGGGCGGCCCTGGGCGCGCAGCCGCGGAGCCATCCGCTCGACGAGCGCGAGGGTGGCCGGTGACCGGCCGCTGACCGTGCCGCCGTGCTTGCGGTGCACTGCCCAACGGCTGAGCCAGCCCGCCGCGTCGACCTCGTCCGCCGCGTCGACCCCCTCCACCGCATCGGTCTCGCCCGTCAGCAGCCGGTCGGCGCCGGTCTCCGCGAGCAGCGCCAGCCAGAACTCGTCGTCCCCCGTGGAGCGGCCCAGCCCGGCCGGCATGATCTCCAGCAGCCGGACCCGTACGGCGGGCTGCTTCTGGGACAGCAGGACGAGCGTCGCCCGGTAGGCGTTCCAGAACGACGCGGGGGCCCGGACCGCCGCAGGGGAGGCGAGCAGGTCTGCGACCAGGGCGCACTCCTCGGTGACCCGGTTCAGACCCGCGGCCTTGATCAGGGCCCGCGCGTCCTGGGGCAGCGAAGCGTACGGCGGCATGCCCGCCGCGCAACGCTCCACGGTCAGCTGCCGGAACTGATCCCAGGCCTCGGCCGGGGTCAGCCGCGCCGAGAGGGCCTTCACGTGCTCCTTGAGCGCCTTGACCGTCAGCGCCCCGGCGAAGGCGAACTCCAGGAAAACGGCCCGCTGCCGCTCCTCGTCCACACTCAGCGCGTGCACCCGCTCCGCCTCGCGGGCCTTGCCGAAGAAGGCCGCCGCGTAGGTGGTGTTGTCGTGCTGGAGGAAGACGCGGGCGGCCTGCTCGTAGAAGGTGGGCAGGAAGTGCGGCACGGCCCGGCCGAGCCGCTCGCCGAGCGCCTCGAAGCCTTCTTTCGCGGTGCCGGGACGGGACTTGGCCTGCCGGGCGAGCCGCTCGACGTCCTTGACCAGCGCCAGCGCGTGGTGCCCGTTCGCCGGGTCGTTGACCAGCGCCCACGCGGGAAAGCCGAGGGTCTCCCGGCGCACCTGCCCGACCTCGCGGGTCTCCGGGTCCCGGACCAGTCCGAGGAAGTCCAGGGCGAGGTCCTCCGCCTCGCCGAGCGTGCCGGGCACCAGCCGCACGATCCTGCGCTCGTCCAGCGCGGGGTGCGTGTACGTGCGGACGGTGAGGGCGTCGGCGTCCTCCCGGTCCGTGGTGCCCGGGGGCAGGACGGCGCCGGCGTCGAGCAGCGCGGCGGCAGTGGCCTCGTCGTACGCGATGCCGTCGTAGGTCGTTGCGTCGTAGGTCGTCATGCCGCACGCTCCTCGTCCTCGATGTCGCGCCCGGCGTACAGCGCGGCCGCCATGCGCATGCCCTCCGACCAGGCCACCCCCCCGACCTGACCGAGTTTCAGCACCCGGCCCGCCGGGTCGGTGAAGACGAGGGGCCCGGTCTCCGTCTCCTCGTAGCCGTCGTAGTCGCCGACCCACACCCGGGCCTCGACACCGCGGCCGTCCTCCAGCACGGAGCACACGGCGTGGCCCCCGCGCACGCGGTAGCCGAGCTGAGTGGCCCGGCCGTGCAGGAAACGCAGTTCCTTGAAGACACCACCCGCGTAGTCCTCGACGGAGGTGGCCTCGGCGTCGAGCGTGGCGGGCCGGTGCCACGCCTCGCGGAAGAGCTGCTGCGCGCGCTGTTCGACGCCGAGTTCGACGGCGAACTCCCGCAGCTCCTCCAGGTCGTCGAGGAGCACGGGATGCGGCAGGCGGACCAGGCCGGGGCTGATACGGACGGTGTCGCCGTCGAGGTCGACCAGGCCGAGGCCGCGCTCGGGGTCGGCGTCCCGCAGGAACCCGGCCACCACGCCGTCCGCGCCGGTGACCACCAGGTCGCGCAGGGCGGCCTGCCAGGCCGGGTCCGGCCACACGCGAGCCAGGACCGCGAACGGCACCGGCAGCGAGCGCACCATCCACCGCTCCACATGGGCCAGGCACTCCCGTTCGTGCCGCTCCAGCCACTCGACGAGCTGCCGCAGCCCCACCACCGCCGGATCATCGGCGATCTTGGGCGGCACGGATTTCAGCCGTCGCCCGGCCGCGTTGCGGCACACCACCTTGCCGTCGTCGAGGGCGACTTCGTAGCCGCCGGCCGACACCCACCCCATGTGTGCCTCCCGCACCCGCAGTGATCAAGTGTCGGGAACTGTAGAGCAGGGCTCTGACAACGCGATCATGGATGGGCATGGCGGACGCCTCCGCTGTTCCCGGGCGGCCCTGGACCACCCGGCTCACCGGACACCCGGCCGCCATGTCCTGGGACCGACCTGGCCGCCGTCGCACCCACCTGGAGCAGGCCGTAACGGCCGCCTTCGCCAAGCCGTTCGTCATGCTCGACGGCACGCTGCTGCCCATCGACCGGATCGCCGCCGACCGCCCGTTCTACCTCGGCACACACCAGAAGCACGGCATGAACGTGCAGGTGATCACCGACCCCTTCGGACGCCCCATCCGGGCTTCGCCTGCTCTACCCGGCGCCACCCACGACATCACAGCCGCCCGCACCCAGCGCGTCATCGGCGCACTGGCCTAGATGATCAATTCCAAGGGATGCCTGCAGGGGGTGTGGGGTGGGCGGCGGCCGAAGCCACCGCGAGACGGTCAGGCGGCGGGCTGCCGACCCTGGTCATCGAGGTGGCAGAGGGCGGTCAGGCGTCAGGGTCGACTTCGGGGTGCGTGAACCGCACGTGCTTGCCCAGCGAGAGGGCGTAGGCGATTTCGGCTCGGGTGCTGTCTCCGATGTAGTCGCCGACTACGAGCACCTCATCAGCGAGCCGGATCTTCGCGCGGTGCAGATCGTCGAGTCGACCCTTCAGCGCCTCGGCCTCGGCAGGATCGGACCAAAGTTCGTGCGGCGACTTCATGTCACAGCCCGGTTTGACGACAATCTTTCCGGCTTTGGTCTCCCGCAGATCGGCCTCGGTCATCTCGGTCATGAAGCGGGTGGAGCCGCAGATCACGACGATACGCGGGAGGCTCAGCTGCCTCTTCGCGTCGGCGAGCTTCTCCTCGGGGTGAGCAGTTGCGGGTATGACACTGATCCTCCTGGTGGTGTGGTCCAAGGGGTGCCTGCGGAGACGAGAACGAGGGTGTCCAAGATCGTTTTGTGACGAACGACGTGGACACCCTCGCGACAGCATCTATGCGACGACCGACGACATCCTGAAGGAGCATCTCGACCTGGCGCCGTGGCGCCCGCCGGTCGGCATGACGCCCGGCCTGAGCGATGCCGAACTGGTCACTCTGCGCAAGGGCTCCCGCGAGACCGTCAAACGCTCCGACCTGACAGGCTGGGCCGAATACGGCTACTGCGCCAGCCACAGCCGCTTCTACTGGGGCCTGCGCCTGCACCTGGTGTGCACCCTTCAGGGCCTGCCCATCGCCTTCCTCCTGACCGGGACCAAGGCCGACGAACGCGAGACCCTCCTCGACCTCCTGGCCGCCGAATGCGAGAAATAGACCATCTAGGCACCCCACCTTGCAATGCCGTCAAGTCGGGGCGCTGGTCGCCCGGGTAGCGTGACCCGCCTATTCGAACGGGTGGGGTGGGACGTTGGTCGACGTGGTGCGTGTCATGGAGGCGCTGGCCGAGCAGGGCGTCACGGTGCTGTTCAAGGCGGATGCGGAACGCATGCGTGACGGAGTGAGGCCATGGACCTTCGTCGCGAGCGGTGTTCCGTTCCACGAGGACCTGCTCGTGCGTACTGATGCCGCCTCAGCGGAAGCCTGCCTGGAGGTCTGCCTGCCGCAGCTGCGCGAGCGCGGACTGGTCACCCCTGAGTGAGGGCGACCCGGCCAGCTGTGATCCATGCAGCCGCTGATTCTGCGGCTTCGAGCGGGGGCGGTCTCGTCATGGCGCCGGCGCTGCCGGAGGCAGTGGTAGAGCTGGCCGATCATGCGGTTGAAGAGGTTGCGCCGGGCGGCGGCATGCCAGCGCCGATCTCGCGGCGGCGCGGGTAGTGGGCGTCGGCTCCGGGGGGTGGCGAAGTGCGGCGAAGCCCGGAGGTGGCCGGCGTGGTCGAGTCGGTCGTTCTTCACCCAACGGCGGGTGATGGATCATTGATCACCGTGCGCGGTGTACAGCGGACACCGCATCGGGGCGAGTCCGGAGCGGCCTCAGCACTGCCATCCCTTCCTCGAGTCCGACCTTCATGGCGAAGTCGAACCGGTCGACCTCCAAACACAACTCCACATCGGTGGGGTGAGCACCGCGGCGTCGCCCGCCGCGCAGGTCGTCCGCGGCTGGGGAGGTGCGGGCACGGTCCAGATAGGGGCCGGGGTCGAGACGATCCCCGGCCAGGAGCCGATCCAGGTACTCGGCGCAGGCCAGATCCTCGGCGGCACGGCCGTCCTCGCCGGTGGCCACGAACGTCACCGACTCGGCGCCGGCATCCGCCAGGGCCCGGGCCGTCGCGCCGGCCACGACGAAACTGGCGCACAGCGCCAATTCAGCCTCGACAACCGCCAGGGCACCAACCGTTCCCGCAGTGGTCTTTTGAATCACGGTACGGCCGGCCAAGTCGGCCCCCTGGATCAGGCCAGGGGAGTTGACCAGGTCGAACCCGCTGACCGGCGCCCCATCCTTGAGTGCAAGCCAGCCAGGGTGACACGCCTTGATCGCCAGTGCCTCGCCCTCGTCGGCAGCGAGAACGATCTTGTCTGCCCCGCGGCGGAAAGCCCATGCGGCGGTGGTGAACGCCCGCATCACATCGATCACAACGGCCACCTGTACGGTGCCGTCCACGTTGGGTATTCCGACTGTGCGCGAGTCCATGGCGGGATGGTCGCAGCCCACTGAAGCGGTCCACAAGACACGTTGACGATCTTTCGGCGACCGGGGAGAACCGAGAGCCGAGCCTTCCGCGCGGCCCGATGGATTGTCCGTGGTGACGGGCAGACTGGGGTGCAACTTCGCGTCGCCGCACATGATGACGGGTGCGTTCACCGTGCCGGGCGTGGACGGCGACCGGACGCTCGTCCTGCACTTCGACGGCGGCGCGGGATGCGCGTGCGCCTCCTGGAGTGGAGGCCCTGTCGGTGGGCGGCCCTGCGGTGGGGCGGCTCCCGACACCGTACGCACGCCTTCCGGCCGTCCGGACTGCCGCACAGGAAGTCTTCCGGACGGCGCCGGGGAAGTTCACAGAAGTTCACCACTGTGCGGCGGTCTCCCTCTTGCCTGAGTGTCATGTCACGGTCATGCTTGTCCTGGGTGTCTACCCGCATAGATCCGCTCCACGTGCTCCACCTGACAGTGAGCCATCGACCACTCGTCCCAGGAGGATCGATCCACGTGAGACCCCGTCACTCCCTTCGGCGCGGCCTCGGTGCCGTCGCGGCGTCGCTCGTCGCCCTGTGCGTCGGCCAGACCCTGAGCGCCCTACCGGCCACGGCGGCTCCGATGGCCCCCACCCCCACATCCGCAGTTCTTGCGGCGGAGGACCACGCCGCGCGGGCGATAGCCGGCTCGCTCACCGACTCCGCCTGGGGTGCCCGCGTCCGAAAGGCGGCGCTCACTTCCGACGAGGTGGACGTCACCGCCCTGGCCGGTCAGGCCGGCGCCACCCTGAAGCCCACCCTCGCCGCGGCCGACCGTCGGATCGCCACCGCGAAGGGCCTGGACGCCGAGGTCGGCTCGCTGCTCCGGCTGCGCCTCGGGGACGCGTCCATGCGTCCCGCGCTCGCCGCCGGGGCCACGCCATGGGTGGCCGCGGCCACCTCGGACGAGGACACCGCGACCGTCACCGCCTACGACAACCGGGGCCGGACCCACACACTCGACGCCCGCAAGGCGCCCGCGCACCCCGTGTACGTCGTCGACATCGACGGTTCCAAGGCGCTGGCCGCCGGTCTGGACGTCCTGAACGAGGAACTCGCGCGCTACGGCGTGCACTCGGCCGCGCCGGCCGCGGAGCAGGCCTCCCCCACGGACCGCTCGCGGACACTGGCGGCCACCGGGGGCTTCTGGACCACGCGTATCTCCGCGGTCCGACTCTCGGACGACGAGGAACCGTGGGCCAAGGGCGACGCCGAGATCTACACTCTCGTCACCGGATTCGGCCAGGACGGCAAGGTCCGCGTCGACCCGGTCGACATGCCGTACCTGGACAACGACGGCACGACCTACCGGCCCAACCAGATCCTCGTCAACTGGTCGTACTACAAGTACAACCTGGCCGACGCCGTGATGATGGAGGAAGACGGCAGTACCAACTACCGCGACCTCGCCCGGGCGATCGCCACCGCGCTGCTCACCATCGCCGACCAAGGCACCTACATCCCGCTGGTGAACGCGGTCCTGGATGCCATCCCGGACGACTGGTGGACGGACGACCCGGACTACGTCGACTCCTGGTACACCCTGGCCCAGAGCGACAACGGGACCCGCTACGGCGCCCGGGGCAACGGCTGGATGACCGTCGAGCCGTACTTCGTGCAGGAGTTCTAACTGATCATTTCAGAATGAGTTGGTTCAGGGGCTTGGCAGTTGGGCTGGTGGGCGGCAGAGTTCTGCGGGTGTCGGATGATCTTGTGCCTGATGATCTGTGGG
>NZ_JBICWR010000025.1:0-40478 GCF_043199855.1 Streptomyces sp. NPDC048521
GCTTCCTTCGTACTCACCCTCTCGGGCTTTCCTCCGGGCGCTTCCCTTCGGTGTTTCCGACTCTATCAGATCTTTTCTCGATCCGATTTCCTCGGTGCTTTCCAGGTTCCCGCTCTCGCGGTTTCCTTTCCGGCGGTTCCGACTCTATCAGATCCTTTCGGCGTCTGACTCCCAGTCAGGGGGGTTTGCCTTCCCGGCCGTTGGGCCGTTCCGACGTCTCAAACCTTAGCGGATCCGTCCGGCGATTCCCAATCGAGCCGCCGAGTCCCTATTCGAATTGAATTCGGGCAAGCCGAAATCAACCCGGTCGGGAGGTCCTGCTGAAGGTGTGAGGGGTGCCGCTCGAGGCGGCTGAGGTGCTACCGCAGAACCGTTACGGCCCCGTGGCAACCCGAAGAACCTTACGGATGCGGCGGGGGCGTGTCAAGCACCCCCTGTCAAGATCTTTTAGGGCGGGGTCAGTCGAGGTCGGTGAGTCGGCCGCCGGCATCCGGCTGCGCGTGTTCCACCCTGCGCAGGAGCCGGGTCAGGACCTCGCCGAGCACCGCTCGTTCCGTCGGCGTCAGGTCCTGGAGCAGGTCCTCCTCGAAGACGGTCGCCAGGCGCATCGCCTCCAGCCACTTCTCGCGGCCCTCGGGAGTCAGTTCGACGATGACCCGCACGCGGTTGGACTCGTCGCGCTCCCGGGTGACCAGGCCCTCGGCGACCATGCGGTCGATCCGGTGGGTCATCGCGGCCGGCGTGAGACCGAGGCGCTTGGCGAGGTCGCTGGGGCCCATCCGGTACGGGGCGCCCGAGAGGACGAGCGCCTTGAGGACCTCCCAATCGGCGTTGCTGATGCCCAGCTCGGCGGTCTGGCGGCCGTAGGCGACGTTCATGCGGCGGTTCAGACGGGACAACGCCGACACGATCTTCTCGACCTGGGGGTCGAGGTCCTGGAACTCGCGCTGGTACGCGGCGATCTGTTCTTCGAGTGTCGGCTCTGTGACGCCGGGGGTGTCGGCCATGGCCGCAGTATCGCATGCAGGCCCTTTGCTTTGAAGTCCTTCAGTGTGTACTCTTTAGCTTCGAACTTTAGCTTTGAAGTCTTCAGGTCTAACTAGTGAGAGAGGTGAACGTGACCAGGGCGATGGGCGCAGCGATGCGCCGGATCCACGTGGGCAACGCACTCAGCGCGTTCGGGCTCGGCTTCACGGTCCCCTACCTGTACGTCTACGTGGCGCAGGTGCGGGGGCTGGGAGCCATGACGGCGGGGCTCGTGCTCGCCGTGTTCGCCGTGGCCGCGCTGATCGTGCTGCCGTTCGCCGGCCGGGCGATCGTGCGACGCGGCCCGCTTCCGGTCCTGCTCGCCGCCCTGGTGACCGCCGCTCTGGGCGCGCTGAGCCTCGGTCTCGCGGGCAGCGCCGTCGGCGTGCTGGCGGCCGCGGCGGTCCTCGGTGCCGGGCAGGCCGTGATGCAGCCGGCGCTGGCGACGATGATCGTGGACTGCTCGTCGGCGGACACGCGGTCGCGGGCGTTCGCGATGCAGTTCTTCCTGCAGAACCTGGGGCTCGGCGTCGGTGGTCTCATCGGGGGTCACCTCGTCGACACCACACGCGTGTCCTCCTTCACGCTGCTGTTCGCGATCGAGGCGGCGATGTTCCTGCTGCTGGTCGTGGTGATGGCGACGGTGCGGATGCCGCACTCGCCGCGGATGGACGCTCCCGCGCGGTCGGCGAAGGGCAGCTGGAAGCAGTTGCTCGGGAACCGGGCGATGGTGCAGCTGTCCGTGCTGGGCTTCGTGCTGTTCTTCGCCTGCTACGGCCAGTTCGAGTCGGGGCTGAGCGCGTTCGGCGTGGAGGCGGCCGGGATATCCACCTCGGCGCTGGGTACGGCGCTGGCCGCGAACACGCTGATGATCGTGGTCGCCCAGTTCGCCGTGCTGAAGTTCGTGGAGCGGCGTCGGCGGTCCCGGGTGATCGCCGGGGTCGGGCTGATCTGGGCCGTTGCCTGGCTGGCCGCCGGGTACGCGGGGCTGGGCCACGGCAGCCAGGAGATGGCCACGGCCGCGTTCGTGTCGACGTACGCCCTGTTCGGGCTGGGTGAGGCGATGCTGTCGCCTACGGTCGCGCCGCTGGTCGCCGATCTTGCGCCGGAGGGCTTGGCCGGGCAGTACAACTCGGCGTTCGCGCTGGTCAAGCAGTTGGCGTTGGCGGTCGGTCCGGCCGTGGGCGGGCCCATGGGGGCCTCCCTGCACGCGCCGTACGTGCTGACCTTCCTGCTGTTCTCGCTCGGGATCACCGTGCTGGCGCTGCGGCTGGGGCGGCGGCTGACCGCCGTACAGGACCAGCCGTGGCCGGCGCGGGGCAGCCGGGTGGTCACACGCGGCGGGACACCCGCGGAGCCGGTGGCTGCGGAGGCGTAAGGCACCGTGTGCCGGTGCCGGCCGGGGGCGGGGTCGCTTGCTCCGCCGCCGGACGAGAGCCGGCCGGGCGGGGGGAGCGACGGCAGCTCCCCAGGGGTGCGGGGAGCTGCACGGTCGGTCCACCACACACCCACGGCCGGAGCCGGCCCACCCTCACGGGGCCTAGGGCCTGTCTGACAACTCCCGTCTGCCCTTCGGGCAACGACGCGAATGGTCAGACAGGCCCTAGCTGCTCGGCAGCAGGAACTCGCACCACACCGCCTTGCCGCCGCCAGGCGTTCTGCGGCAGCCCCAGCCGGAGGCGATCGTCGCCACGATCGCGATGCCGCGGCCGGACTCGTCGCCCGGCTCAGCGCGGCGGCGGCGTGGGAGGTGGTCGTCGCCGTCCGTCACCTCGATGATCAGCCGTCGGTCGGTGCGGCGGAGCCGGAGCCGCATGGGCGGGGTGCCGTGCTGGAGGCTGTTGGCGACCAGCTCGCTGGTGGCGAGTACGCCGAGGTCGTGCAGCTCGGCGGGGAAGCGCCAGCTGGTGAGGACGCCGGAGGCGAACGCACGCGCGCGAGGGGCCGCCTCGACGCCGCCGAGGAGTTCCAGGGCCGCGTTGCGGAAGAGATCGCCGTCGGGCCCCGTACGCGCCGGGTGCTGGAGGACGAGGACGGCCACGTCGTCGTCATGGTCGGCGGTGACGCCGGCCGAGCGGACCAGTCGGTCGCAGACGACCTGCGGGGTGCCGGTCGCGCCCGCGAGGGCACCTGCGAGCGCGGCGATGCCCTCGTCCAGGTCCGCGTCGCGGCGCTCGACCAGTCCGTCGGTGTAGAGGACCGCCGTGGCGCCGGGGCCGAGCGCGATCGAGCCGGAGGTGTGGATCCAGCCGCCGGTGCCGAGCGGCGGGCCCGTCGGTTCGTCGGCGCGGCTGACCGTGCCGCTCTCGTCGCGGACCAGGATCGGCAGGTGGCCGGCCGACGCGTACACCAGGCGGCCCTCGTTCGGGTCGTGGACGGCGTACACGCAGGTGGCGATCTGGTTGGCGTCGATCTCGGTGGCGACTCCGTCGAGGAGTTGCAGGACCTCGTGCGGGGGCAGGTCGAGACGGGCGTAGGCGCGGACGGCGGTGCGCAACTGGCCCATGACCGCCGCCGCCCGCACTCCCCGGCCCATGACGTCGCCGATCACCAGGGCCGTGCGGCCGCCCCCGAGGGTGATGACGTCGTACCAGTCGCCGCCGACCGCGGCCTCGGTGCCGCCCGGCTGGTAGGTGGCGGCGATGCGCAGGTCGTCGGGCTGCTCCAGTTCCTGGGGGAGCAGGGAGCGTTGCAGGGTGACGGCGGTCTCGCGCTGCCGGCGCTCGCTGGCGCGCAGGCGTTCGGCGGCCTCGGCGTGGTCGGTGACGTCGGTGGCGAAGACGAGTACACCGCCGTCGCGGTCACCGTCCTCGGCGACGGGGGTGCAGGTGAAGGTGTACGAGCGGCCGTCGACGGCCTTGCGGGACTTCAGCGTGCGGGGCTTGCCGCTGCGCAGCACCTGGTCGAGGAGCGGGAGCAGGCCCAGTTCGGCGAGTTCGGGCAGCGCCTCGCGCGCCGGTGCGCCGACGGGCCGGGCGCCGAAGGCCGCCGAGTAGGCGTCGTTGACGTAGTCGATGCGGTGGTCGGGGCCGTGGACCAGGGCGACGAGGGCCGGGACGCGGTCGAGGACGTCGCGCACGGGCAGTTCGTCGACGGCGGGCGCCGGGGGTGTCTCGTCGGGCTGCTGTTCGGCGCGGGCCGCGGGCACGGAGCCTTCCCCCCGCCGGTCCGGGGAGACCGGGGTCTCGGTCCGCGCTGCGGCGCGGCGCTGCGTTCCGGGGAGCCGGGCGCTCCAGCGCGTGAAGTTCACTGTGGGAAAGGCCTCGTGGGTGCGGAGGGCGGGCGGGTGGCCCGGCAGGGGACGTGGGCAGTCTGGCAGGGGGCGGGCCGCGGCGACATTCGTCAGACGCCTGGGCGGTCCGTGGAGTTCCTCGCTCCCGTCAGGACGACCCCTTCGGGTCGTCCGAGGGGCTGTGAGGAGGCTTTCCACCGGCCGCGAGTTCGAACTCCGCTCGCGGATGTTCGAGCGAACCGAGCGAGACGATCTCCCTCTTGAAGAGCCCGGCGAGGGCCCATTCGGCGAGCACTCGGGCCTTGCGGTTGAAGGTGGGCACCCGGCTGAGGTGGTAGACGCGGTGCATGAACCAGGCAGGGTAGCCCTTCAGCTTGCGTCCGTAGACCTGGGCGACGCCCTTGTGCAGGCCGAGCGAGGCGACGGAGCCGACGTACTTGTGCGCGTACGTCTGCAGGGGCTCGCCGCGCAGCGCGTGGACGATGTTGTCGCCGAGGACCTTGGCCTGGCGGACGGCGTGCTGCGCGTTGGGGGCGGTGTCGGTGCCGGGTTCGGCCGCGGTGACGTCCGGGACGGCCGCCGCGTCGCCCGCTGCCCAGGCGTGCTCCACACCGTCGACGGTCAGCTGTGCGGTGCACTTGAGGCGGCCGCGGTCGGTGAGCGGAAGGCCGGTGGCGGCGAGCAGCGGATGCGGTTTGACCCCGGCGGTCCACACGAGTGTGCGGGTCGGGAACCGCTGGCCGTCGCTGAGGACGGCGACGCGGTCGGCGCAGGAGTCCAGCCGGGTGTTCAGCAGGACCTGGATGTTGCGGCGGCGCAGCTGGGTGACGGTGTAGCGGCCCATCTCCTCGCCGACCTCGGGGAGGATGCGGTCGGAGGCCTCCACGAGGATCCACTTCAGGTCCTCGGGGCGGACGTTGTGGTAGTAGCGCGCGGTGTAGCGGGCCATGTCCTCCAGTTCGCCGAGCGCCTCCACGCCCGCGTAGCCGCCGCCGACGAACACGAAGGTGAGGGCGGCGTCGCGGATCGCGGGGTCGCGGGTGGAGGAAGCGATGTCCATCTGCTCGATGACGTGGTTGCGCAGGCCGATGGCCTCTTCGACGGTCTTGAAGCCGATGCCGTACTCGGCGAGGCCGGGGATGGGCAGCGTGCGGGAGATCGAGCCGGGGGCGAGCACCAGTTCGTCGTAGCCGACGAGTTCGGCCGCCTTGCCCTCCTCGGCGGTGGCGAGCGTGGTGACGGCGGCGGTACGCACCGTGTGGTCGATGGAGGTCACCTCGCCGATGACGACGTGGCACTGGTCCAGGACGCGGCGCAGCGGTACGACGACATGGCGGGGGGAGATCGAACCGGCGGCCGCCTCGGGGAGGAACGGCTGATACGTCATGTACGGGTCGGGAGTGACGACGGTGATCTCGACGTCACCCCGTTTCAGCTCACCCTTCAGCTTCCGCTGCAGGCGCAGGGCCGTGTACATCCCGACGTAGCCGCCGCCGACAACCAGAATGCGCGCACGTTCCTTCACCGTCCCATGACGCACCCGGCGCTGTTGTTTGTCCACAGCCCCGGCAATTTGTGTGACCGGCGGCCTGGTGTTCGCGACGCCGGCCGCGGTGTCCGGACGGGACGAAAGGGGCCAGGTCAGCGGGGGCGGACGGCAGGGCGCGAAGGTGGGGAATCAGGACGTACATGCCCCGTACTCCGATCGGGGGGCGCACTGTGCGGAACCTGCCCCTTCTGAATTGACTCTCTCTCAACTATGTTCGTGTGTCGACGGAGTGTAGGGAATGTGGTTGATCGGGTCCGCGACGGGCGGTTCCGGTCGAGACCGACGCCAGTTCCGCGCACTTCGCATTCAGTGGCGGGGAGAGTCTCCGGGGGGAGACGTCATTACCGGGGGAACACATGCATGTTCAGGACACGCATTGGTCATCTGCAGCCGCCATCGCGCCCGGTGGCGGTGTGGTGAGCGCGGCGACGGGCAAGGGACGCGCGGACGGGGCGCGTACGACGCCGCTGCGCGTGGACGCACAGCGCAATCTGGAGCACGTGCTGCGTGCGGCGCGTGAGGTGTTCGGCGAGCTGGGGTACGGCGCGCCGATGGAGGACGTGGCCCGGCGGGCGCGGGTCGGGGTCGGCACGGTGTACCGGCGCTTTCCCAGCAAGGACGTACTGGTCCGGCGGATAGCCGAGGAGGAGACGGCGCGGCTGACCGAGCAGGCGCGGACCGCGCTCGGGCAGGAGGACGAGCCGTGGTCGGCGCTGTCCCGGTTCCTGCGGACGTCCGTGGCGTCGGGAGCGGGGCGGTTGCTGCCGCCGCAGGTGCTGCGGGTGGGTTCCGGCGACCCGGCCGACGCAGAGGGTCCGGCCGGCTCCGTCGACGCGGCCCGGGTGCCTCAGCAGCGGGTGCAATCGGGGGCCGGTGAGCTGCGGCTGGTCGCGGACGAGGCCGCGGTGATGGCCGACGACACCGCGGTCGGGGTGCTGCTCGAGGTGGTCGGGCAGCTGGTGGAGCGGGCGCGGGCGGCGGGTGAGCTGCGGGCGGATGTGTCCGTGTCCGACGTGCTGCTCGTGATCGCCACGGCTGCGCCGTCGCTACCGGATGCCGCGCAGCAGGCGGCGGCGTCCGCGCGGTTGCTGGACATCCTGCTGGAAGGGCTGCGGTCCCGGCCGGCGTAGCTTGCCGTTGCGGCTCGCGTGTGGCTCGTCCCGGCTTCGCATTCGGCGGTCTTCGGGTTCCCACCCGCACTACCCGTGCGGCTGTCACGGTCGGGTGCGGGTGGCCCCCGTTGGGCGCCTTCGCCGTCGGCGACTGCGCGTGGGTGGAGAGCCGGCGCCGGTGCGGGTGACCCGTGGGTGCGTTCGCTGTCGGTCGCGGCGCGAAGCCGCCCCGAGATGGGTGACCCGTAGGTGCGTTCGCCGTCCGCGGGTGCCGGGGGCGGTAAGAAGCGGTGCCGATGCCGGTGACCGCCGTAGGCGTGTTGTGGGTGGTCGGTGTCGTGGTTCCCGGTGGCTGTGGGTGTGAAGCGTGCCGGTGGTTCTTGGTCGCTCGTTCGGGTGGGGTTCTGGACGGGGTGGTGACAAGTCCGCTCGGATGAGTGGATGGGGCGTTCGGGGGGCCTGGGAGAAAGGGCGGTGTGGCACTCTGAGCCGGTGACGGATGGGGCTGGGCCGGTGTCGGGGGCTTTCCGCGATGAGCGTTGACAGGTGGGACGGGTCCCGCGGTGACGGTGACGCGGAGACCGGCGGGCTGACCTCTCCCCAGGTGCCGAGTCAGGGCGGGCGCGCCGCGTCCTCCGGTGGGCCGCGCGACCGCAGTGTGCCGGCCCAGCGCGAGCGGAGCGTCCTGCCGCCGTCCCAGGAGGTGCCGCCCGCCGACGGCGAGCTGATCGAGCGGATGCGCGGCGGTGACGACTCCGCGTACGAGGAGCTGTACCGGCGGCACGCGGACGCCGTGCGCCGGTATGCGCGCACCTGCTGCCGGGACGGGCACACCGCCGACGACCTCACGGCCGAGGTCTTCGCCCGGATGCTGCAGGCTGTCCGCGGCGGTTCGGGGCCCGAGCACGCCGTGCGTGCCTATCTGCTGACCTCCGTACGCCGCGTGGCCGCGCACTGGACCAAGTCCGTCCGGCGCGAGCAGCTCGTCGACGACTTCGCCACCTTCGCCCAGCAGGCCCCACGGGTCACGGAGGTGTCCGACGACGCCACGCTGGGCCTCGGTGCCGATGTGCGCGCGATGCACGAGGCCGAGCGGTCCATGGCGATGCGGGCCTTCCGCTCGCTACCCGAACGCTGGCAGGCCGTGCTGTGGCACACCGAGGTCGAGGACGAGTCGCCGAGCGAGGTGGCCGTCCTGTTCGGGCTGGACGCCAACGGCACCCGGGTGCTGGCCAGCCGCGCCCGCGAGGGCCTGAGGCAGGCCTATCTCCAGGCCCACGTCAGCGCCGCCCTCACCGACGACGAGGAGTGCGCCCGCTACGCCGACCAGCTCGGCGGCTACGCCCGCCGCAAGTTGCGCATCCGAGCCGAACGGGGCCTGCGCAAGCACCTGGAGGAGTGCGCCAGGTGCCGGCTGGCGGCAGCGCAGATCGAAGAGGTCGCGAGCGGTATCCCCGGTGTCGTCCCGGTCGCGGTCATCGGCTGGTTCGGGGCCGCGGGGTACGCCAAGGCCCTCGGGATCGTCGCCGGAAGCGCCGGGGCCGGCGCCGCGGGTGCCGCCGCGGCGGCCACCGGGTCGTCCGGCGGCGCGGGGGGCGCCGCGGCCTCGGAGGGACTTGGGGCGCCGGTGAAGGCGGGTATCGCGGCCGGTGTCGTCGCGGTGGCTGCCGCCGCGGTCGCGCTGGCCCTGGCGAACGACAGCCGGCCGGCGCGGGAGGTCGCCGAGCCACCGCCGTCGGCACCGTCGGCACCGTCAGCACCGTCAGCACCGTCAGCACCGTCAGCACCGATCGTGCGCCCCGAGACGCCCTCGCCCGCACCGCCGGAGGACCCGGCAAAGAAGCCCTCACCGAAGCCGGTGGTGCTCGCGCCCGAGCCGGCTCCGACGCCGACACTCACCCCCACCCCCACCCCCACTCCGACGCCCACGCCGAAGCCCACGCCGCCACCGACACCGACGCCGGCACCGAAGCCGAGGGCCGAGCCGACTCCGACGCCCACTACCCCGCCGGCGCCCGCTGTCTACGAGTTGAGCGACCTGCGGTACGACGCCGTCGGCGACGGCACCCGGCCGGAGATCGCGCTGCGCGGGAGCAGCTGGGTGTGGCAGCGCTACGGCATGTCGATCGGCGGCAAGCAGTACGCGCGCGGGGTGACCGTCCACGGCGAGTCCTCCGTCACGATCGTCCTCAACCGCCGGTGCACCGCCTACGACGCGCTGGCCGGCGTGGACGACCTGACGCTGGGGCTCGGCAAGGTCTCCTTCGCCGTCCGCGCCGACGGCGTCCGGCTGTGGCGGTCCGGGATGGTCAAGGGCCGCGACCAGGCCGTCCCCGTCCATGTGGACCTGACCGGGCGCAAGACCGTCCAGCTCGTCGTGGAGCCGCACAGCAACACCTTCGACCGGGCGGCGCTCGCGGACTGGGCGGAGTCCCGGTTCAGCTGCCGGTAGCCGCTCCTAACGGCCCTCGGCAGCCGCCGCCGTCCTCGCACGCAGCTCGCGCAAGACGTCCGCCACGTCGAGGGTCGCGCCCCGGGCACACTCGGCAGCGAACCGCTCGGCCGGCAGTGCCGCGCGGGCGCCGGCGTGCACCCGGGCGGCCTCGCTGCGCTCCGGCTCGGGGCGCTGCCGGCCGTCGCGCCAGTGGTCCGCGGCGGCGAACAGCCGGAGCGCGCCCGGCAGATCGCCGAGCCGGGCCAGCAGCCCGGCACCGGTGTCCACCAGCCCTGCCGTGATCGACTCGGCACACCGCTGCACCACGGCCTCGCTCAGCGCCTCGGCGACGACCGGAAGCCCGTGCGCCGGACCCGACTCGTCGGCGGCGAGGAGCGCCTCGACCGTCCGCAGGGCCGCAACGAACTGCGGTGGCGGGGTGCCCCCGTGCGTCACCGCGCAGGTCGCCTCGTACAACTCGCGGGCCCGGGCCGGCTGCCCGTCGTGCAGCGCGATGTGGGCGCGCATCAGCAGCACGAAGGCACGTGACTCCGGCACCGCGTACCGGTCGGCAGCCGCCCCCGCCTCGTCCAGGGCGGTGAGCGCGGTGTCCCGGTCACCGGAGCGGTAGGCGATCTCGGCGAGCCTCGCCATGAGGAACGGCGACTCGGCGTACGCGCCCACCTCGTAGGCGAGCCGCAGCGCCTCCTCGTACTCGCCGCGTGCCTCGTCGAACCGGCCGCGTGCCATGGCCGCCTCGCCGGCCGCGCTGCACACCTGCGCCCGCATCCAGCGGTCCCCGACGCGTCGGCTGAGCGTCCGCAGCTCGGCCAGGTCCTCGTCCACGCCGCGCAGGTTGCCCGGGGAGTCGACCATGACGTGGGTGCGGTACATCAGGGAGACCCCGACCTCCCAGTCGCCGCCGTGTCTGCGGCAGTTGGCGACGGCGGCGGCCATGTCGGGGCCGGCGTCCGCCGGGCCGCCCAGGTAGTAGGTGGTCAGCGGCCAGACGATGCCGGGGAGCCGGGCGGCCGGCGGACCGCCGCGTTCGTAGGCGGCCCGGACGCGCGTGACGTACTCCGGGGCCCGCTCGTCGGCGCCCAGGTGGTCCATGCTCAGCTCCGACGTCAGGAACAGGTCGAGCATCCGCAGGTCCATGCGCAGCTCGCGCAGCGGATGCCCGGCCTCGCCGCCGGGGGCGGCGAGGAAGGCGCCCACCGGGTCGGCGGACTCCACGCGTGCCATCAGCTCATCCGTCGGCGCTCCCGCGGGCAGGCCGTCCAGGGCCACGCCCAGGCGGAGCACCAGCCGCACCCAGGCCACCGCCTCCTGGCGGTAGTTGCGCAGCCACCAGAACCAGCCGACGGCCAAGGCGATCGCGCCGGCCTCCGGCTCGTCACCTGCCCGCACGGCACGGTCCAGAGCCGCCCGGATGTTGTCCAGTTCGCTCTCCAGGCGGGAGATCCACGGCAGCTGGGCCGCGGAACGCAGCCGCGGCTCGGCCTCCTCGACCAGCGCCCGCGCCCATGCGCGGTGCCGGCGCTCGGCCGCGGCGCGCAGGCCGGGGACCTCGGCCGCGCGCTCGGTGGCGTACTCGTGGATGGTCTCCAGCATGCGGTAGCGCATGCCGCTCGCGCGGGCGTCGCCGTCCGGTCCGGGCGGGGCGGCCACGACCAGGGACTTGTCGACGAGCGCCCCGATCAGGTCCGCCGCCGGGCCGGTGCACACGGCCTCGGCCGCCGCGAGATCCCAGCCCCCGGCGAACACGGACACCTCACGCAGCACCGTGCGCTCCCGCTCGTCCAGCAGCTCCCAGGACCAGTCGACGACCGCGCGCAGGGTCTGCTGGCGAGGCAGCACCGTGCGGCTTCCGGTGGTGAGCAGGCGGAAGCGGTCGTCGAGCCGGTCGGCGATCTGCCGGGGGGTCAGCAGCCTGAGCCGGGCGGCGGCCAGTTCGATGGCGAGCGGCAGCCCGTCCAGGCGGCGGCAGACCTCCGCCACGGCCTCGGTGTCGGCGAGCACCGCGTCGGCGTCGGGACGGACGGCCTTCGCGCGCTCGGCGAACAGGCGGTGCGCCTGCTCCGGGACGAGAGGTTCGACCGGGCGCACCGACTCGCCGGGGACACCCAGGGGTTCACGGCTGGTCGCGAGGATCGCGAGCCCGGGGCAGTGGGTGAGGAGGGTCTCGGCGAGGGCGGCGGCCGCGCCGATGACGTGTTCGCAGTTGTCAAGGATCAGGAGCATGCTGCGCGGGGCGCAGTACTCGATCAGCAGGGCCGTGGGGTCGGCCTGCCCGGTCCCCAGGTCGTTGGTCAGCAGCACGGTCTCGCGCAGACCGAGGGCGTTGACCACCGCGCCTGGTACCGCCTCCGGATGGTCGAGCGGTGCCAGCTCGACCAGCCATGCCCGAATGAGCCCTGCGGCGGCTTCCTCGGCGAGGCGGGTCTTTCCGGAGCCGCCCGGTCCGGTGAGCGTGACCAGGCGGGCCCTGTGCACATCGGAACGAATGGCTTCGAGTTCGGGTTCCCGGCCGACGAACGACGTCAGGCGGGGGCGGAGATTGCCGGTGCGCTCGGGGGGCCGGGCGGGTGCGGCCGACGCCGCCGACGGCTCCGGTCGCGCCGGTGGCCCCGGTTGCCGTCGCGTGAGCAAGGAGGTGTGCAGGGACGTGAGTTCCGGGCCCGGGTCGGTGCCGAGGGTGTCGGCGAGGGTGCGGCGGGCGGACTCGTAGGCCGCGAGGGCGTCGGCGGGGCGGGCCGTGTCGCGCAGGGCGCGGATGAGGAGGGCGTGCAGCGGTTCGTCGTACGGGTGGGCCGCGGTCAGTTCCCTCAGCTCCGGTACGACGTCCTGGGCGCGGCCGAGGTCGAGGGCGGCGGCGGCACGGGCGCGTGTCGCCTCCAGTCGCAGGGCCTCCGGGCGGGTGGCCGCCGTGCGGTCGGGCAGGTCGGCGAGGGCCGGGCCGTACCAGAGGGCGAGGGCCTGGGTGAGGGTGCGGTGCGCGGTGGCCGGGTCGCCGTCGGCGAGGGCCTTGGTGCCGGTGTGGGTGAGCCGTTGGAAGACGTGGAGGTCCACGTCGTCCTCGGTGGCTTCCAGGCGGTAGCCGCCGGGCGTGGAGGCGACGGTGTGGCGGCCGAGGGCACGGCGGAGGCGGCCGATCAGGGCCTGGAGGGCGGCGGGGGCGTCCTGGGGCGGGTCGTCCGCCCAGACCTCGTCGATGAGGGTATCGGGGGTGGTGGTGCGGCCGGGGCGGAGGGCCAGGGCGGCGAGGAGCGTGCGGAGGCGGCGACCGCCGATGGGCAGGGGGGTGCCCTGGTCGTCCGCTGCTTGGGTCGGGCCGAGGATTCTGTACCGCACCCGGTCATTGTCACCGGGGGGTGCGGATTGGGGCACGGGGGTTTCGGAAGCGGTGGGCGAACGGTGTGCGCGCTGCCGCCGGACGGCGGTGGTGGACTTCGCGGAACGGATGCCCTGCGCTTACCCGGCCGGCGGTGGTGAGCTGCGCGACGCTGCCGCCCGGCGGCGGCGGTGAGCTGCGCGGAACGGATGCCCTGCGCTTGCCCCCGGACGGCGGTCGGGTCGCTCGCCCGCGCGGCGGCGTGCCGCCTTTCTCGGGAACGGGAGTCGGCTGCGCAAGATCCGCCGCTGCCAGGTGGCCGACGTCCCGCCGGGGGGATGGCCCGCGGGTACGCGAGTACGGGGGCCACCACCCGTGGGCGCCGCCCCGGCGGCACACGCCGCCCACCCCGAGCGCTACCCCCGCGTCCCCCTGGAGCAGCTGCGCGACTGCCCGCTGCGGCGGCGCGCTGTACGGGCGCGCGCGGGCGCGCGCGGGTGCGGGCGCGCGCGGGTGCGGACGCGCGCGGGTGCGGACGCGCGCGGGTGCGGACGCGCGCGGGTGCGGACGCGCGCGGGTGCGGACGCAAGTGACTGCGCGACCGGCCACAGCGAACCCGCGGGGGCGTACGGCGGGACGCTGTCGGCAAGGGCCGGTGGCCGTGGCCGTGGCCGTCAGGCGCCTGAGGCCAAGGCGCCTCTTCTCGGCTGGATCCCGGAGGGCACCGCACGCGCCCGGGCCGGAGTGCCGGTCCAGCAGGTGCCGCGGCGGGCGAGGAGGCGGTGGAGCCAGAGTTCGAGGGAGACCAGGTCCGCGAGGCCGTCCAGCGGGAGGGGTTCGCCCGCTGCCGCCGCTCGCAGGGCCTTGCGGACGACGCGGGCCTCCACCAGACCGGCGTCGGCCAGCAGAGGGGTGGCGAAGAGATCCATCAGGGGGTCGGCCGACACGCGCAGGCCCGCGCGCGCGGCGGCCGCGGAGGAGGCGTGGGAGGGGGCGCCCCAGCCGAGCGGGAGGTCGGTGACACCGGCACCCTCCAGGACCCTACGGAGGATGGCCGCGCGGGCGCCCGGCTGGACGCGCAGCGCCTCCGGGAGGTCGCGGCAGGCGCGGACGACCTGGTTGTCGAGGAAGGGGGCGTGCAGGCGCTGGGAGCGGATCTCGGCGGCCTGTTCCAGGACGCGCAGGTCGGCGGCGTACCGGGCGAGCGCCGCACGCGCGCGGTGGTCGCCGGGGCGCCGGTCGGGCCCGGCGGCGGAGCGGTCCGCCGCGCCCTGCAGCAGAACCGATACTTCAGCCAGCGCCTCACCCGTCAGCCAGCGCGCGGCCGGCCCGGGTCTGGCCCAGGTGAGCGCGGCCAGGGACGCACCGACCGCCCCCTTGGGCTCGTCGAAGCGGCGCCGCATCAGCCGCTCGGCCAGCACCTCCAGACCCGCGCGGTACGGCGTGCGGGCGAGCCGCCGCGCCGCCCCGTACACGCGCGCGGGGACCATCACCGAGCCGTCGGCCCGGGCGAGGGCGGCGACGGGCCGGACCAGGTGCCGGCGTCGGCGGTCCATCAGGAGATCGGCGAGGCGGGCCGGGTGGGCGTCCAGGACCTGGCGGGCGCCGTGGCCGGTGAAGTGGTCGGCGCTGCCGGCGGCGAGCCGGGCGCGGTGCCGGACCGCCGAGACCAGCGAGGGCCCCGGCTCGTCGGTGAGCGGGCCGTCGAGGTCGGCGTAGGGCAGGGTCTCCTCGCCGCCGGTGACCACGACGTGGTGCACGCGGGGGTTGGCGGCGAGGGTGCCGGCTCGTTCCAGTTCGGCCTCGCGGCCGCCCACGGCCAGGTCGTTGAAGGTGACGGCCAGGAGCCGTTCGCCCGCGCCCGTGCCGTGGCCGAGGAGCGTGCCCGGCCTGCCGGGCAGTCCGGCGGCCAGCAGCGCGAGGGTGCCGGAGGCCGGGCCGCCGGACAGGTCGGCGCCGATGCCGGGCGCCGGCATCCCGCGCGCGGCCCGCCGCTCGGCGGGGCCCATGCCGGGCACCGGCCCCGGGTCGAGGTCGGGCACGTGCCGGGGTGCCGACAGCCGGGTGCGGACCGCCTCCACGAGGGCGTCCCGTACGGCGTCCACGGCACGGTCGGGGTCGGCCGGTGGTGCGGCCACGGCGAGGGAGGCGACCGGCTCGTAGCCGACGATCTCGCGTGCTCCGGCGCGCAGCACCAGTGCATGCCCCGGCGGAATGCGCCGTACGCCGTCGTAGGGGGTGGTGTCGCGCAGCGCGGCCGGCACGTCGGGGGCGGCGAGCAGGGCGGCCAGGTGGCCGAAGTCGAGGTTGGCCTCGATGAGGTCGGCGAGGGGCAGCGCGGCGGTGGCGTAGGCCGTACCGCCGGCCCACGGGGTGTGGAACACCGGGCGGGCGCCGGCGAGGTCACCGCAGACGGTGATGCGGCGGCCCACCTGGACGACGGCCGTGTAGCTGCCGGGCCAGGTCGTCAGATGGCGCAGTGCGCCCCCGCGCGCGGTGAACAGCCCGCGCCGCAGCTCCTCGTCGGAGGCGCCGCAGATGCCGAGGACGGCGATCCGGTTCTGCCCGTCGGCGTGCACCACGCGCACCTCGTCCGGGCGCCAGTCGCCGACGGCCCACAACGGGTCCGGGTCACCCCACAGGAGTTGGGAGCCGACCGGGTGCAGGGTCTCGCCGTCGTAGCCCAGCGCACCCGCGGTGCCGATCCCGGCGGCGCCCGCGGCGGTGCTGCTCCAACCCACCAACCACCGCATCGACGCCTCCACAGGCTGTGGACCACCAGTGCACCGCACGAACCGGGTCCCCATGCTGCCATGAAGGAGACGCCGCGGAGGGGCGGTGGCGCCGCCTTCGATCGAGGGAAATCACGGGCGGTCCGGTTCGGGAGCCGATGCGACAGGGGCAAAGCCGCCGAGGGTCCTGGCGGGTGAACACCCCTACGAGCCAAGGTCGGAGGGCGGAGAGCCCGAGGTGGGTGCGATGCGAATGCGCCCCCGATATGCGCCCCGAAAACGCCCTTCGCGCCCTCAAGTTCCGTGGTGACAGCGGAAATCGCTCACCGGACCCACGGTTTGTTTTCGGCCAAATACGCGGCGGCCCTTCGGAGTTGCGCACGCTCCGTACACGCTTGCGGAGTGCTCCGCGACGCTCACACGCGCACGGTCCGGGAGGCGGGCATCGCCTCCCGGACCGGTCCGCCACCCGCGGGGATGAAGGTGGCGGTGTCCCCCAGCCCACTGGATCCAGTACAGCGGGCCGACCCACGCAAGACCCATGGAACCGCTCCCCCGGTGGCCGGAGAAGAGCGCACGGACGGGCGCACGGCCACACGGGCGGGGGCACGCGGCGACAGGCCGTGCACGGTGCGTACAGGGCCGCGCTTCCGTACGGACCACAATCCCGCCAACCGGAACAATGCCCCTTAACGCTTGGGATGCGGCGAACTACGCTGTGTTTACGAATGCCGCGTGGTTATGCCAGTGCGGCAGCCGTCTGTGTCGAGGGGTGGCGCATGTCCAGGGAGCAACGCGGGCCGAACGAAAAACTCGGCGCCGTTCTCGCCCTCGCGGGAATCAGCAACGCAGGGCTCGCGCGACGCGTCAACGACCTTGGCGCACAACGCGGGTTGACTCTTCGCTACGACAAGACGTCCGTGGCGCGCTGGGTGTCGAAGGGGATGGTCCCGCAGGGCGCGGCGCCGCACCTCATCGCGGCCGCCATCGGACAGAAGCTCGGCCGCCCGGTGCCGCTCCACGAGATCGGCCTGGCCGACGCCGACCCCGCGCCCGAAGTGGGCCTCGCCTTCCCCAGAGACGTAGGACAGGCGGTGAAGTCGGCGACGGAGCTGTACCGTCTCGACCTCGCCGGCCGCCGGGCCGGCTCCGGCGGCATCTGGCAGTCGCTCGCCGGGTCGTTCGCGGTGAGCGCATACGCAACGCCTGCCTCACGATGGCTGATAACACCCGCCGACAGCTCGGTCGCGCGGGAGGCGGGCCCCGTCGAGGGCTCGGGCGCACCGATCAAAGTCGGCCACAGCGATGTGAAGAAGCTGCGGGAGGCCGCCGAGGACGCCAGGAGGTGGGACTCCAAGTACGGGGGCGGTGACTGGCGTTCGTCGATGGTGCCGGAGTGCCTGCGGGTGGAGGCGGCACCGCTGCTGCTCGGCTCCTACTCCGACGAGGTGGGCCGCGCCCTGTTCGGGGCCTCCGCGGAACTGACCCGCCTCGCCGGGTGGATGGCCTTCGACACCGGGCAGCAGGAGGCCGCACAGCGCTACTACATCCAGGCGCTGCGGCTCGCGCGCGCGGCGGCCGATGTGCCGCTCGGCGGTTACGTCCTCGCCTCCATGTCGCTGCAGGCGACGTACCGGGGCTTCGGCGACGAGGGGGTGGACCTGGCGCAGGCCGCCCTGGAGCGCAACCGGGGGCTGGCGACCGCACGCACCATGAGCTTCTTCCGGCTGGTCGAGGCGCGGGCTCACGCGCGCGCGGGAGACGCGCAGGCGGCCGGCGCGGCACTGAAGGCGTCCGAGGGGTGGCTCGAGCGGTCCAGGGAGGGCGACAACGACCCGTCCTGGCTCGGTTTCTACGGCTACGACCGGTTCGCCGCCGATGCCGCCGAGTGCTACCGCGATCTGAAGGCGCCGCGTCAGGTCCGGCGGTTCACCGAGCAGGCGCTGTCGAAGCCGACGGAGGAGTTCGTACGGTCGCACGGGCTGCGGCTGGTCGTCTCGGCGGTGGCCGAGCTGGAGTCCGGGAACCTGGACGCGGCCTGCGAGCAGGGGGTGCGGGCCGTGGAGGTGGCCGGGCGGATCTCGTCGGCGCGGACGACGGAGTATGTGAAGGATCTTCTGCATCGGCTGGAGCCGTACGGGGACGAGCCGCGGGTGGTGGAGCTGCGGGAGAGGGCTCGGCCACTTCTGATGACGTCGGCGTAGAGAGCCCTTCGGCGTCTGCCGGGTCCGAGGCCGGGTGGGGGTGCGGCCGCGGGGCGTCCGTGGTTGCGTGCGCGGTCCCCCGCGCCCGCTGGCGGTACTGCACGCCCCGGCGTTTGAAGGCGTTGTCAGTGGCGCAGTGCACTATCGGTAGCGGGAGGTGGTGCAAGGTGCCGGTCGGGGCGTACGACTGCGACGTGCTCGTGGTCGGTGGGGGGATCGTCGGGCTGTCGACGGCGTACGCGATCACGCGGGCCGCGCCGGGTACGCGGGTGACCGTGCTCGAGAAGGAGCCGGGGCCGGCCCGGCACCAGACGGGGCGCAACAGCGGGGTCATCCACAGCGGCATCTACTACCGGCCGGGCTCGCTCAAGGCGCGGTACGCGGTGCGGGGCGCCGCCGAGATGGTGAAGTTCTGCGCCGAGTACGGCATCGCGCACGCCGTCACCGGCAAGCTGATCGTCGCCACCGAGCGGGAGGAACTGCCGCGGCTCCACGCCCTCGTGCAGCGCGGGCGCGAGAACGGGATCCCGGTGCGGGAGCTGGGGGCCGCGCAGATCGCCGAGTACGAACCGGAGGTGCGCGGCCTGGCCGCCATACACGTCGGCACGACCGGCGTGTGCGACTTCGTCGGGGTCGCGCGTCAGCTGGCCCGGGCGTCCGGGGCGGAGATCCGCTACGGCGCGAGGGTCGTACGGGTGGACCGGCGGCCGGAGCGGGGCGTGGCCGTGCTCACCGCCGGCGGGGACGTCGTACGCGCGCGCGTGCTGGTGAACTGCGCCGGGCTGTACTGCGACGAGGTGGCGCGGCTGACCGGGGACGATCCGCAGGTGCGGATCGTGCCGTTCCGTGGGGAGTACTACGAGCTGGCGCGGCCGGAGCTGGTGCGGGGGCTGGTCTATCCGGTGCCGGACCCGGCGTTCCCGTTCCTCGGGGTGCATCTGACCCGGGGCATCGACGGCGGCGTGCACATCGGGCCGAACGCGGTGCCGGCGCTGGCCCGGGAGGGATACGGCTGGGGAGTCGTCCGGCCCCGGGAGCTGGCCGGGACCGTGGCGTGGCCGGGGTCGTGGGCGATCGCCCGGCGGCACTGGCGGTACGGGGCCGGGGAACTGCGGCGGTCGATGTCCAAGGGCGCGTTCCTGGAGGCGGTGCGCAGGCTGTTGCCCGCCGTGGAGTCCGGGGACCTGGTGCGGGCCCCTGCCGGGGTGCGGGCGCAGGCGGTGCTGCGGGACGGGACGCTGGTGGACGACTTCCTGATCCGGGAGGGGGTGCGGGCGGTGCACGTCCTCAACGCGCCGTCGCCCGCGGCCACCGCCTCCTTGCCCATCGGCAGGGAGGTCGGGCGCCGGGTGCTCGAGCTGCTCGGCACGCTGTAGGGCCGTACCTGGGGCTCCGCCCCCTGACCACCCCGTGGTGCGCACCCGCGACTCCCGGTCGGAAGGGGTCCACCATGCGGCGCCGTAAAATCGGTCTTACTGTGTCTGACTCCCTGAGCACCCCCGAAGCCCCGCCGTCGGCCCCTGCGGCCCTCGATGCCTCCGTCCGGCACACCCGGGCCAAGGGGGAACCCCGGTTCCCCGACGGGCCGAAGGCGGATCCGGCCGGGTCGCACTTCGAGCGGCGGATCCGGAGTTTCCAGCCGCGGCGCAGCCGGGTGACGGCCGGGCAGGCCGACGCCCTGCAGCGGCTGTGGCCCCAGTGGGGGCTGGACATCGACGGGCAGCGGGTCATCGATCCGGCCGAGCTGTTCGGGAACGGCAACCCCGTCGTGCTGGAGATCGGCTTCGGCATGGGTGAGGCCACCGCCCAGATGGCCGCCGCCGACCCGGACACCAACATCCTCGCGGTCGACGTGCACACCCCGGGGCAGGGCAATCTGCTCAACCTCGCCGACCGCAACGGGCTGTCCAACGTCCGGGTGGGCAACGGGGACGCGATCATCCTGCTCCGCGAGATGCTCCGGCCCGACTCGCTGGACGGGCTGCGCGTGTACTTCCCCGATCCCTGGCCCAAGAAGCGGCACCACAAGCGGCGGCTCATCCAGCCCGAGTTCCTGACGCTCGCCGCGACCCGGCTGAAGCCCGGCGCTCTCGTGCACTGCGCGACCGACTGGGAGCCGTACGCCGAACAGATGCTCGAGGTGCTCAGCGCGCATCCCGACTTCGAGAACACGCAGGCGGAGGGCGGTTTCGCGCCACGCCCCGAGTTCCGGCCGCTGACCCGTTTCGAGGGGCAGGGACTGGACAAGGGACATGTCGTGAACGATCTCCTCTTCCGGCGCGTACCGCACCAGGACCGATAGACAAGGGGCCGGCAGACAGGCCCGACACGGGACCGGCAGACAGGACCGGCAGGCAGGGCCGACGGACAGGGCCCGGTCGGCGGTTGTGCGCCAGGTCCTGCGGGCAGGTCCGACGAACCGGTCCAGCCCCTCGTCCCGCCACCGTTAGGGTCGATGCCGTGGCCACCAGTGCTCCCTACCCGATACCCCCCGCCAGCCCCGGTTCCGGGACGCTCCGTCACCCGCACTGGTGGCAGCGCGGATGGGTGCGGTACGGGGCGCTGATCACGCTCCTGGCGCTGTCCGGGCTGGTGATCCTCGCGCTCGTGCGGCGGCAGACCGGGACGGAGGGGTTCCTGGTGGGGCTCGGACTGGCCGTGCTGCCCGTGCCCTGGCTGACAGCCGCCTTCCGGTGGCTGGACCGGGTGGCGCCGGGCCCCTGGCGGAACCTGGTCTTCGCCTTCGCGTGGGGCGCCTGTGCGGCGGCGCTGATAGCCATCGTCGCCAACACCTTCGCGACCAAGTGGATAGCCACCTCCACCGCGGATCCGGCCAGTGCCGACACCCTCGGCGCCACCGTGATAGCGCCGATCGTCGAGGAGTCCGCCAAGGCCGCGGCCGTGCTGCTGGTCTTCCTCTTCCGCAGACGTGACTTCACCGGGATCGTGGACGGGGTGGTGATCGCCGGGATCACCGCCACCGGGTTCGCGTTCACCGAGAACATCCTCTACCTCGGTACGGCCTTCGGGACCGACCAGCTGACCGGCGGCCGGGGCATCGCCTCCGTCACCGCCGCGACCTTCTTCGTGCGCATCGTGATGTCCCCGTTCGCGCACCCCCTGTTCACCGTCCTCACCGGCATCGGCTTCGGCATCGCCGCGCTGTCGGGGGAGCGGCAGCATCTGCGGAGGGTGCTGCTGCCGGTCGGCGGGCTGCTGCTGGCGATGAGCATGCACGCCCTCTGGAACGGCTCCTCCACCTTCGGCCAGTACGGGTTCTTCGCCGTCTACGGCGGGTTCATGGTGCCCGCGTTCGCGCTGCTGACCTGGCTCTCGATCTGGACGCGGCAGCGGGAGCTGCGGACCGTGCGGGAGGAGCTGCCGGCGTATGTGCTGGCCGGGTGGCTGGGGCCGGCCGAGCCGTTCGCGCTCGGGTCGATGCGAGCGCGGCGGATGGCCCGGGAGTACGCCCGGCACCACTTCGGGGGGCGGCCGGCGGCTCGGACGGTGGCCCAGTACGAGGCGTACGCCACCTCGCTCGCGTTCCTGCGGCACCGGGGGCGGCGGGGGCGGGCCGGGGCCGACTTCGTCGTACGGGAGCGGGAGTTGCTGACCGAGCTGTGGCAGCGGCGGGGCATGGCGCGGCCGGCCCTGGAGTACGCGGCCAGGGCCTCCGCCCCGGCGCCGGTGTACTGGGCACCGCCGCCGTACGGGTATCCGGCCGTGCCGTATCCCTCCTACAACCCGTACCGCACCTAGCGGGGTCGCGGACCGCCGGGCACACACCACCGTCGCGGCTGATCACCGTCGCGGCGGAGAAGAAACAACCGACGACCACGGACTCGCCCCGCGACGCCCGCCCCGGCACCACCGACGCCCGCAGGGCCGCCCGCGGCGGACCCTACGACCGCGGGACCGCCCGCGGCGGAATCGACGACCGCGGGCCCGGCCCCCGGCGTTACCTACGGCCGCAGGCCCGGCCCACGCACAACCGACGACCACGGACCCGCCCCGGCACAACCGACGACCACGGACCCGCCCTCGGCGGAACCGAGGACCGCGGGCCCGGCCCCCGGCGGAACCCACGGCCGCAGACCCGGCCCACGCACAACCGACGACCACGGACCCGCCCCGGCACAACCGACGACCACGGACCCGCCCCCCGGCGGAACTGACGACCACAGGCCCGCCCCGCCGCAACCGACGACCACAGGCCGCCCTCGGCGGAACCGAGGACCGCGGGCCCGGCCCCCGGCGAAACCCACGGCCGCAGGCCCGGCCCACGCACAACCGACGACCACGGACCCGCCCCGGCACAACCGACGACCACAGGCCGCCCCCGGCACAACCGGCGACCGCAGGGCCGGCCTCCACCCAACCGACGGCCCCAGACCCTCCCCCATCACGAACCGACGACCCTCAGGCCCCCGCCCCCATCACAAACCCACGACCGCAGACCCCCGCCCCGGCGCACCCGACGACCGCAGGACGAGGTCGGGCCGGGGCAGGGTCGGTCGGTGGGGTGGGGTCAGGCGGAGGCGTCCGTCAGTTTCTTCAGTTCCTCGTCCGTCAGGCTCAGCTGCGCCACTCCCAGCAGGGCCGGGAGCTGTTCCGGTGTGCGGGCCGAGGCGATGGGGGCCGCGATCGTCGGCTGGGCCGCGAGCCAGGCCAGGGCGACCGTGGCGACCGGGGCCTCGTGGGCGGCGGCGATCTCGTCCAGGGCCGTCAGGACCTTCTGGCCGCGCTCGGAGTCCGCGTGCTTCTGGGCCCCGTCGGCGCGGGCGCTGTCCACGGTCGTACCCGGACGGTACTTGCCGGTCAGGAAACCCGAGGCGAGGGAGAAGTACGGGACGGCGGCGAGGCCCTCGCGCGCGGCCAGGTCCTGCAGCGGGCCCTCGTAGGTGTCGCGGGAGACCAGGTTGTAGTGCGGCTGGAGGGCGACGTAGCGGGCGAGGCCCTCGCGCTCGGAGAATTCCAGGGACGCCCTGAGACGTTCGGGGGAGATGTTGGAGGCGGCGATGTGGCGGACCTTGCCGGCCTTCACCAGCTCGTCCAGGGCGCCGATGATCTCCTCGACCGGCACCTCGGGCTTGTCGAAGTGGGTGTAGTAGAGGTCGATGTGGTCGGTGCCCAGGCGGCGCAGGGACGCGTCGGCGGCGGCCTTGATGTTGGCGGCGGACAGGCCCTGGTACTCGGGGTGCTGGCTGACCTTGGTCGCGATGACGACGTCGTCGCGGTTGTCGCGGGCCTTGACCCACTTGCCGATGATCGTCTCGGACTCGCCGCCCTGGTTGCCCTCGCCCCAGGCGCTGTAGCTGTCGGCGGTGTCGATGAAGTTGCCGCCGGCCGCCGCGTAGGCGTCGAGGACGGCGAAGGAGGTCTCCTCGTCGGCGGTCCAGCCGAAGACGTTGCCGCCGAGGGAGAGGGGGAAGACCTCGAGGTCGGAGGAGCCGAGTGTGCGCAGAGAAGTCATGCTCCACGTCAACGCCGACGGCGGATGATCGCATTCCGCCGTCGGCGCCAAGTTCACGCAAAGGGGTGCCCCCGCGGGCTCCCTGAGGGGCGTGTCAGGGGTTGAGGCCCTTGTCCCGCAGCCAGGCCATCGGGTCGATGCCGGTGGACTGGCCGCCCGGGTGGACCTCCAGGTGCAGGTGCGGGCCGGTGACGTTGCCGGTGGCGCCGACGCGGCCGATGACGTCACCGGTGGAGACCTTCTGGCCCACGGAGACGCTGATCGAGGACTGGTGGCAGAACCACACCTCGGTGCCGTCGTCGAGGGTGAGGACCGTGCGGTAGCCGTAGGAGCCGGCCCAGCCGGCCTGGGTGATCGTGCCGCTGTGGACGGCCTTGATGAGGGTGCCCGTGGGGGCGGCGAAGTCGAGGCCGGTGTGGTAGCCGGAGGACCACATCGAGCCGGCCTGGCCGAACGTCGAGGTGAGCGTGTACGAGGACGTCGGCAGCGCGTACTGCTTGGCCAGCTCGGCCAGCCGCTTGGCCTCGGCGGCCTTCTCGGCGTCGGCCTCCGCCTTCTCCTTGGCGGCGGCGGCCTTGGCGGCGGCTTCCTTCTCCGCCTTGGCCGCGGCGTCCGCGGTCTGCTTCTCGGCGGCGGCGAGCACGGCGGCGGTGGCCTTGCTGTCGGCCTTGGTCTGCTGCTGCTCGGCCTGGGCCATGATCCGGTTGCGCAGGGTCTCACCCGCGTCGGCGTGCTGCTCGGCGTCGGCGGAGGTCACGCCGACGCCGCTGAGCGCGGTGGTGGTGGCCTCGGGCGCCGGGGAGGAGGTGTCCTCGAAGAGCGAGCCGACGGAGGGCAGGTCCGGCAGGGAGATGGAGACCGGCGGCTTGCCGGTGTTGGCGCTGGCCATGCCGCCCGCGCCGACCGCGGCGATCACGCCGACGCCGAGGACGGTGGAGCTGCGGGCGAATCCGCCGCGCTGCTTGGCGACGCGGTGGCGGCCGCGGACCGGGGCGAGGGAGTCCTCGGTGGGGTTCCACTCCTCCCAGGGGCCCTCCTCGGCGCGGTAGGAACCGTAACCGAAGGTCTCGGTCCCGGCTTGTGCCGGTATGTACGGGGCTTCTGGGGCAGGCCGGTTGGACGCCACGCAGGCGTACTCCTTTCCTTCCTCCGCCTACCGGGTTAGCTGACGGGTTCGGAGCAGGAAGGTCTCCTACGCGCGTATACCGGGCGTGGACTCAGCGAGTCCACGTCGGTGTCCGCGTGATTCACCCCAAGGTGGTGGTTCCCCGGTTCCCTTGCGGGATTCGGCGCGTGCGCACGGAGCCGCCTCTGGTGACGGCTGGGACGACCGCGCTGCGTTATCGAACGTTAATAGACGTGCCAGGCACTTTCCAAGCCGTTCGGCTTGATCGTTAACGTTTCCGGCCGTGGACTTACCCGTCAGGACCCCTGCAAACCGGGCGAGTTGGCCGCGGTTCAGGAGTCACAGAAGTTTTGATGGTGACTCAGATGTTATGCGGACGGCGGTCGCCCGGTCACCCTCGGTGAGGGCGCTCAGGGCTGCCGTACGGCGAGGAGCGCCATGTCGTCCGTCATCCCGCCGCCGGAGTGCCGCCGCACCTCCTCTGCGAGTCGGCCGAGCAGCGCGCCGGGACCGGGGAAGGTGCGTCCGGCGAGCCGCCGTTCGGGTTCGTAGAACCGGCCGTGGGCGTCCCGGGCCTCGGACAGTCCGTCGGTGTAGAGCAGCAGGGTGGCCCCGCTCGGGAAGTCGGCCTCCAGTGCCCGGTCGGGCCACATGCCGAGGTCGGCCATGCCGAGCGGCAGCGCCGGCTCGGGCGCGGTCAGGGTGCGCAGGGTGCCGTCGGCGTGCAGCAGCAGTGGGGCCGGATGGCCGCGGTTGACGATGCGTACGACGCCGTCGCCGTGCGGGAGTTCGGCGAGGACGGCGGTGGTGAAGCCCTCGAACGCGTCGATGCCGTCCCGCCGGGTGCCCTCGCGGGCCAGTGCCCGCTCCAGCCGCTCGGCGACCGCCTCCAGCGTGGGTTCCTGCTCGGCCGCCTCCCGGAACGCCCCGATCAGCACAGCGACGGCGGCGACCGCGCCCAGGCCCTTGCCGCGCACGTCCCCGACGACCAGCCGGACGCCGTACGGGCTGTCCTGCACCGCGTAGAGGTCGCCGCCGATGAACGCGTCCTGGCGTGCCGCCTCGTAGCAGGCGGCGATCTCGAAGCCGCCGATGCGCGCGGCGGGCTCGGGCAGGACGGCCCGCTGGGCGGCCTCGGCGATCTCCCGGGCGGAGGCGAGCCGCCGGTCGCCGAGGCGGACCACGCGGTTGATGGCGACGGCCAGCAGGGCGACCGTGGCCACGGTGACCACGTCGGTGACGGTGGCCACGGCCGGGTGCGCGCCGGCCCGGGCGTGCACGGCGTAGGCGGCGGCGAGTGCCACGAGGCCGGTCAGGACGGTGGTGCGCAGCGAGGCCAGTGGGGCGGCGATCAGCGGGGCGGCGGTGAAGAACGGGACGGCGGTGAAGTCCTCGGGGGTGAGCAGTCCGTAGAGGACGCCGCCGGCGACGAGGAGGGCGGGGAGGGTCCGGGCCAGGGCGCGCGGGCTCGGGCGGCGGGTCCCGCGCACCGGTGCCGGCTCGTCGCCGAGCCCCGGGTCGGGCACGGGGTCGCCGGGGAGCCGGCCACCCGCCCTGGCGTACGTGTTCTGCTCCACCTCACCAGGGCGCACCGCTTGTCTCCCACGTGTCCGACGTACGTCCAGGTTTGCGGGCAGGGGGGCGCGGGGCGACCGCTGTGGACCGACCGGATGACCGGCTGTGACGTATGCCACTCGACAGAAATCCAGGACATCCCGGGAACCCGTGAGTGTCCCGGGAAAACGCTCAGGGCCGGAATCCGTGAACTGGATTCCGGCCCTGAGCCTTCAGTAGCGGGGACAGGATTTGAACCTGCGACCTCTGGGTTATGAGCCCAGCGAGCTACCGAGCTGCTCCACCCCGCGTCGTTGTGTCTCTACTGTACGCCATACGCAGGACGGATTGCACATCGCCTTCCCGCGGGCCCTGCTCGGCCCGGTTCCCGGGGGCCCTCTCAGCCCGGCAGGTGGGCGTTCGGGGCCTTGGCGAGCGCCTCGAACTCCGGGAGTACGACCACCTCGGCTCCCCCGTCGCGCAGCACGGCCGTCCCGTCGGCCGCCGCGACGAAGGTGTCCGGCTCCCGCCAGGCGGTGACCACCCGGCGCACCCCGGCCCGCAGGATCAGCTCGGCGCAGGGCGCGGGGCGGGAGGCACGGCGGGCGCAGGGCTCCAGGCTGCTGTAGACCGTGGCACCGGCCAGCCTGGGATCGGCCCGGTCGATCTTCGCCAGCGCGGCCTCCTCCGCGTGCACCACCGGGTCGTCGCCCTCCCGGGAGTGGCCACGGGCGAGTTCGGTGCCGTCGGCGGCGACCACGACCGCGCCGACGCTGAAGGCCGTCTCCGAGGGCGGGCACAGGGCGGCGAGTGCGCAGGCGGTGCGCAGCCAGTGACGGTCGGCGGCGGTGGGGGCCGGGCCGGTGCCGGGGGCCGTGGGTTCGTAGCGCATGAGGACGACGTCCTCGATGCGGCGGGTCTCGACCAGACGCAGCCGGCCGCCCTGGTAGACGCCGGGGCCGAACAGGCGAGGTGCCGCCGGGTCGCCGACGAACAGGGGGGCGAGGACCAGCTGGAGTTCGTCCGCGAGGCCCTGCTGGAGAAGCTGGCTGTGCACCTGGCCGCCGCCCTCGACCATCAGGCGCCGGACGCCGCGCACGTCGTGCAGGTGCTCCAGCAGGGCACGCCAGTCGATTCCGGTGCCGAGCGGGACGACGTCGGCGCTGCTCCCGAGGAGCCGGCCGGCCCGTTCGGCGCCCTTGTCGGTCGTGTAGACGAGCTTCTCGCCGCCGGTGTGCCAGAAGTTGGCCCCGGGGTCGAGTTCACCGGAGGCGGTGACGGTCACCTTCAGCGGGTACGCGGGCTTGCCCGCCGCCAGCCGGGCGGCGCGGCGGTCGGCGGAGTTGACCAGCAGGCGGGGGTTGTCGGCGCGGATCGTGCCGGCGCCGACGAGGATGGCGTCGACGGAGGCCCGCACGTCGTCGACCCGGTCGAAGTCGGCCGGGCCGGACAGCAGGAGCCGTTCGGGGCCGGTGTCGTCCAGGAAGCCGTCGAGCGAGACGGCGGCGGACAGCAGCACGTACGGCAGGGGCATCGGCGCACTCCCTCGCGGCGGCCCGGCGGGCCCGCCAAGTCTTGTTCAAGTTTGAAACAAACTTACACTGGCGATATGACGACCCGCTGGCTCAGCCCCGAGGAGCAGCGCGCCTGGCGCGCCTACATCGCCGCCTCGCGACTCCTGGAGGACGCGATCGACCGGCAGCTCCAGCAGGAGGGCGGCATGCCCCACCTGTTCTACTCGGTGCTGGCCAACCTCTCCGAGGCGCCCGACCGGCGGCTGCGCATGACCGACCTCGCCGAGACGCTGAAGATCACCCGCAGCAGGCTGACGTACGCGGTGACCCGGCTGGAGCGCGACGGGCTGGTGCGCCGGGAGGACTGCCGGTGGGACAAGCGCAGCAGCCTGGCGGTGCTGACGGACGAGGGGATGGCCGTGCTGGAGCGCACGGCACCGGGGCACGTGGAGACGGTGCGCACCACGCTCTTCGACCGGCTCACGCCGGAGCAGGTGGGGCAGCTGGAGCAGATCTGCACGGGGATCGCCCGCGGGCTGCAGGGGGAGGACGAGGCGGGGGCGGCGACGGAGGACGTGCCGTGGCGGCGGCGGTCGTCACCGTGTTCGGGCTCCGCGACCGAGTGAGTCGCCCGTCGCGGGTCTCATGAGGCGCGCCGCCCCGTCTCCATTGCTTCAAGTTTAAAGCATGAGGTAGGGTCCCGATCCTGGACATCTGCTTCAAATCTGAAGCAGATGGTTACGGCACAGATCCCGGAGACCCGCATGCCCGACATCCCCGCCGCCACCCCGCGTGCCCGCGTCCGGGTACCGCTGCGCTTCCCCGACGGCTACAGCGCCGACGCGGCACTCGTCACCTTCCACGGGCTCGCCGACGGCCGGGAGCACGTCGCCGTCGTCCTCGGCGACCCCGGCCCGGTTCCGCTGGTGCGGCTGCACTCCGAGTGCCTGACCGGAGACGTCTTCGGCTCCGCCCGCTGCGACTGCGGGCCCCAGCTGCGCGAGGCGGTCGAGCGCATCGCCGAGCGCGGCGGCGTACTGCTCTACCTGCGCCAGGAGGGCCGCGGCATCGGCCTCTACAACAAGCTCGACGCCTACGCCCTCCAGGACCAGGGCCTCGACACCTACGAGGCGAACGCCGCCCTCGGCCTCCCGGAGGACGGCCGCGACTACACCGCCGCCGCACAGATGCTCGCCGCCCTCGGCATCGGCGAACTGGATCTGCTGTCCAACAACCCCGACAAGGCGGAGCAGTTGCGCGCGCTGGGCACCGTCGTCCGGCACCGGGTGCCGACCGGTGTCTTCACCACGGCCCACAACGTCCGCTACCTCCGCGCCAAGGTCCTGCAGACCCAGCACACACTCCCCCTGACCGAGCTGAACGAACTGACGGAACTGAGCGCGGGGTGAGCGGGGGCCGGGCGCGGGGCGGACGCCGGCCGGTGGCGAGGTGCCGGCCGGGGCCCGCCGGGGCTCAGGGCTCGCGGTGGGCGGGGAGCCGGAGTGCCGAGACGGTCCCCAGGGCGAGCAGGACCGCGGCCACGGTGTAGGCGACGCGGAAGCCGGCCGGGTCCGTGCCCGCCCAGCCCAGGACCACCGACAGCGCGGCCGTGCCGACGGAAGCGGCCAACTGGGCGTTGATGCTGAGCGCGGTGCTCGCCCCGGCCAGCCGGTCCGCGGGCAGGTCACGGGTGGCGGTGGTCATCGTCGGCATCAGCGTCATGCCGACACCGACGCCCATGACCATGCCCGCGGCGACGATCCGCCAGGGCGCCACGTCCGCGGTACCGGTCTGCCAGGCCGTCAGGCCCATGCCGAGGGCGGCCACCGCACACCCGGCCGGGATCAGCCGGCGCGGTGCCACCCGGTCGATCCGCCGCGCCGCGATCTGCATCGTCGTACCGACCACGAGCCCGATGGGCGCCCCGAGCAGCCCGGCCGTCGTCGCGCTCATCCCCCGCTCCTGCTGCCAGTACAGCGGCCCGAGCAACGCCGCGCCGAAGTAGCCGCAGGTGAACGGGGCGAGGGTGCGGACGGCCGCGCCGAAGGTACGGTCCCGCAGCAGCCGCAGGTCCAGCAGCGGCGCGCGGACGGTGAGCGCCCGCCGTACGAAGGCCACGGTGAGGGCGGCACCGGTGAGCGTGGGCACGAGGGCCCCGGGTGCGGTGAACTCGCCGCGTTCGCCGCCGCGCGCCAGGCCGTAGAGGACCAGGGCGAGACCGGGCGAGAGCATCAGCAGGCCGGGGACGTCCAGCCGGGGCAGGTCCGTGCCACGGGCGTCCGGGGCGTCCTCGGGCAGGAGCCGGACGGCGAGCAGCAGGGCCAGGGCACCGACGGGCAGGTTGATCAGGAAGATCCAGTGCCAGGAGGCGACGTCGACCAGCCGGCCGCCGAGCACCGGGCCGGCGACCGGGCCCACCAGGATGGGCAGTCCCAGCAGGCCCATCGCCCGGCCGAGCCGTGCCCGGTCGGCGACCCGCATGCCCATCGCCATGCCGACCGGCTGCAGCAACCCGCCGCCCAGCCCCTGCACCACGCGGAAGGCGATGAGGCTGCCGGCGTCCCACGCGCAGGCGGCGAGCAGGGAGCCCAGCGTGAACAGGACGAGGGCGATGACGTACGTGCGCTTGGCGCCGATGCGGTCCATCGCCCAGGCGGCGATCGGGATGACGGCGGCGAGCGCCAGCGTGTAGGCGGTGGCCGTCCACTGGACGGTCTCCAGCGGGGCGCCGAAGGACTCCGAGAGGCGGCGCAGCGCCACGTTGACGATCGTCATGTCGAGCACCGCCATGCCGCTGCCGAGGACGACGACGGTGACGACGCGGTAGAGGGAGCCGGGTGCGGGCGAGCCGGCCCCGGCCCGGCTGGACTCGATCCGTCCGGTGGCCACGCCGGGGCGGGCCGGGCGGGTGCTCATCGTCCCGCTCCCCCTCAGCCCGCGTAGGGGCGCTCGGCGCGGGCGGTTCGCAAGGTCCGTCCCCACCAGTCGAGTTGGCCGAGCATGCCCTTGGCGGCTCCGGCGCACACGGCCGCGTCGCGCGGGGCGCCGTCCGGGCCCAGGCCGGACCAGGGCCCATGCAGGCTGACCGAATCGCGCACCGTCACGGCGTGCAGTTCGGCGAAGACCAGGCGGAGTTGCTCGACCGCGCGCAGCCCGCCGCCGAGACCGCCGTACGACACGAAACCGACCGGCTTGGCCCGCCACTCGGCGTGGTGCCAGTCGATGAAGTTCTTCAGGGCCGCCGGGAAGCTGTGGTTGTACTCGGGCGTCACGAAGACGAACGCGTCGGCGGCGGCGAGCCGCGGCGAGACGCCCCGCAACACGGCGCCGGTCTCGGGACTCGGCGTGCCGCCCCAGCCGGGCAGCACCAGCGGCAGATCCACCTCGGCCAGATCGATCACATCGAGGTCGGGACCCGCCTCGCCGGCGGCGGTGGTGAGGAACCAGTCGGCGACGGCCCGGCCCTGCCGTCCCTCCCGCACGCTGCCGACGACGACGGCGAGGCGGAGCGGACGGTTCTCGGGGCCGGCGGACCCGGGCCGGGGATCGGTGACCGGAGCAGTGGACGCGGCAGCAGACACGGGTGTCCCCCATCTCGTGACGGGCGGGCCGCTTCTGCGGCCGCCTCTCCAGCAAAGTACAACGCTCGTTGTAAAAATTACAACGGTCGTTGTAGATCGGCTAGAGTGGCAGGTCACCAAGGAGGTGGGCGTGGGCGAAACGAACGAGTCCCGGCTGGAACAGGCGCGGCGCGAGGTCTCACCGCGCAAGCTGGAGAAGCGGATGGCCATCGCGAGCGCGTCCTGCACGCTCTTCGGCCGCGAGGGCTACACGCGCGCATCGGTCGACGCGCTCGCCGCCGAGGCCGGCGTCTCCACGCGCACCCTCTACAACCACTTCCCCGGCGGCAAGGCGCAGCTCTTCCAGACCGTCGTGACCTGGACGTCGAGCGACGTCCGCGACGCCCAACTGGCCCTGCTGCGCGCCATGCTGGACCCCGAGCGCCCGCCAAGGCCCGACGACCTCGAACGCGACCTGGTCGCCCTGGCCCGCGCCTTCGTCGGCCTCATGAGCGACTACCGGAACCACTTCGCACTGGTCCGCCACATCCACGCCGAGGCCGACCACGTACCCCCGGAGGTCCTCGAGGCCTGGCACGAAGCGGGCCCGGAACCTGTCGGCCGGGCCCTCGCCGGGGCGATGACACACCTCGCGGACGCGGGTCTGCTCGACCTCCACGGCGACGCGGCCCTCGCGGCCGCCCACTTCTCGGCCCTGACCTCCCACGCGATCGTCCAGTCCACGCACTACGGCGTCCTCCCCCTCCCGCCCGCGGAGACGGACCGCCTGGTCAGGGGCGGAGTTGCGGCGTTCCTGCGGGCCTACGGGGCGACGTGACGAACACCGCCGGGGGCCGGTGAACCGCCGTACGGGACCGCGCGGCTGACAACTTCGCATGCAGTACTCTGCCCGAAGTGGTGATGCCCAGTGCGAGCGCGTCGGGAGTCGAGGCCCATGGTGAGACGGAACGACCAGCGGCGCGCCGCGCTCGTCGACGCCGCGATCGAGGTACTGGCCGGGGAGGGCGCCCGGGGGCTGACCTTCCGGGCGGTGGACGCCGCGGCCGCCGTGCCCCTCGGTACGGCGTCCAACTACTTCTCCAGCCGCGACGACCTGCTCACCCAGGCCGGCGCCCGCGTCTACGAGCGGCTCCAGCCCGACGAGGCCACCCTCGCCCGCCAGCGGACGGCCGACCGCGACGGGGAGACGTACGCGCGGCTGATGCGCGAACTCGTCGGTCGTGTCGCCTCCTTCCGCACCGGCTACCTCGCGCTGCTGGAACTCCGCCTGGAGGCCACCCGCCGCCCGGAACTGCGCGCGGTCCTCACCGAGCGGGTCCGCACCGACCTCGACGCCAACATCGCCTACCACGAGGCCTCCGGCCTGCCCGGTGACGCCATGGCCGTCAAACTGCTCTACCTCGCCCTGAACTGGCTGATCGTCGAACAGCTCACGCTGCCGGACGTCCTCAACGAGGCGGAGCGGGACGAACTGGTCACGGCCGCGGTCGAACGGATCGTGACGGGCCCCGCCTCCTCCTGACGCGACGAGGCCCACGTCCTGCTGAGATGCGCGTCAGCCGCGCCCTCCGTACCGCTGCCCGCGTCGCACCGGGACGGCGCCCCCGGTCGCCCGGTTCAGGCGGAAGCCGCCGAAGCGCCCGTGCAAGCGGCGATCGTCCGGGCCGTCGGGCCGAGCCTGTCCCGTTCGGCGTATTTCGGTGGTCCGCACGGGTGACAGCGCGAATCGAACGCGAACCCGCATGCGGCGCCCATGGAACTGCTGATTGCGACCCTCACAGACAAGGGAGCAAGCATGAAATTCGGAATCAGCGCCGCCAGGGGACTTTCGGCAGTGGCCGGATCCGTGATCGCCGGGTTTCTCATTGCCTCACCCGCAGCCGCCGACGCAACCGGCGCAGCAGCACCGGTCCCGCCGAACACGACGAACTCGGCAGCCTCGCACACAGCCGCCAAGGGATTGAGCGAGAACGATCAGAACAGGGACGAGCGGATCGTGCGGGCCGTCGTGAGGGCGGACGGAACCCTCGTTCCCGGGCAGAGCTTCGGTGCCACCTCGGCGACCAGGGTCGAACACCCCGTCGGCACCTACCAGGTCTGCTTCGCTGTTCCGATCACCAACGGCACGTATGTCGCCAGCATCGGATTTCCCGGCAACTCCGGCGCGTCCGCACCCGGGGAGATCACCGTGGTGGGCCGGGCGGGCACGGACAACTGCCTGTACATCCAGACGTTCAACTCGGCGGGGACGCTGGCGGACCGCGGCTTCCACGTGGTCGTCGTCTATTCCGGCCAGCGATAACAGCGACGACAGGGACCCGGCGGCGAGCTCCGATCCGCCGGTGCGGGTCGGGACCCGGAGTACCGTGGTCAGGGGCGAGGCGAATCCCGTGCTCGCGCCGGATCTCGAACGGGTGGTCCCCCATGACCGACTCCGACACATCCCCTGCTTCCCAGCGCCTGCCGAGCGGGGTGCACCACGCCGTGCGGCCGGGCTGCGCACTGCTCCGGCTGGAGACGACGGCATCGCGCGAGGGCATCCTCGACGGGGCGTGGTGGCCGCGGTCGCGGGACATCGGTGCCGAGTTGCCCGCACTGCTCAGCGCCCTCACCGAGCACCTGGGCCCCCTGACCCGGGTCGGGCTGGACGCCACGGCCTGGGAGGAGCTGCCGACGCGGATCGTCGTCGACGACCGGGTGGTGCACGTGGACTCCTTTCCGGTGGGTGACGACACCGTCCTGGTCACCCGGGGCGACCAGGACCACTTCTCGCTGCTGGTGATCCCGCCGGACGCGACACCCGAAGCCGCCCACGCGGCGATGGCCCAGGCCGTCCTGGCCGGCAACGTCAGCCCCGCCGAGCAGATCCTCATCGACACGGGAGGCGGCCAGACGCCGACGGGCTGACGGCCGGACCACATCGCAGCGGCAGGCCGACGGTCGGACCATCGTCGCGGGACCGACGGCCGGACCATCGCAGCGGCAGGACCGACGACCGGGCCATCGCAGCGGCAGGCCGACGGCCGGACCATCGCAGCGGCAGGACCGACGACCGGGCCATCGCAGCGGCAGGCCGACGGCCGGACCATCGTCGCGGGACCGACGGCCGAACCATCGCAGCGGCAGGACCGACGGTGACGGGCCGCCCCGCCCCGCGGCGGATGCCGGCGGCGAAGCCGGCCCGCACCACCCCACCCCGGCCGGATCAGCGGCATTAGCCCACCCGGCGGCCAGATCAGCGGCACCAGCCCACCCGGACACAGGCGGCGGTCTCGGCCGGCGAGAGGGCTGCCCTGTTCGTCGGCTCCGTCAGGGGCCGTTCCGCTCCCCGGCGCCGTCCTGGCCGGCGTCGTCCTCGACGCGTGCCAGGACGCGCTCAGCGGACAGCGGGTTCCAGGGGTCGGCGGCGGCGGACAGCAGTCGCCCGGCCGCTGCGGCCGGCTCGTCGGGCGGGATGACCAGCAACTCCCAACGCCCCACGGTGCCGCAGTCCAGGGTGATGGCATGCGCCTCGTCGGCGACGTCGCTCAGGACGACCTCGATCACATGGTCGGGCGCCGACACCGTCCGTGGGGCATCACGCCAGGCCGCCCCGCCCACCGTGACGCGGGTGACCGTGCCGCGGCCGGGGTCCAACGAGCCCACGAGCGCGGGCAACTCCAGTTCCAGGGAGGCACAACGCGGCCACCACGCTCCGTCCAGCGGGCCGTGGCTCGCCTGCGGCGTGAGGCTCAGCCGCGACAGCGGCATGCTGTAGGTGTGCGCGTCACCCGGTGACGTGCCTCCGGCGGGCGGCGTGAGGGAGTCCATGGTGCGATCCCGTCCCGGGCGGCCTCGGACCACCCTCGTTCGACACTCGCCGGGAACGGCGCCACCGTGATCGTGCGCCCGACATGCTCTCGGTGCCTCCCAGGCTACGCCCGGCCTCGGCCGACGGCCCGAGGCCGGGGGACCGGGAGTCCGCCTTCCCCGGACAGGGCCAGTACACAGGGAGCACCCTGGCCGGGCAGCCCGACCATCTCCCCGTAGTTCCGCCAGCCCCAGGACTCGAAAGCGGCTTGTCCGGCCTGGTCGGCGGGATGGAGCAGGGCGACCGCGAGTGCGGCGTGCCGGTCGGCCAGCAGACGCTGCTGCAGACGGCGGGCGATGTCGCGGCACTGGGCGTGCGGATGCGCCACGACCTGGGTGAGCAGCAGGAACCGGGCACAGCCGGTGAGCCGTTCGACGCTCTCGCGCAGCGCTCGGTCGGACCGGGAGACGGGGCTGATCGGGAAGCCGAAAGCGCATCCGACCAGACCTGTCGTCTCGGCGACCACCAGTGCGAAGCCGGGCCGCCGGGTGCTGGCGGCCAGCCGCCGCAGGAAGTGCCCCCGCTCCTGGCACGCCTCGTGGCAGGTGCCCGCGACGGACGCCGCGGCCAGGTCGGCGAGGTCCTCGCTCATCCCCTCCGCCTGCCATCGACTCAGCCGGCGCAGGCGGATCCCGTCCTTGACGACCGGCACACGGGCACGGTCACCGGACGTCCGCGTCGCGTCGCCCGACGGACCCGTGGGACCCGGCGCAGCCGTCTCCAGCAGGTCGTGGAGCAGGACCGGTGTCACCGGACGGGCCGGGGCCGCGAGGAGCAGGGGGGTGGAGCCGGTGACGGTGAGGAGCCGGGTGATCTGCGCGCACGGATGGTGCAGCCGCAACGAGGCGTGCACCCGGTCGGCGCGCTGCGACACCGTCCGGAGCACCTCCAGGCCTCCGGCGTCGCAGGAGCCGACGGTGGTCAGATCGACGTCGATGGCGCTGACGCCGTCGCGCAGGCACTGCTCCAGCGCGGCCCGCAGCAGCGGCACGGTGGCCGGACCGATCTCCCCGGCCAGCGTGACGAGGGCCCGCTCGCCCCGGTCACGCCGGTGGATGTCGAGCCGTCGCACGGCCGTCACACCGCCCTACGGCAGCGGAGCGGAACGACCGGGCGCGGTGGCGGAGTTGCTGTGATCGCGGCAGACATGACGCCGACCCGTCTCCGCACCGTCCGCTCGGGCGGCCCGGGGCTCGTCCCTCGCCGAGGACGACCCGGCGTGACGGCCGGAGTACGCGATGCCCTCGGTACTTCCACGGTACGTCGTCGGCGACGAGAACCGCCGTGCCGGACGCACTCATCCCGGCGAGCACGTCCGCTCCCGCCGGCGCATCGCGCACGCGAGGGCGGCGCAAACGCGGCAGCGCCCGAGCCGACCGAAGCCGACCCGAGCGCTGCGTAGCAGGTCAGAGGGCGTGGAGCCCGCCTGCGGACCGTAGGCCCTGTGGGACTCGAACCCACAACCAATGGATTAAAAGTCCACTGCTCTGCCAATTGAGCTAAGGGCCCAGGCGATGTTGCCTGTCTGAGCATAGCCGGACGAGGCCGGGTCTCCGATCGGGTATCGGATACCCGGCCGCGTCGGCGGGTACGGAGCGGGGCGTTGGTCACTTTTCGGCGGGGTGCGGGGCGGGGGCGGGGGTGCGGTTGAGGAACCAGTGGCGGGCCGAGGCCAGCCACCAGGTAGCGGCGAAGCCCAGGACCACCAGGACGGCGACCGGGGCGTAGTTGAAGGTCTTCCAGGTGACCGGGGACACCTGGGGGAGCATGAAGAGGATCGTGATCACGGCGACCCAGCCGACCGAGACGACGCCGATCGGCCCCGACCAGCGGCCCAGGTGCCATGGCCCGCGCTCGAAGGCGGCGCCCTTGCGGACCCGCAGGAAGGTCGGGATGACGTATGCGATGTAGAGGCCGATGACCGCGATCGAGGTCACCGCCGCGTAGGCCGTCGAGTTGATGAGGTAGGGCAGGCCCAGGGCGAGGGCGGCCAGTGCGGCCAGCCAGACCGCCGCCACGGGGGTGCGGGTGCGCGGGCTGACGGTGTGCCAGACACGGGAGAAGGGCAGCGCGCCGTCCCGCGAGAAGGCGTAGATCATGCGGCTGTTGGCGGTGACGGAGGCCATGCCGCAGAAGAGCTGGGCGCCGATGACCACCAGGAGCAGGAGTTTGCCGGTCGTGGCGCCGAGGGCGTCCAGAAGGATCTGGGCGGGCGGGGCGCCGGTGGGGGAGGTCAGTTCCTTGTCGTAGGACTGGATCGCGAAGGTGAAACCCAGCAGCAGGACGAAGCCGGCTATCCAGGACGTCCAGATGGAGCGGACGATGCCCTTCGGGCCCGCCGTGGACGCGTCGTGGGTCTCCTCCGTCATATGGGCGGAGGCGTCGTAGCCGGTGAAGGTGTACTGGGCCATCAGCAGACCGAGCAGGACCACGTACGCGCCGCTGCCCCAGCCCGTCTCGTTGACGAAGTGGGTGAACACGAAGGACGCCGACTGGTGGCGGTCGGGTACGAGGGCGAGCGCGCCGACGATCACCGCGACGCCGAGAACGTGCCACCACACGCTCACGCTGTTCAGGAACGCGACGATGCGGACGCCGAAGGTGTTCAGCAGGCCGTGCAGCACCAGGATCGCCGCGAACAGCAGCACCGTGCGGCCCGGGGTCACCTCGAAGTCGAACTGGAGGTTCAGGTAGGCGCCCAGGAAGGAGGCCGCGCCGAAGTCGATGCCCGCGGTCACCGCCACCTGGCCCAGTACGTTGAACCAGCCCGTGAACCAGGCCCAGGCCGCCGCCGAGCGCGGGGGCGCGAGACGGTGGGCCCAGAAGTACAGGCCGGCCGACGTCGGGTAGGCGGAGCAGATCTCGGCCATCGACAGGCCGACGAGCAGGGTCATCAGGCCCACCGCGACCCACCCCCAGGTGATCACGGCGGGGCCGCCGGTGGTCATCCCGAAGAGGTACAGGGTGAGGCAGCCGGACAGCACCGAGATGATCGTGAAGGAGACGGCGTAATTGGAGAACGCCGACATGCGGCGGGCCAGCACCTGGGTGTAACCGAGCTGGGCCAGCCGTTCCTCGTCCGACAGGCCGCCCGGCCCACCCGCTCTCGCGTCATCTGTCATGCCCCCAGCAATTCCCTCACCGGGGGCGTGACATGCGTCACCCGGGACCCGGTGTGGCTAGAAGACGCCCTTGTAGCCCTGCCAGCCGCTGCCGATCTTCACCCGGGACGCGAACGAACCCTTGCCGTCACCGGCGTTGCGGTACAGGTTGCCCGCGGTGTCCCGTGCCACCAGGTCGTTCTTCCCGTCGCCGGTGATGTCCCCGATCCCGACGACCGCGTTGTACGAGGCACCCCAGTTCGAGAAGACCTTCACCCGTTCCTTCACCTGGCCGGAGCCCGTGCCGTCGTAGCGCCACAGCGTCCCGGCCTTGTCCAGCGCCAGCACCTCCCCGAAGCCGTCGCCGTTCAGGTCACCGACACCGGCGATCTTCTTGTACGTCGACCAGGTGCGGATCCTGACGCCCTTCCTGAGCTTTCCGGCGCCGTCGTCGGCGAACAGATAGACGTCCCCGGTCGACGCCTTGCGCGCCAGCAGGTCGGTACGGCCGTCACCGGTCAGGTCACCGGGAGCGGTGAGGACGTTGTACGCGTTCCAGCCGCTGCCCAGGGAGGTGTGGCTGTTCGACGGGGTGTACGACTCGCCGCACCGGCTCGCGTAGCGCCGCAGTTCGCCGTTCGGCATGCGGACGAGCAGCTCGGCGCAGCGGTCGCTGCCCATGTCGCCGAAGGGGACGGCCACCGTCCCGGCGGGCCAGCCGGAGGCCGACCGCTTCCAGCCGAAGGTGCCCTTGCCCTCGGTGTAGTGCAGGGTCAGCCCGCCCGACGAGTTGAGCGTGACCAGCTCGCCGTAGCTGTAGTACCCCTGGTCGTGGAAGCCCGGCAGGCCGCCCTGGTACCCGAGCGGACCGCCCGTGGTGTACGTGCCGCCGCCGTCCTCCGCCGTGGCCGTCAGGCTCCAGGTCTTCGGGCCGTTGGTGAGGTAGGTGCCCGAGTCGGATTTCAGGTCCCAGTTCACCTCGACGTGCGCACCGCGGCCCGTGATGGTGCGCTGGGTGCGCCCCAGGGCGTCCTTCACCGTGAACGTCCAGCGGGCCGGCTTGTTCAGCTGCCAGATGCTGTCCCAGTAGTGGACGCCGTTGCGGCCCTTCACGTCCACCGAGTCGCCGCCCAGGTCCGACTCGATCTTCGTCAGGCGCTGCGTCGGCACCCCGCTCTGCACGATCCGGATCACCTTGTCGGGGCCGACGTAGGCGATGTCACCGCCGAACTTGTCCACCGTCCAGCTCAGCCGCCGCTGGTCCGCGGTGGTGCCGGCCGGCAGGTCGGCGATCGTGCGCGGGGCGGCAGCCGTACCGGTGTGGTAGTCCGTCAGCATCAGCTTCCCGGCCGCCCGGTCGTGCTGGACGAGGTAGCCGTCACCGATGAGCGCCGGTCCGGAGGGAACCTTGATGTTCTTCTTCGCCGTACGGTCGTACACGCCCGCCGCGCCCGTCGGCCCGCAGTTCCAGTACAGCCAGCGGCCGATGGCCTGAAGCTCCTTGACCGTGCACGGCGCACCGGTGGAGACGGTCTGTACGGTCTTCTTCTGCTCCAGGTCGTACGCGGTGACGACGCCGTTGCCGGTGCCCGGCGCCCACAGCGCCGAGCCCCACACGGAGGCGGCCGTGATGGACCGGGTCAGTCGCACGTCGGCGGAGCGGTAGGAGTCCACCGCGTCGACGTACTGCTTGCCGGTCGAGGACGCCTGATAGACGTAGTAGCGACCGGTGGCGTCGATGAAGCGGGCGCCGGTGACCTTCGGCTCCGTCGTACCGCTCAGCGAGTTCTCGGTCAGCAGGATCCGGGCGGTCTGCTTGCCGGTGTCGTCGACCATGAAATCGCCGAGGTACGTGTTGCCGAACGAACGCATCGGCACACAGCCCGCCGGGCCGGCGTCGCACGGCACCCGCTGCACGTGGAAGCCACCCGCCAACGCGTCGGCGTTGCCGCGGTACGTCTTGCCCAGCACCGTCGATCCGTCGGTGGAGATCTGCCGGCCGACCACCCACTGGTAGCCGCTGGGGGTGTTCTCGACGGTGGTCAGGAAGCCGCCCGCGTAGTCGATGCCCCAGACGCCGTCCGTGCTGATCGGTGTCGGGGTGGTGTCCGCGGCCGCCGGGCCCGCGGTGGTCAGGCAGCCGGCGCCCAGGGCGGCCAGGCTGACAAGCGTGAGTGCGATCCGGGAACGCCGGGTCAAAGGGTCCCTCCCCAGGGAAGTCAGAAAAGGCGCCGCGGCAGGCCTCGTCACCGTCCCCCTCGGCCACATCCGCCACGCCAAGCCCTGGGATGCTACAACCGTCGCACAGCTTCGGACAGGGGATCTCGGCGGCCGCGGAGAAAGCCGTTTCCGTGGTGCCGCTCGCGACCCCGCGCACGCGGAAGGGCCCGCACGACCGGAGTCGTACGGGCCCTTCCCTTGTTCAGTCGGCGTCAGCCGTTGCGCTTCCAGCGCGGCTTGTCCTCGCGGCGGCCGAAGGAGCCGGTGCCACGATGGTCGTCACGACGGCCGTAGGGGCGCTCGTGGCCGCCGGAGCGGAAGCCCGGGCGGTCGTCGCGGCGGTCGCGGTTGAACGGACGGTCGCTGCCCCGGTGCCCGCCACGCTCGTCCCGGCGGAAGCCGCCGCGGTCGTCGCGGCGCTCGAAGGAACGGCCAC
>NZ_JBICWR010000025.1:40575-98400 GCF_043199855.1 Streptomyces sp. NPDC048521
CACCACGGTCACCCCGGTCGTCCCGGCGCTCGAAGCCCCGCTCGCGGTCACGGTCGAACGGACGGCGCTCGTCGCGCCGCTCGAAGGAACGGCCACCACGGTCACCCCGGTCGTCCCGGCGCTCGAAGGAGCGGCCACCGCGGTCGTCGCGGCGCTCGAACCCACGGTCGCGGTCACGGTCCCGGTCGAACGGACGGCGGTCGTCGCGGCGCTCGAAGGAACGGCCACCACGGTCACCCCGGTCGTCCCGGCGCTCGAAGCCCCGCTCGCGGTCACGGTCGAACGGACGGCGCTCGTCGCGCCGCTCGAAGGAACGGCCACCGCGGTCGCCGCGGTCCTCGCGCCGCTCGAAGCCCCGCTCGCCGCGGTCGTCCCGGCGGTCGAAGCCGCGCCGCTCCTTGCGCTCGTACGGCGCCGAGGCCGCCGGGCGCTCCTCGCGCTCGGTCTCGCGCGACGCCGACTGCTCGGTGGCGACGGACGCCTCGACCACGGCCTCCGCCGCGGCCGCCTGGGCCTCGGCCACCGCGGCCTCCGGGTCCTCGCCGCGCTCGCGGGCGACCCGGGCGACCAGCCGGTCGGCCTCCTCGCGCAGCTCGGTGGCGCGGCGCTGGGCGCGCTCCAGCTGCTTGGTGAGCTGGGCGACATCGCGCTCGGCCTGCTGGGCGGCGTTGTTCGCGGACTCGGCCTGGACCTCGGTCATGGAGCGGGCGCCGGTGATCTCGGCGACCTCCGGGTCGAAGGCGCCGGCGCCCTGGATGATGTGGCGGGCCGCGTCGACGCCGGCGTCCTCCATGAGGCGGAAGATCTGGCGCCGCTGGTGCGGCAGGGAGAGGGAGACGACCGTGCCGGTGCGGCCGGCGCGGGCGGTGCGGCCGGCGCGGTGCAGGTAGTCCTTGTGGTCACCGGCCGGGTCCACGTTCAGCACCAGGTCGATGCCGTCGACGTGGATACCGCGCGCGGCGACGTCCGTGGCGACCAGGACGTTGACGTACCCGTCCTTGAAGTCGGCCAGGGTGCGGGTGCGGGCGCCCTGGGTCATGCCGCCGTGCAGCGCGTCGGCCTTCACGCCGGCCTCGCGCAGCTGCTCGGCGACGCGGTCGGCGCCCAGCTGGGTGCGGACGAAGATGATCGTGCGGCCCTTGCGGGAGGCGATCGCGGCCGTGACCGGCGCCTTGTCCTTGGGCTTCACGATGAGGATGTGGTGCGACATGGTCGTCACCGCGCCCTGGGCCGCGTCCACCTCGTGCAGGACGGGCTCGTTCAGGTAGCGGTCGACGAGGGTCTTGATCTCGTTCTCCATCGTGGCGGAGAAGAGCATCCGCTGGCCGCCGGCCGGGACCTGGTCGAGCAGTTCGGTGACCTCGGGCAGGAAGCCCAGGTCGGACATCTGGTCGGCCTCGTCCAGGACGGCGATCTGCACGTCCTCCAGCGAGCAGGCGCCGCGGTTGATGATGTCGCGCAGGCGGCCCGGGGTGGCGACGAGGATGTCGACGCCGCGCTCGAGGGCGTAGATCTGGTTGCCCATCGAGGTGCCGCCGCAGACGACCTTCATCTTCAGGCCGAGGACGTCGCCGTACGGCTGGAGGGCGTCGGCCACCTGCATGGCCAGCTCGCGGGTCGGGGTGAGGATGACCGCGCGGGGCTTGTGCTTCTGGGTGCGGCCACCGGCCAGCGTGGCCAGGGTCGGCAGACCGAAGGAGAGGGTCTTGCCGGAGCCGGTGCGGCCGCGGCCGAGGATGTCCTTGCCGGTCAGGGCGTCCGGGATGGTCGCCGCCTGGATCGGGAAGGGGGTGGTCACGCCGTTCTGTGCGAGCTTGCGCACGATGCCCTCGGGGAGGCCGAGGTCGGCAAAGGTGGTCTGGGGGGTGTCAGCGGCCTCGGGGGCCTCGGTGACCTCGGTCGTCACGTCGGTGAGTTCGTTCTCGTTCTCGGACACGACGATCTGGTCAGTACTGGACACGGACATGCGAATGCGAAACCTTCCGGAGTCTCGTCGGCACGCGCCCGTCAACTCCGTGATTCGCTCACGACCGCCTCAATGCGGTCCGCCACGGCAAGGGAGAGTACGCGCCACACGGCGCGCTCTGTGGTGGCGCCGGGCAAATGGGATCAAACGATCTACCACCATACGCACCCACCACCCCTGAGTGCAAACCGAGCCCCGTAGCCGCAGCTCAGTGAGACTTTTCCCGTCGCGGCAGCGCTCAGCACGACGGCGGAATCCACCGGCGCCCACCGCACCTCGCCCCCGGCCGTCATACCGCCATGCCCGCCGCGGGCGCCGGTTCCCGCTGGACCAGCTGCGGCCCCGTCTCCTCGTGCGCCGAGGAGGACGGCTCGGCCGACGGGGGCTCGGAGGGGGGCGGGGGCGGCGGGGTGGAGGCCGGCGGCTCGGGCGGGGCGGAGCTGGGCGGGGACGTCGGCTGCTCCTCGGTCGGCGCCGGGTCCCCGGGCCTGACGGTCTGCCCCGGCTTCGCCGGCGCCGTGGACGAGCTGTCCGCCCCGGACGGCGTGGCCGACGCCGAGACCGACTTCCCCGGCTTCTTCTTGCCGCCGTGCCCGTGCTTGCCGTCGGCCGCCGCACCGTCGTCCCCGAAGCCGCCCGCACCGTCCACCGGACCGCCGTCCGGTGCCTCAGCGCCGCGCTGCCCCGCCGAGTGGGAGGGCCTGGCCCGGCCCGCGTCGTCACCCACGTTCACGCAGCCGGCGGCAGCGGCGACGGCCAGCACCGTGACGGCCAGACGGACGGGTACGTACAAGGGGCGCACGGCGGCCACCTCCGGGGTGGGCAAGGAAGGGAGTCAACCTCCCCAACTCCCGTCGCCCGCAGGAGGACACGCGCCGCGTTCCAACCGGCGCTCACCCGTGCCTCACGCCCGGCTCACTCGTGGCCGAGGGCATGCGGCCGGGCGTCGTCGAGTCATCGCGACCCGCGCCGTCCGCCGCATCCCGTACGCGTGGGTCCGGCAGACCGAGCCGCTCGCACTGGATCGGCGATCGACCCGCCCTCCGCTGGAAACCCCACCCACCACTGAGGGCGTGACGCCGGGGCCGCACGGACCGGCATGGAACTGTTCCGCCCGGCCCCCACTCTGCCCGGTCGTCCCGGACAATGGCACTGTGCTGGAGATGACACGCGACAGGTTCGAAGAACTCGTGAGTGAGGCCCTGGACCAGATCCCGCCGGAGCTGACGCGGGTCATGGACAACGTGGCCGTCTTCGTGGAGGACGAGCCGCCCGCCGACGACCCGGAGCTACTGGGGCTGTACGAGGGGACCCCGCTCACGGAACGCGGCGAGTGGTACGCGGGCGTGCTGCCGGACCGCATCACGATCTACATGGGCCCGACCCTGCGCTACTGCGAGACAACGGAGGACGTGGTCCAGGAAGTGGCCGTGACGGTCGTCCACGAGGTGGCGCACCACTTCGGCATCGAGGACGCACGGCTGCACCAACTGGGCTGGGGCTGACTTCCCGGCGACCCGCGCGCCCGCTCCATGAGCCGCGTCAGCTCCGCGGGATCAGGTCGAGCGCGCCGGCGACCAGCTCGTCGAACTCCGCGCGCGTCATCTCCAGCACAGGTCATGGTCCGGTACGCGTGGACGGGGCCGCGGTAGGCGCGTGTGCCGTCGCATATCCGCGCGGGGACATGGGCATACGGGACCAATGGCCCGCGTCCCCGTCGCAGCCCTGAACCGCATGCTGAACCGGACCCCGAACCGCCTACGCCCTCGTACGACCACGCTGCCCGCCCTGGAACTCGCCGCGCGTCCCCGTCCCTGGCTCCGCGCCCTCGGCCTCACGGCGGTCGTCCTCGTCGGCGCCTGGCTGGGCCTGCTGATCGTCGGCAACGTACGCGCCCCGGTCGGCCCGATGAACACGACGATGGCGCTGCGCCCCTCCCTCACCGGCGGCACGAAGATCAATATCTCCCCGCTGGGCGCGCTGACCCTGGACAGCCATGTCGCCCCCGTCCGCCTGGACGTCAACGTCGACCAGCTGGACCCGCTCCGCTCACAGGCCCTGGTCGACCACCCGGAACGGCTCTCCGGCCTCCAGGACGAGGTCGCCCAGGACGTCGAGCACGGCACGCTCGACCTGGCCGTACGGTCCTGCGTCGCCGTCGTCTCCGGCGCCACGGCCCTCGGCCTCGCCGTCTACCGCCGCCCGCGCCGGGCCCTCGCGGCCGGTGGACTGGCCCTGACCCTGCTGGCCGCCTCGGCGGCGACGGCGTACGCCACCTGGAACCCGAAGTCGGTCCTGGAGCCGAAGTTCTCCGGGCTGCTCGGCTCGGCGCCGTCCGTGGTCGGCAACGCGCGCAGCATCGTCACCGAGTTCGACGTCTACCAGAAGGAGCTGGCCCGCCTGGTGACGAACGTGACCAAGCTCTACGAGGTCACGTCCACGCTCCCGGCCTACCAGCCCGACCCCTCCACCATCCGGGTCCTGCACGTGTCGGACATCCATCTGAACCCGGCGAGCTGGAAGATCATCGCCTCGCTGGTGAAGCAGTACAAGGTGAACGTGATCGTCGACTCGGGCGACACGATGGATCACGGCACGGCGGCGGAGAACGGATTCCTGGACCCGATCGGGGACCTGGGCGTGCCGTACGTCTGGGTGCGGGGCAATCACGACTCCCGGACCACCCAGCGCTACCTGGAGCGCATGAAGAACGTGCACGTCCTGGACGACGGCCGGGCTGAGACGGTCGGCGGCCTGCGCTTCGCGGGCATCGGCGACCCGCAGTTCACCCCCGACCGCTCGGCGGTGCCCGGCGGCAACGCCTCCGAGGAACTGGCGGGCGACCGGCTCGCCAGCGCCCTGCGCGACCAGCGGGCGGCCGGCACGCCGGCGGACGTGGCGATCGCCCACGAACCGTCGGCCGCCCGTGAGACGGACGGCGAGGTCCCGCTGGTGCTGTGCGGCCACCTGCACCACCAAGGCACCGAGATGCTGAAGTACGGCACCCGGCTGCGCATGGAGGGCTCCACCGGTGGCAGCGGCCTGCGTGCGGTGGAGCGCCAGTACCCCGCCCCCATCGAGGCCTCGATCCTCTACTTCGACCGCGACAGCCGCCGCCTCCAGGCCTGGGACGCGATCAAGCTGGGCGGCCTGGGGCTGACGACGGCCGAGGTCAGCCGCCATCTCGCGGACGAGAACCGCCCCGAGACGTCCCCGAGCCCGACGCCCTCCGCCACCCCGTCCGGGGTGCCGTCGCGCCGCACTCCGTAAACGGTTTTGGCGATACCCCCCGCCATCCCATATGCTTCTCACGTCCCCGACGCGCTGAGAAGCGCCCAGGCGGGCCGATAGCCCTCATCGTCTAGCGGCCTAGGACGCCGCCCTTTCAAGGCGGTAGCACGGGTTCGAATCCCGTTGGGGGCACGCAAGATCGTGTGCGACACTGTTGCACACAAGCTTGGTCCTGTGGAGCAGTTTGGAGTGCTCGCCACCCTGTCAAGGTGGAGGCCGCGGGTTCAAATCCCGTCAGGACCGCTGGTGTTTCACGTGAAACACCGTGGCTGGGTAGCTCAGTTGGTACGAGCGTCCGCCTGAAAAGCGGAAGGTCGCCGGTTCGACCCCGGCCCCAGCCACCGCTGCCCATCAGGGCAAAGTCCCCTCCGAGGATTTTCGGGGGGGACTTTTTCGTGCCCGCGACATCACCCGGTGACACCAACGCGTCCCGTGGCACGGACGCGCGGGTGCTCGGCCGAGCTCGCAGCCGAAGTAGGCACCGGGCAAAAGGCGTTCGCGATGCGCAACGTCTGCGACCGGGGAGGCGACGGACGGGCCTAGGCCGCGTGGGCCCGGTGTGTCGGGCGGCCGCCCGGGTGCCGGTGCCGCCAGATCAGGAAGACCGCGCAGGAGACGACCGCCCAGCCCGCCAGCACCAGGAACGGGAAGGCGTGCTGGTGGCCCCGGAAGTACACCGCGGTGTGCTGGGCGTTCACCGAGGCACCGGGGGGCAGCCAGCGGCCGATCGTGCCGAGCGGGGACGGCAGCAGCGGCCAGGAGACGGCACCCCCGGACGAGGGGTTGCCCAGCAGCACCATCAGGCCCCACGTCGGCAGCATGGCCCAGCGCCCGACGAGGGTGTTGAACATCGTGAACACCATGCCGGAGGTGAACATCGTCAGGACGAGGATCAGCCAGGACTCCGCGAACGGCAGCGTGAGCGCCCCCAGCAGCCAGTCCACCACCGCGGCGATCACGAACCCGCCGAGCAGGGCATAGGCGGCGATGAAGGCGATGCGCTCCATGGGGTTCAGCTCGCGCGCGTGAACGCTGAGCTGGATGGCTCCGACAAAGCCGATGATCACGGCCGCGAGTGAGATGTAGAAGATCGCCAGACCTCTCGGGTCGCCCTTCTGCAGCGGCTTGAGGTCGCGGACGACCACCGGTGTGCCCGTGGCCTTTCCCACCTTCAGCGCCGCCTCGCCGAGCAGCTGGGCGACCGTCGACCCCGAAGCCCCCGACACGTCCAGGGTGATCACCCCACCGCCGGGGCGCGCCTCGAAGACCGCGAACACCTTCTGCTCGGCCACCGCGCGCACCGCCGTCCGCCGGCCGGCGTACGGGTGCAGCTTGAGCGAGGCGTCCAGGGCCTGCTCCATCCCCCCGATGAAGCGCCGGGCGGCCGGCTCGTGGTAGGCGCCGGTCACGGCGGTGGGGATGCTGTGCGGGGTCGGGTTGGCCATGGCGTACGTGTAGGAACCGGCGAAGAGACCGGCAGCGGCGGCCACGATCAGCAGCAGGACGGTGGCGGGGAGGAAGGGGGACGCCCGGAACGCCGCGAGGCGCTCCGCGCGGGTGGGCGGACGGCCGTGTTCTCCGTGCGGCGAGTCGGGCATAGGGATTACGCTAGGCCATTCAGTGCATATCTCTCCTGCCGGAAGCTCCGTCGACACAGTCCCGCGCCCCTTCGGGTCGGCCGGTGCGAGCCCCGGTCAAATCGTTCGCGTGTTTTTGGGGCGGGGTGAGATCCTGGATCGCGTATGTCTACGCATCCCGCCCCCGCCCTCGGCACCCTCGCCCCCCGACTGACCGAGTTGTCGCTGCGCGACGCGCACCGGCTCGGTCGTCGGCTCGAGGGCGCGCGCAAGATCCGTAAGCCGGAGGCCCGCGCCGCCGTCCTCGCCGATATCGACGCCGAGGTCGGCAAGGCCGAGGCCCGGATGGCCGAGCGGCGCTCCCGTGTGCCCGCGGTCACCTACCCCGAGCAGCTGCCCGTCAGCCAGAAGAAGGACGAGATCGCGGCCGCCATCCGCGATCACCAGGTCGTCATCGTCGCAGGTGAGACCGGTTCCGGGAAGACGACGCAGATCCCGAAGATCTGCCTGGAGCTGGGACGCGGCGTCCGGGGCATGATCGGCCACACCCAGCCCCGCCGTATCGCCGCCCGTACCGTCGCCGAGCGGGTCGCGCAGGAGATGAGGACCCCGCTCGGCGAGGCCGTCGGCTGGAAGGTCCGCTTCACCGACCAGGTGAACCAGGACGCGACCTTCATCAAGCTGATGACGGACGGCATCCTGCTCGCCGAGATCCAGACCGACCGCGAGCTGCGCGCCTACGACACGATCATCATCGACGAGGCCCACGAGCGATCCCTCAACATCGACTTCCTGCTCGGCTATCTCGCCCAGCTGCTGCCGAAGCGGCCGGACCTGAAGGTCGTCATCACCTCGGCGACCATCGACCCCGAGCGCTTCTCCCGGCACTTCGGCGACGCCCCGATCATCGAGGTCAGCGGGCGGACGTACCCGGTGGAGGTGCGCTACCGGCCCCTGCTGGAGCAGGACTCCGAGGACGCCGACCGCGACCAGATCACCGCGATCACGGATGCCGTCGAGGAGCTGATGGCGGAGGGCAAGGGCGACATCCTGGTCTTCCTCTCCGGCGAGCGGGAGATCCGGGACACGGCGGACGCGCTGGAGAAGAAGAAGTACAGGTTCACCGAGGTACTCCCGCTCTACGCCCGGCTGTCCCACGCCGAGCAGCACCGCGTCTTCCAGCCGCACACCGGGCGCAGGATCGTTCTGGCGACCAACGTCGCCGAGACCTCGCTGACCGTCCCGGGCATCAAGTACGTGATCGACCCGGGCTTCGCCCGGATCAGCCGCTACAGCCACCGCACCAAGGTCCAGCGGCTGCCCATCGAGCCGATCTCCCAGGCCAGCGCCAACCAGCGCAAGGGCCGCTGCGGACGTACGTCCGACGGCATCTGCATCCGGCTGTACAGCGAGGACGACTTCCTCGCCCGGCCGGAGTTCACGGACGCGGAGATCCTCCGTACGAACCTCGCCTCCGTCATCCTGCAGATGACCGCGGCCGGCCTCGGCGACATCGAGAAGTTCCCCTTCATCGACCCGCCGGACCACCGCAACATCCGCGACGGCGTGCAACTGCTGCAGGAGCTGGGCGCACTGGACCCGGACCAGAAGGACCCGCGCAAGCGGCTGACGGACACCGGGCGCAAGCTCGCCCAGCTGCCCGTCGACCCCCGCCTGGCCCGCATGGTCCTGGAGGCCGACAAGAACGGCTGTGTCCGCGAGGTCATGGTGATCGCGGCCGCCCTGTCCATCCAGGACCCGCGTGAGCGCCCGGCGGACAAGCAGGCCCAGGCCGACCAGCAGCACGCCCGCTTCAAGGACGAGACCAGCGACTTCCTGGCGTACCTCAACCTGTGGCGGTACGTCCGCGAGCAGCAGAAGGAGCGCGGATCCAGCTCCTTCCGCCGGATGTGCAAGCAGGAGTACCTGAACTTCCTGCGCATCCGCGAGTGGCAGGACATCTACACCCAGCTGCGCACGGTGGCCAAGCAGATGGGCATGCACCTCAACGAGGACGATGTCCCCGGCGACCGCATCCACGTCTCCCTCCTCGCCGGCCTCCTGTCCCACATCGGGATGAAGGACGTGAAGGACGGCGCCAAGAACGAGTACCTGGGCGCCCGCAGCGCCAAGTTCGCGATCTTCCCGGGCTCCGCGCTGTTCAGGAAGCAGCCGAAGTTCGTGATGTCGGCCGAGCTGGTGGAGACCTCACGGCTCTGGGCGCGGGTCAACGCCAAGATCGAGCCCGAGTGGGTCGAACCGCTCGCCGAGCACCTGCTCAAGCGGACCTACAGCGAACCGCACTGGGAGAAGGACCAGGCGGCCGTGATGGCGTACGAGAAGGTCACGCTGTACGGCGTCCCGATCGTCGCCCAGCGGAAGGTGAACTACGGCCGCATCGATCCCGAGGTCAGCCGCGAGCTGTTCATCCGCAACGCGCTGGTCGAGGGCGACTGGCGTACGCACCACAAGTTCTTCGCGGACAACCGCAGACTCCTCAGCGAGGTCGAGGAGCTGGAGCACCGCGCCCGGCGCCGGGACATCGTGGTCGACGACGAGACGCTGTTCGACTTCTACGACCAGCGGGTGCCCCAACACGTCGTCTCCGGTGCCCACTTCGACTCCTGGTGGAAGCGGAAGCGGCACGAGCAGCCGGACTTCCTGGACTTCGAGCGGGAGATGCTCATCCGGGAGTCGGCGGAGGCGGTCACCAAGGCCGACTACCCGGACACCTGGCGGCAGGGGCAGCTGAAGTTCCGGGTGACGTACCAGTTCGAGCCGGGCGCGGACGCCGACGGCGTGACCGTGCACATCCCCCTCCAGGTCCTCAACCAGGTCACCGACGAGGGCTTCGACTGGCAGATCCCGGGCCTGCGCGAGGAGGTCGTGACGGAGCTGATCCGCTCCCTGCCCAAGCCGATCCGCCGCAACTACGTGCCCGCGCCGAACTACGCGAAGGCGTTCCTGGAGAAGGCGGCGCCCCTCCAGGAGCCGCTCACCGTGACGATGGCGCGCGAGCTGAAGCGCATGGTCGGCGTCCCCTTCGAGGCGGACGACTTCGACTGGGCGAAGGTGCCGGACCACCTGAAGATCACCTTCCGTATCGTCGACGAGCGGCGCCGGAAGCTGGCCGAGGACAAGGACCTGCAGGCACTGAAGCTGCGGCTGAAGCCGAAGGCGCGCAAGGCGCTCTCCCAGGCGGCGGCCGCGACCGCGACCCGGGAGGGCGGCGAGTCGCTGGAGCGCAAGGGCCTGACCGACTGGACGATCGGCACGCTCACCCGCGTCTTCGAGACCCGCCGGGCCGGCCAGCCGGTGAAGGCGTACCCGGCGCTGGTGGACGACGGCGACACGGTCTCGGTCCGCCTCTTCGACACCGAGGAGGAACAGTCCGAGGCCATGTGGAAGGGCACCCGCCGGCTGATCCTGCGCAACATCCCGGTGAATCCGGCGAAGTTCGCCTCGGAGAAGCTGACGAACGCCCAGAAGCTCGCCCTGTCGGCCAACCCGCACGGCTCCATCCAGGCGCTGTTCGACGACTGCGCGATGGCCGCGGCGGACAAGCTGATCGCGGACTTCGGCGGGCCGGCCTGGGACGAGGAGTCGTACCGGAAGCTGTACGACAAGGTGCGCGCGGAGATCGTGGACACGACGGTCCGCACGGTGGGCCAGACACAGCAGGTTCTGGCGGCCTGGCAGGCCTGTGAGCGCCGTCTGAAGGCCGTGGGCAGCCCGGCGCTGCTGGCGAACCTGACGGACGTCCGCAAGCAGCTGGACGCCCTCGTGAAGCCCGGCTTCGTGACGTGGGCGGGCATACGCCGGCTCCCCGACCTCATGCGCTACCTGGTGGCCGCCGACCGTCGCCTGCAGCAGATGCCGACGAACGTCCAGCGGGACACCACGCGCATGGAGAAGGTCCACGAGATGCAGGACGAGTACGCCTGGCTGCTGGAACAGCTCCCGCAGGGACGGCCCGTCCCCACCTCGGTGCTGGACATCCGCTGGATGATCGAGGAGCTGCGGGTCAGCTATTTCGCCCACGCGCTGGGCACGGCGTACCCCGTCTCCGACAAGCGGATCGTGAAGGCGATCGACGCGGCGGTTCCGTAACCGCTCACGCACGGGGGGTGAGTTCGACCAGGCGGCTCACCTCCTGTACAGTCTCTTCTCGCAGCGCAAAACAGCAAGTCGAGCGCAGCGAAACCTGGTCCTGTGGAGCAGTTTGGAGTGCTCGCCACCCTGTCAAGGTGGAGGCCGCGGGTTCAAATCCCGTCAGGACCGCATATATCGAGTGAGGCCCGCGCCCGGCAAGGGATTGCGGGCCTCACTCATGTCCCGCCACCTCCGGGTGCTCGCCGAGCTGTCGAGGTGGCGGCCGCGCCCGCGGCGGAGCCGCCAACGGATGCAGCGCATCCCGTCAGGACCCCAGGGACAACCGCCCCGCCGGGGCCCTTCCGCGTCGTCCGCACAGCCGCCTGCGCCCTTGACGGCGTCACGGTCCGCCGGTACCCAGAGAACAGGGCCCGTTCCTCCTGTGCGGCCCCTGGAGGTGGCGTATGGCGGCATCGGCCAGGCACGAGACGCGGGCGCTCCTGAGGGCGCATCTGTCGGCCGCCTCGTCCTACCGGCATCTCACCCGCCACTGCCCCATCTGTCATCGCCTGCAGCGGCTGGCGATGGACGCCGGCCCCCGGCCCCAGGACACGAGCGAAGACGCCGTCGAGGACGAAGGTCCCCGCAGCGCGTGACCGACGGTGGCGCCAACCCCGGTCGGGGCGTGGGACGCTGGAACACCTGCTTCCACTAGCGCACCGGAGCCACGGGCAACAAGCGGCCCGGCGTGTGACGGGAGTCACCGCATGACTTTTTGCAGAGGTGGCATTTACCCCCGTCATACAACTGGTCAATTTAATATGTGCAATTGCACCTGACCCAGAGGCCACCCACAGGGCTTCCGACACCCCTCCCCAGACTCCGACAAGCCCGCTCACAGCGGGGCCCGCACGGCCGCGACCAGCGCACAAAAAAGATCGCGCTGGACTCGGCGGAGTCCAGCGCGATCCACGACGCACCCTGTGTCGCTGCCTACAACGTTCTCTTCGGCTTGGGCGAGGGCCCTGTTGGGGCAGGTCCCGCGTCGCTTGGAGCTAGGGTTTCGGGCGCCTTGGCGGGTTGGGGGAACCAGCCGTATCGCCCGTTTTCAGTTGTCAGGCCTCGCTGCGCTGCTGCGGAATGCCCGCGAGCAGAGCGCGGACCTCGGCCTCGCGGTAACGGCGGTGCCCGCCGAGCGTACGGATGGACGTGAGCTTGCCGGCCTTCGCCCACCGCGTGACCGTCTTGGGGTCGACGCGGAACATGGTGGCGACCTCAGCCGGGGTCAGCAGCGGCTCGGCATCAGGGGTGCGAGCGGTCATGAGCGGCCTCCTCGGGAGAACCGAACCTTCTCGGTTCTTTCCTCTAAATTCTGCACCTTGACCCGCGTTGCCCGAAATGGCGGACGCGAGTCGAGTCGGTTATAGGACGAACGGCTTGTCCTCGGCACTACAACTACACCATCTGTCCAGCCCGGTCGGCCAAACCGATGGAATTGCCCTCCCAGGTGTTCATCAGCGACGGAAGCCGATGGACCATGCCATAGCGGACAGTCACGCCACTGTGACGATCAGTCACAGGACGATCAGGAGTCACCAGACCCCCCAAAGCATGCAATGCGGAGATTCCGCCCACAATGGCGCATAGCTGGGCGGACGGAGCCCTCCCCGGGCTCCTTGTCCTATTTTGGCATGAGGAGGGGCAAGAGGCGCAAGGGCCCAGTACGTGCGGTCCATCACGCTTCAGCCATCCTGGACGCAAAAGCCCGGATCGGGACCAACGTCCCATCAACTGGTGAAGTGCCGTTGACCGTACGCTGTTCGACGACGTCTCAGCTGTGACCTAGGTCACCTTTTCGGTGTTTCTGTTGAAACGTCAGTTCGTCAGTTGGCCGATCGTCGGTCCCGTACCGCCCGCCACCGCTCCACGAGCCGCCCGTAGGCCTCTCCGGCCGCCGCCCCGTCGCCCCGGCGCAGCGCCTCGACACCGTCGGCCACATCCGCCGCCGAGTGATCGCCCTCCAGCTCACCGGCCGGCAGCACATGCACCAGGCCGCCGTAGTCCAGCTCCACCAGCGAGCGCGGGTGGAACTCCTCCAGCCAGCGGCCGACGTCCACCAGCCCGTCGATCAGCGGGCCCTCCTCGACGGTGTCCTTCAGCGTGCGCAGCGCCCGCGCCACCCGGCGGCGGGCCTGCACCATGGGCGTGCGGTACCGCAGCACCGGGGGCACCTCGGCGGTCCCCTTGTCGTACCGGCGCTCGTCGTCGGAGACCAGCACGAACCAGTTCAGCGGCACCTGCCAGGTCGCCGTGCGGATCCAGGGGCGGGCATCGGGGTTGCGGGCCAGCCAGCGCTCGTAGTCCTGGGCGGCCTGGAGCCGCACCACCGGCGGCAGCACCGCGTCCAGCACCGGCGGGGGCAGCTCCTCCGCGAGTTCGCCGAGGGCCTGCCAGCCGCGCAGCCGGGTCCGCCAGGGGCACACACAGGTCACCCCGTCGACCTCCAGCACGAACGCGTCCCCGCTCTCGTGCACCGGTACCGCGATCGGCGGGGTGGGCAGCAGGTCGGCGAGCGAACGGCGCAGTTCGTCCTGGTAGGAGGGGCGGTCGGGGCGGCGGGCGTAGCGCGCCCAGTGGCCGCGCTCCGGCTCCGGGAAGGCGCCCAGCGGCTCGTACACGCGCAGATACGCGGCGTAAGGGACGACCACGGAGGACACCTTGGGCACGCCTGCTCCCTCCCCATCGGATCCGGCTCGAAACCACTGCAAATCGTGCCACGGTCATGCGTGCGTGGAGGGCACGGGAGAGTGATCCTTAACACTGCGCGGATGGTGGTCGTGCGGAGGCTCTACGCTCATGCCCCAGCACCCGCCACCCGCACGGGGGCTGAGCCCCACCCGCCGCTACTTACACAGGAGTCACCACAGTGACCGACGTAACCGGCGCACCTGCTGATGTCCTGCACTCCCTGTTCCACTCGGACCAGGGCGGCCATGAGCAGGTCGTGCTCTGTCAGGACCGAGCGACCGGTCTGAAGGCCGTGATCGCCCTCCACTCCACCGCCCTGGGACCGGCCCTGGGCGGCACCCGCTTCTACCCCTACGCGACCGAGGCCGAGGCCGTCGCCGACGCCCTCAACCTCGCGCGCGGGATGTCGTACAAGAACGCCATGGCCGGACTGGACCACGGCGGCGGCAAGGCCGTGATCATCGGCGACCCGGAGCGCGACAAGACCGAGGAGCTGCTGCTCGCCTACGGGCGCATGGTCGCCTCGCTCGGCGGGCGCTACGTCACCGCCTGCGACGTCGGCACCTACGTCGCCGACATGGACGTCGTCGCCCGCGAGTGCCGCTGGACCACCGGGCGCTCCCCCGAGAACGGCGGGGCCGGCGACTCCTCCGTACTCACCGCCTTCGGCGTCTACCAGGGCATGCGCGCCTCCGCGCAGCACCTGTGGGGCGACCCCTCGCTGCGCGACCGCAAGGTCGGCATCGCCGGCGTCGGCAAGGTCGGCCACCACCTGGTCCGGCATCTGCGCGACGAGGGTGCCGAGGTCGTCGTCACGGACGTGCGCGCGGACGCCGTCCAGCGGATCGTCGACCAGTACCCCGAAGGCGTGACGGCCGTCGCCGACACCGAGGCGCTGATCCGCGTCGAGGGGCTCGACATCTACGCCCCCTGCGCCCTGGGCGGCGCCCTGAACGACCTCTCCGTGCCGGTGCTCACCGCCAAGGTGGTCTGCGGCGCGGCCAACAACCAGCTCGCCCACCCGGGCGTGGAGAAGGACCTCGCCGACCGCGGGATCCTCTACGCGCCGGACTACGTGGTGAACGCCGGCGGGGTCATCCAGGTGGCCGACGAGCTGCACGGGTTCGACTTCGACCGGTGCAAGGCGAAGGCGGCGAAGATCTTCGACACCACGCTGGCCATATTCGCACGTGCGAAGGATGACGGGATTCCGCCGGCCGCCGCGGCCGACCGGATCGCCGAGCAGCGGATGGCCGAGGCCCGCACGGCACGCTGAGCCGGGCCGCGCAGGACCCCGACCGGGCGTCCGATCGCACAGGTGAGCGGTACCCGTCGGCGGGAACTTAGAGAGAACTCTCACTTCCCCCGGCGGGTCGTTCCCCGATAAGTGGTTAAAATCGCCACTGACCAGCGAGGACAGGGCGCCTCGAAGGTCCTGGGCACACGCGCGTGCTGCGGGCGACGTACCGTATGGGCGCGGGCTCAGGTACCGTGGAAGCCCTACGGACCGGCCTCTCCATGGAGAGTCCGTTCCAGATCATGAACGCGTGTCAGACTCTGGGGCCGTCGAGCCCCGTCGTTGAGGGGGTCGAGCCATGGGGCGCGGCCGGGCCAAGGCCAAGCAGACGAAGGTCGCCCGCCAGCTGAAGTACAACAGCGGTGGGACGGACCTCTCACGCCTGGCCGAGGAGCTGGGCGCATCGACGTCGAACCAGTCGCCGAACGGCGACCGTTTCGCGGACGATGAGCATGACGACGACGACCTGTACTCTCGCTACGCCGACCTCTATGAGGACGACGACGAGGACGAGGACCAAGGTCCCTCACAGCACCGTCGCGGGGCTTGACTTTGTTTTGACCAGACCGGTCGGTGGCACTGCCACCGACCGGCTTCTGTGCTGTCCGCGCGGTCAGGCGGCGTAGTCCCCCACCAGCTCCGCGCCGGTCTCCTTGTCACCCCGGTCGGTGATCTCACCCGCGACCCACGCCTCGACACCTCGGTCGGCCAGCGTCGCGAGGGCCACGTCGGTGGACTCCTCCGGGACGATCGCGATCATGCCGACGCCCATGTTGAGGGTCTTCTCCAGCTCCAGGCGCTCGACGTTCCCGGTCTTCCCGACCAGGTCGAAGACGGCGCCCGGGGTCCAGGTGGTGCGGTCGACCACGGCGTGCAGGTCGTCCGGGATCACCCGGGCCAGATTGGCCGCGAGTCCGCCGCCGGTGATGTGGCTGAAGGCGTGCACCTCGGCGGTGCGCGTCAGCGCCAGGCAGTCCAGCGAGTAGATCTTCGTGGGCTCCAGCAGCTCCTCGCCGAGGGTGCGGCCCAGCTCCGCGATCTCCGCCTCCAGGGCCAGGCCCGCGCGCTCCAGCAGGACGTGGCGGACCAGGGAGTATCCGTTCGAGTGAAGACCGGAGGCCGCCATGGCGATCACCGCGTCACCCTTGCGGATACGATCCGCGCCCAGCAGCCGGTCGGCCTCCACGACGCCCGTACCGGCGCCGGCGACGTCGAAGTCGTCCTCGCCCAGCAGGCCGGGGTGTTCGGCCGTCTCACCGCCCACCAGGGCGCATCCGGCCAGCACACAGCCCTCCGCGATGCCCTTCACGATGGCGGCGACCCGTTCGGGGTGGACCTTGCCGACGCAGATGTAGTCCGTCATGAACAGCGGTTCGGCACCGCACACCACGATGTCGTCCATGACCATGGCGACCAGGTCGTGGCCGATGGTGTCGTAGACGCCCAGGCGGCGCGCGATGTCGACCTTCGTGCCGACGCCGTCCGTGGCGGAGGCGAGCAGCGGGCGCTCGTAGCGCTTGAGGGCGGAGGCGTCGAAGAGCCCGGCGAAGCCGCCGAGGCCGCCCAGGACCTCGGGCCGCTGGGTCTTCTTCACCCACTCCTTCATGAGTTCGACGGCGCGGTCGCCCGCCTCGATGTCGACGCCCGCGCTCGCGTAGCTGGCACCAGTGGTCTCAGAAGACATGACCGTGAGAACTTTCGTGTCGTACTGCGTGAACAGCGGGGCTTACGGACGGCGGATCGCGTCCGTCGCGGCCGTGGCGGCGGGCCCGGCGGCCAGCTCGGTCTCCAGAAGCTGCTTGCCCAGCAGCTCCGGGTCCGGCAGCTCCATCGGGTACTCGCCGTCGAAGCAGGCGCGGCACAGGTTCGGCTTGGCGATCGTGGTCGCCTCGATCATGCCGTCGATGGAGATGTAGGCCAGGGAGTCGGCGCCCAGGCTGGTGCCGATCTCCTCGATGGTCATGCCGTTGGCGATCAGCTCCGCCCGGGTGGCGAAGTCGATGCCGAAGAAGCAGGGCCACTTCACGGGCGGGGAGGAGATCCGGATGTGGACCTCGGCCGCGCCCGCCTCGCGGAGCATGCGGACCAGGGCCCGCTGGGTGTTGCCGCGCACGATCGAGTCGTCCACCACGACCAGGCGCTTGCCCTTGATGACTTCCTTCAGCGGGTTCAGCTTCAGGCGGATGCCCAGCTGGCGGATGGTCTGCGAGGGCTGGATGAAGGTCCGGCCCACGTAGGCGTTCTTCACCAGGCCCGCGCCGAAGGGGATGCCGGAGGCCTCCGCGTAGCCGATGGCGGCCGGGGTGCCGGACTCCGGGGTCGCTATGACCAGGTCGGCCTCGACCGGGGCCTCCTTGGCCAGACGGCGGCCCATCTCCACGCGGGAGAGGTACACGTTCCGGCCGGCGATGTCGGTGTCCGGGCGGGCCAGGTACACGTACTCGAAGACACAGCCCTTGGGCTTCGCTTCCGCGAATCGTGAGCTGCGCAGACCGTTCTCGTCGATGGCGACGAACTCGCCCGGCTCGATCTCCCGCACGAAGCTCGCGCCGGTGATGTCCAGGGCGGCGGTCTCGGAGGCGACCACCCAGCCGCGCTCCAGGCGGCCGAGGACCAGCGGGCGGATGCCCTGCGGGTCACGGCCGGCGTAGAGGGTGTGCTCGTCCATGAAGACGAGGGAGAACGCGCCCCGCACCTTCGGGAGCACCGCGTGCGCGGCCTCCTCGATGGTGAGCGGCTTGCCGTCCTCGTCGACCTGGGCGGCGAGCAGCGCCGTCAGCAGGTCGGTGTCGTTGGTGGCCGCCACCCGGGTGGAGCGGCTGTTGTTGTCGTTCGGCAGGTCGGCGACCATCTCGGCGAGCTGCGCCGTGTTGACCAGGTTGCCGTTGTGGCCGAGCGCGATCGAGCCGTGCGCGGTGGCCCGGAACGTCGGCTGGGCGTTCTCCCACACGGAGGCGCCGGTGGTCGAGTAGCGGGCGTGTCCGACCGCGATATGACCCTGGAGCGAACCGAGCGAGGTCTCGTCGAAGACCTGGGAGACCAGGCCCATGTCCTTGAAGACGAGGATCTGGGAGCCGTTGCTGACCGCGATTCCCGCGGATTCCTGACCCCGGTGCTGGAGGGCGTAGAGCCCGAAGTACGTGAGCTTTGCGACCTCTTCACCCGGAGCCCAGACGCCGAAGACGCCGCAAGCGTCCTGGGGGCCCTTTTCGCCGGGAAGCAGATCGTGATTGAGTCGACCGTCACCACGTGGCACGTTTCCGAGTGTAGGCGAGGTCGACCACTGGTCCGAATTGGGGATACGCGCCCGCAACGGGCCGGGTCGGTTCGATCACCTTGGTGGATTCTGCGTTTCCCCAGGTCAGGTGGGTTTCGCAGCGGTTGGTCCGGGTTCCGGGCGGGCCGCAGGGGGCGGTTGCGGTCCGCTGCACGGCATCCATGAGTGAGGTGTCGCACATCATTCGGGGGTGCTCCGGCTTAGGTGGACGCGGTCGCCGTCGCCGTCGGTGAGGGTCAGCTTCCGCTCGTCGGCCGCGGCGGTGAGCGTGCCGGTGGTGAGGGTGCGGGCGAGGGCGCGCTCGAAGTCCATCCGCGCCTGGTCGCAGGCCATCCTGGTCGTCCGCAGCTCACCGAAGGTGATGCGGTCGCCGTGCACGGTGGCCCGGGCGCTGAACTGGTTGCAGCCGAGGTTGCCGGCCGCCTTGCCGTCCTCGTCGATGCGGAGGTGGGCGGTGGCGGGCGCCTGCCGGGTCGTACCGCCGACGGTGACGCCGTCGACCCGCCAGTCGATCCCGGTCACCGGCTGCTGGACGCTCACCGAACCACTGTCCGCCTTCCCGCTGCCGCAGGCCACCGCGAGCAGGACGAGCGCGGCGGCCGCCATCAGGGTCATGCGCTGCTTGTACCGGTTCATACGGATTCGACGGGCCACCGGTACGACCGGTTCCGCTACGACCGGTTCCGTACAGCCGCTTCCGCTACGACATCAGTGGCAGCAGATCCCCGATGTCCGCGCGCTCCCCGCTCGCGCTGACCTTCGCCTCCGCCACCGCGTCCTTCCACGCCACGCGTCCGGTGGCGAGCCGGATCCAGGTCAGCGGGTCGGTCTCCACGACGTTGGGCGGGGTGCCCCGGGTGTGCCGGGGTCCCTCGACGCACTGCACGACGGCGTACGGCGGCACCCGCACCTCGGTGGAGCCACCGGGCGCCTTCACGGCGAGGGCGTCGGCGAGCAGCCGGGTGGCGGCGGCCAGGGCCTGACGGTCGTACGGCACCTCGAGGCCCGCGACCGCGGCGGTGAGGTCGTCGGTGTGGACGACGAGTTCGACGGTGCGGGTGACGAGGTAGTCGTCCAGGGGCAGCGCGCCCGCGTTGGTCGCCAGAAGCCGGCCTCCGGGATGCTCGGCGAGCAGGGCGCGCAGGCTCTCGTCGATGTCGGCGAGGTAGGTGTCGAGGTCGGCGTGCTCGGCGACCAGACCGCGGGTGAACTCGTCGATGGCGCCGGAGCTCGCGGCGGTGGCGAACGGCCACTCGACCACCGTGACGTCCTGCTTGGCCGGGGCGGGCTCGTCCAGGGCCCGGTGCACGGCCGTGAGCGCCATCCCGATGTGCGCGACCAGCTCGCGCACGCTCCACTCGCCGAGCCGCGTCGGCAGCGCGAGCTGCTCGGGGGTCAGGCCGCGGACGGCCTCCCGTACGTGTCCGAACTGGGCGAGGACCGCCGCGCGGGTCTTGGCTGGGTCGTAGCTGCGGGCGCGCTTCTTGGCCGGAGACATGACAGTGACCCTATGCCCTGACCTGTAGCCCTTCAGGCCGTTCGTGAGCGGCTCTGTCCGGGCGGGAAGGGGCGTCGGGCGGGATCCGAGGCCGGTGCGGTGACGGCGGGCCGCACCCGGCCGGAGCCGACACGCGAAGGCCCCGTCCGGCGGTGCGGACGGGGCCTTCGCACGGCGGGTGGTGACTACGCCAGCAGCGCCGGGATCGTGCCCTCGTGGGCCTCGCGCAGCTCGGCGAGGGGGAGGGCGAACTCGCCCTGGACCTCCACCGCGTCTCCGTCGACGACACCGACCCGCGTGGCCGGCAGGCCGCGCGCACCGCACATGTCGTTGAAGCGGACCTCCTCCGAGCGCGGCACGGCGACGACCGCGCGGCCGGCGGACTCGGAGAACAGGAAGGTGAACGCGTCCAGACCGTCCGGGACGATCAGCCGCGCGCCCTTGCCGCCGAGCAGCGCGGACTCCACGACCGCCTGGATCAGACCGCCGTCGGACAGGTCGTGCGCGGAGTCGATCATGCCGTCGCGGGAGGCGGAGATCAGGATCTCGGCCAGCAGCCGCTCACGCTCGAGGTCGACCTTCGGCGGCAGACCGCCGAGGTGGTCGTGGATCACCTGGGACCAGGCCGAGCCGCCGAACTCCTCACGGGTGTCGCCGAGGAGGTAGAGCAGCTGGCCCTCCTCCTGGAAGGCGACCGGGGTGCGCCGGGCGACGTCGTCGATGACGCCGAGGACGGCGACGACCGGCGTCGGGTGGATGGCCGCCTCGCCCGTCTGGTTGTAGAGCGAGACGTTGCCGCCGGTCACCGGGGTGCCGAGCTGCCGGCAGCCGTCCGCCAGGCCGCGCACGGCCTCCGCGAACTGCCACATGACCGCCGGGTCCTCCGGCGAGCCGAAGTTCAGGCAGTCGGAGACCGCGAGCGGCTTGGCGCCGGTGGTCGCCACGTTGCGGTAGGCCTCGGCGAGCGCCAGCTGGGCGCCGGTGTACGGGTCCAGCTTGGCGTAGCGGCCGTTGCCGTCCGTCGCGATGGCGACGCCGAGCCCGGTCTCCTCGTCCACGCGGATCATGCCGGAGTCCTCCGGCTGGGCGAGGACGGTGTTGCCCTGCACGAAGTGGTCGTACTGGGAGGTGATCCACTTCTTGGAGGCCTGGTTGGGGGAGGCCACCAGCTTCAGGACCTGGTCCTTCAGCTCCTCGCTCGTCCGCGGGCGGGGGAGCTTGTTGGCGTCGTCGGCCTGGAGGGCGTCCTGCCACTCGGGGCGGGCGTAGGGACGCTCGTAGACCGGGCCCTCGTGCGCGACCGTGCGCGGGTTGACGTCGACGATCTTCTCGCCGTGCCAGAAGATCTCCAGCCGGTCGCCGTCGGTCACCTCACCGATGACGGTGGCGATGACGTCCCACTTCGCGCAGATCTCCAGGAAGCGGTCGACCTTGTCCGGCTCCACGACCGCGCACATGCGCTCCTGCGACTCGCTCATGAGGATCTCCTCGGGCGAGAGCGTGGAGTCGCGCAGCGGGACGTCGTCCAGGGTGACGCGCATGCCGCCGGAGCCGTTGGAGGCCAGCTCGGACGTGGCGCAGGACAGACCGGCCGCACCGAGGTCCTGGATGCCGACGACCAGCTTCTCCTGGAAGGCCTCCAGGGTGCACTCGATGAGGAGCTTCTCCTGGAAGGGGTCGCCGACCTGGACGGCGGGACGCTTGGAGGGCTTGGCGTCGTCGAAGGTCTCGGACGCGAGGATCGAGGCGCCGCCGATGCCGTCGCCGCCGGTCCGGGCCCCGTAGAGGATGACCTTGTTGCCCGCGCCGGACGCCTTGGCGAGGTGGATGTCCTCGTGCCGCATCACACCGATGGCTCCGGCGTTGACCAGCGGGTTGCCCTGGTAGCAGGCGTCGAAGACGACCTCACCGCCGATGTTGGGCAGGCCCAGGCAGTTGCCGTAGCCGCCGATGCCGGCGACGACACCCGGCAGGACGCGCTTGGTGTCGGGGTGGTCGGCCGCGCCGAAGCGCAGCGGGTCCACGACCGCGACCGGGCGCGCGCCCATCGCGATGATGTCGCGGACGATGCCGCCGACACCCGTGGCCGCGCCCTGGTAGGGCTCGACGTAGGAGGGGTGGTTGTGCGACTCGACCTTGAAGGTGACCGCGTAGCCCTGGCCGACGTCCACCACACCGGCGTTCTCGCCGATGCCGACGAGCAGCGCGTCCGACTGGGGCGCCTTCTCGCCGAACTGGCGCAGGTGGACCTTGGAGGACTTGTACGAGCAGTGCTCGGACCACATGACCGAGTACATGGCGAGTTCGGCACCGGTCGGGCGGCGGCCGAGGATCTCCACCACCCGCTCGTACTCGTCCTTCTTCAGGCCGAGTTCGGCCCAGGGCAGCTCGACGTCGGGGGTCGCGGTCGCGTGCTCGACCGTGTCCAGAGGCGTCCGGCTCATGCGTTGACCAGCTTCTTGAGGATCGAGGTGAAGAAGGGCAGGCCGTCGGTGCGGCCGGACCCGATGAGGGGCTCCACGGCGTGCTCCGGGTGCGGCATGAGGCCTACGACATTGCCCGCCTCGTTGGTGATGCCGGCGATGTCCCGCAGCGAACCGTTCGGGTTGAAGTCCAGGTACCGGAAGGCGACCCGGCCCTCGGCCTCCAGCTTGTCGAGCGTGTACTCGTCGGCGACGTACCGGCCGTCCATGTTCTTCAGCGGGATGTGGATCTCCTGGCCCTGGCGGTAGTCGCCGGTCCAGGAGGTCTCCGCGTTCTCCACCCGCAGCTTCTGGTCGCGGCAGATGAAGTGGAGGTGGTCGTTGCCGAGCATCGCACCCGGAAGGAGGTGGGCCTCGGTGAGGATCTGGAAGCCGTTGCAGATGCCGAGGACCGGAAGGCCGGCCTTCGCCTGCTCGATGAGGGGCTCCATCACCGGCGAGAAGCGCGCGATGGCACCGGCGCGCAGATAGTCGCCGTAGGAGAAACCTCCGCACAGGACAACGGCGTCGACCTGCTTGAGGTCCTTGTCCTTGTGCCACAGGGCGACCGGTTCGGCACCCGCGAGGCGGACCGCGCGCTGAGTGTCCCGGTCGTCGAGACTGCCCGGGAGAGTGACGACGCCAATACGAGCGGTCACTTGGCCGCCTCCGCCACTTCTTCGACCTTGACGGTGAAGTCCTCGATCACGGTGTTGGCGAGGAAGGATTCCGCAAGATCGTGGATGCGGGCGAGTGCGGCCTCGTCGACCGGCCCGTCAACTTCCAGTTCGAAACGCTTTCCCTGACGTACGTCCGAGATCCCTTCGAATCCCAGGCGCGGCAGCGCACGCTGGACCGCCTGGCCCTGGGGGTCGAGGATCTCCGGCTTGAGCATGACGTCGACTACGACGCGTGCCACTGGCACTCCCGGTGTGTGGTGCTGAGCAGGTTCCTTCAGACTACCCGCACAAAATTTCTACGCGAGTAGAGTTGTAGGAAACTACGTGAGGCGCGTCACGATCGGGTGTCGAAGCCGCGTGGTCGTGAAAAATTCTGGGAAAGTTCGGGAGTCCGTCGGCGGCACCTATTGTGCTCGGACACGCGGACGGATTTAGTCGGGCTTCACTTTGCATTGCCGGGCACTGTACAAATGAATTGGCAATAGCCGATACTCGGCACGTCATCGCCGTTGAGCTGTATCGACGTGCCGCACGAAGGGACCGATATTCGTGGCGCAAAAGGTCGTGGTCACTCTCTTTGACGACATCGACGGCTCGGAAGCGGCGGAAACGATCGCCTTCGGACTCGACGGCAAGTCGTACGAGATCGACCTGAACGAAACCAACGCCAAGAAACTGCGCAAGGCGCTCGCGCCCTACGTCGAGGCCGGCCGCAAGCGGTCGAGGTCCGGCAAGGCGTACAAGCAGACGGAGGTCGCCCCCGACCCGGCGGCCGTCCGCGCCTGGGCCCAGGCCAACAAGATGGACGTCCCGGCCCGCGGACGCATCCCCAAGAAGGTCTACGAGGCGTTCAGCGCCGCGCAGTGAAGCCCGCGAAGGGGCAGTCCTCAGGGTCCGTCAGCGGGCCCTGAGGACCGTGCACTTGGGGCATACGGGGCCGCGGAGGGGGTCGACTTGCGCTACCCCCCTGCCGATCAGCTAATGTCTGGGACACGCCGAGGGGCGAGGCCGAGAGGCCGGATCCCGAGGACCATGCGGGTGTAGTTCAGTAGTAGAACATCCCCCTTCCAGGGGGAAGGCGCAGTGTGCAATTCCTGTCACCCGCTCTGGCGTCGGCCGTCACGACCACTCTTGTGGATCAGGTAGGCTGGTGCTCGCACCGATCGGTGGGAGCCGGTCGGGAGCAGTGCGGACGTAGCTCAGTTGGTAGAGCGCAACCTTGCCAAGGTTGAGGTCGCGAGTTCGAGCCTCGTCGTCCGCTCGGGAAGAAGGCCCCGGTCCTCTGGACCGGGGTCTTTTCGTATGCCCCGCGGCTCTCTGACATTTGTCATGCTCAGCGATGACACCGCGCACTGCCGGGGCGTCCCCGCCGCCGGGACGCTGATGTCATGGACAAGGACGAACACGAGCACGTGATCGAGGTCACCGACCTCAGGCGTGTCTACGGGGGCGGGTTCGAGGCCGTGCGCGGAATCAGCTTCTGCGTGGCGCGCGGGGAGATCTTCGCCCTGCTGGGCACCAACGGCGCGGGCAAGACCTCCACGGTGGAACTGCTGGAGGGGCTCGCCGCACCGGCCGGGGGCCGGGTGCGGATCCTCGGCCACGACCCCTACCGCGAGCGGGCCGCCGTACGCCCCCGCACCGGCGTGATGCTCCAGGAGGGCGGCTTCCCGGCCGAGCTGACCGTCGCGGAGACCGCCCGGATGTGGGCGGACTGCACCAGCGGCGCGCGGCCGGAGCAGGAGGTGCTGGAGCTGGTCGGCCTCGCGGACAAGCACGCGGTGCGGGTCAAGCAGCTGTCCGGCGGGGAGCGGCGCCGCCTGGACCTGGCGCTCGCCCTGCTCGGCGATCCCGAGGTGCTCTTCCTCGACGAGCCGACGACCGGGCTCGACGCGGAAGGCCGCCGGGACACCTGGGAGTTGGTACGGGGCCTGCGCGAGGCGGGTACGACCGTGCTGCTCACCACCCACTACCTGGAGGAGGCGGAAGGCCTCGCCGACCGGCTCGCCATCCTGCACGAGGGCCGCATCGCCGCTTCCGGAACCCCGGCCGAGGTCACCGCGGGCCGCCCCTCCCGGATGTCCTTCGAACTGCCCGCGGGCTACTTCCTCGGCGATCTGCCCCCGCTCGCCGACCTCGGCGTCTGCGCGCACGAGAGCGACGGGAGGGTCGTCCGGCTACGCACGACGCAGTTGCAGCGGACCGCCACCGGAGTGCTGACCTGGGCCGAACGGGCCGGGGTCGAACTGCGCGGGCTGGATGTGCGGTCGGCCTCGCTGGAGGAGGCGTTCCTCGGCATCGCGCGGGAGCGGGAGGTGGCGGTATGAGCGGGGTGGCCCTCGAGGCGTTCGGGCCCACGGCACGACGGCTGCGGGCGCTGGCGCGGGCCGAGCTGGCCCTCCTCGGCCGGAACCGGGGTGTCGTCCTGACCGCGCTGGCCGTACCGCTCGCCCTGCCCTTCAGCATGCGGCCGGCCCTCGACGAGCTGGACCTGGAGAAGGCGGGCCTGAGCATCGGCACGGTCCTGCTGACGACCGCCATCGGCTTCTCCTTCCTCTTCGCCGTCTACACCTCCCTGGTCAGCGCCTACGTCGCCCGCCGCGAGGAACTCGTCCTCAAGCGGCTGCGCACCGGCGAACTGTCCGACGGCGAGATCCTCATCGGCACCGCCCTGCCCGCGACCGCCCTCGGTCTCGCCCAGGCCGTGGTGCTGTGCGCCGGCTGCGCCGCGCTGCTGCACACCGGGGCACCGAAGGCGCCGTACCTGCTTCTGCCCGGGCTGCTGGCCGGACTCGCGGTCAGTGCCGCGCTCGCCGCGCTCACCGCGTCCTTCACCCGGACCGCCGAGAGCGCCCACGTGACCGCGCTGCCCCTGGTGTTCGTGTCCATGGCCGGCTCCGGGATCGCGGTGCCCACCGAGGTCATGCCCGACCTGCTCGCCTCCGTGTGCGAACTCCTCCCGCTGTCCCCGGCGATCCGCCTCGTCCGGGCGGGCTGGACCGGCCAGTTGAGCGCGTACGAGGCGCTGGGCGCCCTCGCCACCGCGCTGGCCTGGACGATCGTGGCGGTGTTTGCTGTACGACGGTGGTTCCGCTGGGAGCCACGGCGCTGAGGAACGGGGGGACGCGCTGATGCTGGGGCGCATACGGCGGTGGCAGCAACGGCACTGGAGGGACCGGAGCAAGGCCGAGCGGGTCGAGCTGTACACGGTCGTCACCTGGTACGCCACCACGTGGTTCTTCGCGCTCGGCTGGCTGCTGCTGCCCCTGGTCGGAGGGCTCGACCACCGGCCCGTGGCGGTCGTCCTCGGCGCCCTGCTCGCCGTCGTGGCGGCCTTCCAGTGCACCGCCTCGAACCGGCTCACCCGGCCGGCGCTCGACCACTACCTGGGGCGCGCCGAGCTGCCGGCCGGCGGACACCGGACACCGGCCGTCCTGCTGGGGCTGGCGCTGACGCTGATCGTGACCCTCTCCGCGCTGGACGCGGCCGACCCGATGACGATCCGGCTCGCGATCGGCGCCTCCCTGCTGCCCTTCGGGCTCCTCTACGGACTCACGGTCCCCGTCCGGGTGTTCCTGCGCCGGTCGGCGGTGCTCTCGTTGCTGCTCATGGGCGTCATCTGGCTCACCGACCGGGACGGCGTCGGCCTCCTGGCGACCGGCCTGATGACCGCCTTCCACACGCTCTTCTCGCTGCTCGCCTGCCGCTGCGGCGCCTGGACCCTGTCCGTGCTCTGGGAGGCGGAACGGGCCCGCGAGGTCGAGGCCCGGCTCGCCGTCGCCGAGGAGCGGCTGCGGTTCGGGCGGGATCTGCACGACGTCCTGGGGCGGAACCTCTCCGTGATCGCCCTCAAGAGCGAGCTGGCCGTACAACTGGCCCGGCGGGGCCGGCCGGAGGCCGTGGAGCAGATGATCGAGGTGCAGCGCATCGCGCAGGAGTCCCAGCGCGAGGTCCGGGACGTCGTACGCGGCTACCGGGAGGCCGACCTCGGGGTCGAACTCGCGGGCGCCCAGGGGGTGCTGACGGCCGCCGGCATCGACTGCGAGGTGCGCGCGGAGGCCGGGGAACTGCCCGCCGAGGTGCAGTCCGCCCTCGGCTGGGTGGTCCGCGAGGCGACCACCAACGTGCTGCGGCACGGGGACGCGAACCGCTGCGCGGTGGGGCTGCGGATGCGCCAGGGGCATGTGGTGCTGACGGTCGAGAACGACGGGGTGACCGGTGCGAGCGGCAGCACCGGCACCGGAGCCGACCGGGCGGGGAGTCCGAGCGGCGGCGGCTCGGGACTCGCCGGGCTGCGGGAACGGCTGGCCGCCGTGGACGGAAGCCTGGTGGCGGGGGTCGTCGGCGCCGGCCGGTTCCGGCTGGTGGCGGAGGTGCCGCTGGGCGACAGCGCGGCATCCGCGGGCACTACGAGGGAGAGAGTGAGCGAAGTCACGTCATGAGCGGTCCCGTACGGCTGTTGCTCGCCGATGACGAACATCTGATCCGGGGTGCGCTGGCCGCCCTGCTCTCCCTGGAGGACGACCTGCTCGTCGTCGCGGAGGCGGCGAGCGGGCCCGAGGCGCTGGCGATGGCCCGGGCGCACGAACCCGACGTGGCCGTGCTGGATCTCCAGATGCCGGGTGCGGACGGTGTGAAGGTCGCCACATCCCTGCGCGCCGAGCTGCCCCGCTGCCAGGTGCTGATCGTCACCGGTCACGGGCGGCCCGGGCACCTGAAGCGGGCGCTCGCGGCCGGTGTGCGGGGATTCGTCCCGAAGACGGTCAGCGCCCAGCAGCTCGCCGAGATCATCCGGACCGTGCACGCCGGGAACCGGTACGTGGACCCGGAGTTGGCCGCCGACGCGATCTCCGCCGGGGACTCCCCGCTGACCGCGCGGGAGGCCGAGGTGCTGGAGCTGGCCGCCGACGGCGCCCCGGTCGCGGAGATCGCCGAGCGGGCCGCGCTGTCGCCGGGGACCGTGCGGAACTACCTCTCCTCGGCCGTCACGAAGCTCGGTGCGGAGAACCGTCACGCGGCAGTACGTCTCGCACGCGAGCGAGGTTGGGTATAGTTGCTCTCGCGCCACGGCGCAACGCGGACGTAGCTCAGTTGGTAGAGCGCAACCTTGCCAAGGTTGAGGTCGCGAGTTCGAGCCTCGTCGTCCGCTCCAGAGCGAAGGCCCCCGGTTCTCACCGGGGGCCTTCTCCCGTGTCTACGACCAGCTCGTGCCCGTCAGCCGCTCGTACGCCTCCACGTACTTCGCCCGGGTCGCCTCCACGACCTCCTGCGGCAGCGGCGGCGGAGGCTGCTCGCTCTTGCGGTCCCAGCCGGACTCGGCGGAGGTCAGCCAGTCCCGGACGAACTGCTTGTCGTACGACGGCTGCGCGCGGCCCGGCTGCCACTGGTCGGCCGGCCAGAAGCGGGAGGAGTCCGGGGTGAGGACCTCGTCGGCGAGGACGAGGCCGTCACCGTCGAAGCCGAACTCGAACTTGGTGTCGGCGAGGATGATCCCCCGGTCGCGGGCGATGTCCCGGGCGCGGGAGTAGACGGCGAGGGTGGCCTGGCGCAGCTGGGCGGCGGTCTCCGCGCCGACCTGGCGGGCCACCTCCTCGTAGGAGACGTTCTCGTCGTGCTCGCCGACCTCGGCCTTGGTGGCCGGGGTGAAGATCGGGGCGGGCAGCTCGGAGCCGTCGACCAGGCCTTCGGGGAGGGCGAGGCCGCAGACCGTACGGGACTCGTTGTACTCGAGCAGGCCGGAGCCGGTGAGGTAGCCGCGGGCCACGCACTCGACCGGGACCATCTTCAGCGACCTGCAGATCAGCGTGCGGCCCGCCCAGTCGGCCGGGGCGCCCGCGGGCAACTCGGTGCTGAGCACGTGATTCGGGGCCAGGTCACGCAGCTGGTCGAACCACCACAGGGAGAGCTGGGTGAGGACGCGGCCCTTGTCGGGGATCTCCGTGGGCAGCACCCAGTCGTAGGCGGACATGCGGTCGCTCGCGACCATCACGAGGTCGCCCGCCTCGTTCTGGTACAGCTCGCGCACCTTTCCGGTGTGCAGGTGCACCAGGCCCGGGACCTGGATCGGCTCGGGCTTTTCTACGAATCCGGACACGGTTCCTCCCCGTGGTTGCATCAGAAGGGGCGCCCGCAGGGCCCGGACAGGGCGGTGGTGGGCGACGGGCGGGCCCAAGTGCCTCGATTCTCCCTTATCGGGGCGATCGATTGGAGCCAGGGGGTCGGCCGCGGTCCGCGGCGGGATCAGTCGCGTTTGCAGATACGGTCCAGCAGATTCGCCGTGGCGCGCTGGATGCGGGTGTCCACATGGCCGGGTCGGTCCAGGGCAGGGGACCAGGCGAAGGTGCCGGAGGCGAAGACCCAGGCGCCGGAGGGGGCGCGGTAGAGAGAGGTCTCCTGGTGGCGCAGGGCGCCGTCGTTGTCGGTGTACGGGGAGTGGGCGAGCAGGATGCGCTCGTCGTGCTCGGGCAGCGGGGTGCGCGGGAAGTACCGGTCGGCCTCGCCGGCGACCAGGCCCTCGATCTCGTCGCCCTCCTGCGCGCCGGTCGCCTCCCACAGCCAGTGGCCGGCGTTGCGGACGATCAGCGGGTGCGGCTCGGGCACCCGGCCCGCGTACTGGATGCCGACCAGTTGCTGCTCGGGCCGGTCGATCTCCCGCCACAGCACCGGCTTTCCGGGGCCCTTGCGCTTGCGGCAGGTCAGCAGCCGGTCCGGGACGCCCGACGGGGAGGGCCCCAGCTCCACCTGCCAGTACATGGTGTTGGCGGAGAGGAAGACCAGCGAGGTACCGCGGTCCCGGGCGTCCTCGACGGCGCGGCGCATCGCCACCGACCAGTACTCGTCGTGCCCGGGGAAGACCAGGCCCCGGTAGCGGCTGGGATCGACACGGCCGGCGTGCAGGTCGCGGGCGTCGGCGTAGGCGAGGTCGTAGCCGTAGCGCTCGGCCCAGCGGATGAAGTCGTAGGCGTGGCCGACGTGCAGGGGCAGGCCCGCGCCCGCGTACGGGCGGTCGAAGGAGACGGTGGTCGCCGCGTCGGCCTCGCCGAGCAGCCGGCCCCGCTCGTCCCAGGCGTGGTAGAGGCTGGCGCCGGTGCGGCCGTCCTCCGGGTAGAGGTTGTACGCCTGCCAGGTGATGTCCGGCAGCAGCAGGAGCAGGTCGGCGGGGTGGTCGTCGCGGACCGTGAACGGCACGTGGGAGCGGTAGCCGTCGGCGGTGGTCAGGACGGCCACGTAGGCGCCGATGCTCCAGTGGGAGGGCACCTGGAGGCGCCAGGACAGCCACCAGTGGTGGCAGGAGACCGTGCGGTCGGCGGTCAGCGGCGGGGGCTGGACGATGCCGGACAGGCGCGGGCTCGTGGTGATCTTGGCCGCGCCGTCGCCGCCGTAGTGGCCGATCCGGTAGATGTCGACGCTGAACTCCTGCGGCGGGTCGACCGTGATGTGGAAGTCGATCGCCTCGCCGGGCGTGACCGCGCCGGTGGCGGTGAAGCCCTTGATCTGGCGGTGCACGTCGTCCGCCGAGCGGGGCCCGGAACCGGCCGAACGCGGGGCCGGAACGCGCGGGCGGCCGTCGGCGCCGGCGAGCGGCTGCGGGCTCGGGTCGACGTACCAGGGCACGACGTGGCCCGTGTCGTCGAAATAGGTCTCACTGCCACGCAACCAGGGCACCGGGCCCTGCCCGAAGGGGTCCGTGACGGCGTGCGCGAGTGCTCCGGACTCCCAGCGGCGGATCTGGTCCGAGGCCATGGTCGCTCCCCTCCCTCGTGCCCCCGTGTCCCTGTCTCGGCGGTGCTCGGTGTACGCGGTGTGCTCGGCCGTGGTGTCGTATGTCGCAAGCCTTTGCCAAAGGCGTGGTCGGTCCCAGCACATCACATAACGCACGGGCCCGGTCACTACTCGTTGCGAATTGACCTGAAGTGGAAGTCCCATTTCCGTTACGTCGGTGGGGGCGGAGCCGTACGACGGTGCCCCACCGGGCCGGAGGAGACGGGTCAGAAGAGGCGTACGGGCTTCTCCGGCCGTATCCCGGTCGCGCTCAGCCAGTCGCGCAGCGGGCCCGGGTCGCCCTCCTCGATCAGCCTGAGCACCTTGGGCGTCAGGTCGGCGGCCCGCTCACCGTCCAGCAGCAGGGACGGGCCGTCCAGCCAGTCCAGGGCGGGGACCGCGCCGGCGGTGTCGACGGCCGCACAGCACACCATCGCCGTGACGTGATCGGTGAGCAGCTCGCGGGCGGTGCGGGGGGCCTGCAGGGGGAACAGCGGCAGACCGCCGTCGTCCCACAGGGCGCTCGTGGGGCTCTGCCCGGCAGCGCCGGCGCCCCTCGGCACGACGGCCTCCTCACGGGCCAGCTCGGCGCTCAGACCGGCGGCGAGAGCGGCACTGCGCTCGGTACCGGGGTCGGTGTCCTCGTCGTCGTAGGCGGGGGACATCAGGGAGGGGTCGGAGGCCGGCGAAGCGTGCGGAGCGTGGGAGGCCTCGGGGACGGGGGAGGCGGCGCAGGCTCGTGTGGTCGGCTCGGTGAGGTGGTCCAGGACGCGGGCCAGGGTGGGACCGCCGGGGTCCGGGGCCGTGGGGTCCAGGGAGGGGCGGACCCCGAGGGCGTCCAGGACGCGGTGCAGGCGGGCCGCGTCGGCGCGCCAGGTGCGGTCCACGACCTCCTCCGGATACGCCTGCCAGTCCACCGGCGCCCAGTCGGGGCCGCACTCGGCGGGGCCGCCGTGGAAGAGGCGCGCGGCGAGCAGCGAGGCCGCCTCGTCCACCGTGCCGGGCTCCTCCAGCAGGTCGCAGGCGGGCCGCTCGCCGAGCCGGGAGGCGAAGCCCTCGGCCAGGCGGTCGCGCCGGGACAGCTCGGTGAGCGCCGCCACCACGCCCGCGTCCAGCCGGGCGGGCCAGCGACCCATGCGCCAGGCGGGCAGCGCCACCCTGGTCAGCAGCCGGTCCCAGCCGGCGTAGGCGAGGCCGACCTGCTCCTGGGCGACGATCCGCAGGCCGTAGTCGACCGTCTGCGCCCGCTCGGCCGCCGCCGCGGCGACCCCGCGCTCCATCTGCGTCGCGTGCTCCCGGCAGCCGCGCAGCAGCAGCCGGGCCACCCAGCCGAGGACGCCGCGAACCCCGCGGGTCAGCGCGCGGCGGCCGGGCACCGAGGCGACGGCCACCGCCGCGTCGAGCCCGCGGACGAAGCGGCGGGCGGCCGCTATGTCCGGGTGGGCCGAGGGGCCCGTACCGGCGATGACCGGGGCGAGGACCGCGCGCAGCTCGCCGACCCGCATCCACCACAGGAACGGGGAGCCGATGACGAGGACCGGTGCGACGGGGGTGCGGCGGTGGGCGCGGTGGCCCGGGCCGGTTATCTCGTCGGGCGCCGGCGGCGGGGGCGGGCCGTGGGCCGAATGGGTGCGGTCCTCCAGCCAGCTGTCGCAGTCCGGGGTGAGCGCTATGGCCGACGGGGCCGGCACGTCCAGCCGGTCGGCGAGGTCGCGCACCATCCGGTACAGGTCCGGGGCGGACTCCTCCGGGACCGGCACCGTGGGGCTCACGGCGGGGCGGGCCCGGGCCACGACCAGGGTGATACCGGCGGCGGCCAGCAGCACCAGCACGGCGAGCACGCCCACGCCCCAGCGGGCGGCGTCCCAGCCCCGGCCGACGAGATGCCCGGTCGGACCGCCGGTCAGCAGGATCACCGCCGCGCCCGCGGGCAGCAGGGACACGGCCAGCGCCCGGCCCCGGACCCGCAGCACGGCGAGGGCCCGGGAGCGCGCGGCCTGCGCGCCCATCTCCACACCGATTCCGGTCACGTGCCGACCTCACCCCCTCGCTGCCGATGCCGTGCTGTCCTGGTCCTGCTCACTCCCCCACTGTGGCACCCGCCACTGACATCGCAATGTCGTAAGGGCCAAGTGCCGGAACGCTTGCGCGGCACCCTAGTTGGGGCCCCGGCCCCCGTCAGCCGGATGGGCGATTGCTCACTCGATGGAATGGCTTTGGTCAGAGGTGAGTGACAGACAGCAAAGATCGGGCCCCGGATCTCGTCCGGGGCCCGATGGGGTACGAGGGTGCGCGCGACCGGCGCGTTCGGGCGTGTGCCCCGCGGTCGCCCTACGCCTGCGCCGCCTTCGCCGCGATGTCCGTGCGATGCTGCGAGCCGTCCAGGCCGATCCGGCCCACCGCCCGGTACGCCCGCTCGCGCGCCTCGGCGAGATCCTTGCCGGTGGCCGTGACGGAGAGCACCCGCCCGCCGGCGCTGACGATCGCGTCGCCGTCCCGCTGGGTCCCGGCGTGCAGCACGTACGCGTGCGGGGCGTCCTCGGCGGCCACCTCGTCCAGGCCGGTGATCGGATCGCCGGTGCGCGGGGTGCCGGGGTAGTTGTGCGAGGCGACGACGACGGTGACGGCCGCGTCCTCGCTCCAGCGCAGCGGCGCCAGGTCGGCGAGGTTGCCGGTGGCGGCGGCCATCAGGACACCCGCCAGCGGGGTCTTCAGGCGGGCCAGCACCACCTGGGTCTCCGGGTCGCCGAAGCGCGCGTTGAACTCGATGACCCGGACACCGCGCGAGGTGATCGCGAGCCCGGCGTAGAGCAGACCGGAGAAGGGCGTGCCCCGGCGGCGCATCTCGTCCACCGTCGGCTGGAGCACGGTCTCCACCACCTCGTCGACCAGCTTCGGGTCGGCCCACGGCAGCGGTGAGTACGCGCCCATGCCGCCGGTGTTCGGGCCCTCGTCGCCGTCCAGGGCGCGCTTGAAGTCCTGGGCCGGCTGGAGCGGGACGACCGTCACGCCGTCGGTGATGGCGAACAGGGACACCTCGGGGCCGTCGAGGAACTCCTCGACCACCACACGCTCGCAGGCGGCGGCGTGCGCCTTGGCGGCCTCGGCGTCCGAGGTCACCACGACGCCCTTGCCGGCGGCGAGTCCGTCGTCCTTGACGACGTAGGGGGCGCCGAAGGCGTCGAGGGCCTCGGCGGCCTCCTCGGCGGTGGTGCAGACGTAGGAGCGGGCGGTCGGCACCCCGGCGGCGGCCATGACGTCCTTGGCGAAGGCCTTGGAGCCCTCGAGGCGGGCGGCCTCCCCGGACGGGCCGAACACCGGGATGCCCGCCGCGCGGACGGCGTCGGCCACGCCGGCGACCAGCGGGGCCTCCGGGCCGACGACGACCAGGTCGGCACCGAGGCCGGTGGCCAGCTCGGTCACCGCGGCGCCGTCGAGCGCGTCGACCCGGTGCAGCTCGGCGACCTCCGCGATACCGGCATTGCCGGGGGCGCAGTGCAGCGCGGTGACGTCGGGGTCGAGGGACAGGGAGCGGCACAGGGCGTGTTCGCGGGCGCCGCTGCCGATGACGAGGACCTTCACGGGGGTCAGCCTAATGGCAAGGTTGCCGAAGGTCGGGGGCCGGGTTTGTTGGGCTTTCCTCCAAAGGCACCCGGTGCCGACGTGACCGCCCCTCGAGACCGCCGCCCCGGACCGCCGCCGTCGGACCGAACGGCCTCGTCCTCACTCGCCGTCGGACTGCCTCGGCCGGCGCCGGCTATTCGTTGGAGAACTCCTCCACCACCGTCGCCCCCAGTTCCCGCACGATCAGTTCGTGGCCGGACAGGGCCGACTCGTCCAGGTCCGGGTCGTCGTCCTCCGGGATGTCGTCCTCGGGGGCGACCGGGGGCGGCTCGGGCGCGGCCGCGGGCCGGGGGGCAGGGGTGGCCGCCGCAGGGGCGGGAGCGGGACCGCCCTGCGGGGAGGGTTGCGCCTGCGGGGGCCGGGGAGCCGCGGAGGGAGGTGCGGCCGGGGCGCCGTAGCCACCGCCGCCGCCCGGAGCGCCGCCGAAACCGCCGCCCTGGCCGAAGCCCGACGGGCCGCCGGCCGCCGGGGCGGAGCCGCCGCCGGACGGGTCGACGACCGCCTCGATCTTCCACTGCACGTGGAACTGCTCGGCCAGCGACTGCCGCAGCACGTCCTCGCTGCCGCTGCTCACGAAGTTGTCACGGGCGCCGGCGTTGACGAAGCCGAGTTGGAGCGTGGTGCCGTCGAAGCCGGCCACCTGGGCGTTCTGGCTGAGCAGGATCCAGGTGAAGCGACGGCGGTTCTTGACGGCCTCCAGGATGTTCGGCCAGAGCGCGCGGGGGTCGAGGCCGCCGGTGGGCGCGCCCGGGGCCGGGGCCGCGGGCGCCGTCGGGGCTGCGGACGCCTGGTGCGGCGGCTGCGCCGGGGCCGGGGCCCGGCCGGGCGCCTGAGCCCGGGACGCCTGGCCCTGCGGGGCAGCCGTGGGAGCGGCGGCCGTGGGCCAGCCGCCGGGGCGCCGTCCGCTGCCGGCGGGAGCGGCGGTGGGCCAGGCGCCGGGGGCGGCGGGGGCGGGACCGGCAGCGGCCGCGGGGGCGGCCGGAGGCGGCACCGGGGCCTGCGCGGCGGGCGTGGAAGGGGCGGGGGCCGAAGCGGCGGGCGCGGGCGCCGGGGCTGCGGGAGCATGCGGTGCCGCAGGGCCTGCCGGGGCAGTCGGGCCGGTCGGGGCCGCCGGGCCGCCCGATGCCGCCGGGCCGTCGGCTCCGTCGGCCGGACCCCCCGTGGCCCGCACGGCCGCACGGGCAGCGGCCGGGCCGCCGCCGGGCGGTACGGGTGCGCCGCCCCCGTGGGCCCCGGGGCCGGGGACGTAGCCCATGGCGGGCGCGCCGCCACCGGCCGAGAAGCTGACGCCGCGCTCCAGACGGTCGAGGCGGGCCATCACCGACCGCTCGTCGCCGTAGGCGGCCGGGAGCAGCACGCGCGCGCAGATCAGTTCCAGCTGGAGGCGGGGCGAGGTGGCACCGCGCATCTCGGTCAGGCCGTCGTTGACGAGGTCGGCGGCGCGGCTCAGCTCGGCGGCGCCGAAGGTGGCGGCCTGGGCCTGCATGCGCTCCAGGACGTCGGCGGGGGCGTCGATGAGTCCCTTGTCGACGGCGTCCGGGACCGCGGCGAGGATCACCAGATCACGCAGCCGCTCCAGCAGATCGGCGACGAACCGGCGCGGATCGTTGCCGCCCTCGACAACCCGGTCGACGACCTCGAAGGCCGCGGCCCCGTCACCGGTGGCGAAGGCCTCGACGACGGAGTCGAGGAGGGAGCCGTCGGTGTAGCCGAGGAGAGAGGTGGCCATGGCATACGTCACACCCTCCTCTCCGGCACCGGCGAGGAGCTGGTCCATGACGGACATGGAGTCACGCACGGACCCGGCGCCCGCACGCACGACGAGCGGGAGCACGCCCTCCTCGACCGGGATGTCCTCCCGCCCGCACACCTCGGCGAGATAGTCCCGCAGGGTGCCCGGCGGGACCAGCCGGAAGGGGTAGTGGTGGGTCCGCGACCGGATGGTCCCGATGACCTTCTCGGGCTCGGTGGTCGCGAAGATGAACTTCAGGTGCTCGGGCGGCTCCTCGACGACCTTGAGCAGCGCGTTGAAGCCGGCCGACGTGACCATGTGGGCCTCGTCGATGATGTAGATCTTGTACCGGCTGCTCGCGGGCCCGAAGAAGGCCTTCTCGCGCAGCTCACGGGCGTCGTCCACGCCACCGTGGGAGGCGGCGTCGATCTCGATGACGTCGATCGAGCCCGGTCCGTTCCTGGCCAGGTCCCGGCACGACTGGCACTCCCCGCACGGCGTGGGAGTGGGACCTTGCTCACAGTTCAGGCAGCGGGCCAGGATGCGCGCACTGGTGGTCTTCCCGCACCCACGCGGACCGCTGAACAGGTACGCGTGGTTGACCCGGTTGTTCCGCAGCGCCTGCTGCAGCGGGTCGGTGACATGCTCCTGCCCGATGACCTCGGCAAAGGTCTCCGGGCGATAGCGGCGGTACAGCGCGAGAGACGACACGCATACGAGGTTAATGGCGCCCACTGACAACGGGCTCCGCCCGCAGAGCCCCGGGAACGCAAGCGCCCCCCACGCACCCGCCAGAGCCGACCTACCCTTGCTGCCTTCCGGCCCTGGGGGAGTTCAGTCAGATAGCGCCGCGTGAGGGGCTGCGCCCACAGTACCCGATCGCGGCCCGCGGGCAGTACCCGATGCGGGCCTGCGGGAACGGGTTCGCGAGCACTCCCCTCGGTCATGTAATGTTTCCGGCGGAGGATTCGCCTAGAGGCCTAGGGCGCACGCTTGGAAAGCGTGTTGGGGGCAACCCCTCACGAGTTCGAATCTCGTATCCTCCGCCAGCCCAGAGGGCCGGACCGCACAAGCGGTCCGGCCCTTTGGCGTTCGTCCCGCCCTCCGGCGTTCGTCCGGACCGGTGGCCGGCCCGCCGACGCTACGGTGGTGAGCATCACGACCCCTCGCCAGTGGACCCCAAGACGAAGGTGCCATGCCCGCCGAGAACTCCACCGCCGGCAACCTCGACGACGACGACTACCCCGCCTACACGATGGGGCGTGCCGCCGCCGTTCTCGGCACCACCCCGGCCTTCCTGCGGGCCATCGGCGAGGCGAAACTGATCACTCCCCTGCGCTCGGAGGGTGGCCACCGCCGCTACTCCCGCCACCAGCTGCGTGTCGCCGCCCGCGCCCGTGAACTCGTCGACCAGGGCACACCCGTCGAAACCGCGTGCCGCATCATCCTCCTCGAGGACCAGCTGGAGGGCACCCTCCGGCTGAACGAGGAGATGCGCCGCAAGCTGGACGGTTCCGGCGGCAACGGCCGTTCGTGAGCGCACGGCGGCTCGGTCGGGAGAATATCTGTTCCGGCCGTTGCAGAGTTACATGCCGCGCGCCACGAGTTTCCCCACCACCGCCGGCGGAGAATTACGGTAAACACGGCCGACCTGGGGGTGCCTGTGTTACCGTGATAACAGTTGCAGTTTTGATTGGCCGGAGCTTCCTCGTGATTCCTCCGGGTCTTTCCGGGTCTTCCGGAGGGGTGATCATCGCGGCGACTCGGGGTCCGCACAGTGCGGATCCCGGCACTGCCCCCAAGGGAGATTCAATATGGCATCTGGCACCGTGAAGTGGTTCAACGCGGAAAAGGGCTTCGGCTTCATCGAGCAGGACGGCGGCGGCGCCGACGTGTTCGCGCACTACTCGAACATCGCCACCTCCGGCTTCCGCGAGCTTCAGGAGGGCCAGAAGGTGACCTTCGACGTCACGCAGGGCCAGAAGGGCCCGCAGGCCGAGAACATCGTTCCCGCCTGACGCTGACGCGTACGACGTGGCTGGGGCCCGCGCTCTTGGGGCGCGGGTCCCAGCCCGTTTCTTTGCCCCCACCCCCAGGTTTCCGTTTCCCTTCGGCTCTTTCTTGCGAATTCTCCCGCGGTTCCGCACCGCCGAAAGGAATTCCTCGACACGTGCCGCACGCATCGAGGAAGGTCCCCGATGAACCGCACCCGCCGTACCGGCGACGACTCCTCCCGGTTCCGTTCGCGGGGGACGAGCCCGCAAGGACGGCAAGGGTCCCGTCCCGTTTTCGCCGGAAAGAGCGGCCAGAGCTCGCGGCGATCCCGGCCCGCCGCGCCCCGCGGTGAATTCGCCCTTCCCACCACTCTCACCGAGGCACTGCCGGCGGTGGAGGCGTTCACCGACCTCGAGCTGCCCGAGCGTCTGCAGGCCGCGCTGCGCGCCGAAGGCGTGACCGTGCCCTTCCCGATCCAGGCGGCGACCCTGCCCAACTCGCTGGCCGGCCGGGACGTCCTGGGCCGCGGCCGCACGGGTTCGGGCAAGACACTCGCCTTCGGACTGCCGCTGCTGGCCCGCCTGGACGGCCGACGGGCCGAACCCCGGCAGCCGCTCGCCCTCGTCCTCGTACCCACCCGTGAACTCGCCCAGCAGGTCACCGAGGCGCTCACCCCCTACGCGCGGGCCCTGCGCCTGCGGTTGGCCACGGTGGTCGGCGGCATGTCGATCGGCCGGCAGGCGGCCGCTCTGCGGGCCGGTGCCGAGGTCGTCGTCGCCACCCCCGGCCGTCTCAAGGACCTCATCGAGCGGGGCGACTGCGGGCTGCACCACGTGGCGGTCACCGTGCTGGACGAGGCCGACCAGATGACCGACATGGGCTTCCTGCCGCAGGTGACCACCCTGCTCGACCAGGTGCGTCCCGATGGCCAGCGACTGCTGTTCTCGGCCACCCTCGACCGCAACATCGACCTGCTGGTGCGCCGTTACCTGCACGACCCCGTGGTGCACTCGGTGGACCCGTCGGCGGGCGCGGTCACCACGATGGAGCACCACCTGCTGCACGTGCGCGACGACGACAAGCACACCACCGCCACCGAGATCGCCGCTCGCGACGGGCGGGTGATCATGTTCCTGGACACCAAGCACGCGGCGGAACGACTGGCCAAGCACCTGCTGTCGGTCGGCGTGCGCGCCTCGGCCCTGCACGGCGGCAAGTCCCAGCCGCAACGCACCCGGACCCTCGGCCAGTTCAAGGACGGCCAGGTGACCGTTCTGGTGGCCACCAACGTCGCCGCCCGCGGCCTGCACGTCGACAACGTCGATCTCGTCGTGAACGTCGACCCGCCCGGTGACCACAAGGACTACCTGCACCGTGGCGGCCGTACCGCCCGCGCCGGCGAGTCCGGCACCGTCGTGACACTGGTCCTGCCGCACCAGCGGCGCACGGTGGACCGGCTGATGGCCGACGCCGGCATCACCCCCCACACCACCCGGGTCCGCCCGGGCGGGGCCGACCTGAGCCGTATCACCGGTGCCCGGACGCCCTCCGGAGTGCCCATCACGCTCGCCGTCCCGGCCGCCGAACGCCCCGAGCGGACCCGGTCCACCGGGCGCGGCCGCGGCGGGCGGTCCCGGCGTCCCCACTCGCGCACGACCGGATAGCCACGCGAACCGACGGTGGGCCGGCCCCCGCCTCCCGTCACACCCCGACCCGCTCCCCGTGGAGGCACCATGCGCTGCGTCATCGCCCGTTTCCCCTTCGACCTGGTCAAGAGCGAGGTCGAGCAGTCGATGGAGGGCATCCCGCCCGAGCCCGCCATCGGGTCGTGCGTGACCATCGGCCGCCGGATCTACCCGGTCAAGCAGGTCGGGCAGGTGATCACCCGGCAGGACCGGCGTGACTTCACGGCGAGCGAAGTCAGCAGGGCACTGACCCGGCTCGGGTTCACCTGCCACGAGGCCCCGCCGGCCCGGCCGCAGAGCCCCGTCGAGCCCTCGTCGCTTCCCTGGGCCGACACCCCGCTGGGCTAGGCCCGCGGGCCGCCCTTCCGCTGCTCCCGGCCGGGTCCACGCCTCCGTGGACCCGGCCTAGCGCGTCACCCGTACCGGGCGGGACACCGTCACCTGGTCCACCTCCGACACCCGGACCGTCACCTTCATCGTCCAGGTCCCCGGCATGGGCAGGGCGAAGGAGTCGGTGGCCCAGTAGCCGCCGCGGTCCGTGACCTTGGTGTCCAGGGGGCCGAGCCGCCGGGCGGGGAGGGTGAGGGCGACGCGGAGTTCGGGGACGGTGGCCAGGCCGCCGTCGGGGCCGTAGACCACCGCCTGCACGGAATTCCCGCCGACCCGGCCCGGGTCCAGGGTGACCTGCACCGTGCCGCGGCCGCCGGGTGTGCCGACGTCGAACGGGATCGTCGTGACGGACGCCGTCGGGACGCCCGCCGTGGTCGCGCCGGAGTCCGCTGCCTCGATGGCGGCGCGGCCGGGCAGCGTGCTGGTCAGGAGCGTCGTCAGGACCAGGACCAGTACGCCCACGGCCGCTTCGGCCAGCACCGAGCGGCGCAGCAGGCGCCAGGAGACCGCGGGGTGCGGCACGGGCGGGGACTGCTCCGGGGGGAGAGCAGGGCCGGTGGCCGGCTCGGGGACGCGGGCGAGGGCGGTCGCCCCCGGCGCGCCCGCCCGGGCCAGGCGGGCGGTCCAGGTGCGGGAGCAGGCGGCCGCCAGGAGCAGCGCGGTCACCGCCGCCAGTTTGGCCAGCAGGGTACGGCCGTACGTCGTGTCCGTGAGCGCCTGCCAGGAGCCGAGGCCTCGCCAGGACTGGTAGACGCCGGTCAGGGCCAGGACCGTCACGGCGGTGAGGGCGAGGCCGGAGAAGCGGGTGAGGACCGTGACCGGCGTCGGTGAGGTGCGGTGCAGCGTGCGCAGCAGCGCGGCCAGGCCGCCGAGCCAGGCCGCCATGGCCAGCAGGTGCAGGGCGGCCGAGGTGATCGCCAGGGGGACCTGGACGCCCGCCGAGGCGTGCTCGGCCGCCGCCCAGGTCAGCGAGAGGACCACGGAGAACACCGCTGCCGACACCAGGGTGACGCGGCGCGGGGGCTTGGTGCGGCGCGTCCTCGGGAGCACCGCGACGGCTCCGGCCACCAGCAGCAGGACCAGGCGGGCGAGCAGCAGTTCCCCGGGCCGGGTCGTCACCGTGTGGGCGAGGGAGGACAGCGACAGGGCGTTCGCCGGGGAGGTGCCCTCCTCGTACGGCGCCCGCAGCAGCAGGAGGGCCGTCGTCGAGGCGAGGAGCGTGCCGGCGGCGGCCCGGGCGGGGGTGCGCAGCGGGGCGGTCGTGGGCGGACGGCAGTAGGCCACGAACGCCGCCGCGCCCAGGAGGAGGGCCACGGAGAGGTAGGCGAGGTAGCGCGCGATGGTGTACAGGGCCGTGGTGGCGGGGTTCTCCGTGCGGTCCGGTGCCGGGCTCGCCGTCGTCGCCGTGCGTTTGCCGATCGAGAAGGTGAGCGCGCCGGACACCGGGTGGCTGTCGGCCGACACCACCCGCCAGGCGACCGTGTAGGTGCCCTCGGCCGGCTTGGCGGGGAGGGCGACGCGGGCCGTGTCGGAGCGGCCGGGGGCGTGGTCGGCGGGGCCGGTGCGGACGCGGTGGTTCTCGGGGTCGTAGACCCGGAAGGAGTCGGTGAGCAGACCCACCGACTCGGTGAAGGTGAGGGTCAGGTACCGGGGTGCCGCCCTGAGGAGGGCCCCGTCGGCGGGGTCGGTCCCCCGCAGGGCCGCGTGGGCGGAGGCGGGCGCCGCCGCACCGAACAGCACCAGCAGCATGCCCGCGCAGAGCAGCGTCAGCCGCCCCAGCCATCGGCGTCCGTCCCGCACCGCGCCCCTCCCGTCGTCCGCCGGCCCGCGGAGTCTTCCTCCACCGGCGGAGCGTCCCGTCGTCCGCCCGCTCGGTGGCCGCCGTCCGGTCGCCCGCCGTCCGGCCGGTCCTCCGCCCGGTTGCCCCGGGCCGTCCGACCGCCCGCCGACCGGGATGGCCGTCCGCCCGCGCCCCTCCGCAGCCATGGGGCTCCGCAGGCCCTCCGTATACGTACGGAGGGACCGGCTGTCGTGCTCACCGCGTCATGCTCACCACGTCTTACGTACGGAGGACCGGCTGTGTGCTCACCACGTCGGGCGGGCCGTCACACCGCCGTCGACCACGAGGTCGTGGCCGGTGATCCAGGAGGCGAGCGGTGAGGCCAGGAAGACGCAGGCGTCGGCGACGTCCTCGGGACGGCCGAGGCGGCCGGTGGGGGCGGCGGCGAGCCAGCGGCGCACGCCGTCCGGCCAGGCCTCCGCCAGACCCTCCCGCTCGATGAGGCCGGGCGAGACCGTGTTGACGCGGATGCCGGCCGGGCCGTACTCCAGGGCCGCCGCGCGGGCGTGCGTCACCACCGCCGCCTTGACCGCGCCGTAGTGGGCGTGGCCGGGGGCGGGGTGGCCGGCCTCGATGGAGGCGATGTGGGTGATGGTGCCGCCGCCGTGTGCGCGCAGGTGCGCGGCGGCGGCCTGGGTGCAGGCGAACACGCTGGTGAGGTTGGTGTCGACCACCGTGCGCCACTCGGCCGCCGTCATGCCGGGCAAGGGCTGGACCGGCTGGACGGCCGCGTTGTTGACGAGGGCGGTGAGGCGGCCGCCGGACCAGTCCGTGGTCTGCCGGATCAGGCGGTGGCAGGCGTCCTCGTCCGTCAGGTCCGCCCGCAGTACGACCGCCTCGCCGCCCATGTCCCGGATGCGCGCGGCCACTTCCCCGGCCGCGTCGAGCGCCGTACGGCAGTGGAGGGCCACCGCCGCGCCCTCCTGGGCGAAGCGCAGGGCGATGGCGCGGCCGATGCCGCCGCCCGCGCCGGTCACCAGGGCGGTCTGTCCGTCGAGCAGGCTCATGGGCGGCACAGTCGCCTGATCAGCGCGGCCTCGGAGGGGTAACGCGCCGTGAGCTCCTCGGCGTTGCCGTGTTCGTAGTCCGCGTAGGTGAATCCGGGCGCCATCGTGCAGCCGAAGAAGGTCCAGGCGCCGCCCGGGGCGACGCGCGCGCCCATCCAGGTGCCGGCCGGCACGGTCAGCTGGACGTGCTGTCCGGACCGCGGTGCGGGGCCCAGGACGGCGGTCCGGGTCGTGCCGTCGGGGGCGAGGAGAAGGAGGTGGAGCGGGTCGCCCAGGTAGTGGTGCCACACCTCGTCGGAGGGCAGGCGGTGCAGGGCGGAGAAGTCGTCCGCGGTGAGCAGCGCGACGATGGCGGAGCCCTCGGGTCGGCCGTCCGGCCGTTCGGGTCCCGCCCAGGTACGCCGGAACAGACCGCCCTCGCGCGGGATGGGTTCCAGTCCGTAGTGCGCGATCAGTTCCCGCGGCGTCGTCCCGCCGAGCGGTGTCTCCTCAGGCGGTGTCCCCTCAGGCGGTGTCCCGCCACGCGGTGTCCCGTCAGGCGTCGATTCGTCGGGCCTCGTCACCCGGGGAAGGCTACCTCCCGGCCCAGGAACGCCAGTTGGGCGCGCTTCTCCGGGAGGTGGACGTCGGGGAGGTCCACCTCGGGGAGGACGACCGCCGACCCGCGCCGGAAGCCCTGGCGTTCGAGGCGGGCGAGGGCCTTGGCGTTGCGGACGTCCGGGTCCACCACGATCCGGCGCCGGTCCAGGGCCAGCAGCGTGTACGACGTGATCGCCAGCGTTGCCTAATTTCTTGTAGGGGAATCGTACGCGGGCGGTGAAGGGGCCGTGGGGCAGGGCCCGGGTCGGGAAGGCGCGGTCCTCCGCCTGCTGCGCACGAAGCACTGCGTGTCCACCGTCACCGAGGCCGATGCGCGGGCCGAGCGGGGCGCGGGGCTGACGTACAGCCGCGACCTGGCAGGCACGCGGACCGAGACGGGCACACGGGGCGAGGCGGGCACGCGGGGCAAGACGGGCGCGCGGGGCGAGACGGGGGCGCGGACCCAGGCGGGCGCGCGGGGCGAGGCGGGGCGGGGGATCATCGACGCATGGACGTCACTCTGCATCTCGCCCAGGACCCGGAGGCCGACGCGCTGCTCGGGCGCTCCCCGCTCGCCGCGCTGGTGGGGATGCTGCTCGACCAGCAGGTGCCGATGGAGTGGGCGTTCAAGGGGCCCCGGACCATCACGGACCGGCTCGGGGCCGAGGACCTGGACGCGCACGAGATCGCCGCGATGGACCCCGAGGCCTTCGCCGCGCTGCTCTCCGAGAAGCCCGCCGTGCACCGCTACCCGGGCTCGATGGCCAAGCGCATCCTGCAGCTGTGCCAGTACCTGGTCGAGCACTACGACGGGGACGCGGAGGCCGTCTGGCGGGGCGTCGGCAGCGGGGCCGAGCTGCTGAAGCGGCTGGAGGACCTGCCGGGGTTCGGCCGGCAGAAGGCACAGATCTTCCTCGCGCTGCTCGGCAAGCAGCTCGGGATCACGCCCCAGGGCTGGCGGGAGGCCGCGGGCGCGTACGGCGAGGCGAAGTCCTTCCGGTCCGTCGCCGACATCACCGGGCCGGAGTCACTGGCCAAGGTGCGCGCCCACAAGCAGGAGATGAAGGCGGCGGCGAAGGCCGCCAAGGCCGCGGGCAAGTAGCCGGGGTGGCCGGCGAGCAGCGGACACCCCGGGTGGGCCGAGCGATAAGTGATCGGCCGGGGCTGGGCCGAGCCACCGTAAGGGATACGCCGGTCGGCGCACCGGACCAGGGAACGCCTGGTCACCCACGCGTAGAGGCACGCCTGAACGCCCACCCGTAACGGCACCCCTGAACGCCGAATCCCTGAAGGCAACACCCGGTCGCCGACCCCTGCGGGACACGCCGGGCGGGTCGCCGTAAGGGGTACGCCGGTCGGCCCACCCGGGTGGCGGGGCCGTCTGCCGCGTTCCCAGCATGGACCATGACCGAGGCACCGAACAGCGGCCCCGAATGGGGCCGCGAGTACGACGACCGGCACGTCCACACGGCACGCGCGACGAGCGGGCACCACGAGCCCGAACCGCCGTTGGAGGGCCCCCTGCACGCCCTGTCGCGGGCCGCCTGGCAGGTGGTCCTGGTGACCGGCATCGCCTCGCTGATCCTGGGGATCCTGGTCCTGATCTGGCCCGGCGCCTCCCTGTTCGCGGCCGGTGTCCTCTTCGGCCTCTACCTCGTGATCAGCGGCGTCTTCCAGCTGGTGTCCGCGTTCGGCACGCACAAGGCGACCTCGCTGCGCGTGCTGGCCTTCATCAGCGGTGCCCTGTCGATCCTGCTCGGCCTGTTCTGCTTCCGCGGGCCCATGCAGTCGACCCTGCTGCTCGCCCTGTGGATCGGCATCGGCTGGCTGATCCGCGGCATCACCCAGACGCTGGCCGCGGCCTCCGACTCCCGGATGCCCGCCCGCGGATGGCAGATCTTCCTCGGGGTGCTGACCTTCGTCGCCGGCATCGTGCTCATCGACTCGCCCTTCGAGTCCGTCGCCGTGCTGACCCTCGTAGGCGGCATCTGGCTGGTCGCGGTGGGGGTCGTGGAGATCATCACCGCCTTCGGCATGCGCGGCCGGGCCCAGCATGTACCGCAGACGGTGTGACCGTCGGCCACCTCACGCCCCCCGGCTACGCCGAGCAAGCGAATCCCGCGGCCGGAGTGCTGCGTTCCGCGCCCGCCCCGGGGAGAGACCAGCCGTGAGCAGGACCACGAGCATCCCCCGGGGCCGTACCTGGCTGCGGGTGCTCGTGCTGCTCCTGGCCCTGTGGGTGCCCGGTGCCCATGTGCAGGCCCAAGCGGCCCCGGCCCTCGGCGTGGCCGCCGAGACCGCCGAGCACGACGTCCTCGACACCGTCCTGCGGCCGTCCGCCCGCGCCGTGCACCGGTCCGACGTGCCCGAGCGCCCCGCTCCCCTCCCCGACCCGGCGCCCGCCCGGCCCGCGACACATCCGTGCCCCGGCACGCCGAGGGCGCCGTACGCCACTCCCCTGCTGCGCACGGTGGTCCTGCGCTGCTGACAGACCCGCGCCCCGCCCAGGTCAGTCGGCTCGACGCAAGGAGCACAGCCATGCCCATGGACCCCTACGCCGTCCTGCGCGCCCTGCTGCGCGCTGAGGCCCGACGCGGTACGGCGGCCAAGCCGGACACGCGGCAACAGCAGCCGCAGCGGCCACCCGAGGAACGGGACCGCTGAACCGGAACCGGCGGGGGCGGGTCGGCGCCTCCGCCGCGCCGTGCCGCACAGAAGGCGGGCGATCTCGCGGCCGGTCCGGGTGACGCCCGAGCGGGCCGGGGACCTGAACCTGCCGCTGCTCACTACCTGTTCGGCCGGCGACGGCTGCTCCTCGGGGGCCTCGGCCCTCGGCTCCTCGCGAGGGGGCTGCTCCTCGGGCCGTGCGCTCAGCCTCCCGTACGCCGACCCGCGGTCCACAGCCTGTGCACAACGGCCGTGGAACGATGACCCGGCCGCGTCCGCCGGGCCCGTCCGGGACTCCGTGGGCGCCCTCGCACAGGAGCGTGCCGAGGCCGAGGGCGGGAGCGGCGAAGGCGTACCCGAGGGTGATCCGGTTCGGCCGAGGGCGCGGCGGCCTTCGGTGGGGTGGTGGGCGGCACGGTCTCGCTGCCGCTCAGCTCCCGCCCCCGCTCCCGGTACTAGCCCATTTGACTGTTTTGCGGCACCTTTTCAAGCGGTGCACTCCGCCGCCATGGCTGCGCCCGGAACGTCTGGGCCGGTAGGCTTTCCGTGTGATCTTCAAGCGCATCGGAAACGGCCGGCCGTACCCCGACCACGGCCGGGAAAGCACCCGGCAGTGGGCGGACGTCGCGCCGCGCCCGGTCCGCCTCGATCAGCTCGTGACCACCAAGCAGCAGCTCGATCTGGAGACGCTGCTGGCGGAGGACTCGACGTTCTACGGCGACCTCTTCGCGCACGTCGTGAAGTGGCAGGGCGACCTGTACCTGGAGGACGGCCTGCACCGCGCGGTCCGCGCGGCCCTCCAGCAGCGCCAGGTGCTGCACGCGCGCGTGCTCGAACTCGACTGACCCGGTGCCACACGACCGTTGGCCCTTTCGGGTTCCGCTGAGCGGCATCGGCTGATCATCAGATAGGCATCGCCGCCCCGGCGCACTACGCTGCGCTCATGAGCATGCTGACTCCCCCCGGCATGGGTGGCAAGTACCGGATCACGGGGGACACATACCCGCGCATGCGACCGCCCCGGCGCCATGCCAGGCTCGTGGCCGCCGTGGTGGCGTCCGTCGCGGCGCTCGGTCTCGTCGGCTGGGGCACCCTGCAGCTCATCGACGTCTTCACGGGCGGCGGCAAGAAGTCCTCGGCATCCGGCACCGCGGCGAACTGCCGCACCGAGGCCGCGCACGCCACCCGGGCCGTAGCGCTGCCCAAGCCCGGCACGATCACCGTGAACGTCTACAACGCCACCAAGCGCAGCGGGCTCGCCAAGAACACCGCGGACGAGCTGAAGAAGCGCGGCTTCAAGATCGGTGACGTGGGCAACGCGTCCAAGGAGTTCGACAAGAAGGTCAAGGGCACCGGGATACTCCTCGGCCCCGCCTCCGCGCGGAACACCTCGCTGCCGGTGCTCGCCACCCAGCTGACCGGCGCCGAAACCCGCGTCGACGCCGGGCGCAAGGGGGCCGTCCTGGATCTGATCCTCGGGAACGGGTTCAAGGCCCTGGACAAGCAGGCGTCCGCCGATCATGCCCTCGCCCAGCTCAGTGCGCCGGTGCCTTCGGCGGATCCGGCGAAGAAGGGCTGCTGAGGTTCACCGGCCGAGTGCCGGGAACTGCGCGTGGTCGTCGGCCGCGGGCCGTCCCGGCTGGTCGCGCAGTTCCCCGCGCCCCTCCGGGGCGCTCGGCGGTTCGGTTATTCCGCCGCGCCGTACAGCCGGTCGCCCGCGTCGCCGAGGCCCGGGACGATGTAGCCGTGCTCGTTGAGGTGGTCGTCCACCGCCGCCGTGACCACCGTCACCGGGGTGCCCGCCAGATCGCGCTCCATGACCTCGACGCCCTCGGGGGCGGCCAGCAGGACCACGGCCGTCACATCGTCGGCGCCGCGCTTGATCAGCTCCTGGATCGCCGCGACCAGTGTGCCGCCCGTGGCCAGCATCGGGTCCAGGACGTACACCTGGCGGCCCGAGAGGTCCTCCGGCATGCGCGTGGCGTACGTGGAGGCCTGCAGCGTCTCCTCGTTGCGGATCATGCCCAGGAAGCCCACCTCGGCCGTCGGCAGCAGCCGCATCATGCCGTCCAGCATGCCGAGACCGGCCCGCAGGATCGGCACGACCAGCGGGCGGGGCCGGGCGAGCTTGACGCCGGTGGTGGTGGCCACCGGCGTGTCGATGTCGACCGCTTCGGTGCGCACGTCCCGCGTGGCCTCGTAGGCGAGCAGGGTGACCAGTTCGTCGGCGAGCCTGCGGAAGGTCGGGGAGTCCGTGCGCCGGTCGCGCAGCGTGGTGAGCTTGTGGGCGACCAGGGGATGGTCGACGACGTGGAGACGCATGCCCATAACGGTACCTGCGCTCCGGCACCCCCTGGTCCTGGCGTCAAACCGTCCGTCCGAGGGAAAGTGGGAGGGACGGACTGGGGTGGTGTGACGTGTCTGACCTGCCTGATCTTCCTGAGGACGCGCCCGGGGCCACCGGGGACGCGGACGAGTCCGCGATGGCCGGCTCCGCGCGGGCCGACGCCGCGGCCTGCGGTCCCCCGGCGCCCGAGACGGACGCCGAGCGCCGGCGCCGGCGCGCCCAGTTCCTGCGCGACCTCGCCGAGGCACGCGCGCTGCGCGCAAGGGTCCAGCCGCGACGCGCCAAGGCCGCACGGCTGCGCCACGCGATGCGGATGCGGACGTTCCGCTGGTAGGGAGGAAAGCCGTGAGCAAGGCCCGATAAGGAAGTTGGCGATCCGGTGGATCCACGCCCGCGCCGGTGTTCGCGCGGTGGGAGTGCGTGAGTGCCGGGAAAAGCCGCGTACGATCCGCAGGTGGCGGCAATGAGTGCGCTGCTGAGTCGATGACGGATGCACGATCGAAACAGCCAGACACAGGGAGCCGAAGACGTCCCCTGAACGCCTTGTTTCTGCCACGATTCCGAGTGGGTGGGGCTCGGAGCCCAAGCTCTCCCCGCTCATGTACCTCCGCCGGGGGGACCCCCAACCGGCACGCCTATGACCAGTGGGAGAGTCACGGTGTACTTCGCCGCACTGCTCGCGCGCACCGAAGACGGGTGGGAAGCGAGCGACACAGAGCTCGACGATGTGGAGACCCTGTCGGATCTGGCCGACCTGGCCCGGGAAGCCTCTCCCGACGAGGACACGGTGCTCGTCCTGATCGAGCAGGAGGACTCCTGGTTCGGTGTCGTCCGCGTGGACGGCGAGGACGACCCTCGCATCTACGTCTCGGACGCCGCAGCCGCCGCCCGCAGCGCCTACGGTGAGCTGCTGCTCACCGACGAACTGCTCGGCCGGGAACCCGGCGCCGACGACGGCCCGGACCTGGACGCCCTCGACCTCGACGGCACGGAGGACGGTGAGTCCGAGGACGGCGACGAGGAAGAGGGTGCTGCCGCCGACGCCGTGCCGCACAGCCCGGTGGGCGACAGCGAGATCCTCGACGACCTGGGCATCGGCGAGAAGGAACTGCGCGCCCTGGACGCCGACGACGCGCTCAACTCGATCGCCGAGGCCCTGGGTGCCTCGGAGGTGCTGGAGACCGTCCGCTGACCGCTCAGGACCCCGACGGCACGGCAGGCGTACCGGACCCGGTGCGCGACCGCTGGCGGGCCGCGATGCGGCTCGCGCTGGAGGAGGCCGAACGGGCCGTCCGGGGCGGGGACGTCCCGGTCGGCGCCGTCGTGCTGTCCCCGGACGGTACGACGGTGCTCGCAGCCGGGCACAACGAGCGCGAGGCCACCGGCGATCCCACGGCGCACGCGGAGGTCCTCGCGATCCGGCGGGCGGCCGCGAGGCTCGGGCAGTGGCGGCTGACCGGCTGCACGCTGGTGGTCACCCTGGAACCGTGCACGATGTGCGCGGGTGCGATCGTGCAGTCACGGGTGGACCGGGTCGTCTACGGCGCCCGGGACGACAAGGCGGGCGCGGCCGGCTCCCTGTGGGACGTGATCCGTGACCGCCGGCTCAACCACCGGCCCGAGGTCATCGAGGGCGTTCTCGCGGAGGACTGCGCCCATCTCCTCACGGAGTTTTTCCGGGACCGCTGAATACCGATTTCAAACGATGCCCCACCTTGCTGTAAGGTCTCCCTCGGTAGCGTGTCCGAGCGGCCGAAGGAGCTCGCCTCGAAAGCGAGTGTGGCGCAAGTCACCGAGGGTTCAAATCCCTCCGCTACCGCTCGAAAAAGGACCCCGTCTCGCGACGGGGTCCTTTCGCATGCCTGACGGGGGCCTTTCGCATGCCCGGGCAGAGGACTCCGCACCGCCCGCGCAGGCCCGGCAAAAGACCTGCGGCGGCGGGCCGTTGGCCCCCGAAAGAGGCGTGAAGGTTACACTCGCCGCCGGCAGCAGGGGCCCACGAGGCAGAGGCACAGGGGAGGCCGCGGTGGCGGTGAACGCCAAGAAGATCGCCGTGTACGCGCTCGTGGTCTTCGCGCTGTACGTGATCATCACGGACCCGGCCAAGGCGGCCGACTACGTCCAGATAGGCTTCGAGGGCATATCGGACGCCGCCAAGGCCATAGGCGACTTCATGACCTGGGTCGCCCACGGAGGAAAGAGCTGAGGTACCCCCCATGATCCGCCACCTGGCCCTCTTCAAGCTCAACCAGGGCGTCGAGCGCGACGATCCGCGGGTCGTGGCGGGCGTGGAGGCCTTCGAGGCCCTCGGCGGCCAGATCGAGGAGCTGCGCTTCTGGGAGTGCGCCTGGAACATCAGCGACCGGCCGATCGCCTACGACTTCGCGATCAACTCGGCCGTCGAGGACGCGGACGCCCTCAAGCGCTACCTGGAGCACCCGGCGCACCAGGCCGGCGTCGCGCTGTGGCGCGAGTTCGCCACGTGGGTGATCGCCGACTACGAGTTCTGAGCCCTTCCGCCCACGAGCCCCCCGTCGGCACGGCGGGGGGCTCTCGTGCGTCCCGAGCCCCAACTTCTCGAAATACGGCCACAACACGGCGTTATACGGTGCTTGCACACAGTGCACATGTCTTGTGATGCTATGACCGCTTTTGACGGATGATTGACCGAAGAAGAGGTGGCGTTGACCGTGTCGGCCAGTACTGCGCCGCCCCAGGAGGAGGCGCCCGCCCCGGCCCCTCCGGCTCCCGAGAAGCGCCGTGGCGCCGACACCCGGGCCCTCACGCAGGTGCTCTTCGCCGAGCTGAAGGAGCTCAAGCCGGGCACTCCGGAGCACAACCGGGTGCGGGGAGCGCTGATCGAGGCGAACCTCCCACTGGTGCGCTACGCGGCCGCCCGCTTCCGTTCCCGCAACGAGCCGATGGAGGACGTGGTCCAGGTCGGCACCATCGGGCTGATCAACGCCATCGACCGCTTCGATCCGGACCGGGGGGTGCAGTTCCCGACCTTCGCGATGCCGACCGTGGTCGGGGAGATCAAGCGGTACTTCCGGGACAACGTCCGCACGGTCCACGTACCGCGCCGGCTGCACGAGCTGTGGGTACAGGTCAACAGCGCGACCGAGGACCTCACCACGGCCTTCGGTCGCTCGCCGTCCACCGCCGAGATCGCCGAGCGGCTCCGCATCAGCGAGGAGGAGGTGCTGTCCTGCATCGAGGCGGGCCGGTCGTACCACGCCACCTCGCTGGAGGCCGCGCAGGAGGGCGACGGACTGCCCGGGCTGCTGGACCGCATCGGCTACGAGGACCCGGCCCTGGACGGCGTGGAACACCGCGACCTGGTCCGCCATCTCCTCGTCCAACTGCCCGAGAGGGAACAGCGAATCCTTCTGCTGCGCTACTACAGCAATCTCACCCAGTCTCAGATCAGCGCGGAACTCGGCGTCTCCCAGATGCATGTCTCACGGCTGCTCGCCCGTAGCTTCCAGCGGCTGCGCTCCGCGAATCGGATCGACGCATAGCCCTGCGGACACAGCCGTGGTCGGACCGGTGCACGGGGGGTGTTCGGCCGATGCATAGCGGGCGCACGGAAGCACGGCCCGAACAGCATTGCATCGCATACTCGAGCGATCGGTAACCGGCACGAGCGAATCGCTCACCAGCGCGGTTGCCGACAACCGCGCTCCGAAAAAGCGTCAGACCCCCTCTTTCCAGGGCGGATTCACATCTCGCATGTCGACATGTCACTACAGCGCGTTGCCGACATGTGACATTCTGCGGGAAGCGCGTTTGCCGTGGCTCCGGCTCCGGTATTCAGGTGAAGGCTGCGTTGCTCGAAAGGCAGCACCGCCGCGACCGTCCCGCGACCCAAAGGGGGTGGCATGTCCGCAGAACAGGGCAGCTCGAAGGTGCTGACGCCCACGCTGAGCGAGGCAGCGCCCAAGGAGCTCGACGCTCTCGACGCTCTCGACGTCCTCGACGTCACGGCCCTCGACGCCGTGCCGGCCCCGGCCGGTCCCTCCGCCGAGCCCATGGAGGCCGCCCCCGCCGTGCAGGTCTCGGCGGACATCGACACCCGCACCCTGTCCCGCTCCCTCTTCCTGCGGCTCGCCGCACTCGGTGAGGACAGCCCCGAGCGGGCCTACGTCCGGGACACCCTGATCGAGCTGAACCTGCCGCTGGTCCGCTACGCGGCCGCCCGCTTCCGCTCCCGCAACGAGCCGATGGAGGACATCGTCCAGGTCGGCACCATCGGCCTGATCAAGGCGATCGACCGCTTCGACTGCGAACGGGGCGTGGAGTTCCCCACCTTCGCGATGCCGACGGTCGTCGGGGAGATCAAGCGGTTCTTCCGCGACACCTCCTGGTCGGTGCGCGTCCCGCGCCGGCTCCAGGAGCTGCGCCTGGCCCTCACCAAGGCCAGCGACGAGCTGTCCCAGAAGCTGGACCGCTCCCCGACGGTGACGGAACTGGCCGCGGTGCTCGGCGTCTCCGAGGAGGACGTGGTCGACGGCCTCGCGGTCGGCAACGCCTACACCGCCTCCTCGCTCGACTCCCCGGCCCCCGAGGACGACGGCGGCGAGGGCTCGCTGGCCGACCGCCTCGGCTACGAGGACAGCGCGCTGGAGGGCGTGGAGTACCGCGAGTCCCTCAAGCCGCTGCTGGCCAAGCTCCCGCCGCGCGAGCGCCGGATCATCATGCTGCGCTTCTTCGCCAACATGACCCAGTCGCAGATCGGCGAGGAGGTCGGCATCTCCCAGATGCACGTCTCCCGGCTGCTGACCCGGACCCTGGCCCAGTTGCGGGAGGGCCTGATCTCCGACTGAGCGCCGAGCGCTCCGCCGGGAGTGCGGCGGTCGGAAGAGCCGGGACTCTGTCGTCGGCCGGCTGCTGCGCCGTCATGGCCGGGGGTGCTTCATACCGGGATGTTTCGTACGACGACATGGACAGGTGGCCGCCGAGGCGCCGTTACGGCAGCGTCGGCGGCCGTCGTCCGTCTGGGCGGGGTGGTGGCCGCGCGCGGTGACGGTGGCCCGGGCGGCAGTCATATCGCGGTCGGCGCGGGGGGCGGTGCGGGGCGAAGCGGTCCGGCCGCCGCTCCCAGCGGCTCGGTGACGCTGGTGCCGCTCGACGGAGGGCACGGCGAAGGCGGTGACGGAGGCGGCAACTTACGGTCCGGCATTGCCGGTCCGGCATTGCCGGTTCGGCTGGCACCAACAGCCGGGAGCGGACCGGCGGGTCCCCCAACGGTCCGCGCGGGACGGCGCATCCGGCAAGGGCGAGGACACCCCCGTCGCCACCCCGGGGCCGACCGGTGGCACGGACGGTGGGCCCGGCCGCACGACACCGGCGCGCGCCTCGACCGCCCCGGCTCCCGGCCGCACCACGGCCCCGCCCGCGTCACCGACGACCTCTCCTGGGCAGAGCCCGCGACCGGGACACGGACAAGCGCGGGTGCCAGAAGGTGACCGTCGCCTGCCACAACTCCCGTGACATGGCGGTGCGTTCGGGTCCGGTGACGTTCGGGACGCACATCAGCGGCGCGGGGGGCGTCGGCTCGGGGACGGTCGAGCCGACCGAGGACCTGCCGGTACCGATCGGGCCGGGGGTGCGCACGGACCGCGTCTGGACGGTGTGCGTCGATGCCTGACGCGTCCCGCTCGGCCTGCACATCGAGAGGCGGGACGCGTCCGTCCGGTGGGAGTGATCCCTACTTCAGCGCCAGCCAGGCGACGCCGGCCACCACCGCGAGCGCGACGATGACACCGATGATCAGGCCGATCCGGGGACCGGAGGAGGCGGCCGCCTGCTGCTGCCGCGCCTGGGGAGCCTCGTCGACGAACGCGCGGAACATCTGGGTGCTGCCGGCGGGGTCGTAATTGCCCTGGGGGCCCTGGGTGTTAGCCATGCCCCGAGACCCTAGCGAATCCAGGGGACCGACCCAAGTGCGGGGCCACCGGGACAGACGGGGGCACGCCGCCCGGGGACCACCTGCGCATTTACACTCGCAATACTTGCCTTTGCCAAGTTTTTGCGTCAGCGGACCCCGATTTGTTTGCCTGCAGCAACCAAGCAGACTTATGGTTGCCCCAAGCAACGAATACGGGAGGTGTGATGGCCGAGCAGGCGCAATTCGAAGAGCTGGCGCGTCAGCTCAGTGCCGTCGGGGCCGTGAACCGGGACATGGGGCGGATCCTGCCGCCCGACTGCCCGGCCGGCTCGGCCGCCGTGCTGACGCTGCTCGGCCGCCACGGAGACATGCGCATGAGCAAGCTCGCGGAGCTGCTCGCCGTGGACATGTCGGTGACCAGCCGGCATGTCGCGCACGTCGCCGCACGCGGCTGGATCGAGCGGTCCCCGGACCCCGCGGACAAGCGCTCGCGCATCCTGCGGCTGACACCCGAGGGGCTCGAGCAGCTCGACGAGCTGTCCCGGCGGACCACGCGTCTGCTCTCCGAGCGGCTCGCCGACTGGACCGACGAGGACGTCGGCCAGCTGACCCGGCTGATGACGCGCCTGCGCGCGTCCTTCGGCGACTGCCGGTCCGCCCCGGTCCGGCACGCCTCCGCAGCCGCCCCCGTGTTCGAAGAGACCACCCGTACACCCGCAAGCACGTAAGAAAAGGAAGCCCATGGCAACGACCACACCAGCCGGTGTGCGGGCTCACGCCAAGCACGGGGGAGGCTCAGGTCACGCCCCGATGACGCACCGGCAGATCATGGAGGCCCTGTCCGGGCTGCTGCTCGGCATGTTCGTGGCGATCCTGTCGTCCACGATCGTCTCCAACGCCCTGCCGGAGATCATCAGTGACCTCGGCGGCGGTCAGTCCGCCTACACCTGGGTGGTCACCGCCGCCCTGCTGTCGATGACCGCGGCCACTCCCCTGTGGGGCAAGCTCGCCGACCTGTACAGCAAGAAGGCGCTCGTCCAGATAGCGCTGATCATCTACGTGGTCGCCTCGATGGCGGCAGGTCTGTCGCAGAACCCCGGCATGCTGATCACCTTCCGGGTGTTCCAGGGCATCGGCGTCGGCGGTCTGTCCGCCCTGGCGCAGATCGTCATGGCGGCGATGATCTCCCCGCGCGAGCGCGGCCGGTACTCCGGCTACCTCGGTGCCACCTTCGCCGTCGCCACCGTCGGCGGCCCGCTGCTCGGCGGTGTCATCACCGACACCTCCTGGCTGGGCTGGCGCTGGTGCTTCTACGTCGGCGTCCCCTTCGCGGTCATCGCGCTGATCGTGCTGCAGAAGACCCTGCACCTGCCCGTGGTCAAGCGGGAGGTCAAGGTCGACTGGGGCGGCGCCACCTTCATCTCCGCGGCCGTCTCGCTGCTGCTGGTCTGGGTCACCTTCGCCGGTGACAAGTACGACTGGATCTCCTGGCAGACGTACGCGATGGTCGGCGGTTCGATCGTCCTCGGCGCGCTGTTCGTGCTCATCGAGGCCAAGGCGAGCGAGCCGATCATCCCGCTGCGCCTGTTCAAGAACCGCACGATCACGCTCGCGTCGCTGGCCTCGCTGTTCGTCGGTATCGCGATGTTCTCCGGCACCGTGTTCTTCAGCCAGTACTTCCAGCTGGCCCGCGACAAGTCCCCCACGATGTCGGGCGTCCTGACCATCCCGATGATCGGCGGTCTGTTCGTCTCCTCGACCGTCTCGGGTCAGTTCATCACCCGCACCGGCCGCTGGAAGGCGTGGCTGGTCAGCGGTGGCGTGCTGGTGACGGCCGGCCTGTTGCTGCTCGGCGGCATCCGGTACGACACCGACTACTGGAAGATGGCCATCTACATGGCCCTGCTGGGCCTCGGCATCGGCATGATGATGCAGAACCTGGTGCTCGCCACGCAGAACCAGGTGGCCCCCTCCGACCTCGGCTCGGCCAGCTCCACGGTGACCTTCTTCCGCTCCCTCGGCGGTGCGGTCGGCGTCTCCGCGCTGGGTGCGGTGATGGCCCACAAGATCACCGACTACGTCAAGGACGGCGTCTCCACGCTCAGCCCCAAGTACCAGGCCGCCCTGGCCGGGGGCTCCGGCTCCACCGACAGCATCCCGGACATGGACAAGCTGCCGGCCCCCATCCGGACGCTGCTGGAGAGCGCCTACGGCCACGGCATCGCCGACGTCTTCCTGATCGCCGGCTGCCTCGCCGCCGTCGCCTTCCTCATCACGCTGTTCATCAAGGAGGTCCCGCTGAAGACCCAGGGCGCGCTCGCGCAGGCCGCCGGCGGCGAGGCCCCCGTGGCCGACCCGGCCGCCGCCCCCGTCGTCGCCGAGGCCCAGGCCCCGGTCGCCGAGCCGGTCCCGGCCGCGGTCGCCGCCGCTCCGGTCGCCGAGAGCACGGACACCGCCACGGCCACCCGGCAGCTGACGGCCGTCGCCACGGTGGCGGAGCCCGGAGCGTCCGGCGGTACCCCGGTGCACGGCTTCGTCCGCGGCGCCGAGAGCGCCCCGGTCCCGCAGGCCGCGGTCACCCTGATCTCGCTGTCCGGCCGCCAGCTGGGCCGCTCGGTCGCCCACACCGACGGCTCCTACGCGGTGCACGCCCCGGGCGCGGGCAGCTACGTCCTGATCGCCTCCGCCGACGGCTACCAGCCGCAGGCCTCCACCGTCATGGTGGGCGAGGAGCCGTTGTCGTACGACATCCTGCTCAGCGGCACCAGCGGGCTGACCGGTGTGGTCCGGGCCGCCGGGAGCGCGCTGCCGGTCAAGGACGCGATGGTGATCGTCACCGATGTGCGCGGTGACCTGCTGGCCACCGCCGCCACCGGGGAGCAGGGCGAGTTCGCCTTCGGCGAGCTGGTGCCGGGCGTGGTGACCGTCGCGGTCAACGCGAGCGGGTTCCGGCCCCGCGCGCTGCCGGTCGAGGTCGGCGCCACCGGGGTCACCCGGATCGAGGTCGACCTGGACGCCGGTGCCCGGCTGCAGGGTGTCGTGAAGGCCCCGCACGGTCCGCTGGCCGACGCCCGGGTGACGCTGGTCGACCAGGCGGGCAACGTGGTCGGCTCGGCCACCACCGGTTCGGACGGGGCGTACGCCTTCACCGACCTGGACAGCGGCGAGTACACCGTCATCGCCACGGGCTACCCGCCGGTGGCCACGGCCCTGACCGTCTCCGGCACCGGAGTCGACGGCCACGACATCGAACTCGCCCACCCCGGCGAGTAGTTCGACCACGGCCCGGGGGGGGGGGGGGGGGGGGGGGGGGGGGGGGGGGGGGGCCGGGGGCGGCCCCCCCCCCCCCCGCCCGGCCCCCCCCCCCCCCCCCGCGGGGCCGCCCCCCCCCGCGATCGTGTGGGCCTGGGGCGCGGCCCA
>NZ_JBICWR010000026.1:0-96176 GCF_043199855.1 Streptomyces sp. NPDC048521
CCCCCCCCCCCCCCCCCCCCCCCCCCCCCCCCCCCCCCCCCCCCCCCCCCCCCCCCCCCCCCCCCCCCCCCCCCCCCCCCCCCCCCCCCCCCCGCGGCGTCAGCCGCCCACGTGCCAGCTGAAGCCCCCGTTGTGCGCCGCGACGGCGAAGAGCACCAGCCACAGCACCACGTCGACGATGCCCAGGACGATGCCCGCCTTCGCCATGCCGGCGCCGTTCTTGACCGCCGCCTGACGCCGGGCCACGGCGCCGAAGACGATGGCCAGCGGACCCAGGACGATGTTCAGGAGGAAAAGACCGACGATGCCGCAGCACAGGCTCGCGATCGCCAGGCCGTTGGTGCGCGAACGGGAGGAAGCGGCAGAGGAACCGCCGTAACTCGCCATGACAACTCCAGGTTTGACGGTTGTCGGGCCGAACGGCCCACGATCTCCTTGGTTTTCGCTCGGCCAACCGAATGCCCTGTTCTGACGCTCCCATGTCGACGGCGCGTCCCGGCCGGACGCGCACCGGCGACCGATCTTGTGCGGGACAGGCATGCATGCGGGAGGTCGGGGTAGTCGGCGTTTCGTTGACAACACCAGCAGTTACGGACCTATCCGGGAGGGGAACACCATGACACCGCAGACCGTGGCGGACCAGGAGACGCGGACGGCAGCCGAGTTGCCCGAGCTCGCCGACCCTTCGAGCGTGGCTCCCCGGGACGCACGCGAGTTGTCCAAGGTGTTCTTCGACCAGTTGGCGGTGCTGGAGGAGGGCACGCCCGAGCACCAGTACGCCCGGAACACGCTGATCGAGATGAACATGTCCCTGGTCCGCTTCGCGGCCGCCCGGTTCCGCAGCCGGGGGCCGGAGGAGATGGAGGACATCGTCCAGGTCGGCATGATCGGCCTGATCAAGGCGATCGACCGGTTCGAGCTGACGCGGGAGGTGGAGTTCACCTCCTTCGCCGTGCCCTACATCGTGGGGGAGATCAAGCGGTTCTTCCGTGACACGTCCTGGGCCGTGCACGTCCCGCGGCGGCTGCAGGAGGCCCGGGTCCAGCTGGCGCGGGCCACCGAGGAACTGCGCAGCCGGCTGGGCCGCACGCCGACGGTGAAGGAACTGTCGGAGCTGATGTGCCTGTCCGAGGAGGAGGTCGTCGAGGCCCGGCTGGCATCCAACGGCTACAACTCGGCGTCCCTGGACGCGGCGATCAGCAGCAGTGAGGACGGCGAGACGGCGCTGCAGGACTTCATCGGGACCGAGGACACGGCGCTGGAGCTGGTGGAGGACTTCCACGCGCTGGCACCGATGATCGCCGAACTCGACGAACGGGACCGGCTGATCCTGCACCTTCGCTTCGTCGAGGAACTCACCCAGGCCCAGATCGGTGACCGCCTGGGCGTCTCCCAGATGCATGTGTCACGCCTGCTCTCCCGCACGCTCAAGCGGCTCAGGGAGGGGTTGCTGACGACCCAGTGACACGACCGTCGGCCACGAGCCCGCCGCACGAGCGGCGGGCTTCGTGCGTTCGACGTGCCGTCGTTCGGGCCGGATCGCTGTCACGTCCGGTCTGCGAGCCGTATCGCGGCTCCCGTGTCCGCCGGGGACGCGACGGCGGCCGTACCCCGGTCACGGCTCGGCCCGCCCAGCCGGCCCCCGCCGTCCGTACGGCGGCCCGGGGCCTGTGCCGGGTGCTGCGGGGGCCGGATCAAACGTCACGCGCCGTGCGGACGGTCGTACGGCGCTCATGCGGGGGACGCGGCGGACCAGGCCGACCGGTACCCGACCTGGCGGATCAGGGGACCAGCAGCGTCTTGATGGCACGGCGTTCGTCCATGGCCCGGTAGCCCTCGGCGACCTCGCCGAGGGGCAGGGTCTGGTCGAAGACCTTGCCCGGGTCGATCCGTCCGCTGAGGACCCGCTCGATCAGGTCCGGCAGGAAACGCCGCACCGGAGCAGGGCCACCGCGCAGGCCGACGTGCGAGAAGAACAGTTCCTGGCCGTCGATCGCCACGTCGTGCGGGACGCCGACGAAGCCGACGTTGCCGCCGGGGCGGGCGCAACTCAGAGCCTGCCGCATGGCCTCGGGGGTGCCTACGCACTCCAGCACGGAGTCGGCGCCGACGCCGATGACCCGGCCCGGGTGATCGCGGTCGTCGGTTGGGCCGACCGGCGTAGCGGGTCCGGTGGGTGAAGGCCGCGACCGGTGATCGCCGCGACCAGCCCCTCGCACCGGCCACCACCCAGGAAACCGTCGCTCACGCGGGTGCGGAAGGCACGGCTGTTCCAGGTAACGGCAGTACCCCCCGACCGGGACACGGCGGACCTAGCCTGGAAGGCGTGGACAGCAGGAACGAGATCAAGGAGTTCCTGGCCTCCCGCCGGGCCAGGATCACCCCCCAGCAGGCCGGACTGCCGGCGTACGGAGGCAACCGCCGGGTGCCCGGGCTGCGGCGCGAGGAAGTCGCGATGCTCGCCGGCATGAGCGTCGACTACTACGTCCGTATCGAGCGCGGCAACCTCGGCGGTGTCTCGGAGACCGTCCTGGACGCGCTCGCCGATGCCCTCCGGCTCGACGAGGCCGAGCGCGCCCATCTGCACGACCTGGCCCGTGCCGCGAACCCCGAACCGAGGCGGCGGCGGCGCGCGGGCCGGCAGCAGACCCAGGTCTCGCCGAACGTCCAGCGGATCCTCGACTCGATGACCGACGCGCCGGCGTTCGTCCGCAACAGCCGCCTCGACTTCCTCGCCGCCAACCGCCTCGGCTACGCCTTGTACGCGCCGCTGTTCGCCGACGGGCGCGTCCCACCCGTCAACATCGCACGCTTCCAGTTCCTCGACCCGCGCGGCCGCGAGTTCTTCGGCCTGGACCCGGAGAGGGCGACGGACAACACCGTCGCCCTGCTGCGCACCGAGGCCGGCCGCAACCCGCACGACAAGGCCCTGACCGATCTCATCGGCGAACTGGTCACCCGCAGCGAGGACTTCCGCACCGCTTGGGCCAAGCACAACGTGCGGCTGCACCAGACCGGCTTCAAGCAGGTCCACCATCCCGTCGTCGGCGACATCACCCTCGCCTTCGACGCCATGGAGCTGCCCGCACAGCCCTCGCTGACCGTCTCCGCGATGAGCGCGGAACCGGGGTCGCGCGACGCGGACGCCCTCAAGCTCCTGGCCAGCTGGGCCGCGACCGCCGAGGACGCGCTGCCCTCGGGCCGGCAGAAGGGCTGCCCGCGGTCCGTGTGACCACGGCGGGTACGGCAGCTCGGCCGAGGGAGAAGACCGCTGCCCTACGAGCCCGCGAGGTCGGTGACCATGCCGGCGATCGACATCTTCAGTCATCTCGGCCCTCGCCTCCCGGCAGGAAGCGGCGAGTCGAGTCCCTGGCAGCGGCGAACTCGGGGACCTCGCCCATGACCGCGTCCGCACCACGCTCCTGGCCACCGGCATCCTCTGCCTGGCCAGCGCCACCGCAGACCGCTCCGTGGCAAGATGACGGCATGCTGATCCGAAAGGCCGATGCCGCGTAGGCGTCCGAAGGCTGTCCGCGCCGAGCGATGGCGGCCGCGCAGACACGTTCCCGTGCAACGCATCCCCGGCGTCTCCGCCCTCACCCGCGCTGCCGTCCGGCGCCTGGAGGACGAGTGGATGGACCGGGATGCCGTGGCCGAGGCACTGCGTCTGTTGGAGGAGGCGTTCCAGCAGCCGGGCCGCTTTCTGAACGCCACCGAGCCGCCGCAGCCCGGCCTTGAGGTCGAGGACGCGCGCGACACCTTGGAGGAGGCCATGCGCCGGCTGCCTGCCGGGGCCCGGCGGGATCTGCGGCGGCTGGTGCGACGCCTGGACACCGAGTTCGAGCGTCGTACGCTTCCGGACCCCGGCCGGATGCCCGGGTGGACGGCCGGGCGCTGGTGGTGGTGGCGCGTCCGGGAACGCTGACGGGCGAGGCCTGCCGCAGGGCCGCTGTCCGTCGGGGCACACGGTCCGGTACCACCGGCACCGCCGGCCTGGCATCATCAACCGATGACCGACTGGGAGTGGGACGAGACCCTGTTCGCGGGCTCGGCCGCCTATTACGCGCAGGGCAGGCTGCCGTACGCTTCCGGGTTGGTGCCGCTGCTGGCCGAGGTGCTGCCGGCCGACGGCCACGGACGCCTCCTCGACGTGGGCTGCGGACCGGGCACGATCACCGTCCCCCTGGCTCACCTGTTCCACGAGGTCGTCGGCGTCGATCCGGACCCCGGAATGATCGCCGAGGCCGAACGCCGGGCCACCGCCGCAGGGGTGGCCGACAAGACGCACTGGGTGCGGATCCGCGCCGAGGACCTGCCGGCGGGCCTCGGCACGTTCACCGTGGCCGCCTTCGCGCAGTCCTTCCACTGGATGGACCGCCACCGCGTGGCGCAGACGGTGCGCGGCATGCTCCGTACCGGCGGAGCACTGATACATCTGTCCGACCTGAAGACCGAGACCCGCACGACCGAGGGCCTGCCGTACCCGGCCGCGCCCTACGAGGACATCGCCGCACTGGTCAAGCGCTACCTGGGTCCCGTCCGCCGCGCGGGCCGCGGCCTGCTGCCGCACGGGACGCCCGGGGACGAGGCGGCGGTGCTCGCCGGGGCCGGATTCCTCGGACCCGAGCGGCATGTCGTCCCGGCCGGGCAGGTCCTGCGGCGCACCACGGACGACATCGTCGCCTGGACGTTCTCGCTGTCCTACTCGGCCCCCCATCTGTTCGGCCCCCGACGCGAGGCCTTCGAGATCGACCTGCGCCGCCTCCTGGCCCTGGCCTCCCCGATGGGCCACTTCTCCGAACGGGCCCCCAGCACCGAGGTGTTCCTCTGGCGAAGTCCGTAGCGAGTACGGTGCCGGCGCTGCCGCCGGAGAGATCCGTCGACATCGTGCTCGGACGGGAAGCGGCCCTCGTCAGCGGTCTGTCGGAGCACGAGCGTGCCCAGCTCATCGCCCTGCTGGACAAACTGGTGAACGACGTCAGGGAGAGCACGGGTCACCGAGCGGGCTGATCGGACCCGGCGACATCGCGGTCGCCCGGACGGCATCCGGTCGCTCCGGCACGGCGACAGGCCCGCTCCTGCCGGCACGCACGTGCCCGCCCGCCACGACGCGATCCACGTCACGGCGGGCGGATTCTTACGGTCTCCGCGGCGTTCCGTCCCGCACGCGCCGACGGCTAGCGGTCCTGCCGCGTCTCGTTCCGCTCCTGCGCGTCGGCGTCCTCCTCCTGCGCCTCACGCATCTTCAGCGGCTCTCCCGCCGCCGTCCCGCGCCCTGGCTGGTAGCCCTCCTCGGCGCTCGCCGTACCGGGGATCTTCCGTTCCCGCGCCTGGCTCTCCGCGCCGGAATGCGCCCCCGGCTCGTCGGCGTCGCGCGCCCGTGCGTACCTGTCGCGGGCGTCATCGCTGTGACCGGTCATGTTCGTCCTCCGCTCTGCGACTCGGCTCGGCCGGGTTCCCCCGGGGGACCCCGGGAAACGGTGACCGCCGCCGTCACGGCACGGCCGTGGATGCCGGGGCGGTGCGCCTCAGGCCCGCGCCGGGCCGCAGGACGCTGATGCCGGCACGGCGGTCCGGGCGCGGCGTTCGGGGCGCCAGGTGGCGACGAGAGCCGCGGCGAGGAGGAGTTCGGCGATGTCACCGCCGTAGTACATGATCTCCGCGCCGCCCTGGACCTCGGGGACGGGAGCGTGGACGTCGACCCAGAACCCGCCGTACATCAGCTGGGCCATGACGGAGTGCGCGGCGATGGCACAGCCGAGGAAGATCAGCCGGGCGCGCACGCCGAGGCGGCGCGGGGCGGGGTCAGGACCGGCGATGGCATGGGCGAACAGGCACCCCGACAGCAGGAAGTGCGCGAGCAACAGCCGGTGTCCGGCCGGGTGGGCCATGGCGACGGTGAGGAGCGGCGTGAAGTACAAGGGCGCGAGGCTGCCCGTGGACAGCAGCAGCGCGACGGCCGGATGAGCGAGGAAACGGGCCGGGCGGCTGTGCAGGAGGGCGGTGAGACGGCGGGCGCCCGGCGCGGGAAGGGCGCGCAGCAGGAGGGTGACCGGGGCACCGAGCACCAGGGCGAGCGGGGCGTACATCCCGATGAGCATGTGCTGGGCCATGTGCCCGCGGAAGTCGCTGTGGGCCAGGGACGCCACCGGCGGCAGCAGCGCCACCGACAACAGGGCGAGGCCGGTGAGGAAACCCACGCCACGCCACGGGCTCAAGGCCCGTACCGGGTTCCGCCGTCGCGCTCGGTGCGCCAGCACCACATAGCCGACGGCACAGGCCGAGAGGGCCAGTGCCGGCAGCAGGATCTGCATCTCCCACAGGCTGCCGTCGGCCGGATGATGCGTGTGCGGTGTGCCCTCGTGCATCAGGCGACGCGCCCGGTTCGCCCGGAGCCCGGGGCCGCCGCGGGATCGATCGGCCGTCCACCGCGCCGGAGCAGCAGGCCCCCCGCGATCAGCAGCGCCCCGAGGACGAGGAAGCCCATGTCCCACCACACCTGGTGCGGCCCGCCGTGGACGTGGTGGATGCCCAGGATCTGGTGGTCCAGGATGCCCTCGACGAGGTTGAAGATGCCCCAGCCGACCAGGATCCAGCCCCACAGGACCCGTGAGGTCCACACCCGGCGCCGCTCGGTCGTCACCCGCGAGTACAGGATCGCCAGACCGGTGAGGACGGCGATCCAGCACACGGTGTGGAAGACGCCGTCCCACACGGTGTTCATCTCCAGCCCGGAGACGGTGTGCGGGTCGTAGTACTTCACGCCGATGCGATCGTGGTTGGTGCTGGTGAGCATGTGGTGCCACTGCAGGAGCTGGTGCAGCAGAATGCCGTCGAGGAACCCGCCCAGCCCCACACCCAGCACGATCCCGGGCAGTTGAAGGCTCGTCGGCGCGGTCTCGGCCCTCGTTCCGCTCACGCTGGTTGTCATGACCCTCGTCTCCGTCGGCGTCGGCCGTCCCTATGAGGAACTACCAGTTCCCCGGCCGCAGCGCCGTACCACCCTCGGCCATATGCCGTTCGCGTGCGGTGCGCACGCACGCACCTGGGCACCGCCCACCCGGCGAGCCGGAAACCGCCTGGGGTTCCGCGGGGGAGTGGTTCCGCCCGCCCAGGGGTACCCCACCCCTGCGAAGAGAGCACCCCCCGGGAGCGGCGGTGGTGCCTCCGGCTCCGGCGAAGGGCGGGTGACCATGCCCGGGACCAGCGACGACACCAGCGCCGACGCGCTCGACATCCACTTCATCGGCAACGCGACCGTGCTCCTGCGCTACGGCCCACTGACCCTGCTCACCGACCCGAACTTCCTGCACCGCGGCCAGTACGCCTACCTCGGCTACGGCCTGGTGAGCCGACGCCTGACCGAGCCGGCCGTCGGACCGCGGGAGCTGCCCCGCCTCGACGGGGTGGTGTTGTCCCATCTGCACGGGGACCACTGGGACCGCCAGGCCCGCCGGCACCTGGACCGCGGCGTTCCGGTGCTGACCACACCCCATGCCGCGCGTCGGCTCAAGGTGATCCACGGCTTCGGCCGGACGGCGGGACTGCGCACTTGGCGGGGGCTCACCCTGGCGCAGGGCGGGGTGGAGGCCAGGGTCACGGCACTGCCCGGCCGGCACGCCGGCCACCGGGTGCTTCGAGGTCTGCTGCCTCCGGTGATGGGCAGCATGATCGAGTTCGGCCCCGTCGGGCGTCCACCTCGGCTGCGGCTCTACATCTCGGGCGACACGCTCGTGTACGACGGCCTCGACGAGATCGCCGAGCGCTTTCCCGCCGCCGACCTGGCCGTCCTGCACCTGGGCGGCACCCGGCTCCCCGGCGGGTTCGTGGTGACCATGGACGGCGCGCAGGGTGCGGAACTCTCCCGGCGCCTCGGGCCCCGCAACATCCTGCCCGTGCATTACCACGACTACACGGTGATGCGCTCGCCTCTGTCCGCTTTCCTCGCCGAGGCCGACAGACTCGGACTCGGCGACCGGATCGTCCACTGCGGTCACGGCGGGCGCGCCAGGCTGACGGCCGCGCCGGGAGCGGTTCCCGTGATCCTGTGACCGGCGATCGGGCGGCACGCGCGGTACGACGGTGGGGTGCGCGGGCGGTAGGAGGACGCGGACGGGGTAACCGGAACGGCGAAGGGCAGACGAGCTGTCACGAGGAGCGGCTGATGACCGACGACGCCTATCTCTTTCTCGTGGAGGACCCGGCCGAGCAACTGGGCTTGCCACCGGCCGCCGTGGGCGAACTGACCTGCATGGAGACCGCCTCGGTACGCGCGTGGCTGGACGCGCAGGGCGTGGCGGTGACGTCCCCGCACGTGCGGGTGGTGCCTCTGGAAGCCACGGACGCCATTCCCGAGAACGCGGAGCGGCTGTCGGTCCCGCTGAGCGACGAGGAACTGAGCCGACTGCGGCACCGGGCGGCTCCGCAGCCCAGGTGAGGAGGAGCGGATCCGCAGTCCCTGCCGGGCCCTTGGGACGAAGTCGGTGGGCAGGGCCGGTTGTCCGGGCGGAAGCCGCCGTTCGGATCACCCGAGGCGGCCCTTCAGGTGATTGCCTGACGCCTCTCGAGCCAGGCAGCGGGGGCAGGGGTACGACGTCTCAGCAGAGGACGAACCCAGAACCCCGTGAGGAGCTTGGCGATGTACGCTGCAGTCCGGCGGTACGAAGGGGTGACCGATCCCGCCGAGGCGGGACGCGTCGTGAACGAGAGGTTTGTGCCGCTCATGCGCGAGGTCTCCGGCTTCGTGGCCTACTACTGGCTCGATGCCGGGGACGGGGTGATGGTCTCGACGAGCGTCTTCCAGGACCGGGCCGGTGCCGAGGAATCGATCTCGAAGGCGACGGACTTCGTCCGGGACCACCTTGCGTCACTGCTTCCCAACCCTCCCCAGGTCATGGCCGGTGAGGTTGTGGCTTCCGCATGGCAGGCCGCGGACTGACCGAGCAACTCGGCTACCGGCCTGCCGCCGGCCTCACCGACGCCGGCCTCAAGTCGGGCGGCATCGCCTGTCACGGCCTTGTCGCCGACCGGGCGCGCCCGACGGAGACGTCCTCCGCCTGGTGGCCGCCCACCGCCGGGCCGCTGAACCCGCTCGGTCCTGATGCTCACCGCGCTCGATTCGCACGCCGAACCGGCGGCCCTCGTCGAGGAGGGCGCGGAACGACTACCTGGTCAAGCCCTTCAGCACGGCCCGAACCGGCCACCCGGATGCCCAACCTCGCCCGCGCCCCCGTGGTTAGGCCTCCCGGCCGCGCGTCGGCGACCTGGAGCGGGGCCGAGGCGACGGCCGGTACACCCGCGCCGGGGTACCGCTGTCCTTGACCGTCACGGAGGCTGTGGTCCTCCAGGGCCCTGATGCCGGCCGGCGGCGCGCTGGTCACCCCTGACCAACCGGCCAAGTGCTGCGCCGGCGTACGGCACCAGCCGGAATCCCACGCGGTCGACGCGCTGCTCGGCCGACTCCGCCGTCGACTCGGTCCCGGGACCCGATCCGGAACGTCCGCGGGATCGGCTACCGCCTGGTCGACCCTGCCTGAGACAGCGACCCTGGCGGTGAACTCTGCAATTCTGGCTGCCCTGACATTGCGGACACGACCTAGGGCAGCCCCCAGGCCGGGCCCGGTTCGGTCAGGGCGACGGGTGCGATGACGAGGCCGGGCCGGGCGCCGGAGTGGACGAGTACCTCGCGGCCCTTGGGCAGGTCGATGGAGAGGGTGCCGTCGCCCAGGTCACGGGTGCGGGCCGGGCTCCCGTCGTCCAGCAGCACGGTGAGGGCCCCGCTGAGACCGTGCCGGAGTCTGAGCGGCTCCCCGGCCAGGCTCTTGACGCGGATGAACCGGGTCGCACCCGCCTTGCGGACGGCGCTGACCAGGAAGGCGCCCTGGGTGCGGAAATCGTGCAGGGTGACGTCCGCCCAAGCGGCCGGGACGGCCGGGAAGACGCGGATCACCCCGCCCCAGCTCTGGCAGAACATGTCGTGCAGGGACTGCGAGGCGGACAGCGGCGTCTCGATGACCGGACCGGCCTCCGTGTAGTGGGTGTTGGCCCGGCAGGGGTAGCGGGTCGTGGGGTCGAAGAACTTCCGCAGGTAGGTGAGCGCCGTGTCTCCGTCGCCGGTCATCGCATACATCGAGGCGGCCCCTGTGTAGCTGTAGCCCCGGTGGGCGCCGGTCAGCGCGTGCCAGTGGGCCACCGACTTCGCGATGAGGTCGCGGCTTTCGGGCTGGTCCCAGTGGACGAGGTACAGCGGATACACCATCAGCAGGTGCGAGTAGTGCCGGTGGGACTGCGCGTACGGTGTGCCGGCGCCGATCATGAAGCCGTTGTCGTCGACCGGGTACGGTGTGAGCCTGGCCAGCACCTCCTGCCACCGCGGCCGCAACTCGTCGTCCAGGCCGAGTAGTTCGGCGGACTCGATGAGCGTCTGGCAGCCCCAGCGGATCAGCGCCAGGTCGTAGTTGGTGTCCTGCGGCGGCACGACGGGGTATTCGGGCGAGAGCGTGCTCGGCAGGTGGAGTCCGCCGTCGCTGCCCGGGGTGAGGAAGTGCAGGTAGTAGTTGATCGCCCGGCGCAGCACGGGGTAGATCGTGTCGCGCAGCAGGGCCTTGTCCATGGAGTGCCGGTAGGACAGCCACACGTTGTGCAGCGCCCAGGTGAGGTCGCCGGTCTCGGCACCGGTGCCCGGCTCGCCCACGCCGCGGTTGGCGAACATGTCGGAGCTGCGGCCGACGCCGGAGCTGTCCGGGCGATAGGCGGCGGGCACGTTGGCGATGAGCTGTTCCTGATTCTGGCGCAGGGTGGTGGCCAGGGAGTCGAGTTCGGGGTGGTTGAAGCCATGGATGAGCCAGTACTCCAGCTGGACGTTGAGGTTCCACCAGACCGCGGGCCAGGGCGTGGGTTCCAGCCACGGTCCGCAGGTGGCCATGACGGGGCCGCCCGCGCGGCTGGCGGAGGCGACTTTGTAGAGCTGGATCCAGTGGAAGCTCTGCAGCCGCTGGTCGGGGAAGGAGACGAAGCTCTTTTGGTAGAAGGCGTGCCACCAACGGGTGTGCCGTCGCCTGAGGGCGCTGTACGACGCCGCGCGTCTGAGGTTGCGCAGCGAGGCGGCCTCGGCGGCGGTGCCGGAGGGGAAGCTGTGTCCGACGCTGACGAGCAGCTCGTCGCCGGTGCGGCGGTACGCGGTGGCGGTCTGGCCGCCGCCGGTGAGGGACTGGAGCACCTGCTCGGTGCCGTCGGCGCAGGTGCGGGTGGTCCAGGGCGGGTGGGCCGTGTATCCGGAGGGCGGGGCCTCGCTGATGCGCCGGGGGCTGACGGCCTCCTCGGGGTGGAACGTCCAGGTGACCCGCTCGCCGCCGTCGGCCGTCACGCGGACGGCCAGTACCTCGTCGTGGATGAGGGCGGAGAGGGTGAGCGTGCCCGCGGTGGTGGTGACGGTGCCGGTCAGTTCGGCGTTCCACAGGCTCAGCCGCCAGTCGACGGCGGTGACGGTGCCGGCCGGTTCGAGCGTGAGGTGCCCCACCGGCAGCCGGCAGGTGCCCCAGCCGCTGCCGAACCGGGGCCGGTGGTCCCGGACGCGCCGTGCTGGACGGTGAAGCGGATCCGGTCGGCGCCCGGTTCCCGGTAGATCATGCTGCCCAGCAGTCCGTCACCGAGGAACGGACCCTCGTACCAGAGGGCGGGCAGCCTGCTCCAGAGCAGGTCCTGACCCCGCAGGAACCCTGCCCAGGCAGCGTCGGTGGTCATGGTGTCGCGCAGTGTCCACGGGCTTCTGCCGCCTCCGGCCGCGGCACCACCGGCCGGCTCCGCTGGTAAGAACTGCTCGGCCTGGGCGGTCCCGGGCAGTGCCGCCACTGCCGCTCCGCCCAGCGCGGTGCCGAGTACGGTTCTGCGAGCCACCGGTGAGCGTTTCTCCGGCTGCGAGGTCATCAGCTTCCTCCATGCCTAACGGTACGCGAAACATCGGGTGTATCGGCGAACGTAGGCAGAGATCATGCACCTGTCAATCGCGAGGAGCGGGTGGAATTCGGCCAGACCCTGGCACACATCCGATGTATCGGAGGGCGCCGCCGACTCTCAGTTCAATGAGGTCGACATGGCAGCCGGAATGGCGCAGGGTTCACCTCATGTCTGATCTCCCCACACCGTGGCCGGTCGGCTACCGGAGCCGGTCGGCAACCCCGGCCGACGTGCAGGCGGTTCATCGCTTGGTCGCCGCGTGCGAGCGCGAGCTGCTCGGCCGCGCGGTGACCGGCATCGATCGCATCGCGGCCGATCTCGGCCTGCCGGACCAGGAACCGGAGTCGGACACGGTGCTCGTGCACGACTGCCAGGGGGACCTGGTCGGCTGGGGCCGGGTGCGGGGGCGGCGGACCCGGATCCATGTCCATCCCGATCACCGGGGGCGGGGCCTTGGCCGTTCGCTCCTGGACTGGTCCGAGGCGCGGGGCCGGCAACTGGGGAGCGACCGGCTGTCCCAGTCGGTTCCCGACAGCGATCCCGCGGCGAGCGCGCTCCTGCGGTCCAGCGGGTACGTTCCGCTCGTCACCGAGTGGCTGCTGGCGATCACGATGCCGGTCGAACCGGAGGTGCCCGAGCCGCCGTCCGGCATCACCGTACGGCCCTTCCGCCCCGGTGACGAGCAAGCGGCGTACCAGGTCACCGAGGACGCGTTCGACGAGTGGCAGCAGCGGCGCAAGACCTACGCGGAGTGGGCCCGCCTCACGGTCGAAGGCGCCACGTTCGAACCGGCCGCCTCACCCCTGGCCTTCGCCGACGGCCAGTTGGTCGGAGTGGTGCTGTCCTCGGACGTCCCCGGCAGCGACGAAGGGTACGTCGAACGGGTCGCGGTACGGCACGACCACCGCACCAGGGGCATCGCCCGCACGCTGCTGCGGGAGGCGTTCCGCACCTTCTACCACCAGGGGAAGCGGACCTGCACGCTGTGGACGCACACGGACACCGGCGCGCTCTCGCTCTACGAACGGATCGGCATGACGGTCCGACGCAGCTCCACGGTCTACAGCAAGGCGCTCATCCTCGAACAGCCTGCCGGGGGCCCGCAGCGCGGAGAACCCTGAGGAGGTCCACCGCGCAGCGGGCGGTCGGGCGCGGAACGTCGACCGGGTCCGGTGGCGGGCCGATAGCGCGCTCACCCGACCGGTCGGACGGGTAGCATCTAGGCACTCGGCACGGGGGAGAGGGGCGGATGTGTCCTTCCGTTACTACCTGTACGTCAGCGATGTCAAGGTCGACATGCTGCTGTCACAGATCGATCCGAAGTGGGCGCGTAAAAGCGTCACGGAGCTGAGTGTCGGCCTGAAGATGGTCGGCGCCAAGCACAGCGTCGAGAGCGAGGGCCCGGACCGCTTCACGCGTCTGGAGCGCGTGTTGCACCATCTGGCGGACCACGGCGACCTGGGAGACGTGGACGAGCCCGGCCAGTACGTGCAGGGGGTGCTTCCGATGCAGTGGGGTCCCATCGGCGACGGGGACGCCGTGTACTTCGGCGGGCACACCGCGCGGACCATCGTCGGCCTCGGGGGCTCCACGGCACACGTCCTGAGCACGGTTGCGGGCGAGACACCGGCCGGGCACCGGATGAGCCCCTCGCTCATGCCGGCCCTGCTGCCGCAACTGGCCACCCTCGCCTCGGGCGGCGACGCCCCCGACCCGGACGCACTGGGCGCCGTCGTCCGGGCCAACTCCGCGCTGCGCGGACCGGTACAGCTCGTGGAGTTCGTGGCCAAGCGGATGCTCCACGGCCCCTGCCCGTACCCCGAGTTGTATCCCGGCGAGGACAGGGCGGTCCTCCTGGGCAGCCCCCTCTACGTCGCCCTGGCCGAATGAGGTGGCTCCGCGGGAACGGGACGGACGGCACCGGACCGTCGGTGTCGTCACGGATCGACGCCGCCTGTCACCTCATGCTGGAGCTGGCCATCGACCCGTTGATGCTGGAGGTCGATGCCGATACCGCCCGCATGGTCGCCATGATGGACGACACCGCGTTGCGGCGGCGCAGCCGGGGACCGTACACGCCGGACAACCTGCCGCCCGAGGCGACGGAGACGATCGACTACGTCATGCTGCGTCTGTACCACAACCCTGAGCGCCCCGCGTTCACGGTCGAGGGAGGCGGGCCCTGGCCCTCCCTGCTGGTGCGGTTCGCGCACAGCAGGGTCGTGGTGCGCTATGTCGTGCCGGAGGCCGCGCCGCCGGTGTACGTGCGCGCCCCCGGCGAGATGGACCTGAGCGGAGCGCTCCGGATGGCTCTCGAGAAGCTGGCGGACTCCCTGCGCGCCGTTGCTGACCGGCTCGGCGCCGAACCGCCCCTCACGGTGTCGCTGAGCTACCCGGACGACCCCGACTACGAGGCCAACCTGGCACGGTTCCCCGAGGACCTCCGGCACGCCGTGGCGCCCGTCATCCCCACACTCGACATCGACAGGAGCGGATTCTCGGCCAGGCAGCGGGCCGTGCACGACGAGGCCCTGCGGGCCAGCACGTTCAAGGGCGGGTTCGAGAAACTGGGCCGTACCGGATTCACCATGAACGTCGGCGGAGCCCACGTCCGGGACAGCGGCGGCTGAGACACCTCGGGCCCGGGTACGGTGGGGCGCCGCCGGTCGTCAGGTGGCTTCCTCCAGGGACCGGGCCAGTGCGGCCGCCGTTCGCACCCTGACGTCCGGGGTGTCGACCAGTGCCGTGTCGATCGCCTCGGCCAGGCGCCGCGGCACCGACGGGACGCGGTCCCGGACCGGGACGACCGGCTCGCGCAGGGCGATGGCGATCGGGTCGCGGTCGGGCGGGAAGTCGCGCGGTGTGGCACCGGTGAGCATCCAGTACAGACAGGCCGCCGTGGCCCAGACGTCGACCTCGGGGCCGGCGTACTTGTAGCCGAGCAGCTGGGCGCGAGCCGTGAACGGGATCGTCCCGCCCAGGGCGCCGGTCCGGGTGTGCCCGGACAGGCCCGCACGCTCGAACGCCTTGGCCAGCCCGAAGTCCGCGAGCTTGACCAGAGGGTGGCCGTCGGCGGCCGTCCCCGCCAACAGGATGTTGGCCGGCTTCACGTCCCGGTGCACCAGGCCCCGCGCCGACGTGACCGTGCCGTCGGACTGCCGGGGGGAAGGCAGCTCGGCCTGGTGGGCGTAGGACAGGCCGGAGAGCACCTGCCGGACGACGGCCAGGGCCTGATCCACCGGCAGCGCACCTGCGTACCGGGCGGCCCAGTCCTCGAGGCTGCCACCGGGACAGTACTCGGTGGCGAAATAGAACGCGTTCATCTCGTCGCCGTCGGCGCGGTACGCGACGATGTTCGGATGGCGCAGGGCGCGGATGCCGACGAGTTCGCGGCGGAAGGCGAAACGCGCGTTGTCGTCCACCGGTTGAGGGGCGAGCATCTGCTTGAGCGCGACGAGTTCCCCCGATGCCAGATGCCGGGCCAGGTGGACGACTCCCTGGGAACCGCGCCCCAGCTCCCGGAGGAGTTCGTAGCCGGGGATCGACACCGGCGGGCGACGGTCCGGCTCCTCGGGGCCGGCCGCCGTCGTGGCCTCCGGCGGCCCGGTGACCGTGATCAGCAGCCGTACGTCACCGATGCGGATCTCGTCGCCGTCCGCCAGCGGCTGCTCGACGAGGGGCCCCAGACGGCCGCCGTTGACGTGGGTGCCGTAGCTGCTGCCCAGGTCGCGCACCCGCAGCCGCGGCGGGTCCACGTCCAGTCGGCAGTGCCGTCGGGACACGCCAGGGTGACCGTCGGGAATGCGGATCCGGCACTCTGCCGACCGACCCACCTCACACGTCACCGGCTCGCCGAAGCCGTACTCCATGACCCCCGTGCGCGTGTGCACGGAGACGGTCACCCGCGCGGTCACCGGTCCTCGGCCTCCTCCCGCGTGGGCACGGGGTGGTCCGTGGGGTCGTCGCCGGCGAAGTCGTAGTCGAAGTCCAGCTCCCACAAGCGGATGCCGGGCCGGAGGTCGGCGGAGACGAGGTTGCGGCCGTCGGCGGTGAAGGTCACCAGGGTGACGGACTCGGGGTGGCCTTCGAGGGTGTGCAGGCACCGGCCCGTCCGCACGTCCCACATCCGCAGGCTCCGGTCATGGCCGGCGGTGACGACGTAGTTACCGTCGGGGCTCACGTCGAACGCAGCATGTCGCTCGGGCAGTTCACACACCGTTCTCCCTGATCCCGTGTCCCACACCTCCACCTTCAACAGGCCGGGACTGACGGCGATGCGTCCGTCCGCGCTGAGCGCCAGCGGGCCGGGGCCGGTCTCACGGTCGTACAGGTGCCGCCGGGTGCGTACGTCCCACGCCGACAGGGTGCCGACACAGCTGACGAACAACCGGCTGCCGTCCGGGGAGAACCTCACCTCGGGGTCGACCCCACCGAGCGGGCACGTCAGCAGCGGAACGCCGGTCCTCGTCGCCCACAGCCGTGCGGTGCGGTCCTCCAGCCCGGCCGAGGCGGCGAACCGCCCGTCGGCGGTCAGCCGGACCACCCCGACGGGACCGTCGTGCGCCAGCATCGTGCGGCCCTGGTGCGGAGAGACGGCCGTACGATCCTGTCCGCCCCCGCGCAGATACCACAGGCACAGGGCCCCGCCGTGGTCGCCGACCAGCGCGTGCTCGCCCTTCCGGTCGAGGGCGACCACCTTCACGTGCCCCTGGTCGCCGTACAACTGGGCGCGTCTGGTGCCGCTCTCGAAGTCCCACACGTGCGCGGCCCCGCCCCAGTCGGCCGTGACGGCGAGGCGGCAGTCCTCCGCGACCAGCACGGTGTGGGTGTTGGCCACCCGCTCCGGGAACACGTGCGCCTGCTGACCGGTCTGCAGCTCCCACACCCGCACGCGCCCGTCGGACCCGCCGGTCACGGCGAGTTCCCCGTCCAGACTCAGTCCGAGGCTCACCTGCTGGGTGAGGACGAGACCGCCGCTGAGGTCGTAACGCTGCCAGATGCTCAGCAGGTCCGTGCGCCTGCCCGCCGAACGGCCCAACTGCGCCCAGATCTCCCGCAGTTCGGGGTGGCGTTCGAAGCCCGGAACGGCGCGTGCGGCCCGTACCTGTTCGGCGGCGGCCCTCACCCTGCCCTGCTCGGCCAGTTCCGCCGCGCGTTCCACCATGGCGTCGACCCGCGTCTCGTCGTCCGTGAGGGCGACCGCGGTGCGCGGGCGCGCGTAGCTCCAGGGGGCCCGGTACCCGGGCGGGGCGAGGTGGTGGAACTGGACGCCGCCCCACTCGTCGCCCAGCACGACGACCCGGCCGTCACCGCTGACCGCCACACAGTCGAGGTGTATCGGCAGGGTCATCCCCGTCATGGGCTCGACCAGGACCTCGGGTCGGACGGTGCGGACGCAGCGGCCGGTGCGCGTCTCCCAGACGCGCATGGGCTGGTCGGTGGATCCGGACGGGATCGAGACGCCGAGCGTGGCATCGCTGTTCAGGGCCACCCGGCAGTAGGCGCCGAGCTTGTCGGGCACGGTGTCGCGGACCCGGTCGGTCCGGGTCTCCCAGATGCGCACGCTGGCCTGGAGGCGGCCGCTCAGGAGTGCGTACGTGCCGTCCGTGCTGAGCGCGATCAGACTGATCCCGGTGCTGTGCATGTCCGCCGACTTCACCAGGCGGCTCAGCGGCCGGCCGGTGGCGACCTCCCAGGACACCACGCTGCCCTCCTCGTCCGACGCCGACACCGCGACCCGCCCGTCCTCGGTGAGCGCGACGGCGGAGACGACGGAGGGCTCGCTGTGGATCTCGGGCAGGATCCGCCGGGTGGAGGGGTCGAGTCTCTGGTACGTCGAGGGCGGGTGCTCCAGCTCGCACACCACGCGTCCGCCCGGCCCCGCTTGTTCCGACCTCAGGTCCCAGACCTCGATCGGGCCGCCGTCGCGAGCGACCACGGCACCGCCGGAGCCGTTCAGCGCGACCGCGACGACCGCCGAGCGGCGCCCGCCGAACGCGCTCAGGCGCCTTCCGGCCGCCACGTCCCACAGTTCGACGGATCCCGTGCGGTGCCCGACCAGCGCGGTGCGTCCGTCGGGAGCGAGCGCGACGGCGGTGACCGGCGCGCGCGCCTCGTCGCTCGGCTCGGGCGGCAGCACGTACCGGCGGCGGTTGCCGGCCGGCTCCCACACGCACAGGCGGCCGTCCTCCCCGCCGGTCACCGCCACCGAGCCGTCGGCGCTCACGGCGGCGGCCCGCACCGAGCCCTGGTGTCCCTTCAGCCGCTCGCACGGATGACCGGACCCCCGGCGCGCCAACTCGGCGCGCGCGGCCGCCACTTCCGGTACATCCGGTGCGTCCGCGAGCAGCCCGCGGGCCGCCTCGTCGTCGCCGCGCTCGACATGGACCAGGCCGAGCAGCTGGTCCACCTGCGCGGGCTCGCTGTGCAGGTCCCGGGTCGTCCGCAGGTCGGAGAGGACGTCCTCGTCGGACAGCGAGGCCCGCCGCCAGCGGTGCAGGGCCCAGTTGTAGACCGTGGGCAGATGGTGCGGGTCGACGTCCTTGGCCGTCGCCCACAGCTCCTCGGCCTCCTCCGTCCGGCCGAGGTCGAGCAGTGACAGGGCCTGGTTGTTCAGACCGGCGGCGAGCAGGCGCGCCTCCTGCGGCACCACTCGCGGGTACGGCGCGCCGACGACCTCCTCGTAGAGCCGCGCCACGGTCCCGGCCAGCTCGTCCAGGCGGCGCGGGCGCCGCGCCGGGTCGACCTCGAAGCACCGCCAGAGCAGATCGGCGAGGGCCGGGGGCAGCGGGGGCGCCCCCGGGCCGGGCCGCCCGTACTCCAGAAAGCTCGCGAACACCTCCGGTGCCGTCTGCCCGTACCGGCACGGTGGGGAGCCGACGAACATCTCCAGCACGCACAACGCCCAGGACCAGACGTCGGTGGCACGCGTGAGCGAGACCCCCGCGCCGTACCTCGCCTCGGCCTGCTCCGGCGAGCAGTACGCCGGTGTCATCCCGCCGTAGCTGGCCAGCAGACTGCTCTGCGGTGGCAGGACCGGGCGCTCACCGGCCGCGGCGCGGGCACCCGCGAGACCGAAGTCGGTGACCTTCGCCGTCCAGGCGGCGCCCGTGTCGACCATGACGTTGGCCGGCTTGACGTCCTGGTGGATCAGGCCCTGACGGTGGGCGTGGTCGATGCCCCAGGCGATCTGTACGGCCATGTCCAGGATCCGCGCGAGGACGCCGACCGGGTCGGTCCCGCCGTCCTCGTACAGCCGCCCGTTCCGCACCAGGTCGGCGAGCGAGCCGCCCTCGACCCACTCGGCGAACACGCACGGCAGGTCCTCGACCCGGCGGACGTACGCACATCCGACGACGTGCGGGTGCAGGGCCAGACCGACCCAGGTACCCGCCTCGGACTCGAAGCCGCTGCGCCCGGCCGCCGTGGCCACGAGTTCGGGGCGCGGCACCTTGACCGCCAGTTCCGTGTTCCAGCCGCGGTGCCGGACGCGGTACACCAGGCCCATGCCGCCGCCGTCGAGGACATCGAGCACCTCGTACAGGCCGAGGACGACGTCCCCGCGCCGCCAGTTCCCCATCGCCATGCGGTCAACCATGCGCGGCTGCAAGCGGATTGACAACCTCGACACACCCACGCCCGCACGCCACCGGCGACGCCCGTGCGACAGGCGGGCAACGCGACCGCGCCCGTCTCCCCCCGATCGAGCGGTACGTGCTGCCGGGCGCGACGGCCGTGACGGTGACGGCCGCGGTACCTCACCTCCGACGGCAGAGCGGCCTCGGCAGGGCCCAGGCCGCCACCCCGACGACAGCGCCCTTTGGAAGTGAGGCCCGTGCCGGTGCGCTGGAACCGCTCGGAGGCGACATGGCCGGCCAGGTCGGTGGTGCCGCGACGAGACCCGGCGGTGCTCGGTGTGATCATCTCCGGCCCTTCCTCCCCCTCGGCGTTCGGGCACCCCCCGTGGCGCACCCGGGCGGGACCGCGTGCCGAGCGCCGCGTAGGGGCGTAGCGTCCCGATATGAGCGAGGTCGGGTGCGTCGGACACGGTCGCAGCGGGCGGTGCGGGCCCGGGACTCGTGTGACGGGTGCCGGGAATCGCCCCTGCCAGGCTGGAGGTGCCGCGTGACCGGAGCGGGTGATTCGGCCACGGCCACGAGCGCGCGGGATGCCGCGTTCGTGGAGACGATGCGCCGGACGGGCGCCTCCATCGGCGTCCTGTACCTGCTCACACCCGATGAGCAGCAGTTGCTGCTGGACGTGTTGTGCGGGGCGCCGGCCGACTTCGCGGTGCCGTGGGCGACGATTCCGCTGACCGCACCGGCGCCGGTGTCCGACGCCGTACGGGACGACCGCATGGTGTGGCTCGGCAGCCAGGAGGAACTGGCCCGTGCCTATCCGCGCACCGCGATGGCGCTGCCCTACCCGTTGGCGTTGGTCGCCGCACCGGTCACCGGCGTCCGGCGGTGGGGAGCCCTGCTGCTGATGTGGCCGGCCACCCGGCCGCCGTACATGACCCAGCGGGAGCGAGGGCACATCGCGGCCAGCTGCGGACAGCTCGCCAGGCTGATCGAGGAAGCCCTGGAGAACGGAGCGCCGCCGGTGCCCGGTGACCGGCCGCGCGTCCTCCCCGTGGGCACGGGTCGCCGCGCCGCGAGCCCGGCGATGGCCGCCGCCGACTTCATCGAGCGGTTGCCCGGCGGCAGCTGCGCGCTGGACCTCGAGGGCCGCTTCTCCTACCTGAGCGCAGGCGCCTGCGAGCTGCTGGGCCGGGACGCCGGTGATCTGCTCGGCACCCTTCCGTGGCAGTCCCTGCGCTGGCTCGACGACCCGATCTACGAAGACCGCTACCGCGCCGCGGTGATCAGCCGCGAGCCCGTCGCGTTCACGGTGTGCCGCCCGCCGGACCGCTGGCTGGACTTCCACATGTACCCGGACGCCAGCGGCATCAGCGTCCGGATCGTCGTCAGCGGAGCGCAGGCCCCGCCCACACCGGCCTCCCGGCACACCAGCCGCACCGCCACACCGGCCCGCGCGGGGCGGCTCTACCAGCTCACGCATCTGGCCGCCGCGCTGACCGAGGTCGTCAGCGTCCAGGACGTCATCGATCTGGTCGCCGACCAGATCATGCCGGGGTTCGGAGCCCAGGGCCTGGTCCTGTCCAGCGCCGAGGCCGGTCGCCTGCGGATCACCGGGCATCGCGGTTACGCCCCCGGGACCGTCGAGCGTCTCGACGGCCTGCCCCTCGACACCGGCTTCACCCCGGCCGGGCAGGTCCTCGCCAGCGGCGTTCCGGCGTTCTTCGCCGACGCGGAGGAGATGCGGCGCGTCTACCCCGAGGCCCCGATGGTCAGCGGCAAGCAGGCCTGGGCCTTCCTGCCACTGATCGTCTCCGGCCGCCCTGTCGGCTGCTGCATCCTGTCCTACGACCGACCCCGCGCCTTCCCGGCCGAGGACCGCGCCGTCATGACCTCGCTCGCCGGCCTCATCGCCCAGGCCCTCGACCGCGCCCGCCTGTACGACACCAAGCACGACCTCGCGCACGGTCTGCAGCAGGCGCTGCTCCCGCGTGCCCTGCCCGCGGTCTCCGGTCTGCGGGTCGCCGCCCGCTATCTGCCGGCCACCCGGGGCATGGACATCGGCGGAGACTTCTACGACCTCATCCCGCTCGGCGACACCGTCGTCGCGGCCGTCATCGGCGACGTCCAGGGCCATGACGCGGCCGCCGCCGCTCTCATGGGGCAGGTCCGTACCGCCGTCCACGCCCACTCGGCGCTGGGCACGCCCCCGGACCAGGTGCTCTCGGGGACCAACCGGCTGCTGATCGATCTCGGCACCGACCTGTTCACGAGCTGCCTCTACGCCCACCTCGACCTCACCGGCCGCCGCGCGATCCTGGCCAGCGCCGGACACCCACCACCGATCGTGCGTCTGCCCAACCGCGACACCGGACCCCTCGACGTGCCACCCGGACCGCTCCTGGGGATCGACCCGAACGCCGTCTTTCCCGTGACCGAGATCCCGCTCACCCCCGGACTCATGCTCGCCCTCTACACCGACGGCCTCATCGAAACGCCGGGAGTCGACCTCGACGACTCCATCGCCGACCTCGCACACCATCTCGCCCACGCCGACGACCGGGACCTGGACGCGCTCATCGACACCCTCGTGGGCAAGGCCGGCCCGGGCGGTCAGCGCACCGACGACATCGCACTGCTCGTACTGCACTACGCGGCGGGCCATGGACAGCGGTGACGGACCGGGTCGCCACTCACCGGTGACGGCGCGGGGGCAGAGGCCCGTCTCGGCGCCCGAGCCGACGGTGTCCGCCGTCACCGGGGCGCGATGCGGGTCGGCGCCGGGACCGTGACCTAGGTCAGGACCTAAGCCCCTGGCCGGTTACGCCGCCGCGATCTCCCGCCTACCGTCCCCGCCATGGATACGACAGGCACCCTCGACGAGGCACTCCAACGACTGCACGGCTCCGGACCCGAGCGACTCGGGCGGCTCACCAATCACGCTCCGATGGCCGTCGAGGCCCTCGCCGCGCGCGGACAGGCACGGGCCGTGCACCCGTGGCTCGATCTGTACGCGCGCAAGCTCGAGGAGTTCCCGTCCGGCGTCGAGCCGGTCACGGCCGCCAACTGGCGCCTCGCACTGGGCGATCCCCGCCGCGCGGCCGACTGGATCGCCTTCTTCGGCCGCGAGATCGCCGAGCGTCCCTGGCGCGACGTGCTCGCGCAGTGGTGGCCCCGCCTGCTGCCCGGCATGTACGGCGGCTCGACGCATCCGGTGATCCGGGTCGGCCATGCCGTGCGCACGCTTCTGAACGGCGAGAGCACCGGGCCGCGGCTGACCGAACTCGCCCACGGCCTCGGCTACTGGGCCGCCCGCCACCGCCCCGTCACGGACATCGCCCTCCTGCCCGGAGCCGACAGCGCCACCGACGCCCTGGACGCGGTGCCGCCCATCGCCGCACGGGAGGGCGGGTTCCCCGCACGGCTCGCTCACGTCAGGCGCCTTCCGGAGTGGGCGGCGGCGGTCACGGAACCCGACGTCGCGCACCGGCGCCTGACCGAACTCGTGCGGGCGGCCACCCACCGGTACGCCACCCACGGCCACGGCGAGGAGACGATGCTGGTCCACGCGGCCACGGCCCCCAACGCCGTGCTGCGGACCCTGCCCGCGCTGCCGCACGCCCTGTGGGTGCCCAGCCTGCACGCCGCCTGGACCGCATCCGCCGCGGTGACCGCGATGTACGCCCCCGACGCCCCGGTCGCCTACACCCCACCGGGCACCCTCATCCCCGAAGAGGTCGTCGAACGTGCCCTGGCACACGGCGACGAACACGTCATCAAGCTGACCGACACGGCGCTGGACGTCGGCGACGAACGGGCTCTGGCGGCGGCCCTGCGCGCCATCGACCTGAGCGAACCGCTGAGGTAGGAGGCCGTCGCGGTCGGCGCGACGGGCTTCGGCCGAGGCCCGCTCCGCCGACCGGCGCAAGGCCGGGCCGGGTCAGGGCTGTTCGCTGAGGCCGAAGCTCTGGGCGGCGGAGTTGTCGCAGGTGCGCTGGGTGAGCTGGACGCCGGTGGCGGCCGTGGCGGCGGCGCTGAGGCACTTGCCGCTGTGCCGGGCGACGAAGTGGTAGGCGCCGTCGGACTGTTGGACGGCACGCCACTGCTGGTTCTGGCCGCCGGAGTAGGACCAGAGCTGGAGCGGGGCGCCGTCGGCCGTGGAGCGGTCGGTGACGTCGATGACCTGCTGGGGGTTGCCGCGGTTGGAGATGCGCAGGTAGCCGCTGTCGGTGGAGCGGAACTGGTACTGCTGGGCGGTCGTGCCGTTGCAGGTGTACTGCTGGACCACGGTGCCGTTGGCGGTGGCGGCGGCGCGGGCGTCCACGCAGGTGCCGTTGCCGCTGTTGCGGAGCGTGTACCAGGCCGTTTCGGAGATGGGCCCGGACGGGGGCTGGGTCTGCGTCGCCGCGCCCAGCCACTTCAGCCCGTCGAGGACGAACCGGTTCTGTGTCTCACTGGCGAAGGTCGAGGACAGCGGCGTGTTGGTGCCGTAGTCCATGGCGTTGTGGCCGAAGTTCGCGTACAGCATCTTGTACTTGGTGTTCGTCCACAGGATCGGGTAGTAGCCGCTGTACCAGGTCTGGTCGGGGTCGGTGCCGAGGGGGAAGCTGCTGGGGTCGATCGAGGCCAGGATCCTGATGTCGGGGTTCTGCCGCAGGTCGTTGGACCAGCTGTACCACTCGCTCACCGACGAGGTGAAGGTGGCCGGAAGGTTCTGCGTCGCGGGGTGGGTACGGTCCTCCACACGCAGCACGGCCGTGGTCGGGCCCCAGGTGTTGGACCTGAAGTCACCTGATCCCAGGAACTGGTTGTGGTACCACGGCCATTCGGCGGCGTTCGTGGTGAACGCAGAGACATGGAAGCCCATCCAGGCGCCGCCGGAACGCATGTACTGCTCGAATCCGGAGCGCTGGGCAGCTGTCTGCGGCAGGTCGTCGAGGAAGAGGACGACCTGGTACGCGTTCACGCCGCCGTTGGCGAGCAGGTTCCAGTCGTTGCTGGCGGTGTAGGTGAACCCGTTGGCCGCGGCCTGCCGCGGGAACCACTCGTTGGCTTCCTTGACGAAGCTGATGTGCGCCGCGTCCCAGGTGCCGTTGTACAGGGCCAGCACCTTGAAGGGCGCCGCGGCGACCTGGGGCGTGGCCTGTGCCGGTGCTCCGGCCAGGCCGAGCAGCACCGCCATCAGGAACAGCAGCCGCAGACACAGGGAGGGGAGGGGGGAGGACGCTCTGCCAGTGTGCATGTGTCTCTCTCCTGTCGTACGGAGGTGGGGGGGACGAGAAAGGACGCGCCGGCTTGTGGATGGGGTGGACGGTCAGGAGGGGGAGTGGTGGTGGGGGCCCGGGGCAGGGCGTCCCTTCCACCGGTACGTGGCGAAGGAGCCCGCCGGGACGGTCACCACGAACGACTGGCCGGCGACGACGACGCGGACCCTGCGGTCGGCGTCCGCGCTGTTGCCGACGACGGCGGTGTAGGAGTTGGTGCCCGACCGGAAGACGACGTTGCTGACGCCGTGCTCCGCCGCGCTGGACTCGAGGCGTACGGCACCGGGGGAGAGGTATCGGGCGAACTGGCCCAGCGGGTACAGCTCGTCGCGGACGGTGAAGTCCTTGGTGGTGGTGTTCACGGTGACCAGCCGGTTCGGCCACTTGGTCGTGGCGCCGACCTTCTCCCAGTCGATGGTGTTGTCGCGGGCGGGCGTCCAGTGCAGGGTCCCGCCGTCCTGATCGGTGGTCTGGGCCCACAGGATGTAGGAGCCGGCGTCCAGCCGGAAGTCGTCGAGGACGGTGGCGGGGGACAGGTCGCTCGTCTCGGTCAGGTGGACCGGCTTGCCCGTCTGCTCGTAGGCGTCCCGCATCACCTGGGGGTCGCCCCAGTAGGGGTGGAAGGCGATGCCGTCCGCCGCGCCGCGGACCTGCTTGCCGGTCACCGAGCCGTCGGGGGCGTCGTCGAAGATGCGGTGGTAGTTCTTGGTCGCCGTGCTGTTGGGGTCGCGCCAGTCCCAGAAGTTGAAGTCATGGACGTACAGCTGGGTGTCGAGCCGGGCGGCGCGGAACTCCCGCTTGATCGCCAGGGCCAGCTTCTGCTGCTGGGCGACGCTGATGTCCATGGCGGGGTACACCACGTCCATACCCGGCTCGTTCAGCAGGGTCAGGGCGTCCACGCGGATGCCGTGCCGGGCGTACGCCTGCACGAACTTGACGTAGTAGCGCGCGAAGACGTCGATGCAGTCGTCCCGCAACTTGCCGACCTGGTAGTAGTCCGTGGTGCTGCCGGGCTTGAGCGCGACCTCGCCCGTGAACCGGTCGTTCGTCTTCATCCACGCCGGTGCGCTCCACGCCGAGGCGAAGAACGTGGCCTTCGGGTTGTAGCGCTGGATGAGCTTGATCGTGTCGATGATGTGCAGGTCGACGTCCCGGTGGACGGAGAAGTGCTTCAGGCCGAAGTCCTCGTCGACACCGGCCGGGAGGTCGTCCTCCGACCAGAACGGCAGGTGCTCGATGAGGTCGGGGCTGCCGATCGTGAGCCGGAACCGGTCGAGCCCCGCGCCGTGCCGGGGATCGACCAGGAGCCGGATGGCCTTCTCACGGTTGGCGGGAGTGAGCTTCCACAGGTTGGAGACGCTCGTCTCGTCCAGGGAGAAGCCGATGCCCGCGTACCGCTGCCGGACCGCACGGGGGTCGACGACGACGGTGGCGTCGGCGGTGCCGCCCGCGTCGGCCGTCATCCGGACACTCGGCAGCGGTCGCCAGGCCTGTGCGCCGCCGGTGGAGTAGGTGCCGGTCACGAGCTGCCCGGGTCCGTGCGCTTCGGTCCCCGCCCTGTCCGCGTGTGCGGCCGGACCCGTGCCGAGCAGCGCGGTCAGTGTCGTGACCGTGAGGGCGGTGATGGCGGTGAGGGAACGGCTCACAGCGTCTCCTGTCTTGTCGATCCGTGGATCCAAGCAACGCCTCACTGTTAAGTCAAGACTTAAGTAAAGCCGTTGCTCGGCGGCGTCCGCACGGTGGCCGGACCAGCCGGGGCCGGCGCCGCATGCCGGCCCCCGCCGTGAGGAGTGCGCGTCGCCCGCGTCAGCAGTACAGGTTGCCGCCGGCGCTGACACCGAGGATCTGCGTGAACCTCTGGTAGGCGTCGACGCGGCTCTGCACCTGCGCGGGGTTCTTGCCGTCGCACTCCAGTGAGCCGTTGATGGAGCGGATGGTCTGCCCGAATCCGGCGCCGTTCACCATCGCGTTGTGCGGGGTCATGGTGCCGGGTCCGGACTGGGTGTTCCAGTACCACAGCCCGGTCTTCCAGGCGACCGCGGAGTCGTTCTGCACCAGCCAGGGGTTGTTGAGCAGATCGATGCCCAGAGCGTCACCGGCGGCCTTGTAGTTGAAGTTCCACGAGAGCTGGATGGGGCCGCGTCCGTAGTACGCCGCCTGGCCCGCGGGGCACCCGTAGGGCTGACCCCAGTCGCAGTAGTGGGGGTAGTTGGCGGTGTTCTGCTCCACGACGTGGACGAGGCCACCCGTCTCGTGACTGACGTTGGCCAGGAACGCCGCGGCCTCCTGCTTCCGCACGGTGTCGCTGCCGGTGTTCGCGAACGCGGGATAGGCGTTCAGGGCGGCGGTCAGGCCGCTGTAGGTGTAGAAGGAGTTCCGGTTCGGGAACATCTGGTTGAACTGCGCCTCGGAGACGACGAATCCCGAGGGGGTGCCGCCGCCTCCGCCGCTCGCCGGAGCGTTCCACTTCTGGTTCGCCCCGCCGGTGCAGCTCCAGATCTGCAGACGGGTCGCGTTGGCGGAGCTGTTGTCGCGTACGTCCAGGCACTTGTTCGCGGCCGGGTTGACGATGTCATGAGCCGCGGTGACCACCCATTGCTGGTTGGTGCCGCCGGAGCAGTCCCACAGTTGCACCGCGGCTCCGTCGGCCGTGCCGCGGTCCACGACGTCCAGGCACTTGCCGAGCGCCCGGAGGGTGCCGTCACCCGGGTTGGACCAGCGTTGGGCGGCGGTGCCGTTGCAGTCGTAGAGCTGGACCGGCGTGCCGTTGGCGCCAGCGGCGCCCGCGACGTCGACGCACTTCCCGGCGAGGCCGGTGATCTGTCCGTCCGCGGCCTGAGCCGGTGTGACGGCGCACAGCGTGGCGAACAGCGCCGCCGTCGCTGCGGCCACGAACCGTCCGAGCCGGAGGCGGCCGGAAGAAGACTGTCTGACACGAGAGTTGACCATCGAGCGCTCCTGTTCCGGTGAGCGGGCCCGGATACGGGCGGGGCGGGGAGGAGGTGGCGCGACCGGCGTCAGTCGAGGACGGTCTGTGTGACGACGATGTGGCCGGCATCGGGGTTCAGGCTTCCGCCGAGACGGCTGAACGCGCCGTCGGTCAGGTCGAGGCACTTGGGTTCCTGCGGAGTCTGCGTGAAGGTGCCTCGGTCGTTGACACGGACCACCAGGGACCTGCCGTTGGCCACGTTGGTCACCTGGATCCTGGTCCCGAACGGCAACTGCGGCCGGCGGCTGAGCGATGTGGCGGCGGTGTCGGCGTTGTTGTCGAACACCTCACCGCTGGCCGTCAGGGCACCTGGGGGCTGGGGGCCGTAGTGCGTGGCCCAGCACTGATCGGCCGGGCCGGTGACGGCACCGGCGGCCGCTGGTGCCGGGGGAGCGGCGAACAGTGCGGCCGACACCGTGACGGCGGCGGCGAGCACGGTCTTCAACGGGGCGGAGCGCGTGGGGGGTTGTACGGTCACGGTCGGGGATCACAGCCTTTCGCGGTCGATGAATGAGCGAGGAAGGCATGCCGAACCCAGGGCCGAGCTACAGGGCCGAACCACCGGGCTGTGGGGAAACCGGTTCCGGGACCTGGAACGTAGAAGGTCTGAACCAATCACGTCAAGAGGTGAACACGCTTACCTGTACGGGCAGTTGCTGTCACTCAGGCTCTGTACGAGGCACGGGGCACCGGCTTGGGACCATCCGGCATCACACCGCGTAGGTTCCCTCGACCTGGGTGTGCGGACCCAAGTCCGGGCAGCTTTGACCCAGTTGCCGCGCCAGTCGTGGCGAGAGGCGCGCGGCGAGGTCCCTCCTGGCGCGCGGACGCGGGGTGCCCCCGGCCGGCCTGCGGCCCGCCTCCAGCCGCAGGCTCCCCCCCCTCTGCCGGTCCCCCGGGACGGGCGGCTCGTGTGCCGGGGTCGGTCATCGTGCGGGCTGTGGTCCGCCCTGGGCGAGGAAGGCCAGGGCCACGGCCGCCTCGCAGGCGATGCCTCTGGCGATCACGTCCTCGTCGATGCTCATCCGGGGCGAGTGCAGCGACGGGGCCTCGTCCGGTGCCAGGTCCGGTGGGCACGCGCCCAGGAAGGCGAGGGCGCCGGGGACGGCCCGGAGGACGTAGGAGAAGTCCTCCGCGGTCATCTGTGTGGCCGTCAGGACGTCCACCGCCTCCGCGCCGAGCGTGGTGGCTGCCGTGCGCAGCACGAAGTCGGTGAAACCGGGGTCGTTGACGGTGACCGGATACCCGGGTTCGACGGTGGCCTCCGCCGTCGCTCCGTGGGCCGCCGCCACACCGTGGGCGACCCTGGTGATCGCCTCGTGCAGCTTCTGCCGCGTCGGCTCGGACAGGGTGCGCAGGGTGCCGGACAGTTCCGCGGTGTCCGGGATGACGCCCGTGGCCGTGCCCGCGGTCAGACGGGTCACGCTGAGGACGGCCTTGTCGTCGGCGGACAGGCCGCGGGTGACCGTCGTCTGGAGGGCGAGCACGATCTCGCAGAGCACGGGCACCGGGTCGCAGGCGGTGTGCGGCGCCGAGGCGTGGCCGCCGCGCCCACGGACGACGACCTGGAACCGGTCGGAGGCCGCCATCTGCGGGCCGGGGCGCAACCGCAGCGCACCGGCGGGAAGGTTCGGATGCACGTGAAGGGCGAAAGCGGCGTCGGCTCTGCTTCCGGAAGCCTCCAGCACCCCTTCTTCGATCATGCGGCGGGCTCCGTGACGGCCCTCCTCGCCGGGCTGGAACATGAACACCACGCGGCCGGCGATCTTCTCGCGCCGCTCGGCGAGCAGCCGGGCCGCGCCCACCAGCATCGCCGTATGGACGTCGTGCCCGCAGGCGTGCATCAGCCCGGGGGTCCGCGAGGCGAACGGCAGGCCGGTCTCCTCGGTCACCGGCAAGGCGTCCATGTCGGCGCGCAGCAGGATCGTCGGACCCTGGGCCGCTCCGGCGAGGGTCGCGGTGACGGAGGACAACGTGCGCCCGGTACGGACCTCCAGGCCGAGGCCGTCGAGCGCGTCGAGCACCAGGCGTTGCGTGCCGGGCAGGTCGAGGTCCAGTTCCGGGCCGCTGTGCAGTGCGCGGCGCAGGGCGACCGCGTCGGGGGCCAGGCGGCGGGCCTCGTCGAGGAGGGACGGGCCGGCGGTGGCGACGGGTGTCCGAGGGGACGGGGCGGCGTCCGCCGTGCTGTGCCAAGGCCCAGGGCGAGATGTCATGCAACCGTTCTCCTTCCCGGGCAGGTCCATGGCGGCGCGCGGTCCGCAGCGGCGTCGCACGAGGGGGCCGGTACTCCCCACCGTAGAGACCGCCGGGTCGGCCGGACAGACGCCGACGGCCCCGGCGCACGGGACTCGGACAGGCCCGCGTACCGACAGGATGGCGGATTGCGGCTGCCGGCCAGTGCCGACGCGCTGACCTCCTCGACCGCGGAGCCCGCAGACCCGAGTGGGAGGCAGGGGCGCCGGGGTGCCGCTCTCGCGGACGCGGCACGGGACGAGACTCGAAGGGTTCAGCTCAGGGTCCGGCGGACGTGCGCGGTGGGCGGGAGTCGTACAGCACGCTGTGGAACCGCCCGGCCTCCTCCCGGCCGGCCGGATCACCGCCGAGTGCCCGCACCGCCTCGATCGCGAACCGCCGCTCCCGCTCGTCCGTGAACCGGCGCTGCGGGTAGGTGCGGGAGGTGTCCACGGTGGTGCGCAGACCATGCGCGGCCAGCGCCCTTACCACCGGCTCGTACGACACGGTCCGCAGCACGAACGCGCACACCCACACGGGGCGCCGCGCACCGTTCAGCAGCGCGGTGAACGTCCGCTCGGTGACATAGCTGCCGCCGCCCGTCAGCGTGATCAGTCCGACGTCCGGCAGCGCGCGGCTCAGCCGAGGGCCGGTCGGCGCCTGCTCCAGGTCGTCGGTGAAGGCGTCCTCCAGCAGACCGGCCTCCTGGGCGTAGCGCACCGCGGGCGCGGCGACGTCGAGGCCGTACACCGGCAGCGCGTCCGGCCGCCGCCGCAGGGTGTAGAACTCCCTGTCCCACGCGGCCAGTTCAGCCGTCGACATCGTCCGGGCCGCCTCGGACGTGTACCGCTCGTACAGCTCCGCGAGCGTCACGTCGTGATTGAGCAGGGCGGCGTTGATGCCGTACGAACAGCACACGTCCAGCACCACGGGCCGACCGGGCAGGCCGTCGTCGAGTGCGGCCCGTTCGGCGGCCGCCTGCCGGAAGACCGGCTGTGCGTGGTGCGGGATCTCGTACTCCAACGGGGCCAACCGCGTGAAGTACGCGCGCGGGTCCGGCCGGTGGTAGATGTCGTCGAACCGCGCCTTGCCGCCCGTCATGCCGCACTCCCTGCTCCCAGGACACCTCTGTGCTCCCATGATGTCCCCTTTGTGGCATTCAGCCACGTCCCATCGCCGCCGGGCGCCCCGGCAGAGAGACAGGGAAGATCATCGGTGTGGAGCGGCCACCCTCATCGCGTAGGGACGGTGTGACGCTGTGGCCTTGACAGTTGGGAACGCGGAAGCCGGGACGGAGGCCGCGGGCCAGACCGGCGACCCGGCCGCCGACACGCTCGTGTCCGGCCTCATCGACAACCAGGGGGGCGACGGGGTCGACGGACGGTTCCGTACCATCGGAACACTCAAACCGGGCCTGGACTTCTCGCAACTGCCTCGCGCTGGGCGGGGGTGTCCTCGACGGGCCCGGGACCATCGGCCGCGGCTGCACCAGGAGCTCGGCGACAACCGCTGAGAATAGCCGTTGCTCGCGTCAGCGCAGCGGTCGCCGCCCCCGCCGGGCCGGTCGGCAGTGGCCGTGCGGCCCGGCGAGGGCGGACATGGTGCCGCTGCTGTTCCTTCCTACTTCCCTCAGCCCACCACGATCACCACGACGCCACCGTTGAGGAAGCCACTGCGGTAGAAGTCCCCACGGTCGCCTCGGTTGCCGAAGCCGTCGCAGTAGCCGTTCCACCAGCCACCGCGATAGAAGCAGCCGTTGTTGGTGGGGGCGTTCGCCGGGGTGGCTGCCGAGGCCGTGCCTGCCAGACCGATGGCGGTGCCACCGGCCATGAGAACGCCGACCGCGGACGCGGCGAAGAGACGCCTCACGCGCTGACCTTTCATGGGCCTACCTTCTTTCCACCCCTCGTGGGGGGTAAGGGGACGAGGGGCATGGCCGGGGCCGCACAGGGAAGACACGGTCACGGATGTCGCCGTGTCTCGGGAAGTACGGCTCGCCTACGCGGGCTGTCGGACCCGATGCAGAGGGCCCTCGCCTGCGGCGGCGGGCGTACCCCCCGGAACGCGGCCCTTTCCTCACACGCTAGCCGCCCTTCGACCACCCAGCATCTCGGACCGCGACGGCACCGGCCTGACCTGCGAACCTTGCCACTGCACCCCCACATCACCCACCGGCCGCTCCCACTGTCTCGAGGCCTCGCGTACCGAAGCGTGGATGGCCCGTCTCGAATCACGGAAGAAGCGCTGCCCCGCCGGACGATCTCCGGCCGCGACGGGCGGTCCCTTACGTCAGGGCGGTCCCTCACGTCGGAAGGACGACGTTCCCCGAAGGGGTGGGGGCCGGCCTCCGCCGAAGCGACAGCGCGGGGACGGCAGCGCATCACGCCTTCACCCGCTGCTAATCTCTGCGAACCAAAGACTTTTGGGGGGAAGTTCGTGCTCACGTCCGTTGCCACGGAGTGGTGGTGGCTGCTGGCTGTCGCGGCCCTCGTGATCCACTGCTCCGCCATGGCGACATGGATACCGGTCCAGAAGTTCTGGAGGGCGTATCCCTTCATCTGGGTCCTGTGCGGCACCGGAGCGGTGGCGTTCGGAGAATGGCGCGGCTTCGCCCGGGCAGACATGCTCGTCCTGTGCTCGTTCGCCCTCCTCGGGCTGACGATCGGGATGTACCCGACCCGCAAGCTGTTCACGGTGTGGGCGCAGGAGATCAACAAGGGAGTGACGCGCGAGCGGTACGACTACCCGCGCTCACATCTCGTGTTCTGTGGCGCCTCCGTGCTCGTCATGCTGGGCGCCGCGGTCCTGCTGACCCGGTGAGGTGCCGTGAGCGCCCGGCCGGCCGACGGACCTCAGCCCCTGTCTCCCGAACGGCACCGCACGGGGCTCAGCCCACAGCCGTCTTCACGAGCGCCCCGATCCGCGCCTCGTCGGCGGCGGTCAGCTCCTTCAGGGCGTAGGACGTCGGCCACATGGTGCCTCTCCGTGAGACCTGCCGGCTTGCCGGCCTTCCCGACGAGGCCCTACGACTGCACCGGCAGGCCCTCGAGCCGGCCCCGAGGCTGGGGAACCGGTACGAGGAAGCGCTGGCCCACGAAGGCATCGCGGCCGTGCTGGAGGAGACGGATCCGGCCGGGGCCGCTCAGCACCGCGCGGCGGGACAGGCCGTCCTGCGCGACCTCACCCGCTGGACGTGACCCGCGCCGGCCATGAGGCAGGGCACACCCGGTCCTCCCGGCGTGACCGCCGTAGGATCACAGGTGGCGGGCCGTCCGTGCGCCGGAGGTACGCCGGTCCGACGGCACGACGGTCGACCTGTGAAAGGCATCGGCACCATGGACGAGCCACAGCCGCTCACCGACGACTCGCTGGACGAGGCGGCGGACACCTTCCAGCGGCTGCGTCCACGGCTGTTCGGCATCGCCTACCGCGTCCTGGGCAGCGTGTCCGAGGCCGAGGACGTGGTGCAGGACGCGTGGGTGCGATGGCAGGGCACCGACCGCAGCGTGGTGCTGGATCCCCGCGCGTTCCTGGCGAAGATCACCACCCGTCTGGCGATCAACGTGGCCCAGTCGGCGCGCGTCCGCCGCGAGGCCTACGTGGGGCCGTGGCTGCCGGAGCCCGTGGACACCAGCGTCGATCCGCAGGTCGGCGCGGAGCGCGGCGAGGCGCTGGAGCTTGCGGTGCTCCTCGTCCTGCAGAAGCTGAATCCCGTGGAACGGGCGGCCTACGTCCTGCGGGAGGCGTTCGACTACTCGTACGACGAGATCGCGAGCATGCTGCAACTGCGCCGGGCCAACACGCGGCAGATCGTCAGCCGGGCCCGCAAACGCCTGTCCTCCGAGCGCCGTGAACCCGTCGAGGCGGCACAGCACCGACGCCTGCTCGAAGCCTTCGTCGCCGCCGCGCAGCACGGGGACGTCGCCGCACTCGAGAACGTGCTGTCGGCCGACGTCGCCTCCTACGCCGACGGGAACGGCATGCGCGGCGTGGCACGGCTGGAGGTCGTGGGGGCCGAGCGCGTGGCCAGGATCAGCGCCTTCACCCACAAGTTCTTCCCCGGGGCCGGGTACGGCGTGGTCGAGGCCAACGGCCGGCCCAGCCTCCTGATCGTGCAGGACGGGGCCGCCGTCGCCCTGGTGAGCGTCACCGTGGGACCGGACGGTATCGACGGGCTCTACTGGGTGCTGGCGCCCGACAAGCTGAGGGCGTACGAGCGATCGGCCCGCAGGCTCACCGGCCGCCCGTGACACAGGGATGACACGGACACGGTCCGAGTACGGGCCCCGGTCATGCCGGAGCCAGTCCTCGTGACGTGTGGACGCGACGCGCACCGTGTCGTCGCCGACGAAATTCTCGGACGAGGCCCCGAGGGGCCCTCACGCTCGACGACAGCCGTCGTCCGCCCGGTGGCACCGACCCTGCGCGGCGCCGTTCGTCAGAGCGTCGACAGGTCGATGGCCCGGTCGATGTCCTGAGGCTGCAGCACGCGCAGGATGCCTTCGAGCAAGTAGTAGTCGGCGTAGGGGAGGGAGATCTCGATCCCGTCCTCGGCCGGCCGGTTGCGGGTGCAGCGGGCGACGACCGCCTCCGCGCGAGCCGATGTCCTCGTCAGGCAGGTCTCCGACAGCGCGGTGAGGATCCGCAGCGCGGTCCGGCGGTATTCGCGCCTGCCGGTCGCGGCGGCCAGGTCGAGCAGGCCGCAGGCCATGACGGCGCCCGCCGACGCGTCCTTGATGTCGTGCGGTTGCTGCGGTGCGCGGTAGTCCCACACGGGCACGTGGTCCGCGCTCAGTGCTCCCACCGCGAAGTCGGCGAGTTTGCGTGCTGTGGACAGGAACTGCTGATCTCCGGTCCGGCGGTAGATCGTGGTGAACCCGTAGATGCCCCAGGCCTGCCCGCGGGACCAGCAGGAGGTGGGGCTGTAGCCCTGCACGGTGTTCGGCCCGATCGGTACGCCGGTGTCGGGGTCGAAGTCGTACACGTGGGGGGTCGAGCCGTCCGGGCGGGGAAAGACCCGTTGTGCCGTCCTGGCGTGCTCCACGGCGATCTGGAGGTACTTCTCGTCACCTGTCTGCCGGCCGGCGAAGGCCAGCAGATCGAGGTTCATCATCGTGTCCATGATGACGCGGCCCGCGTTGCGGGGGTCGTCGAGTGCGCCCCATGCCCGGATGAAGCGGCCGCGCGGGTTGTATCGCTGGATCAGCGACTGCGCCGCTTGCACGGCGCCCGCGCGCCAGCTGTCGTCGCCCGTCAGCCGCCAGGCGGTGACCCATGACGGATAGAAGAGGAAACCGAGGTCGTGGGTGGTGGTGTCGTACCGGCGCGGAGCGAGTTTGCGGGCCGAGTCCAGGGCCAGTGTCCGGAAGGCCTCGTCCTTGCTGTAGAGATACGCCATCCACAGCGTGCCGGGCCAGAATCCCCCCACCCAGTCACCGTTCTGGGAGTAGACCCACTTCTCGAACTTCGTCCCGACCGGAAAGGCGCTCACACCCGGCGCGACAGCGCGCAACTTCTCCACCGCGTAGTCGGCCGCCGCACGGAGCACCCGGGCGGCCGACGCCGGGTCGTGGTCCCCGGATGCCTCCGCAGCCCGTGCCGGTGAGGCCGCGGTCGCCGTGGCACCAGCTGTCACGGCCAGCACGGTACGCCGGGAAATGCTCATGATTGTCCTCCAACTCATCAGTGCCGCAAGGACGTTGAGCGAGTCTGGCACGGCAGACGCCATCGCGTACACCCACATGTGCATTGTTCATGTACGTGAACTTTTTCGGCGCCGTCCCGCTCGCCCGGCAGGCCCAGCCGCACCGGGCGAGCGCCCCCACCCCTTACCTGGCTCTTCGAAACCGATTCGACGTATGTGCGTCCACAGTCTTGTCAGGGACATGAGCCATCCCTACAGTCCGTGCCGAACGCGATGGATGGGAGCGCTCCCATCCGTGATCGTGGGAGCGCTCCCGCACTGCCCCGTCCTTCCCCCGGAGAGGACCCGCATGCGACCGTCAAAGCACCATGCCCGCAGTGTCCGTGGTCTGTTGGGCGCACTGCTCACCTCCCTCGCCGCACTGGCCGCGCTTGTGTCCACCGCCTCGGCGGCGCGGGCGGACACCACGATCTGCGAACCCTTCGGATCGACGACGATCCAGGACCGCTACGTCGTCCAGAACAACCGCTGGGGCACCAGCGACCCCCAGTGCATCACCGCCACCGATTCCGGCTTCCGGATCACCCGGGCCGACGGGTCGGTACCGACCGACGGGGCCCCGAAGTCGTACCCGTCCGTCTACAACGGCTGCCACTACGCCACCTGCTCGCCGGGCACCAGCCTCCCGGCCCGGCTCAGCACCGTCGCCGGTGCGCCGACCGGCATCACGTACTCCTACGTCGGCGACGCGGTGTACGACGCCGCGTACGACATCTGGCTCGACCCCACGCCCCGGACCGACGGTGTGAACCGTACGGAGATCATGGTCTGGTTCAACCGGGTGGGTTCCATCCAGCCGGTGGGCTCGCAGGTCGGCACCGCCACCGTGGCCGGGCGCCAGTGGCAGGTGTGGTCCGGCAGCAACGGCTCCAACGACGTGCTGTCCTTCGTGGCCCCGTCGGCCATCACCAGCTGGAACTTCGACGTCATGGACTTCGTCGACCAGGCCGTCTCCCGCGGACTGGCCCAGCGCGACTGGTACCTGACGAGCGTGCAGGCCGGCTTCGAACCCTGGCAGAACGGCACGGGCCTCGCGGTGACCTCCTTCTTCTCCACGGTCGACACCGGCGACGGTGACCCGGGCGGTCCTGGCGGTTCTACGGCGTGCCAGGTGGCGTACACGACGAACGTCTGGCAGGGCGGCTTCACCTCGGACGTCACCGTCGCCAACACCGGTTCCACCCCGGTCGACGGCTGGAAGCTCGCGTTCACCCTGCCGGCGGGCCAGCGGATCACCAGCGCCTGGAGCGCGGGGATCACTCCGTCCTCGGGAGCGGTCACGGCGAGCGACGTGGGCTACAACGCGCGGATCGCGCCCGGCGGCCACGTGTCCTTCGGGTTCCAGGGCAGCTACGGCGGCACCTTCGCCAAGCCCGCCGGTTTCACCCTGAACGGCACCGCCTGCACCACCGCGTGACGTACCCGATGCGGTGTGCGCGACCGACGGCGCCTGCCCGCACGGCCCCGCCGCTCGCGCCCAAAGGGAAGAAGAGGACCTCGCGCCCAAAGGGAAGAACCAGAAAGGGAGTACACATGGCACGACGCAGCACACTCATGTCGGTGGTGGCCGCCTTGGCCACACTGCTGACGGCACTCGGTCTGGCCCTCCTGGGGCAGGGCAGTGCACAGGCCCATGGGGTGGCGATGCTGCCCGGTTCCCGCACCTACCTGTGTTACCTGGACGCCCGCACCGCGACCGGCGGGCTGGACCCGACCAACCCGGCATGCCGGGACGCGCTCGCCAAGAGCGGGCCGAGCGCCCTGTACAACTGGTTCGCCGTCCTCGACTCCAACGCCGGTGGGCGGGGGGCCGGTTATGTCCCGGACGGTACCCTGTGCAGCGCCGGCGACCGGTCGCCGTACGACTTCTCCGCCTACAACGCGGCCCGCTCGGACTGGCCGAGAACCCATCTGACCAGCGGTGCCACGATCCAGGCGCAGTACAGCAACTGGGCGGCGCACCCGGGGGACTTCCGGGTCTATCTCACCAAGCCCGGCTGGTCTCCCACCTCACCGCCGGCCTGGGGCGACCTCGACCTGATCCAGACGGTCACGAATCCGCCGCAAGCGGGCTCGCCCGGCACCGACGGCGGCCACTACTACTGGGACCTGAAGCTTCCCTCCGGTCGCTCCGGTGACGCCCTGCTCTTCATCCAGTGGGTGCGCTCCGACAGCCAGGAGAACTTCTTCTCCTGCTCCGACATCGTCTTCGACGGCGGTCATGGTGAGGTGACCGGCATCCGCGACTCCGGCAGCACGCCGACGCCGACCCCCACCCCGACCCCGACGGATCCGCACACCGGTTCCTGCATGGCCGTGTACTCCGTGGTGAACTCCTGGAGCGGCGGATTCCAGGCCTCCGTCGAGGTCATGAACCACGGCACCTCGCCGGTCAACGGTTGGGCCGTGGCCTGGAAGCCCGGGGCGGGCACCAGGATCAACAGTGTGTGGAACGGTTCGCTGTCCACCGCCACCGACGGCACGGTCACCGTGCACAACGTGGACCACAACCGGACCATAGCCGCCGACGGCAGCGTCACCTTCGGTTTCACCGCCACCTCGACCGGCAACAACCTCCCGGTCGGCTCGATCGGTTGCGTCACGCCGTAGCCCCGCACCCGTCTCGTCCCCGTACCGACTCGCTGCCGGCCCGCCTCCCGAGGTGCCGGCAGCGAGCCGGGACACGCTGTGCGCGCCCCGGCCGTTGACGCCGCGACGGCACGCTGGTTGAGTGGCTCATCCACTGAGCCACTTGGAGGGACGGTATGGAGGCACTGCCCCGCGAAACCATCGTCGATGTCCTGGAGGGCCGTCTGCGTGAGGACATCCTCACCGGGCGCCACCCGGCGGGCAGTTACCTGCCACCGGAACGCACACTGGCCGACGGCTACGGCGTCACCCGCACCACCCTCAAACACGCTTTCGGGCGGCTCATGCAGGCCGGGCTGCTGGAGACCCGCCACGGCGTCGGCACCCGCGTACGGGACTACCTGCGCCTGGGCGGTGCCGACCTGCTGCCCATGCTGGTACGGCACAGCCCCGACTGGATCGGCGAGGTCTTCGAAGTCCGGCGCAGCATCGGAGCGTTGATCGCCGAGCGCGCGGCGGCCCGGGCGAGCGACCGGCAACGCGCCGAGCTGCGCGGCCTGTTGACGGCCGTGGGGGGCGCGGCGGACGCCGATGCCGTCCAGCTCGCGGACATCGAGGTGCACCGGGCCCTGGCCCGCGCCACCGGCAATCGTGTCTACGTCCTGCTGACCAACACGCTCTTCAACGCCTACCTGCCCGTGCGCGCCGCACTCAGGGGACCGTTCACGGACGCTCAGGCGGCCCGGGAGCGCCTGGAGCCGGTGGTCGCCGCGGTGGAGGCCGGTGACGAGGCCGGCGCCCGGCGGGCGGCCGAGCAGTATCTGACCGCGACCGAACGGATCATGCTGGAGGGTCTGGCATGAGCGCGATGACGACCTCGCGCACGGCCCCGGGCAGCGGTTCATCCGCTCGCGGCACCGTCTTCGGCGAGACGATGCTCGGCACCCTGCGGCTGGACGACGAACCCCGCACCCGCCGGGTCCGCCTCGATCTCACGGTCTCGGCCGACCGCATCATACGACCGCTCGGCACGACCGAGGCCCGAGCCACCGGACGGGTACGGATCACCGGATGGGCCGACGATCCGTCCGCCGCTGGCGAGTTGGAGATCTCACCACTCGCCCGACGCCGTATCCGCTACCGCGTGACGTTCACCGCCGACGGCCGTCGGCTCACCCTCGACGGCTGGAAGTCCGTCACCCTGCGCAGGCCCCTCACCTCGATGACCGTACTGCCGTACACCCTCTACGAGGACGGCGCGCGGATCGGCACCGGCACCCTGCGCTTTCCGCTCGGCACGCAACTCCTGCCGTTCCTCGCCGGTTTCCGCTTCCCGCGACGGGAGGAGCCCGCCACGTTCCTCACGCCCCGCTGGCGTGGCGAGCCCGGCCGCGCCGACGGCTTCGACCGTCACCTGGACGAGGCCGAACGCATTCTGCGGGTGGCCACCCAACCCCTGGACGTCCTCGGCAGCAACGGCCGCATCGCGCTGACCGGCGCCCGCCGGCTCGGCTGGCAGGCCGCACCCCTGCGCCGCAACGCGCCCGGCTGCCAAGGTTCCTGCCAGTGCGTGGTGGGCTGCCCCACGGGCGCCAAGCAGAGCGTTCAGCTCTCCGTACTGCCCGACGCCTGCTCCGCCGGCGCCCGCATCGTCACCGAGGCCCGGGTCGAGCGCATCATCGTCGACACGGACCGCCCCGGAGGACCACGCGCCGCGGGGGTGCGCGTACGGCGGGAGGAGGACGGCGGGTTCGAGATCCTCGCGCCGCTGGTCGTGGTCGCGGCGGGCGCCCTGCAGTCCCCGCCCCTGCTGCGCCGCTCCGGCCTCGGCCGGCACCCCCGCCTCGGCCGCAACCTCAGCGTCCACCCGGCCACGAGCGTCGCCGGACGCTTCGCCGCACCGGTCACGGCCTGGGAGGGCGTGCTGCAGAGCGTCGGCGTGGAGCAACACCACGCCGAGGGGATCCTCATCGAGGCCACCGCCACCCCGCCCGGCATGGGCTCCTTCATCCTCCCCGGGCTCGGCGCCGAACTGCGCCACGAACTGGACAGCGCCGACCGGCTCGCCACACTCGGCGCGATGATCGCCGACCGGCCCTCGGGCCGTGTCCTGGGCCGCCACCGCACGCTGCCGCACTACCAGTTGCACCCCCGTGACGCAGGCCGTCTGATGCGGGCGGTCCGCGCCATGGGCCGGTTGCTGTTCGCCGCCGGCGCCGAGGAAGTACTCACCGGCGTCCCCCGCGCGCCCCGCGTCCACAGCCTCACGGAACTGGAGGCCGTCCTCGCGCGCACCCGCGCACGAGAGCTCCACCTGTCGGCCTACCACCCCACCGGGACGGTCGCCGCGGGCGCGAACCCCCAGCACTTCCCCACCGACCCGCTGGGACGTCTGCGCGGAGTACACGGAGTACTGATCACGGACGCCTCGGTACTCCCCAGCTGTCCGCAGGTGAACCCTCAGCTGACCATCATGGCGGCCTCCCTGGCGATCACGGAGGCGCACCTTGGCGTCAGCCGGTGACGGGGCGTTGCGCGGACCACGGTCTGAACCCCCGGCCGCCGGGTAGCCGGAGGAGGACGGAGTTCCGGCAGCGAGCCGGGGACAGCCCGGAGGGGAAGGAGTGCCGTGTCCGGAGTACTGGAGCGGATCAAGCAGTTCGCGAGGAGCCCACAGGGGCGGCGCACGATCGACCAGGTGCGCCGCACCGCGTCCGACCCGCGCCGCCGCGCCCAGGCTCAGCGGCTCCTCGCCAGGTGGCGCACTCGCCGCTGACGCGGCAGATCCCGGGGCGGTCGACGCGGTGACCCCCCGTGCACGATCCGTGCTCCCACCGCCTTCGCGTCCTCGATCTGCCGCAGCAGCCCTTCCGGGGCGCGTTCACTGGACAGGGGGCCGACCAGGGTGGCCTCGCGATCCCGGAGTGCTCCTCCCGGCGCCGGGGGGGGGGGGGGGGGGGGGGGGGGGGGGGGGGGGGCGGGCGGGGCCCCCGGCCCCCCCCCCCGGCCCCGCCCCCCACCCCGCGGTCCCGCGCCGCGGCGCCCGCGCCGGGGGGCGCGGGTAACCCCCGGGGGCGGGCCCGCGGGGTGTCCCCCCTTCACCCTTCCGGCCCCCCCCCCCCCCCCGCCCCCGCGGCCCGGGCCCCCCCCCCCCCCCCGCCCGAGCAGTCGGCCGCGTCCGTGCCGGACGCCACGACACGGTCACGTACGGCCGGGCGTCCCCTGTCGCCGGGCCGCGTCGGTCTCTTGCCCGACGGCGGTCGCGGCGGGTCGGCCCAGCTCCGCGCGGAACCCCTGGCGCCACGACGGGAACCGCGGTTCCCATCCCAGCTCCCGCCTGGCCTTGGTGTTGGAGAAGCCGCGCCCCTCGGTCATCATGCCGACCACCATCTCGCCGGCCAGCAGCCGGGCGAGCCACGCCGGGAGCCGGCGCGGCGGCTTGGCCCCGGCGCACCGCGCGAGGTAGGGAAGCCACTCGCTGACCGGTGCCGGCTCGTCGTCGACGATGTTGAACACACCCCTGGCCTTCTGCTCCACGGCCAGGACGGTGGCGCTCGCCGCGTCGTCGACGTGCACCCAGGAGGTGTAGCCGGTGCCGCCCCCGACGAGCGGGAACATCCGCTTGCGCACCATCGTGACCTGATCGTCGTCGGCACCCGGCCCGTAGAACGCGCCGTAGCGCAGGGCCGCACCACCGGCCCTGACGACGGCGTCCTCGAGGTGGCCGATCGCCTTGGTCCCCTCCACCACCTCCAGCGGATCCTCCTCGGTCTTGACCCACCCACCCTCGCGGATCCCGTTGAAGCTGGCGTGGCTCTGCGTGACGACGTGGTCGACGCCGGTCGCCTCGGCAGCGGCCAGCAGATGGTCGATCCCTTCGGTGCGGAGCCGGTTGGTGGCGGCGAAGAAGCGGTGGGCCTTCCGCGGGTCGGGCTTGCCGGCGTGTGCCTGGGACAGGCCCGTCATCTGGTTCACGATCGTGTCCGGCCGGGCCCCGGCCACCGCCTCACCGACCGAGACGGCATCCAGCCCGTCCATCACGACCCCTTCGGCGCCCAGTCGCGTCAGCAGCTCCACCTTGGCCGGACTCGTCGTCGTGGCCGTCACCTGGTGGCCCCGGGCCACCAGCTGCGACACCAGCCGCCGGCCCAGAACCCCGCTCCCGCCTGCCACGAACACCCGCATGACCATCACCTTCCTGATCCCGAAGTCGGTTTCCGGGATCTGGACGAGACAGCCCGGCGCCCTGTGACATCGACGGGGGTTCAGGAGGCAGACGTCTCTACGAGGGCTGCGCGGTCTCCTCGTCCTCCCGGGCCGCGGCCCGCGGGGCGGTGGTGGCCCGCGGGATCAGCTGGGTGGGCAGCACGACGTGCCGCGTGGTCTCCGCCTCGGCGTCGTCGATGAGCTGCAGAGCCAGTTCTCCGGCCAGCCGACCCATGTCCGACGGTGACTGGGCCACCGTGGACAGATCGAACCACTCGGCCACCTGGTGGTCGTCGAAGCCGATGACGGACATCCGTTCCGGCACCTGGATCCTCGCCTGGCGCAGGGTGTGGATGACGGCCACGGCCAGCTCGTCCTGTTCGGCGAAGAGTGCGGTGGGCGGTTCCCGCAGACTCAGCAGCTGTCCGATTCCGGCGACGAGGCCGCGCTTGTCGTCGGCCGCCATCGTGACCACCAGCTCGTCGTCGACCGGGATGCCCGCCTCGGTGAGCGCCTGCCGGTAGCCCAGCAGGCGCTCGCGCGAGCTGAAGCTGAAGCCACTGGCCCCCGTGGTCGGCGCGAACGCGATCCGGCGGTGCCCGAGGTTGAGCAGGTGCCGCGTGGCCTTCAAGGCTCCGGCGACATCGTCGACGTACACGCTCGGTCGGCCCTCGGCGTGCTGGCTGACGTAGATGACCGGCATGCCGAGGTCGTCCAGCCGTGCGGTCTCCTCGGCGGTGAGGTCGAATCCGAAGACCAGCAGCGCGTCGGCGTTCCGGCGGGCCGGGAGACGTTCGAAGAACGAGGTGCGCTCGGCCAGGTCCGGGATGACATAGACGTTCAGCTCCATGCCGGCCGCGCGCAGCAGGGGGCCCAGGCTGGACAGCGCCGATCCCATGAACCACGAGTTGAGTGTGGGGACGAGCACCGCCACGACCCCGGTCTTTCCCGTGACGAGGCTCGCGGCCTGCCGCGAGACCGCGAAGTTCAGCTCACGGGCGGCCTGTTCGACTCGGGCGCGGACCTCCGGCGAGACGGTCGGCAGGCCGCGCAGGGTGCGGGAGACGGTGGACGGGGAGACGCCGGCCCGTTCGGCGACGTCGGCCATCGTGGGGTGCCGTTGCGCGGGTGACATGAGGGGAAGTTAGCACGGCTCATGTCTCAGCTCCACGCTTTCATGACAGCGCTATCACAGCGTCATGCATGTGCTTATTGGCCCCTCTATGACCGCAAACGAGCTGTACCAGCCATCCATTTCTGTTCGAGCTACCGACAAGTTACGGATTGACTTCCCCTAGTTGCACTCCTAGCGTGCAAGCGTTGTCTCGACAGGGCGGAAGTCGTCACCGCCGATCTCTCACTCAAGGCTTTGACCTGCACTTTCGTTCAGCAGGCCGTCGTGACAGCACAGTCTCAGCACAGGCAGCCAGCCGCGCCTTCGGTTCCGCACGACCAGGAGAGAGACAGTGAAGACCAGGACCATCAGAGCCCTCCGGTGCTCGGCGACGCTCGTCGCCGCCGGGCTGCTCCTCACCGCCTGCGGCTCGACCGGGGGCAGCGGCTCCGGGCAGCAGGCCGGGAGCACGTCCTTCGAGGGCCGTGGACCCATCACCTACGTGGCCGGAAAGGACGCCACCGGTGTCGTGCAGAAGGTCATCGACCGCTGGAACAAGCTGCACCCCGAGGAGAAGGTCACCTTCGTGCAGCTGCCGACGGACGCGGACTCGCAGCGGCAGCAGATGATCCAGAACGCGGAGACGAAGTCCGACGCCTACACGGTGCTCTCCCTCGACGTCGTGTGGACGTCGGAGTTCGCCGCCCACCAGTGGATCGACCGCCTGCCCGAGAAGCAGTTCCCGCTGCGCAGCATGCTCAAGCCCGTGGTGGAGACGGCGAAGTACCGCGGCGATCTGTACGCGGCCCCGGCCAGTTCGGACGGCGGACTGCTGTACTACCGCACCGACCTGCTGAAGAAGGCCGGCATCGCCGAACCTCCCGGCACCTGGGCGGAGATGACGGCCGACTGTGCCAAGGTGAAGAAACTGCCCGAGGCGGAGGGCATGTCCTGCTACGCCGGTCAGTTCCAGAAGTACGAGGGCCTGACGGTCAACTTCGCCGAGGCCGTGAACTCCGCGGGCGGCGTCGTCACCGACGCCGACGGCAAGCCGGACGTCGACACTCCCGAAGCCAGGAAGGGCCTGGACTTCCTCGCTCGTTCCGTCAGGAACGGGACGATCCCCAAGGAGGCCGTCACCTACCAGGAGGAGGACGGCCGACAGGCCTTCCAGTTCGGCAAGCTGATATTCCTGCGCAACTGGCCGTACGTGTACGCCCTGGCCGAGAAGGGCCAACTGGCGGGGAAGTTCGCGGTCGCTCCGCTGCCCGGCCTGAACGGACCCGGCTCCTCCAGCCTGGGCGGCCACAACCTCGCCCTGTCGTCCACCGCGAAGAACAAGGCCACGGCACTGGACTTCATGAAGTTCTTCAGCAGCGAGGACAGCGCGAGCACGTTCCTGAAGGACGCCTCCCTCGCCCCGCCGTACGCGGCGTTGTACGACGAGCCGTCGCTGGTGAAGCGGTATCCGTACCTGCCCGTCCTCAAGCAGTCCGTCCTGCGTGCCGTGCCGCGTCCGCGGGTCGTGCAGTACGGCGATGTGACCTCGGCCGTCCAGCAGGAGGCCTACGCCGCGCTGACCGGCGGCAAGAGCAGCGCGCAGGCGCTCAAGGACCTGCAGGGCGCCCTGCAGAAGTCCACGGCGCAGTGAGGGCGGAGCGATGGCCGAAACGACGATTCCGCCCGACACCCCGGTGCGGGAACCCGGCACCGCTTCCGGGCGGCGACCGACACCGGTGCGTCTGCGCCACCGGACCGGGTCGACCGCCGGGTCGGGCCGGATGGCGGGCCTGCTGGTCTCCCCGACGCTGCTGGTGCTGACGATCGTGGTGCTCTATCCGACCCTCATGGCGCTGCGGCAGTCGCTGTACGGGCCGAAGGGGCTGGATGCGAAGACCGGCTTCATCAGCACCAGCGAACCGTTCGTCGGGCTGCGGAACTACGCCGACGTCTTCGGCGCCGCCGGGGAGCGGTTCTGGAACGCCTTCTGGAACACCACCTTCTTCACGGTCGTCACGGTGGGGCTGGAGACGGTGATCGGTGTGGCGATGGCACTGATCATGCACAAGGCGTTCCGGGGCAGGGCCCTGGTCCGGGCCGGCATCCTCGTCCCCTGGGCGGTGCCCACCGCCATCTCCGGCCTGCTGTGGCGGTGGATCTTCAACAGCAACGGCATCGCCAACGCCGTCCTCGGCCACCAGATCCTGTGGACCACCGAGGGTTTCCACGCCAAGATCGCCGTCATCGTCGCCGAGGTGTGGAAGACCGCCCCCTTCATCGGGCTGCTGGTCCTGGCCGGCCTGCAGGTGATCCCCAAGGAGGTCTACGAGGCCGCCCGCATCGACGGAGCCGGCGCCCTGCGCCAGTTCTGGCACATCACCCTGCCCCTGGTGAAACCGGCACTGCTGGTGGCGGTGCTGTTCCGGTGCCTGGACGCGCTGCGGATGTTCGACCTGCCCTACATCCTCGTCGGCGCGCAGAAGAACTCGGTGGAAACCCTGTCCATGCTGGCGCAGAACGAGGCATCCAACGTCCGCTTCGGACCGGCCTCCGCCTACGCCGTGATCCTCTTCCTCTACGTCCTCCTCATCGCGCTCGCCTTCGTCCGGTTGCTCGGCGCGGACCTCGTCGGCGACCGCGACGGCAGGAAAGCGTGCACCAGCAGGCGCCGGTGGATCCCGGCGCCGCGACGAGCGGAGGCGGCGGCATGACCCTGACGGCGAAATGGCGCAGCCGGCTGCTGTACGTGGGCGTTGCCGCGGTGGTGGCCTACTGCCTGGCCCCCTTCTACTGGATGCTGGTCTCCAGCCTGCGCCGCACCTCCGACATCTTCGACACCTCGCTGCTTCCCGCCCCGGTGTCGTTCGAGAACTACCGGGCGGTGTTCGACCCCTCCCAGGGCTTCACGCGGGCGCTGCTCAACAGCCTGATCGTGGCGGGCGTCACGACCGTGCTGGCGCTGGCGCTGGCCACGTTCACCGCGTATGCGATGGCCCGTCTGGAGTTCCGGTTCAAGCGGCTGATCCTCACGCTGATCATCGCCACGTCGATGTTCCCGGTGGTGTCGATCGTGGTTCCGCTGCTGAAGCTCTTCACGGACATCGGCTGGATCAACACCTACCAGGCCATGATCGTGCCGAGCATGTCGTTCGCGCTGCCGCTGGCGGTGTGGAACCTGACCACGTTCTTCCGGCAGATGCCGGACGAGCTGGAGCACGCGGCCATGATCGACGGCTGTACCCGTGGCCAGGCGTTCCGCAAGGTCATCATCCCCCTCGCGGCACCGGGCATCTTCACCACCGCGATCATCACCTTCATCGCCGCCTGGAACGAGTTCCTCATCGCCCTGTCGATGACGAACAAGTCCGCCATGCAGACGGCACCGGTCGCCATCTCCAAGTTCTCCGGCGCCACCCAGTTCGAGACCCCGTTCGGCAGCCAGATGGCGGCCGGCGTCCTGGTCACCGTCCCCCTGGTGGTCATGGTCCTGCTATTCCAGCGCCGTATCGTCGCCGGACTCACCGCCGGCGCCGCCAAATAGACACCGCGCGTCCTGGACCCTCGCACCGTCCCGGACTCTCGCACCCTTCCGGACTCTCGTACCGTCCCAGACTCTCGAAGGACTCACTCCACACCATGTCCCGTACCGCACCGTGGTGGCGCAGCGCCGTCATCTACCAGGTCTACATCCGCAGTTTCGCCGACGCCGACGGAGACGGCGTCGGCGACATCGCCGGCATCCGTTCCCGTCTGCCGTATCTCAAGTCGCTCGGCGTCGACGCCGTCTGGATCAACCCGTGGTACAAGTCGCCGATGGCGGACCACGGTTACGACGTGGCGGACTACCGCGCGATCGACCCGCTCTTCGGCACCGTGGCCGAGGCCGAGCAACTCATCGAGGAGGCGCACCGGCACGGCATCCGCGTCATCCCGGACATCGTGCCCAACCACACCTCCGACCAGCACGCCTGGTTCCAGGCCGCGCTGGCGGCCGGTCCCGGCAGCCCGGAACGCGAGCGGTACGTCTTCCGGCCCGGCCGTGGAAGCGACGGCGCCGAACCGCCCAACGACTGGGTCTCCTGCTTCGGCGGGCCGGCCTGGACCCGGCTGCCCGACGGGGAGTGGTACCTGCACCTGTTCGCACCGCAGCAGCCCGACCTCAACTGGGAACACCCCGACGTGCGCGCCGAGTTCGAGTCGGTCCTGCGCTTCTGGTTCAGCCGGGGGGTGGACGGATTCCGCATCGACGTCGCCCACGGACTCGTCAAGCACCCCGAACTGCCCGACCTGCCGCCCCGCCAGGAACCGGCGGTGCTCGGCCCCCTGCTCTCCCGCGACGCGGCGGACGAGCGGCCCCGGCAGCACATCGATCACCCCCACTGGGACCGTGACGAGGTCCACGACATCTACCGCGCCTGGCGCAAGGTGGCCGACGAGTTCCCCGGCGACCGCTCGTTCGTCGCCGAGGCCTGGGCCGACACACCTGAGCGGCTCGCCGCGTACGTCCGCCGGGACGGCCTGCACACTGCCTTCAACTTCGACTTCCTGATGTCCGGTTGGGACGCCAAGGACCTGCGTGCGGTCATCGACGACTCGCTCGCCATGCTGGGCGCGGTGGGCGCGCCGGCCACCTGGGTGCTGTCCAACCACGACGTCATGCGTCACCCGAGCCGCTACGGCCGCAGGGCGGTCAAGCGATGGACGGCCAACGAGCCGTACCGTCCCGAGGGCCCCGCGGACCTCGAACTGGGTACGCGCCGTGCCCGCGCGGCCGCCCTGCTCATGCTCGCCCTGCCCGGCGGCGCCTACATCTACCAGGGTGAGGAGTTGGGCCTGCCGGAGGTCGAGGACCTCCCCGAGGACGTGCTCCAGGACTCCGTCTGGGAGAGGTCCGGGCACACCGACCGGGGCCGCGACGGCTGCCGCGTGCCCATCCCGTGGTCCGGAGAGGCGGCGCCGTACGGCTTCAGCCCCGAGGACGCCACCGCCGCGCCCTGGTTGCCGCAGCCCGCCGAGTGGGGCCAGTTGAGCGTCGAGGCGCAGGAGGGGGACGAGACATCGATGCTGGCGCTGTACCGCAGGGCGCTGGGCCTGCGCCGTGAGCATCCCGCGCTCGGTGACGGCACCCTCACCTGGCTGGACGCCCCCGAGGGAGTCCTGGCCTTCCGCCGCGACCCCGGCTTCGTCTGCCTGGTCAACCTCTCGGCCGAGGCGTACCGGCTGCCCGCCCACACCTCGCTCCTGCTGTCGAGCGGACCCGTCGAGGACGGCCTGCTGGCACCCGACCACGCGGCCTGGCTCGCGGTGTAGGCGACTTCGCGGAACGGCAGCCGACTGCCGGCGCACCTTTGACGCGCAACGCCGGAGGTGCGCCCTCGGGGCGGTTCGTCCGACGGGTGCTGCGACTGGCCGACCTCATCGATCTCGCGCACCGCCTCGGGGCAGACGCGGACTGGCGCGGCCAGCGGTTGAGCTGTGCCAGCAGCTCACGCTCCGCGGGCCTCGGCCGGCAGGTCGCGGTCGTCGGCGATCTCGTGGCCTGTTCGACGCGCAGGTCCTGGATGAACCATGCCGGCTCCCGCGAGCAGCAAGGTGCCCGTACGGGCCCAGGCGACGGGCGCGCCCCGGCCGCGGTGGGCCGCCCCGACCCTGCGCGGCGAGGGCACCGTGCTCCAGGCGGGCCGCGCCACCGCGACCGCCGGGGCCAGGGTGACCGGCACCGCCGCCGCAAAGGTCAACGCCCACGCCACCACCACATGCGCGGTCTTCGGGCTGCCCGAGCAGGCCTGACCGGGCGCGGAGCGGGGCACGGCCGTGTGACCGTACCCCGCGGGCATCCACTCGGCCCCGGCGCCGCCGCGTGCGGCACGGAGCGCTGCCGGGACGTGGGCGGCCGACGCTCGGCCGTCGTCAGATCGGCGCGCTGAAGGTGTAGCTTCCGGCGGGCAGGTGATAGCTCGCCGGACCTGCCGGAACGGCCTCGGCCGGGGCGACGATCGACTGCGGCCGTGAGGTGGGGACGGTGACGGTGGCGAAGGTGCTGACGGGCACGGTGACGTGCAGGGTGAGTCGTGTGCCGGAGATCGACCAGGCGCTCGCCGCGCTGCCGAAGGGCGTGTCGTACCTGCTGTCGGCGGAGGTCAGCCCGCCGCCGGGACGCGGTGCGATGCGCAGGGAGGCGTAGCCGGGGCTCGCGGGACCGAGTCCGCCGACCTCACGGTAGAGGAAGTCGCCGACCGAGCCGAGACCGTAGTGGTTGAACGAGTTCATGCCCGGGTCGTTGAAGGAGCCGTCCGTACGGATGCCGTCCCAGCGTTCCCAGATCGTGGTGGCACCGTGGTCGATCATGTAGCCCCAGCCGGGGAAGCCGCGCTGCAGCAGGATCTGGTACGCGGTGTCGGCGTGGCCGTGGTCGGCCAGCACGGGCAGCAGGTTCTCGACGCCGAGGAAGCCCACGCTGAGGTGCCCGTCGGTCGCGGCGACCTTGGCGGCCAGCTTGTCCGCGGCCGGCTGGACCAGGGACGCGGGTAGCAGGTCGAAGGCCAGGGCCAGGACGTAACCGGTCTGGGTGTTGCCGCGGACGGTGCCGTCGTCCGTGACGAAGCGGGCCGTGAAGGCCGCTGCCACCTGGTCGGCGAGCCGCCCGTACGACGTGGCCTCGGCCGTACGGCCGGTGGCCGCCGCCATGCGCGCGACCAGACGGGCCGACCAGGCGAAGTAGGCCGTGCAGATGAGGTCCTGCGCGGTGTTGTCGTTCACGTTGAGCCAGTCGCCGAAGGTCTGCTGATCGCGTATCAGGTCGCTTCCGGCGGTGCTGTGCAGGTAGTCGACCCACTTCGCCATCGCCGCGAAGTGCCGGTCGATGACGGCGAGATCACCGAAGCGCTGCCACAGCGTGTACGGGATGATCGTTCCCGCGTCGCCCCAGCCGGCCGTGCCGGCACCGTTGATCACCGCGGGCGCCACGTCGGTGAAGGCGCCGTCGGCCTGCTGGGCGTCGGTGAGGTCGTCGGCGAACTTGGCGAGGAAGGTGTGGGTGTCCAGGTTGAAGGTGGACGTCGCGCAGAAGGCGGCGATGTCGCCCGTCCAGCCCAGCCGTTCGTCCCGCTGGGGGCAGTCGGTGGGGATGGAGAGCATGTTGCTGCGTTCGCCCCACACGATGTTGTGCTGGAGCCGGTTGACCAGCGCGTCGGAGGTGTGGAACGTGCCCGGCTGTGCGGCGTCCGTCCACACCGCGCGACCGGTGACGGTGCCGTGGCCGGGCTTGAAGCCGGCCGGCAGGCCGGTGAGTTCGACGTACCGGTAGCCGTGGACGGTGAACCGGGGCTCGTACGTCTCGATGTCCCCGGTGCCGGCGAGGGTGAATCGGTCGGTGGCCTGGGCGGCCCGCAGGTTGGTCGTGTAGAGCGTGCCGTCGGGGTTGAGGACCTCCCCGTGCCGGATGCTGACCGTGGTGCCGGCGTCGCCGCGGAGCGCGATGCGGTTCCAGCCGGTGAAGTTCTGCCCCAGGTCGAAGATCCACACCCCCGGCTGCGGCTGGGTGACCGACACGGCACGGAACTCGTGCTGGACGGTGACACCGTTGTCGACCTGGGCGACGAGGTGGGGTGCGGTCCCGTCGCGGACGGCCACCGCGGCCCAGCCGCTGTCGTCGAAGTCGGCGCCGTCCCAGCCGCTGATGTGCAGACGCGCGTCGTAGGTCTCGCCGTGGTACAGGTCGTCCGCTGTGATCGCGCCCGTTCTCGTCTTCCAGCTGCCGTCCGTCGTCACCAGCTGGGTGGTGCCGTCGGTGAAGGTGAGGAGCAGCTGCGCGGCGTACCACGGCTGGGTGCCGTACCGCTGGCTGCCGGCGAAGCCGAGGTTGCCGGAGTACCAGCCGTTGCCCAGCCAGGCGCCGAGCGCGTTCGTTCCCTGCCGGATCCGTGCGGTGACGTCGAAGACCTGGTACTGCACGCGTTTGGTGTAGTCGGTCCAGCCGGGAGCCAGCACGTCGTCGCCGACCTTCGCACCGTTGAGCCGGGTCTCGTGGAGTCCGAGCGCGGTCGTCAGCAGCCGGGCGGAGGCCACTGGTTTGCGCACCGAGAAGCTCTTGCGCAGGAGCGGCGCGGGCCCGACGACGCGCACGCCGGACCCCCACGGGCCACCGCCGTACGAGGCGACCGCACGCGCCGCGGGCCAGTCCCCGTCGTCGAACCCGGAGGTCTGCCAGCCGGACGGCGCGTCCTGGTACGACTTCCACGACGCGTCGGTGACCACGGTCGGGCCACCCGTCACCGTCAGCTTGGCGATGACTCCGGCCGGGGACTGGCTCGAGTTCCGGCTCGCGATCGCGATCGTGTTGCCGCCACTCGTGAGGTGGGCGGTGACATCGACCACGGCGGCGCTCTTCCACGAGTCGGTCACCCGTGGCGAGGTGCTCACCGGGGTTCCGTTGACCCAGACGTCCGCGGTGTCGTCCCCGGTGACGACCAGGGTCGCGGCGGCCGGCGCACCGGTCAGCGTGAAGGTGCGCCGGAAGTAGCGGGTCTCGACGGGACGCCCTGCCCCGGGATCACCCTCGGGGTACCAGATCCAGCCGGCCCCCGACAGGTCCGGACCCGGCGGCCGGCCGATGAACGCGGCCCGCCACTCGTCGGCCGCCGCCAGCAGCCCGGTCTCGAACCATTCGGGTGCGCTCCACGAGGCGGCCCGGCCCTGGGTGTCCCAGACACGCACCCGCCAGAAGTAGCGGGTCAGGCTCGCCAGGGGGCGGCCGCCGTAGGCGATGTCGATCTGCCGGTCGGACGGGACACGGCCGCTGTCCCACAGGTCGCCGGTGCCGTCGGCCGTTGACGACACCTGGATCCGGTACGCGGCCTGCCGCTGCTGCGGCGCCGTCGAGTCGAGTTTCCAGCCGAACCGCGGCCGCGCGGCGTCGACCCCCAGCGGCCTGGTGCGGTGCTCCACGGTGCGGGCCGCCACGCTCAGCGGTGAGGCGGCCGCGAGGTCGGGGGCGAGGACCCCGGTGTGCCAGGGGGCGGTCCCATAGGCGCCGAGGTCCCGGGCGGCGGGCCAGCTGCCGTCGCCGAAGGCGGGCTGCTCCCATCCCTCGGGCACCGCCTTGCCCGCCGACCAGCCGGCGTCGGTGACCACGTCGGTCGTGCCGCCGGAGGTCAGGACTCGTATCCGCCCGATGACCCCCGCGGAGCCGCCCCGGTTACGGCTCGCCAGCGCGATGGTGTTGGTGCCGGGCCGCAAGGCGGGCCGCAGGTCCACATACAGGGCGTTGCGCCAGGAGTGGGCGACCCTGGGGGACGCCGCCAGGGGCTTCCCGTTGAGCCACACGTCGATCGTGTCGTCGCCCGTGACGACGAGCTGAGCGTCCGTCACCTCGCCTTCGGCGACGGTGAATCTCCTGCGGAAGTAGCGGTGTCCGGCGGGGGCGTCGCGGCCCGGATTCCCCTCCGGGTACCAGATCCAGTGGGCCGGGGACAGACCGACGGGCTCGATGTGCGGCGTGCCGGTGGCCGCTTGGGCACGGCCGGAGAACGCGCCGACGGCTCCCGTGGCGAGGGCACCTGCGGCCAGCACCGATCCCGCGCCGAGGAAGTGGCGTCGGCTGAGCGGGTGTCGGTCGTCCGGGGCGGGCGAGTCGGGGGTGGGGGGAGTGGTCTGACGGGCCAACGGAGTACTCCTTCACACGGAACGGGCGAAGTAGAACGGCCGAGCTGAATTGAAACGTTTCAATCGATTGATGCGGTGGCAACGTATGAGAGTTGGGGTGGGCCGTCAAGAGATCGCGGCGCATCATTTCAGGACGGCTCCGTGGGCTCGCCGGCTCCGCGCACGGCGTGCCCCGCACGTCCCGGAAAGGGTCAGACGCGGGGGAGATGCTGGCTCAGAAGGGCCCGCAGCCGCTCCGCGTCCGGCGCTGAGCGCAGCCCGCGCTTGGGCAGCACCTCCACGAGGAGGATGTTGGGGTCCCGGCTGAGCAGCACCACGTGGTCGCGGGTCTCGCGGTATCCGCGGAAGACCGACCAGCGCTGTACGAGCGTCGTGTGCGCGGTCTCGGCCGTGATCCCCGTCTCGCTCACGGACGTGCGGTACTCGCCCTGCCAGGAGACCGTGCGCAGCGCGTGGTGGGCCTGGAGCCGCGGAAGCGACCAGATCAGGACGGCGCAGAAGACGGCCGTCACGCACGACAGCGCGGAGATCTCCGGGGCGGTCACCGCCAGCACGGCGCCGACCCCGAACAGCCCCGTGAGGCCCCACCGGAGTAGGTGGAGGCCCCGACGGCGCTCACGGAACCGGACGCCCGCGAGGACGTCGGCGCGCGTCGGCCGGTAGACCAGCTCGACCATGTCCTGTCTTCCGTCCCGCCCCATGTCCACGACCACGGAAAGGGAGCCTACTGCCCGGGCCGGGCGCCGTGATACGCCACCTCCGTTTCGCAACCCCGCAAGGCTCTGTCCTCGTGCCGTGACGGGTCCACCTACAGCGCCCGTGCGATGAGCAGGGCCACGTCGTCGTGGTCGTCGGGATGGCGCAGGCCGTGCAGCAGGAGGTCACAGGTCTCCTCGAGCGGCCGGTGGGGTTCGTCGAGGAAGCTGAGGAGGACGTTCAGGCGGTCGTCTATGGGGTGTTGACGGGTCTCGACGAGGCCGTCGGTGTAGAGGACCAGCAGATCATCGGGGTGCAGTTCGACCGTCGTGGCGTCGAACCGGATGCCGCCGACGCCCAGCGGGGCCCCGGTGGGTAGTTGGAGGAGAGTGGCCGCGCTGCCGGGGCGCGCCAGGGCGGGCGGCATGTGTCCCGCGTTGGCGATGGTGCACCGCCTGGTGCGCGGGTCGTACACGGCGTACAGGCAGGTGACGATGTAGTGCTCCAGATCGCAGGTGACCTTGTCCAGGTGCTGGAGCACCTCGCCGGGCGCGAGGTCGAGTTCGGCATAGGCGCACGTGGCGGTGCGCAGCCGGCCCATCGTGGCGGCGGCGTCGATGCCGTTGCCCATGACATCACCCACCACCAGGGCGGTCTTGTCGTCGGCCAGCGGGATGACGTCGTACCAGTCGCCGCCGACCTCGCTGGTGGCCTGCGCGGGCTGGTAGCGGGAGGCGACCTCGAGACCCGTGTGGTGCGGCGAGTGGTCGGGGAGCAGGCTGCGCTGGAGGGTGAGCGCGGTGTTGCGGACGCTCTGGAACCAGCGTGCGTTGTCGATGGCCACGGCGGCACGGCCGGCCAGTTCGCCGGCCAGGATGACGTCGTCCTCGTCGAACGGCGCCGGGTTGCGGGTGCGCTTGAGATCGAGCGCACCGATCACCTCGCCGTGGGCGATCAAGGGCACGACGAGGTACGAGTGGACGCCGGCGCGGGCCAGCAGGGCGCCGGCCTCGGCGTCCCGGGCGATGCGCGGCAGATCGCGTGCCCCGACATGGCGGACCATGACCGGCCGGCCGGTGTGGACGCACAGGGTGACCAGGCGGTCGCCCTCGTAGGCCGCGAGGTCTCCGGGCGGGTCGGCGGCGCGCAGCGCGACGGTGGGGTGGGCGGCTTTCAGTGCGAGAGCCCGGAAGATCTCCGGGCCGTTGTCGGGTGTGCGCAGCCGACGGCAGGCCAGCGCGGAGTCGAGGACGTCCACGGCCACCACATCGGCCAGCGCCGGGGCGGTGATCTCGGCCAGTTCGTCGGCGGTCTGCTGGACGTCCAACGTGGTGCCGACCCGCATGGAGGCCTCGGCGATGAGCGCCAGGCGCCGCCGTGCCCGGTCGGCCTCGCCCGCCGCGCGGTGGCGTTCGGTGACGTCGACCACCGAGGCGGCCGCGCCCAGGGTCCGGCCACCGGGATCCTCCAGGCGGTAGAACGACAGCGACCAGGCGTGCTCGTGTTCGGGATCGGCCGGGGGGCGGCCCACGTGGTACTGGTCGAGGAGGGGCGTGCCGGTGGTGAGCACCTGGCGCAGGGCGGACTCGACGGTGTCCACGTCCGGGAAGGGCAGGGTCTCCCTCAGGTGGTGGCCGATGTGGTCCTCGGCGGGGATGCCGTCGATGCGTTCCAGTGCCGGGTTGACCAGCAGGTAGTTGAGGTCGGGGTCCATGAGGGCCAGACCGATGGGGGACTGGTTGATGAGCCGCTCGCACAGCGCCAGGTCGGTCTCGACGCGCTGGAGCAAGGTGTGGTCGGCGGCGATGCCCAGGGCGTAGACGTCCCCGAGGTCGTCCAGCAGCCGCATGGTGCGGAACTCCGTCAGGCGGCTGCTGCCGTCCTTGTGCCGCACGGGAAACGCACCGGCCCAGCCACGGCCGGTCTCCAGCACCTCCTCGAACAGGCTCATCACGGCCTGTAGGTGTTCGGGGTGGACGAGCAGGCGTGCCGCGTGCTTGCCGAGGGCCTCCTCGGCGGAGTAGCCGAAGAGTTCCTCGGCCTGCGGGGACCAGAAGACCACACGCCCACGGGTGTCCAGGGCCACCGCGGCCACGCTGAGCACGTCCAGCAGGCCGGTCGGCCGGGGCAGCTCGGGCCGCTTCCCGTCATGGCCGGTCTCGAAGGAGTCCACTGCCATCCCGGATCCACCTCCACCGGCCGGTCGGCCTACCTCGCGGGTCGACGTCGCCCTGGCCGCGCGTCTGCGTGCTGAGGACCGGTCCCTCCATGCTCCCTCCGTCGCTGCGCCGACCCAACCCGGCGCTGCCCTCGGCACACCGCACGTCAGCCACGCCCGCATCAGGCACAACATCGGAGCCCGCACATGAGGAACATGTACATCAGGAACATAAGCCCTATCGGGCCCATAGTGGTGTATGGGTGGAGCTGATGGAATCTGCGCGCAACGGTACCGCCGCATCCCCGTCCGAGGGGCCGGGTGATTTCTTCGACGCGTCCACCGACGCGGCCGCGGTGGTGTCGGGAGACGGCGTCGTGGTCGGCTGGACCCGTGGCGCCGAAGCACTGTTCGGCTATCCGGCCTCGGAGGTCGTCGGCGGCTCCGTCGCGCGTCTGCCGGCCATGTCCGACGATCCGATGAGGGTCGCGGGCATCGCGGAGCGGTGCCGTGCCGGGAACGGCTGGAGCGGGCTGATCACCGTACGACACCGTGACGGCCGCCGCATCGAGGTCCATCTGCGGGTCTCGGCGTCCTTCCGCATCGGCGAGGACGAGTGCTTCCTGGTGTCGGCACGTGAACAGAAGCCGTGGTGGACGATGGGCCAGTCCGTCCTCGACGGGTTCCTGACCCGCTCGCCCGTCGGCATGGCCGTCCTGGACCCCCAGCTGCGTTACGTCTGGCTGAACGACACCCTTGAGCGGTTCGGTGGGGTTCCCCGTGAGCAGCGGCTGGGGCGGCGGCTGAGCGAGCTGCTGCCCGGCCTGCAGGCGGAGACCCTGGAGGGGTTGATGCGCAAGGTGCTCGCCACCGGAGTACCGGTGACCGACTACGAGTACGTGGGGTGGAGCTGGGCCGACCCGCACCGCCAGCACGCCTACTCGACGTCGTTCTTCCCTCTCGTGGACGCCGACGACACCATCACCGGCGTCTGCTACATGGTCCTGGACGTCACCGAGCGCTGGAACGCCCGGCAGCTGCTGTCGCTGGTCAACGAGGCGGGCACCAACATCGGCAGGACGCTGGACGTCATGCGGACGGCTCAGGAACTCGCCGACTTCGCCGTTCCCCGCTTCGCGGACTTCGTCATCGTCGACCTGCTGGAACCGGTGCTCAGCACCGAGGAGCACGGGGTGTGGCCGACCGATGGGGGACCCACGCCCGCCCGGCTGCTGATGCGCCGCGCCGCGCTGCGCTCGGTGCGGGAAGGCTGTCCCGAGGCCGTGGCCGGGATCGGCGACAGTGTCGACTTCGTCCCGCCGCCCCACGACGTGAACCTGCTCATCGACGGCGATCCGCTGCTCATCCCGGCCCTCGATCCGTCCGACGCCCTGTGGGTGTCCCGGGAACCCGAGCGGGCGGAACGGCTCCGCGAGTTCGGGCTGCACTCGCTCATCGCCGCACCGATGCGGGCACGGCACACCGTCCTCGGCCTCACCACGTTCGCCCGGTCGCTCAACCCGGCCTCCTTCGGGCCCGACGACGTCCTGCTGGCCCGGGAACTGGTGGCCCGAGCGGCGGTGTGTGTCGACAACGCCCGCCGCTACAGCAGGGAGCACACGGCGGCGGTCACCCTGCAGCGCAGCCTGCTGCCACCCGCCCTGACGGGGGGCACCGCCCTGGAGGTGGCCTCCTCCTACCGGCCGGCGGACCCGACGGGCGGCGTCGGCGGCGACTGGTTCGACGTGATCCCGCTGTCCGGCGCCCGCGTGGGCCTCGTCATCGGGGACGTGGTGGGACACGGCATCGCCGCGGCGGCGAGCATGGGGCGGCTGCGCACCGCCGTCCAGACCCTGGCCGACATGGAGATGCCCCCCGACGAGCTGCTCGCCCACTTCGACGACCTCGTGCTGCGGCTGAGCGACGAGGAGACCGCCGTCGCCGCCCCCGGCACGGCCACCTTCATCGGCGCGACGTGTCTCTACGCCGTGTACGACCCGGTCACCAGGCGGTGCGCGATGGCCCGGGCCGGGCACCCGCCCCCCGTCGTCGTCACACCCGACGGAGACGCCTACTTCCCGGAGATACCCGCCGGGCCCCCGCTGGGCCTGGGGGGAATGGCGTTCGAAGCCACCGAGATCGAGCTGGCCGAGCACAGTCTGTTCGGCCTCTACACCGACGGTCTCATCGAGGGCCCCGACCACGACATGGAACAGGGCATGGCCCGGCTCGGGGAGGTCCTCGCACGGACCGAGGAGGACCTCGGCACGCTGTGCGCGTCCGCCGTGCAGCGGCTCGTACCCGTGCCTCAGCCCGACGACATCGCCCTGCTCCTGACCCGCACCTGCGTCCTGGGGGCCGACCACGTCGTCTCCTGGGACGTGCCCGTCGACCCGGCCGCCGTCGCCGAGACACGGGCGCGGGCCACTCGCCAGGTGGAGGACTGGGGCCTCGGGGACCTGGCCATGACGACGGAACTGATCGTGAGCGAACTCGTCACCAACGCGATCCGCTACGCCGCACCCCCCATACGGCTGCGACTCCTCCGCGACACCCGCCTGACCTGCGAGGTCGCCGACGCCAGCAGCACCGCCCCCCGACTCAGGCATGCCCGGAGCACGGACGAGGGCGGCCGCGGCCTCTTCCTGGTCGCCCAGCTCGCCCATCGCTGGGGCGCCCGGTACACGGGTGAGGGAAAGATCATCTGGGCCGAACAGGCGATCTGCTGAGCCCGAGGCCGAGCCGGCCGGACGATCCCCCGACCTCCAGGACCGGGGACCGCCCCGACTTGCCTTCGAGCGGACTCCAGCATCCACACTGATCACGGCGGAACACCTACCGCGGAACCCCACCTAGGACAGAACGGCGGCAGTGATGGCAGCGACAAGCAGGGCGGGGCATCCTCTGCCGTACGACACCTACCGTGAGGCCATCGCACGCGAGACCCGGCGCTTCGCCGAAGTGGTCCACAGCGCCGACCCCGGGCGCGCCGTGCCCTCCTGCCCGGACTGGACCCTGGCCGATCTCACCCTGCACGTGGGAGCGCTGCAGCGCTGGTTCTGCACCTTGCTGACCCGGCTGGTGCAGGAGCCTCCGCGCAGCCGGGACATGGACCTGGGGCTGCCGGACGATCCGCGGGACCGTGCCGACTGGGTGGCGGCGGGAGTCCCCGACGTGGCGGCCGTGCTGCGGGCCACGGACCCGCTGGCGGCGATGTGGGCCTGGGGTGAGGACCAGCACGCCCGTTTCTGGGCCCGCCGGATGCTCTTCGAGACGCTCGTCCACCGGGTGGACGCCGAGCGTGCCGTCGGCCGGGAACCGGACATCGACCCCGTCCTGGCCGCGGACGGCGTGGACGAGTTCCTCGTCAACCTGCCCTTCGCCGGACTCTTCGCCCCGGATGTGGACAAGCTGCGCGGCGACGGCGAGATCATCGCGTTCCAGTGCACGGACTCCGGTGGCGCGACCGGCGAGGAGTGGCGGGTGCGACTGGACCCGGACGGCTTCCGCCTGCTCCGGCGGGCAGACGGCGAGCACGCGGAGTCCGGGCCCCACACGGTGGCGGTGCGAGGGCGGGCGGCAGGCCTGCTGCTGCTCCTCTACGGCCGGCGGTCCTACCGGGAGTCCGCCTTCGACGTCTCGGGACAGTCCGAGGTGCTCGACCGGTGGTTCGCCCGAACGGCCTTCTGATCCACTCCTGACCGTGCTGCTCCGGGGCGGGTCAGGAACCACCCGCCCAGGGACAGCGCTCGACGCCGTTCGGCTCCCCGAACAGCGTGCCGGGGTGCAACGGCGCCGGGGCCCCGGAGCAGCGGGGGAGGGTGGCCGCAACGGCTGACGTCGGGTCGCGCCCCTTCGCGCATCCGTCGCGCGCGCTACCATATTCATCAAGTGACGAATTACTGCTCTCTCCGAAGAAGGGCAGGGCTGCAATGGAACGGACCACATGCTGTGTGGTGGGAGGCGGCCCCGCGGGCATGGTGCTCGCCCTGCTGCTGGCCCGGGCGGGCGTCGCGGTGACGGTACTCGAGAAGCACGCCGACTTCCTCCGCGACTTCCGCGGTGACACGGTCCACCCCTCCACCCTGGCGCTCCTGGACGATCTGGGCCTGGCCGAGCGCTTCGCCCGGCTGCCGCAACGCCGGGTGCGTACCGTCCAGCTCCCGGTCGGGGCCGGCCGCTCACCGGTCACGGTCGCGGACTTGGCCGTACTGCGCGGTCCCTACGACTACGTGGCGATGGTGCCCCAGTGGGACCTGCTGGACCTGCTCGCGGACGAGGCCCGGCGCGAGCCGTCCTTCGACCTGCGGATGAACAGCGAAGCGACCTCCTTCCTGATCGAATCCGGACGCGTGACCGGGGTGCGCTACCGCACCTCCGACGGCCGCACCGGCGCATTGCGCGCCCTGCTCACCGTCGCCTGCGACGGCCGAGGATCACTGGCCCGTTCCCGGCCGGAACTGGGACTGCGTCGCTTCACTTGCCCCATGGACGCCTGGTGGTTCCGCCTGCCGCGGCACGAAGGCGACCCACGCGGTCTCGTCGGCAGCGCGGGTGACCGGTTCCTGACCGCGATGATCGACCGCGGTGACTACTGGCAGTGCGCCGCGCTCATTCCCAAGGGCACCGACCCCCGGCGCCGTGCCGCCGGACTCGACCGCTTCCTGGCCGACTTCACCGCCGCCGTCCCCTGGCTCGCCGACCGCGCGCACGCCCTGCGCTCATGGGACGAGGTCAAGCTCCTCGACGTACGCCTGGACCGCCTGCGCCGTTGGCACCGCCCAGGCCTGCTGTGCATCGGCGACGCGGCGCACGCGATGTCCCCCGTCTTCGGCATCGGCATCAATCTCGCGGTCCAGGACGCCGTGGCCGCCGCCCGCCATCTGGCCGAGCCACTGCGCCGCGGTACCGTGCGCCTGCGCGACGTGCGCGGCGTGCAGCGCCGCCGCGCTCCCACCACGGTCACCGCACAGACGCTCCAGCGGATGGCCCACGCCCGCGTCATCGCGCCGGTCCTCCAGGGCCGGCCACCCTTCGGCAGCGCGGAGCGGGCCGAGCGCATCGCACGCCTGTTCACCGGGGCCCGATGGACACGCCGCCTCCCCGCCTACTTCATCGCGTACGGCGCGCTCCGGGAACGCCCTCCCGACGCTGCCGTCCGATGACCGCCGCCGTGCGTCCGGTGCCTGCCGGAACGGAGTCACAGGTCTGTTGGGTGCCGTACGCCGGACGCACCCACCACACGGCTCGCACCGGACCGAAAGCGGGAAGCTAGTACGGGCTCGGTCACCCCCCACCGGTCATCGGCGCTGACCTGGATCACAATGCCCTCATGACCGATGACCTGTCCCGGATTCCCGCCCGCCCGCTGCTGCGTCGCTCACCGGACGGCGAACTCATCGATGTCGCCGGGGTCGCGCACTTCTTCCGGCTCACCGGTGAGCACACGGGTGGGCGCTTTGCCTTCGAGGAGTTCGGCCTCGCCCCCGGCACCATCGGTGCCAGGCCGCACGTGCATGACGGACACGACGAGTACTTCTACGTCCTCGACGGCGAGTTGACGCTCCACACCGGGGACGGCGAGGTGACGGCCGGCCCCGGGGACCTGCTCGCCGCGACCCGAGGCACCCCGCACGGCTTCCGCAATGCCGGCCCCGCCGCCGCACGCGCCCTGTGCCTCTACACCCCGGCCGGCTACGAGAACTACTTCCGCGACGTCCACGCCGCGGTGAACGCCGGGGCCGAAGCGACCGATGAACTGCTGGCCGAGTTCCGCAGCCGTTACCGGACCAGCTCCTACCCAGTCCCCCCGGCAAGGCCGTAGCACACGTCGCCGGCCGTGATCACACGTGCGGGTGGCGGCATCAGGCGCTGCCGGGCGGGGCGGCGGTGGGGTTCCCTATATTCGTGGTCATGCCCGAGATACAGCTGCTCCGTCCAGGTCACGCCTCGGCGCTGCTCCGCTTCGAACAGGACAACCGGGCGTACTTCGCCGCGTCCGTCCCTGATCGAGGCGATGACTACTTCGCTCGGTTCGACGAGCGGCACCGGGCCCTGCTCGCCGAGCAGGAGGCCGGAACCTGCTACTTTCACGTGCTGGTCGGCGCCGAAGGCGAGGTGTTGGGGCGGATCAATCTCGTGGATGTCGCGGATGGCGGTGCCGACCTCGGGTACCGGATCGCACAGCGCGCCTCGGGCCGGGGGCTGGCCACCTGGGCCGTGCGGGAGCTGTGTGAACTGGCGGCCCACCGCTACGGATTGACCTTCCTGCGTGCCGCGGCCACGCTCGAGAACGCGGCATCGCGGGCCGTGCTGACCCGCTCAGGGTTCGCCGTCGTCGGCGAGACGCAGCTGTCCGGCCGACCCGGTCTGTCCTATCTCCGCAGTCTGGCGGATGTCACCTCCGCACCCGGAGCGCGGGCCGAACAGGGCGGACCGGGTGCTGAAGCGCCATAGGCCTTGGCGAAGACGCCGACCGGGCAACGCATTTCCGACGCGGGACACTGGCGAACCGGGGCCCTCACGACGACCATGGAGCGCATGAGTGATCAACCCGCACGATGGACCCGGGCCACCGTCTACCCCGACATGTGGGTTGACCCGGACGACGACCCCCGCAACAGCGAAGGGGCCGGTCCGGACGGCGAGCCGGCGACGCTGCAGGGCTACCTCACGGACTACCGCATGACCCTGCGGATGAAGTGCGACGGCCTGGACGCGGAGCAACTGGCCCGCCGGTCGGTCCCTCCGTCGACGATGTCGCTGCTCGGTCTGATCCGGCACCTCGCCGAAGCGGAACGGGACTGGCGCAACTGGATCAGCGAGGGTGACCCCCTGCCGAAGCTGTACGGCCGGCGTGACGCGGACTTCGAGGGAGCTGTCGCCGAGCAGGCCGTGGCCGACGCCGCCTACTCCGATCTGGAGCGCGAACAGGCCGCGACCGACGCCGCGCTGGCCGAACACCCGGATCTGGGCGAGCGCGTGGGGAAGGACAAGATCGCGATCCGGGAGCTGATGGTGCACCGGATCGAGGAGTATGCCCGTCACTGCGGGCACGCCGACCTGTTGCGCGAGTGCATCGACGGACGGGTGGGCCAGTGACCGGGGCGTGGGGCTGCGTCCACGGCCGGAAGCACTGGAGGTGACCGGGACGGCACGAGACCGAGCCGTGGTCCTCGCCGGCGGTCCGGACACACGCCGTGGTCAGACCGCGTCGGCGAAGAGGGGAAGGTAGCCCAGGGACTGCCCGGATGCCGTGGGATGGTACGACTCGACGAGGTTCAGCCAGTCGACGCTGCGCAGCCAGGGGCTGGAGGAACAGATCTCGTGCCCGGTGAAGGCGGTCCGGACGTCGGCGAACGTGAACCCGTGGTCGGCGGCGCGCTTGGCGATCACGCTGTTGAGGTGGTCCACGGCCTCGTTGAGCGCGGCCCTCTCCGTGTCGTCCAGGCCTCTGCGGCAGGTGCCGTGGAGCTGGTAGAAGTGCGGATAGCCGAGCACGACGACGCGCGCGGCGGGTGCCTTGCTTCGGATGGCTGAGTACAGGCGATCGAGGTTGGCCGGAAGCGTCCCGTCCATGAAGGAGTGCGCGCGGGCGATGGACGACACGCAGGCGGTGGTGCCCGGCAGCACGCAGGTCGCCATGACGCGGGCGTAGCCCGAGTCGCTGCCGCCTACGCTGAGGCTGACCAGGTCGGTACGGGCAGTGAGCGGGCCGAGCTGCTCGGCCATGACCTCGCTGGTCCCGGCGCCGTTGCACGCGGTGAAGCTGAACGACGCGGCGTGCTTCGCGGCCCACAGGACGGGGAAGGCCAGGCTGCTGCGCATACAGCCCGTGCCGGAGGCGACGTAGCTGCCGGCTCCGACCCCCGCCGAGTAGGAGTCACCGAGGGCCACATAGTCCAGTACGGCTTTGCCGGGCGCCGCGGGCGCCGACGTGGGACCGGTGAAGGCGCAGGCGGCCGCGACCAGGAAGGCGGACGCACACGCCGCTATTCGGGACCGTCTCATGACTCAGCTATAGCTCGGACGGGTCACGCCCACGAACCGAGGCCGATCGCCCCGCTCCGTCGTGTTGACACAGCCCTGAACGAATGCCGTCAGGCAAACGCCCCGTAACGGCGGGGGCACGGGCTGTACGGAGGGGTGCTGTGGCGCGCCGGTCCCCTCGCCGGAGTTCACCCGGTGAGCCGTCACCCGTCCGCCGGGGAGAGGGCGGGAATGGCGCGGCACCCAGCGGTGTTCCCATCGGTGTCATGCCCTGGGCAAGACAGGGCGTGTGAAGGGAGAACCTCATGGCACGCAACGCCGTGCGTCCCGTCGTCAAGCTGAAGTCGACGGCAGGGACCGGCGTCACCTACGTGACGCGAAAGAACCGTCTGAGCGACCCGGACCGGCTCGTGCTGCGCAAGTACGACCCCGTCGCCGGCAAGCACGTCACCTTCCGCGAGGAACGCTGAACCACGGCGCCGCCCTCCAGAAGATCCGCAACGAGGAGGCAAGTCCCATGAGGCCCGGTATCCACCCCGCATCCCGGCCGGTCGTCTTCCGCGACCGTGCGGCCGGCACGCTCTTCCTGATCCCCTCGACCGCGACGGCGTCGAAGACGATCGAGTGGGAGGACGGAAACACCTACCCACTGATCGACGTGGAGATCTCGTCGGCCAGCCACCCCTTCTCCACCGGCACCGCGCGGGTCGTGGACGCCGCCGGCCGCATCGAACGCTTCGAGCGCCGCTACGGCCGCCGCCCCGCCCCCTCTCGCGGCTGACCGGCATCCGCACCGAGCACGAGGAGAACCCAGCCATGAAGGTGCGCACGTCCCTGCGCTCACTGAAGTCGAAGCCCGGCGCCCAGGTGGTGCGCCGCCGCGGCGTGGTCTTCGTCGTCAACAAGAAGAACCCCCGCTTCAAGGCGCGCCAGGGCTGACACGCGGCGCCGTGAAGACGACCGGCCCGGTCCCGCGCGCAGCGGGACCGGGCCGTGCGTGTTTTCTCTCGGTGAGGTCTCAGGGAGCGATGCCGACGCCGTCGATCCGGCTCCAGGACCTTTCCTGGTCGGCGGTCATGGCAGGCCAGTCCAGGCCGCCCGGACGGGGGTCGACCCGTGAGGCGTAGGGGGCCGGCCGGAAGTCCGGGTCGTAGAAGCAACCCGTGCCGTACGCGCGGTCGAACGCCGGGCAGGACGCCGCGACCGTCTGCGCGGTGGGCTTCCTGCCGGTGCGCACCCACCGGTCGAGCGCGGAGAGGGAGTTGGCGTACTCGGAGTCGCTCAGCTCGCTGTGCTCGCTCTCCTTCGTGAACGTCTGCACCAGGTACCGGCCCCGGTGGGCGCCTTCGAGGGTGGCGCGGTAGGCCGCCTCGTGCTCCACGAACGCCGTCGGGTCGTCGATCGCGTGCATCGTCAGGACGGGGATCGACACGGCGCCGGTGAGGTCGCTGTCGTACGACAGATCGCGCACGGCGGCCGGATCGGCGCTGAACCGCTCGACGCCGGCGTTGAGGGCCTTGTCGTCGTGCGAACCGGAGTACCACACCCCCTCGTTGCCGAACGGGTTGCGGCCGCCGAGGCGGTTGGTCACGATGTCACGGAAGGTGAACGTGGCGAACCGCAGGTGCGACTCCAGGGTGCGCTCCGGGATGCCGGTCACGGCCAGGATGTCGTCGAGGTCGCGCTGCTGCGCCGCGGTCCGCTCCTGTGGGGCCGACGCGTAGCCGGTGCACTCCTGCAACCGGGCGCGCAGTCCCTGCCACAACGGGTGCCGCGGTTCGGTCGGACGGGGATGGTTCTGGCAGTAGTACTGGTAGACCACGCGCAGGTCGACGCGGTAGTCGTAGCCGCGTGAGCCGCCGGCGAGGACACCGCTGGTCAGCAGCGCACCGTCGTACGGGCCGTGTTTCGAGCCGTACGTCTCGACCACCTTGGCGGCGACGTCCCCGCCCCAGGACTGGCCGTGCACATAGGTCCGCTTCGGCGTGCCGAACTCCTCGGTGAACAGGCGCCGCACGTTCTCGGTGTCCTCGGCGGCCATCCGGGTTCCGTAGCCGCCCCGGCGATACGACGAACCGGCCCGGGCATAGCCCTCCTTGACCATCACCGCCCAGCGGTCCAGGTCGCCGGCGCTGCGCTCGGGGTCCGAGCCGTCGCCGAGGTCGGGCCCTCCGTGCGCATGTACCACGAGCGAACCGTTCCACGTCTTGGGAACGGCGACGGCGTAGTACGCGCCGTTGCTGTCCCGGCCGGTGTAGCACGCGGCCGTTTCCGTCAGGCTTGCCGGGCAGGCGGTGGACACCGGCCGACCCGGGTCGGCGTGAGCGGAGGGCGCGCTCGTCAGCACGCCGGCCAGGATCCCGGCGAGGCACGTGGCCAGTTCCGCGCGACGCTGTCTGCCGGATCGCAACCGTCGGGGGATGCGTGCGAACGTTCTCAGGCTGTCCACGGCGCGGCTCCTTGTCCTGGAGGGCGCACGGCTGCGCCACGGGAGGATGCTAGGGAGGAGCTGGGCGGGACGGCCACGCCCCTGATCGTTGCGGTCATAGTGCTCGCATCGGCGCCGTGTCCACCCATGCTCCCGACGACCGCGACGCCATCGAGAAGTGACACGTGCTACGCGCGTGGTTCCCGCGGCCTGCGGCAGGTGATAGACACAGCGGGGTCACAGTTCCTGTCCGCCAGCAGGAAGGTTGCTGCCGCATGTCTGCAACACGCCGTCAGGTCCTTGCCCGAGCGAGTGCCTTGGGAGCGGGCATCGCCTTCACCGGGGCCCTGTCCGAACTCTTCGCGGGCACCGCCGCCGCGCAGAGCCTGGGCCACACCGGCTACGGCCCGCTCGTCCCCGACCCGAACGGCCTGCTCGACCTGCCGAAGGGTTTCCGCTACACCGTGCTCTCCCGCGAGGGCGACCAACTCCGCTCGGGGGAGGGCCGCGTCCCCTCCAACCACGACGGCATGGCCGCCTTCGCCGGCAGAGAGGGCCGTACGCACCTCGTCCGCAACCACGAGAACCGCGTCACCGCGAAGATCCCCGTCCCGACCGTCGACGGCCTCACCTACGACCCGGCGGGCAAGGGCGGCTGTACGGCCCTGGCGCTCGACGCGCAGCACCGCGTGCTGTCCGAGCGGGTCGCCATCGCCGGTACCGCCGTCAACTGCGCGGGCGGCCGCAGCCCCTGGGGCACCTGGTTGACCTGCGAGGAGACCGAGGACAAGGCGGGCACCAACGGCTACACGAAAGACCACGGCTTCATCTTCGAGGTCCACCCCACCGACCCGCAGCGCACCGGCGCGGTCCCGCTGACCGCGATGGGCCGCTTCCAGCACGAGGCGATCGCGATCGACCCGCGCAACGGCGTCGTCTACGAGACGGAGGACGCCTTCGAAAAGCCGTTCGGCCTCTTCTACCGCTTCCTGCCGAACAAGCCGCTGGGCGGCGTCGGTTCACTCCGCGCGGGCGGCCGGCTCCAGGCGATGCGGGTGCCCGGCGTACCGGATCTGTCGACCATCCAGGAGACCGGCGCGCGCTTCGACGGCATCGAGTGGGTGGACGTACCCGACCCGCTGGCCGCTTCCACCCCCACGCGGTTGCAGGACTACGGCCACGCGGGCATCACCCACGCGCAGAAGCTGGAAGGCTGCTACTGGGGCGGCAGTTGTGTGTACTTCGTGTCGTCCTTCGCCCGCAGCGCGGACGGCTCCGCGGCCGACCACTACGGCCAGATCTGGCGCTACGACCCGGCGAACCGCCGGCTGACCCTCGTCGTCGTCTTCGGCCCGGACACCGATGTACAGCTGCCCGGCGAGTCCCCGGACAACATCTGCCTCGCTCCCAGCGGCGGCCTGATGGTGTGCGAGGACGGCAACGGCGCCCAGCACGTCTTCGGCGTGACCCGCAAGGGTGAGGTGTACGCGATGGCCCGGGGCCGCCAGAACATCGGGACGGCGCAGGAGCCCGAATGGGGTGAGTTCGCCGGGGTCACCTTCTCCCCGGACGGCGAGACGATGTACGTCAACTGCTACACGCCCGGCACCACCTTCGCGGTCACCGGCCCCTGGCGAAGGTGAACTCCGGACAGCCCTCCTCATGGCGGGGCGGGTCACTCGCCCCGTCATGACGACGACATGCCCGCCGCGCACCCGACACGGCAGGAGTCCTTGGCCGGCAGCGGTGCGGTGGTGGGCTGCGGGGACCATCGCTCTCCCGGGCGACTACCCGTCCGGCCGCCCCCTGAGTGCGCCAGGGCCGGTCCGGGGCGAGGGTGGCGTCATGCCCCAGGTGACCGTGTACCCGCCCGCAGAGGACGGTGGCCGTCGTGTCCGCGTCGGCCGGTCCTTCGCCGGTATGGCGTACACGATCATCGACATCGTCGAGTTCCTGCGTGCGGCCGGCCTGGAGGACGTCGAACCGGACGACGTGTCGGGCGCCGAGTGGATCGAATGGCGGGGCGGCGGCCCGGACGCCTGGACCCACTGAGCGTCAGGGGGCGGCAGCATCCGCTTCAGGGCCGGGGTGTGACCAACAACCGTGCCCGCTCTGCCTCAACTGGTCGCCGAGCTCGTCCGCGGCATCGGATACTCGATTCCGTCCATGATCGGCAATGCGCCTGGCGATTGCCGCACCGCACCAGTCTCGGAAGGCAGTTCCCAGCGTGTTCCAGGAAACCCCGATCTTCAATCGCCTCGTCGCGGAGCGCGGTGACGTGCCCGCCCAGGTCCGTGGTGAAGCCGACCGGCTGCGCCGTGACCTGGCCCAGGTCCTGCCCTCCGCGCCCTGGCCTGTCGTCGACGTGCCCCGGCAGCGGGCACACGCGCCCGGCGGCAACCTCCCGGCGGTAGGCGGTCAGCACCTGTAAGTCCACGTGTGCGAGCCTCCCGTGTCCTTGGCGCGGGCGCTCGCCCGGGTGCACCGCGCCGTGTGTGCCCCGCCGCCGGCGCCCGGGAATGTGCCGCTGCTGCCCGCCCGCCGCCCCGGGCATCTCGCCGTACGAGCGGGTAACCACGGGTGAGTCGTGTAATCAGTAACGATCTTGGCGTGAACCTTGTGTGATGCCCGGTCCCCTCTAGCCTCCCGCCATGGGATTTCTTTCGAGTCGCCGCAGAAAGTCACGCCTTGCCCCGGAACTGGACGACCAGCGTCTGGGTAAGCTGCTGAAGTCGCTGATGGCGACCACGAAGACCGGGATGATCGCGACCACGGACCTGTGCGTGGCGCAGATCTCCCGTGTCCTGGACCAGGACCCGGGCGACTGGGACCGCCGGGCGCACCGGATGGGCGTGCTGGCTGACTATCTGGCCGAAACCCATCTGCCGCGGTCCTGGGTGGCCCGTGAGCCGGGCAACGCCGACGCACTGGGGCTGCACGCCTGGACGCAGGTCGCGCGCGCCCGCCGCCGGGGATCCCTCGAAGACGCGGCCGAGGCTGTCGACATGTGCCTTCGGGCAGCCGAGATCGCCCCGGACGATCCCACACCGTGGGTGATTCTCCTGGAGGTGGCCCGCCTGGAAGGCCGGGAGCGGTCGCAGGTGTTCGGAGTGTGGAACGAGGTGCTCGCGCGCGACCGTTGGAACCGCGAGGCCTACCTGAGCATGCTGGGCTACCTCAGCCCGGAAGAAGCGGGATCGCGCGTCCAGGTCCTGGAGTTCGTGGACTCCCTGGGGCTGCGCATGCCCGCGAACGTGCCCTGCGCGGCCATGGAGCTCACCGCTCAGGTCTTCCAGTACCACTCCCTCGTCGAACGGGGAGGGCTCGAAGCACTGATGGCGCGGAACCACTGGTCGCAGACGACGGCCACGCAGGCCCTCGACCGGGTGGCCCACACCTGGGTCCAGCCCGGGTTCCTCCGCCATGCCAAGGCCCTCGCCGACCTCAACATCCTCGCCTACGCGCTGATGGCCGCCGACCGGCGCCGCGAAGCCGCCGCCGTCTTCGCGGCACTCGGCGGCGTGGTCACCCCATGGCCCTGGCAGACCGTCGGCGACCCTGTGACCGAGTTCGACCAGGCGCAGCGGAGAGCCGCAGCCGGCGTGTGAGGCGCCCCGCAGGTGGCCATGCCGACCTTTCCTCCTCGGTGGCGTTCTGATCGACGGGCTCGGGTCCGGGACGAAGACCATTTTGCCCCGATAAGATAATTTCGTGATCAGCACTGGACGGCTTCGCCGTCACCGCCCTCCGTACGGTGGCCGACGCGAGACCCTGCTGCTGTCCCCGGTGATCCTCACCGTCCTCATCGCCGGCCTGGCGTTCGCCACCCCCAGGGAGATCGCCTTCAGCCGTCTCCTGCCCGCCGCGCCCGCCCTCGCCGCCGCGATGTGGCCCGTGGTGCCGACGATCCTGTTGGGGGCGTTCTGCCTGCTGGTCATGGTCGGTCTCAGCCTCGTCTACATGGATCTGGGCACGCCGTACACGGCCGCTGCGATCGTCGCGGTCACTTTGGTGGCTGCCTACACGAGCCGTCTGCGACTCCAGCGAGAGGAGACACTCTTCCAGGTCCGGCTCGTCGCCGACGCGGCGCAGAAGGTGCTGCTGCGCCCGTTGCCGTGTCGTATCAAGGACGTCGATATCGAGTCGCTGTATCTGGCGGCCCAGGAGCAGGCCCGGATCGGAGGAGACTTCTACGAGGTGGCCGACACACCGTACGGGGTCCGGTTGCTCATCGGTGACGTGCGCGGCAAGGGACTGTCGGCGGTGGGGGCGGCCTCGGCGGTGATCAACTGCTTCAGGGAGAACGCGTACGACCAGCCCGACCTGAGGGGCATCATCCATCGCCTGGAGACCAGCATCGGCCGCTACAGCGTCGCGATCCTCGACCCCGACCAGCCGGAGCACTTCGCCACCGCGCTGATCGCCGAGATCCCGTACGGCGGGGGAGAGGTCAGGATCGTCAATTGTGGACACCCACCGCCTCTGCTCGTGCGGGGCGGTCAGGTCCGCGTCCTCGAGCCCACCGTCCCCTCGCCGCCCCTCAACCTCGCGACGCTCCTCGGAGACGAGTACCACGTCGACACCACCTCCTTCGCCGCGGGCGATCAGATACTCCTCTACACCGACGGGGTGACGGAGACCCGGGACCGCACCGGCAGTTTCTTCCCGCTGCCGGAATGGATGCGGCAGGTCGGCCCGGCGCCTCCCCGTGAGCTGCTCGACCGGCTCCACCGCGACCTGCTCCACTACGGCGGTGGCAGGCTCGATGACGACGTCGCCGCTGTCGCCGTCCGCTGCCGACCCCCGGGGGCTGGTCAGGGCTCCGCATAGGTGACGGGTAGCGGGGTGGTCCGACGCGGTGCCGGGCCACTTCGCCGGCTCCCTCACGGCGGGATCGCCGGGCGTCCTGCCCGGCCACGGCAGGCCTTCCTTGTGCCGATCACCGCGGGATCGACGGTCGGATCCGCGTCGTCGGCTCCGGCCGGAGGCGGCGGGCGGCGTGGCGGGGAGGGTCAGTGGAGGCGGGCGCCCTGTGAGCGGAGTACTCGCTGAACCGCGCTCACCGGGATGTCCCGGGGCTGTCGGCCCTGGGTCGCCGCGAGGGCCGCGCAGACGCCCGCCGCTTGCCCGGTGGCCATGGAGATCGGCATGACGCGGTAGGAGGAGTGGGCCACGTGGTCGCCGGAGATGCAACGGCCCGCGACCAGGATCCGGTCCACGCCGCGGGGGAGGAGGCAGCGCAGGGGGATGTCGTAGGACTCGCCACGCGGCAGTCGTTCGAGCGTGGTGCCGCGGCCGCTCGGGTTGTGGATGTCGACCGGGTAGGCGCCGCGGGCGATGGCGTCGTCGAACTTGCGGGCCGTGAGCACGTCCTCGCCCGTCAACTCGTACTCGCCCATGATCCGGCGCGTTTCCCGGACGCCGACCTGGACGCCGCTCTGGACGACGTAGGAGTCGGCGAAGCCCGGCACGCGGTCGCGCAGGAAGCGGGCGATCTGCGCCATCTGACGGTGAGCCGTGAACTCCGCGCGAGTGAGGTCCCAGGCGCTCGTGCCCAGCACCTCGGTGACGCGGGTGGAGTTGACCGCCACCTCACCGGCGTTGGGGGTGGCGAAGAGGAGGACGTCCTCGCGCGGCAGGTCCAGTTCCCCGGCGTCCGTGGCGGCCCGGACCAGGTCCCACAGCCCGTGCACGCCCCTCCACTGGTCCGGGTTGGCGCGGGTGTAGGCGGTGAACTCCTCGTGGTCGAAGCGGACCATGCGGAACATCAGCGTCATGGGCTGTGTCCAGCCGTCCTCGGGCCGTCCGATCTCGTACTCCGCTCCGGCCGCGGCGGCGATGTCGCCGTCCCCGGTGCAGTCGACGATCACGTCCGCGTCCAGGACGAGGGGCCCCGACTTCGTCTCGAACACCGCACGGGCCCGATCGGGCATGCTGAGGACGTCCGAGGCGAACGCGTGGAGCAGCGTACGGACCTCGTGGGTCTCCAGCAGCTCGTACGCCACCAGCTTGAACAGCTCCGCGTCGAAGGGCACGGTGTAGCCGGTCTCGAGGGAGGGCCGGATCGCCGCCCCCCTGCGGACCAGGTGCTCGAGCAGCACCCACAGCACCCCGCCGACGACCGGCTCGCCCTCGCCGTGATCGGGCGGCAACAGGCGCGCGGTGTCGCCGGCCACGGCCTGCTTGACCTCGTTGTGGAAACTCATCAGGGGCATCACCAGTGCCGCGGTGGCGTTGCCGCCGAGGAATCCGTAGCGCTCGACGAGGACCACCTCGGCGCCCGCGTTCGCGGCGCCTAGGGCCGCCCCGATGCCGGCCGGCCCGCCGCCGATCACCAGTACCTGAGTGGACCCGGCGTGCAGGGCCTGACGAGGAGGCAGCTCCACCCTCCTGGGGGCGCGGGGCGGCGTCAGGTAGGACACGGTCACTCCCTCGGAAACGGGTGGCTGCCGGCGTCAGCCCGCGGTGGAGGCGGGCACCGGCGCGCCGCGGTCGACGACGTGGCGCGGAGCAATGCGGTCCAGACAGGTCAGGAGCCGTTCAGCGGTCTGGGCCGCCCGCAGCTGCATCGCAGCCGTGCGCGCGGCCATGTCGGCCGCGCGGGCGGGCCGCTCGTCCCACAGGCGGTCCACCTCCGCCAGCAGCAGTCCCGTCGTCTCCCTGACCACACCGCGCAGGGCGGGCGCGCCGATCTGCTGGGCGAAGTCGAAGACCTTGCCCGCGTAGGGCAGCGGGAGCAGGGGGATGCCCGAGAGCGCGGCGAAGATCAGGAAGTGCAGCCTCATGCCGACGGCCAGGTCCAGCTGCTTGACGATGTCGAGGACCTGCTGCGGCCCGTAGTCGCCGTGCAGCACGGTGCAGCGGTCCGCCGTGGCCATGCGGGACACCACGGCGTGCGCGTGCCGGATGTCGCTGCGTTCCATGGAGACGAAGACGATGTGAGCGTCGAGCCGGTGGACCAGGAAATCACCCACGTCGGCGAGGAGTTGGTGGTACCCCTCCGTGTCGAGGTGCTCGGCCGCGCGCCCGGGCTCCCGCACGCTCATTCCGACCAGTCGCACCCCGTGCGGCACCGCCTCCGCCCGCAGGAGTGCCTCTCCGAGGTCGCCCGGTTCGAGCAGCAGCGCCGGATCGGCGGTGACGTGGATGGGCCGGGTGAGGCCGGCCTCTTCGAGCACGAGTTTCGACTCCTCGTCACGGACGGTCACCTCGACCGCGTCGGACAGCGCCGCGCGGACCCACGCACAGTCCGTCTCGTCGGTGAGCGGACCGGCCCCCAAGGCGTAGGTGAAGACGGGTACGCCCAGATCCCGGGCGGTGCGGGCCATCCGCAGGTACCGACGTGCCTCGGTGTCGTAGAGGATTCCGCCGCCACCCAGCAGGAGGACGCTGAGCCGACTGAGATGCCCGGAGATGTCCTCCCGGCAGACGCCCTCCCAGGCGATGACCTCGACGTCCGGATGGGTGCTACGGGTGTGCGCGGGATCGCGGGAGAAGACCACGAAGCGCGTCTTCGGCCGCCCCGCCCGGACGCGGTCCAGCAGGGCGCTGAGGATGGCCTCGTCACCGATGTTCCGGCCCCCGTAGGAGCCCAGCACGCCTACGGTCACAGTGCCCGCGTCGTCCATGACCGCTCCCTCGCGATGTTCACCAGAAGTGCTCCCACGGCTTGAGCAGGGGAAGGGTGACCCTCTGCCATGTGCCCTTTCTAAGCATCTCTGTACCAGTTTGCTGCTGCTCTGTGGGAGCGTACGGCCGTGTCACTCAGGGGCTGATCCCCGCGGCACGGCGATCACCTCCGGCCGCCTCGCCCAGGAGCAGTCCGGCCAGCTCGTGCGGCCTGGAGAACATGGGCCAGTGGCCGGTCTCCATACCGGCCGAGCGCCACCGCACGCCGGTCAGCAGGTCGGCCACGTCGGCGCCGAGCGCGGCGCCGGCGAGCAGGCACCTGACGTACGTCGTCGGAATCTCCGCGAGGGGACGAGGCAATACGGCCGGCTCGGTCAGCGTGTCACCCGGATGAGGCGTCGAGGCGTCCATGATCCGGGTGATCTGCTCCTCGGTCAGTCCCTGGCCGGCGTAGAACACCCGATCGGGCGGTGGCCAGAAACCGCCGTTGCGGGAGATCGCCGCTTCGACCGCCTCGCCGTCCGGCCACCTGCGCACGCACGACTCCCCGTCCACGGGAACAGGAGAGTCGATCAGAACCAGACGGGCCAGCCGGTCGCCGATCCTGCCGGCAGCCTGACCGGCCGGAAGGCCCGCGTAACTGTGCCCGACGAGAACGACATCGCGAAGACCGAGACGTGCTACCTCGCTGACGATGTCCTCGACATGAGTCCGCTGCCGGGCCGGCACCCCGCGCTTCTCGGCGAGTCCGGACAGCGTCAACGGCTGCACACCGTGGCCGGCCGCGCGCAGCTCCGGCACGACCTCGTCCCAGGCCCACGATCCGAGCCAGGCGCCTGCGACCAGCACGAAATGCGCCATGCCCACAGCGTAGTCGAGCCGGTCCATCCCGGGACTTCGCCCGCCCGTCGGCCACGTGTCATCGTGGCGGTCATGGCGATCGGAGTGGACGTGGCCGTGCTGGTCGGGCTGCAGGCGTCCGGGAAATCCACGTTTTACGCGCGCTGCCTGTCCGGCCGGTACGCGTGGGTCAGCAAGGACCTGTTCCCGCGGGGATCCAGGAACAAGCAGCGACGGCAGATGCGCCTGGTGGAGGAGCACCTGGCGGCCGGGAGGCCGGTGGCGGTGGACAACACCAATCCGTCGCCGCAGGAGTGGGACCCGCTGGTGGAGCTGGCCCATCGCCACGGGGCGACGGTGACGGCCTACTGGTTCCCGCCGGACGTGGCCGGCTCGCTGCGACGCAACGCCGCCCGGCAGGGCCGGGAGCGTGTCCCGGACGTCGGCGTCCTGGCCACGCTGAAGCGGCTGCGCAAGCCGTCGCCGTCGGACGGATTCGACGAGGTGCGGGAGGTGCGGTTCGACGGCCGGGGCGGCTTCGAGGTGCGGGGGTGAGGTACGAGCCGGACGGCGGCCCGTGTCGTTGGTGACTGGCACTCGCCTCGCGCCGGCGTCGTGCGGGGGCGCTGTGGGCGGCCACGGCTTGAACGCCGGCCGGATACCCCGAGGGTCCCGGCGGTGGCCGCTCCGTCGTCGTCCGCCGGATGCCCACCCGGGGCGCAGCTCGGGCGATCCACGGCCGGCCCTTTCTCCTGCCGACCCCTGCCAAATGAGCAAGCGCTTAGTAAGGTGGCTGGGGGTGAGTTCGTGCGACGAGGAGGGGCAGCTATGCGGGTGTCGGGAGTCGAGGCGTTCTACGAGCGGGACGGCGACGACCGGTTCCTCCCCACCGCCTATACACGGGGGCCTTGGGACGCCGACTCCCAGCACGCCGGGCCGCCTGCCGCGCTGCTCGGCTCGGCTGTCGAGCAGCGGCCGGGCGGGCGGCCGGACATGGGGGTCGCCCGGCTGACGTACGAGATTCTGCGCCCTGTACCGATACGGCCGCTGACGGTGACGACACGCGTGCGCCGCGCCGGGCGCAGCGTCGAACGCGTGGAGGTGGGTCTGACACCGGACGGCGGTGAGGAGGTGATGCGGGCGACGGCCTTGCTGATGCGGACGGCACCCGATGCGGTACCGGCGGTGTCGCCGGCCCGGCAGGTGCCCGGGCCCGGGGCCGTACCCTCGAAAGCGTTCTTTCCCGTCCCGTGGGACCAGGGCTACCACACCGCCATGGAAGTGCGCTTCGCCGCCGGGTCGTTCCTGGAGACCGGCCCGGCAACGGCGTGGATGCGGATGAGGATTCCGTTGGTCGAGGGCGAGGAGATCACGCCGCTCAGCCGGGTGCTGACGGCTGCCGACTCCGGCAATGGCGTCAGCGCGGAGCTGGACTTCCATCGCTACGTCTTCATCAACGCCGATCTCACCGTCAGCGTGCACCGCCACCCCGAGGGCGAGTGGGTCTGCCTGGACGCGCGGACGATGGTGGACGGTGCGGGCGTAGGCCTTGCCGAGTCCGCCCTGTACGACGAGAAGGGCCCACTGGGCCGCAGTACCCAGACCCTGTACGTGGCCCCGCGCGGCTGAGACACCGGGCCGTGGCCCGCTCCTCGACGCCGCCGGGATGTGGGGCGGGCAGGGCCCTGTGCGCGCCGGCGGACTCATTCTTCCGGTGCGGTGATGTCACGCCCGCGGTCCGGGCGGTGTCTTCATGCCGAACAGGCCGACAGGCCACCGGACAAGGAGAACACCATGACCCCGCGCATTCCCAAGGCAGAGCTTCCCACGGAGCTGAAGGAGAACCTGGTCAAGCAACTCGGTGCCGTGCCGGAGCCCGTCGAGGTGGTCTTCAACCAGCCCGACGTCGCCCTCTCCAACCTGGAGTTCTCCGGCAGATTGGCCCAGTGGAACGCGTGCGACGAGGCCCTCAAGACGTTCGCGCACATGGCCGTCGCGGCGCAGGTCGGCTGCAGCTGGTGCCTGGACATCAACTACTTCGCCGCGCTGAACCAGAACCTGGACCTGAACAAGGCCGGCCAGGTGCCGAACTGGCGGAACTCCGACGTGTTCACGCTGCTGGAGCGGGAGGTGCTGGAGTACGCCGAGGCCATGACGAACACGCCGACGACCGTCACCGACGAGCTGTCGGCGAGCCTGCTCGCCCGGCTCGGCCCCGCGGCACTGGTCGAACTCACCGCGTACATCGGCTTCGCCAATCTCTCCACCAGGGTCAACACTGCCCACGGCATCACCTCGCAGGGCTACTCCGACGCCTGCGAGATCCCACTGGCCCAGCGCCCCGCGCCGTCGGTCGTAGCCTGACGCCATGACCGACGATCCGTTCATCGCCCATCGCGGCCTGCTGTTCACCGTCGCCTACGAGATGCTCGGATCGGCGGCCGACGCGGAGGACGTGCTGCAGGAGTCCTGGCTGCGGTGGGCCGATGTCGACCACACGCAGGTCCGTGACCCGCGCGGGTACCTCGTCCGGACCGTCACACGGCAAGCACTCAACCGCCTGCGGACACTGTCCCGCAGCCGCGAGGATTACGTGGGCGAGTGGCTGCCGGAACCGCTGCTGACGAGCCCCGACGTCGCCGAGGACGTCGAACTCGCCGAGAGCGTCTCCATCGCGATGCTCACCGTGCTGGAAACCCTCGGACCCACGGAGCGGGCGGTGTTCGTGCTCCGCGAGGTATTCGACGTGCCCTACGGCGAGATCGCCGAGGCCATCGGGAAGTCCGCGGCCACCGTGCGGCAGATCGCGCGGCGGGCACGCGAGCATGTGGCGGCCCGCCGGCCGCGCATCCAGGTGAGCCGCACGGAGCAGCAGACCGTGGTCGAGCGGTTCCTCCTCGCTCTGCGCACCGGCACACTCCAGGAGCTCCTGGACGTCATGGCGCCCGACGTGGTCATGGTCGCCGACGGCGGCGGGCTCGTGGCCGCCGCTCTGACACCGGTCCACGGCGCCCGAACCGTCGCGGGGATCCTCGCCCGCGCCAACCGCGTGGTGACGGCGTTGCGGACCACGACCGTCTGGCTCAACGGCGCACCCGCCGGCCGCGTCGAGTTCGACGGCGAGCCGGCCGCGGTGAGCCTCGAAGTGGAGAACGGGCGGGTCACCCGGATCTACGTGGTCCGCAACCCGCACAAGCTGACCCACCTCGACGAACCGGTCGATATCGCCAGGTGACCTGCCCGGTACTCAACTCGGCCGACACCCACGCATGTTCGGCACCAGCAGAAAGAGGTTTCTGCCGACCGGCCGAGCGACTCGGAAACACCACTCCCGAGACCGCCGTGCCTTTTCCTTCGAGGCGCGGCGGGTTCGCCGAACGCAGGGGCGACAATAACCGTCAGGGACGCTCGTCGATTCCCGGCGAGCGTACTTTTCGCTCATCGCCGTCAAGGCGTCCCAGCGCGTCGGAATACGGCCGTCGAAAACGAGTTACCCGCGCCGCCGTGGCCGAACGGGGCTTCCATCCAGACCCGAGCGGGCGTCGACCACCGGTGTGCAGAGTGTGCGGCAACGGATTCCGCTTCCGGTTCGCAGTCAGGAGGTGCGGGTTGTCGCTGGCCGAGCAGTTGACGTACCCGGCTGTCGATCTCGACGAGATCGACTTGTCGTCCATCTGGATCGAGTCGCATCCGATCACCCGCGTACCGATCGACTCGCTCGTCTTCGACGACTCCCCCCGGCTGGACGGGGAGGACGACGACCACGTACGGCTGCTCGCCGAGGCCGGCGATTCCCTGCCCCCCGTCACCGTGCACCGCCCCACACGGCGCGTCATCGACGGCGCCCACCGTATCCGTGCGGCCCGGCTCAACGGCCGTACCGAGATCGCCGCGCGGCTGCTGGACTGCGACGCCGCCGCAGCCTTCGTCCTGTCCGTCAGGGCCAACGTCACCCACGGCCTGCCGCTCTCCCGCGCCGACCGGGCGGCCGCGGCGGCACGCATCGTCCTGACGCACCCGCAGTGGTCGGACCGCGCGATCGCCACCGCCACCGGGATCTCCGACAAGACCGTCTCCCGTATCCGTGCGCAGGCCTCCACCGTGGACACCGCGCAGTCCGGCACCAGGCTCGGGCGGGACGGCCGGGTGCGCCCCCTGGACAGCGGTCAGCGCCGCCGCCGCGCCGCCGCTATCTTCCTCGACCGGCCCGACGCCGGGCTGCGCGAGGTCGCCCGCGCCACCGGACTGTCCCCGGCCACCGTGCGGGACGTGCGCCGGCGCATCGACCGCGGTGAGGACCCCGTACCCGGCCGCTACCGCAAGTCGCCCGGCCCACAGCGCGCTTCCGCTGTCGCGAACCGGCACCGCACGCCCACCGCCGTCGTCCGCATCGGCCGCGAGGCCCTGCTGGTGGACCGGAAGAAGCTGCTCGCCAAGCTCAGCGAGGACCCCTCGCTGCGACTCAACGAAGCCGGCCGGCGCGCCCTGCGCTGGCTGCACCAGTACTCCGTCGACCGCGACGGCATCGAGACCCTCCAGCGCGGACTTCCCGGCCACTGGGTCGCCGAGGTCGCCGATCTGGCCCGCAGTTGCGCGGCCGCCTGGAGCGAGCTGGCCGAGCAACTCCAGCGGTGCCCCGAGTAGCGCCCCTTCCGCACGTCGTACGAGCACGTCGCACGCGCGCCCACGAGGCACCGGACACACCGCCACCGCTTCCGCCGCGCAGGGGACGTGGCCCGGTGGCGTACGGGCTGCTCCTCGCACCGGGACACACACGGCACCACCGCTCCGGCCACGGGCCGGGCCCCCGCTCCACCGCTCCGCCGACCCGCGGCACCGGCGAGCGGCCCGCCCCCGGGCCGCTGTCCTGCCTTCGGCACCCCCGCTTGCCAGAACCGACGCACTACAGGAGGCCTTACGTGTCCGAGCTTGCCGAGACGCCCGGTACCCGTACCAGACTTGGGAGCAAGCCCGGCACGGGCGTGTGGTTCATCGGGGCCCGCGGCTCCGTCGCCACGACCGCGATCGCCGGCTGCGCCGCGCTCGCGGCGGGGCTGCGCCCGCCGACGGGCATGGTCACCGAGACCGAGCCCTTCGCCGCCGCCGGACTGCCCGCCCTGTCCTGCCTCGTCTTCGGCGGCCACGACACCGTCGACTGGCCGCTGCCCAAGCGCGCCGAGGCACTCGCCGAACAGGGCGTCGTGCCGCACGGGCTCCCGCAGGCGGTGCTGGAGGAACTCGCCGCCGCCGACCAGGAGATCCGCACCGGCGGACCGGTGGCCGGCGACACCCGCACCGACGAGGAGCTGATCGCGGCCTTCGCCGCCGACATCGAGGACTTCACCCGCCGCACCGGGGTGGCCCGTACCGTCGTGGTGAACGTCGCCTCCACCGAGCCCGCCCCGGCCGCGGGCGATACCCGGCTGCCCGCCAGCTCGCTGTACGCGGCGGCCGCCCTGCGCGCGGGCTGCTCGTACGTGAACTTCACCCCGTCGACCGGCGTACGTCACCCGGCCCTCGAGGAACTGGCCTGGTCGGCCGGGGTGCCGTACGCGGGCCGCGACGGAAAGACCGGGCAGACCCTGCTGCGGGCGGTGCTCGCGCCCATGTTCCGGCAGCGGGCCCTGGACGTGCGGGCCTGGTCCGGCACCAACCTGCTCGGCGGCGGCGACGGGGCGGCGCTCGCCGACTCCGCGGCCGCCGCGGCGAAGAACGCGGGCAAGAACCGCGTCCTGGAGGACAGCCTCGGCGTGCTGCCCGAGGGCGAGGTGCACATCGACGACGTGCCCGCGCTCGGCGAGTGGAAGACCGCCTGGGACCACGTGGCCTTCGAGGGCTTTCTCGGCACGCGGATGATCCTGCAGACCATCTGGCAGGGCTGCGACTCGGCACTTGCGGCACCCCTGGTGCTCGACCTCGCCCGGCTCGCCGCCCGCGCCCACGAAGCGGGGATCGCCGGGAGCCTCCCGGAGCTCGGCTTCTACTTCAAGGACCCGGACGGCGAGTCCTCCGCGCTGGCCGAGCAGTACGACGCCCTCCTCGGCTTCGCCGCACGACTGGGGGAGTCCCGGTGAGCACTGCCCGCGACTGGGCCGAACTCCTGCGCGTCTCGGCCCTGTTCACGGTGCCCGGCGACGCGCTCGCCGGGGCCGCGGCGACCGGACTGCGCCCCGGCGCGCGCACCGCCCTCGCGGCCGGTGCCTCCCTGTGCCTGTACGAGGCGGGCATGGCACTCAACGACTGGGCCGACCGCGAGGAGGACGCCGCCGAGCGGCCGCACCGCCCCATCCCCTCGGGCCGTATCGCCCCCGCGCAGGCACTGACCGCGGCGGCCGGTCTGACCGCCGCCGGGCTCGGCCTCGCCCTCGCCGCGGGCCGCCCCGCCGCGCTGTGCGCCACCGCCCTCGCCGGCACCGTGTGGGCGTACGACCTGCGGCTGAAGCACACCCCGGCGGGCCCGGCGACGATGGCAGCGGCCCGCGCCCTCGACCTGCTGCTCGGCGCCGTGGCCACCGCCGGCACCCGTACGGCCGGACGGGGTCCGGCGACCGTGGCCGGCACCGGCGCGGCGGTACGCCGCTCGCTGCTGCCCGCCGCCGCTCTCGGCGCCCACACCTACGCGGTCACCACGGTCTCCCGTTCCGAGACCCAGGGCGGCTCGCCGGGCCGGCCGCTCGCCGCGCTCGGCGCGACCGTTGCCCTCGGCGCGCTCACCGGCGGCCGGCAGGGCAGCGGACCGCTCGGGGCGGAACGCCGGACCGAGCCGCTCCGGTCACCGCGCGAACTCGCCCCGACCGTGCTCGCCGGCGCCTATGTGGCCACCGCCGCCAAGCCGTTGTGGCACGCCGTGCTCAACCCGTCACCGCCGTTGACCCAGCGGGCCGTCGGCGGCGGCATCCGCGCGCTCATCCCGCTCCAGGCGGCCCTCGCGGCGCGCTCCGGCGCGCTCGCCTCCGCCGGGCTGCTCACCGGACTCGTCCCCGTGGCCCGCCGACTGGCCCGGAAGGTGAGCCCCACATGAGCATCCGCCTCGGCTACGGCACGAACGGCCTGACCGACCTGCGGCTCGACGACGCCCTCGGCGTCCTGGCCGACCTCGGTTACGACGGCGTCGGGCTGACCCTCGACCACATGCACCTCGACCCGCTGGGCCCCGGTCTCGCCGACCGCGTCGCCCGGGTCGCCGACCGGCTCGGAGCGCTCGGTCTCGGCGTCACGATCGAGACCGGCGCCCGCTATGTGCTCGATCCCCGCCGCAAGCACGGCCCGAGCCTGCTCGATCCGGATCCCGACGCGCGGGCGGCCCGGACCACGCTGCTGGTCACCGCGGTGAAGGTGGCCGCGGACCTGGGCGCCCACGCGGTGCACTGCTTCAGCGGCATCCGGCCCGCGAGCGTCACCGAGGACACCGCGTGGGAACTGCTGGGCGCCTCACTGGGGCCCGTCCTCGACGCCGCTGCGGAGGCCGGAGTGCCGCTGGGCATCGAGCCGGAGCCCGGTCACCTGCTGGAGTCGCTCGCCGACTTCCACCGGCTGCGCACACGGCTCGGCGACCACCCGCTGCTCGGCCTCACCCTCGACATCGGCCACTGCCAGTGCCTGGAGCCGCTGACCCCGGCCGACTGCGTGCGGGCAGCCGCGCCCTGGCTGCGGCACGTGCAGATCGAGGACATGCGGCGCGGTGTGCACGAACACCTGCCCTTCGGCGACGGCGAGATCGACTTCCCGCCCGTGCTCGCCGCGCTCGACGCCACCGGGTACCAGGGGCTGACCGTGGTCGAACTGCCCCGCCACTCCCACGCCGGACCCGAACTCGCCCGCTCCTCCATGGAGTTCCTGCGCACCCAACTCAAGGCGACCGGGCGACCGCGCCCCGACGGCTCCGGCCCGACCCCCACCGAGCGCAAGCCGCCCCGGCCTCCGGCTGTTGAGGTGGCTACTGCTGAGCGCGTCCTGACCCAGCCTCCGGAAGTCCTTGAGGTTGCTACCGCGGAGCGCACGTCGCGCCGACCTCCGGCTGTTCGTGAGGCGGCCACCGCCGAGCGCGTCCTGCCTCGGCCTCCGGCTGGTCCTGAGGTGGCCGGCGCCGCGCGTGTCCTGCCCCCGCACCCGGCCGGGCCCGGCGCGTCCACCTCCGCGCCGGCCCCCATCTTCCCGGCACCGTCCGCGTAAGGAAGTCCGCATGCCGATCACCAGAGAGGAACTGCCGGCCCGCCTCGGCCCCGAGGGAGCCGCCTGGCTCGACGCCGCGCTCGCCGACGCGCGCGACGCCGCGCACTGCGAACCGGTCGCTCCGCCCCGCAGGGGAGTACCTGCCTGGGAGCTGCGGTTCGCGTCGGCCGGCCGGGAGTGCGGCCTCCCCGAGGCGGCGGAGGCGGTCCGGGTGCTGCTGCTGCACACGGCCCGGCCCGACGCGACCACCGTGACCCGGCTCTACCAGCGCGGGACCGGCGCCGAACGCCGCGCCGTCCTGCTGGCCCTGCCCCACCTCCCGCTCGCCCCGGACGCGGGCGTGCCGCTGATCGAGGACGCGCTGCGCACCAACGACACCCGGCTCGTCGCCGCCGCCGTCGGACCCTACGCCGCCGCACACCTGGACGCCCACGCCTGGCGCCACGCCGTCCTCAAGTGCCTGTTCACCGGGGTGCCCCTGGCCGCCGTGGCCGACCTCGCGGACCGCGCCGGCGGCGACGCCGAACTCGCCCGCATGCTCGGGGACTTCGCCGCGGAACGCACCGCCGCGGGGCGGCCCGTCCCCGACGACCTGCACCACGTACTCGCCCTGACCGCCAAGGAAGCCTGATGCGCATCTTCGACCCGCACATCCACATGACCTCGCGCACCACCGACGACTACGAGGCGATGTACGCGGCCGGGGTGCGCGCGCTGGTCGAACCCGCCTTCTGGCTCGGTCAGCCGCGCACCTCGCCGGAGAGCTTCTACGACTACTTCGACGCGCTGCTGGGCTGGGAACCGTTCCGGGCCGCGCGGTACGGCGTCGCCCATCACTGCACCCTCGCCCTCAACCCCAAGGAGGCCAACGACCCGCGCTGTGTGCCCGTCCTGGACGAACTGCCGCGCTACCTGGTCAAGGACGGGGTGGTCGCGGTCGGCGAGATCGGTTACGACTCGATGACCCCGGCCGAGGACACCGCGCTGGCCGCCCAGCTCGAACTCGCGGCCGAGTCCGGGCTGCCCGCCCTGGTGCACACCCCGCACCGCGACAAGCTCGTGGGCCTGCGCCGCACCCTCGACGTCGTGGCCGAGTCCAAGCTGCCGGTCGACCGGGTCCTGGTCGACCACCTCAACGAGACCACGGTCAAGGAGGCCAAGGACTCCGGTGCCTGGCTCGGCTTCTCCGTCTACCCGGACACCAAGATGGACGAGCACCGCATGGTCGCCGTCCTGAAGGAGTACGGGCCCGAGCGGGTACTGGTCAACTCCGCCGCGGACTGGGGCAAGAGCGACCCGCTGAAGACCCGCGAGGTCGGCGACGCGATGCTCGCCGCGGGCTTCGGCGAGGACGAGGTGGACCGGGTGCTGTGGCGCAACCCCGTCGCCTTCTACGGGCTGAGCGGCCGGCTCGTCCTGGACGTCGCCCGGCCCGAGACGCTGCACGAGGGCAACTCCATTCTGCGCGGGGGCGAATGATCCGTGCGTTTCCGGCACCCCGACGGCTCGACCGTTCACCTCGCGTACTGCACCAACGTCCACCCGGCCGAGACCCTCGACGGTGTCGTCGCCCAGCTGACCGCCCACTGTGAACCGGTCCGCCGCCGCCTGGGCACCGAACGCCTGGGCATAGGGCTGTGGCTGGCCACCGATGCGGTCCGCGCCCTCGGCGCCGACCCCGCCGCCCAGCGGCGGCTCCGCACCGAGCTGGACCGTCGCGGCCTCGAGGTGGTCACCCTCAACGGCTTCCCCTACCAGGGCTTCGGCGCCGAGGAGGTCAAGTACCGGGTCTACAAACCCGACTGGACCGACCCGGAACGCCTGGAGTACACCACCGACCTGGCACGGCTGCTCGCCCTTCTGCTGCCCGACGACGTCACCGAGGGCACCATCTCCAGCCTGCCGCTGGCCTGGCGCACCGGCTTCGACGAGGCCGCGGCCGAGTCGGCGCACACGGCGCTGATCGAGCTGGCGAGGCGGCTGGACGAACTGGAGGACACCTCCGGCCGCTCGATCCGCCTCGCCCTGGAGCCGGAGCCCGGCTGCGCCGTCGAGACCACCGCCGACGCGCTCGCCCCGCTCGCCGCCCTGCCCGGGCACCGCATCGGCCTGTGCCTGGACACCTGCCATCTCGCGACCAGTTTCGAGGAGCCCACGGCGGCACTCGACGGCCTGGCGCGGGCGGGCGTCCCGGTGCCCAAGGTGCAGCTCTCCGCGGCCCTGCACGCCGAGAACCCCCGGGACCCGGCGGTCCGTACGGCGCTCGCCGCCTTCGACGAGCCGCGTTTCCTGCACCAGACCCGTGCCAGGGTGGACGGGGTCCTGCACGGCACCGACGACCTCGGACCGGCCCTGGCCGGGAGCGCGCTGCCGGACACGGTGCCCTGGCGCGCCCACTTCCACGTACCGCTGCACGCCCCGCCCGCACCGCCGCTGACGTCCACCCTGGACGTGCTGCGCGAGACGCTCGCCGCCCTGGTCGGCGGACCTGTGCCGCGCAGCCGTCACTTCGAGGTCGAGACCTACACCTGGCAGGCCCTGCCGGCCGAGGCGCGTCCGGCCACCGACGCCCAGCTCGCCGACGGTATCGCCGCCGAACTCGACCTGGCGCGCGACCTGTTGACCGGCCTCGGACTCAAGGAGCAGCAGTGACGAAGACCCCGACGCCCCTGCTCGTCCTCGACGTCGTGGGCCTGACCCCCACGCTGCTGGACCACATGCCCCGCCTGAAGGCACTCCGCAGTCGCGGCTCGTACGCCCACCTCGGCACCGTGCTGCCCGCCGTCACCTGCGCCGCCCAGTCCACCTTCCTGACCGGCACGCTGCCCGCCGAGCACGGCATCGTCGGCAACGGCTGGTACTTCCGCGACCTCGGCGAGGTCCTGTTGTGGCGCCAGCACAACGGACTCGTGGAGGGCGACAAGCTCTGGGACGCCGCCCGCCGCCTGCATCCCGGCTACACGGTCGCCAACGTCTGCTGGTGGTACGCGATGGGGGCGGACACCGACTGGACGGTCACTCCGCGCCCCATCTACTACGCCGACGGCCGCAAGGAGCCCGACTGCTACACCCGGCCGCCCGCCCTGCACGACGAACTCACCGAGAAGCTCGGCACGTTCCCCTTGTTCAACTTCTGGGGGCCCACCGCCGACCTGGTCTCCAGCAGGTGGATCATCGACGCCACCCGGCACCTCAACCGCACCCGGCACCCCGATCTGACGCTGTGCTACGTGCCGCACCTCGACTACGACCTCCAGCGCTTCGGCCCCGAGGACCCGCGCTCGCTGAAGGCCGCCGCCGATCTGGACGCCGCACTCGCTCCGCTGCTGGACGAGGCCGCCGCCGAGGGCCGCACGGTGGTCGTCCTCTCCGAGTACGGCATCACCCGGGTCAGCAGACCCGTCGACATCAACCGGGCCCTGCGCCGGGCCGGCCTGCTGGAGGTGCACACCCAGGACGGCATGGAGTACCTGGACACCATGGCCTCGCGCGCCTTCGCGGTCGCCGACCACCAGGTGGCGCACGTGTACGTGCGGCGGCCCGAGGACCTGGCCGGTGTGCGGGAGGTGCTCGAAGGCATCGACGGTGTCGGTGAACTCCTCGACGAGGAGGGCAAGAAGGAGCACGGCCTGGACCATCCGCGCTCCGGCGAGCTGGTGGCGGTCGCGGAGCCGGACGCCTGGTTCACGTACTACTACTGGCTGGACGATGCCCGCGCCCCCGACTTCGCCCAGCTCGTGGAGATCCACCGCAAGCCCGGCTACGACCCGGTCGAGCTGTTCATGGACCCCCTCGACCCGTACGTGAAGGTCAAGGCGGCCAAGGCGCTGGCCCGCAAGAAGCTCGGCCTGCGCTATCGGATGGCCGTCGTGCCGCTGGACCCCTCCCCGGTGCGGGGCAGCCACGGCAGGCTTCCCGATCGTCCCGAGGACGGACCGGTCCTGCTCTGCTCCCGCCCCGGCGAGGTGTCCGGGCAACTCGCGGCCACGGCAGTGAAGTCGCTGTTGCTGCGGCTCGCGGGAATCGGCTGAAATACCGGACCCGCGCCACCGTTCAGCAGCGCCCCGGGAATTCCCGGTCTTACGCATTCGCGCACGGCGGATCAGTTCCGTTCACATCCGCTCGCGGAATCCTTGAGTCCACCCGGTGCGCTCCGGTACGAACCGGTGTGCAATCGCGGAATTCCGATGTCGCACACGAAGTGCGGCCGGCTCCGTTCAAGTTGGAGCGCTTTTCAGCGCACGACGAATGGGGCCTGCGACGTCTATCGTGACGCCGGTTGGATTCGCCCCTGACTGCGGGGGCGTGCCAAATAGAGGAGAGACATGTTGAGAGCAAGCAAGTCTTGGGCGGGGGCCTTTCTGGCAGCGGCAGTCGTGGGCAGCCTCACGGCCACCGTGATCCCGAGCCAGGCCGCGCCCCAGGCGGCGTCCGGCAAGCACACGCTCAAGATCGCGTCGACCCCCGAGGTCCTGGCGACCGGTCTGCACAACCCGCGTGCCGTCCGGATCCAGGCCGACGGATCGCTCCTGGTCGCGGAGGCAGGCAGCGGCTCGGAGAAGCCCTGCACGGTGCCGAACACCCAGTGCCTCGGCTTCACCGGCTCCGTCTACCGGGTGAAGGGCTCCTGGAAGGGCCGTGTCGTCACGGGTCTGCCCTCCGAGACGGAGGTCCGGGCCGACGGCGAGACCGCGATCATGGGGGCGACCCAGGCCCAGCTCGCCGCGGACGGCACCTACCGTGTGGTCAGCGGCCTGAGCGGCAACCTCGACACCCGTAAGACGCTCGGCCCGGGCAGCGACCCGCTCGGCTCGCTGACCGTCGCCAACGGCAAGATCCTGGGTGACCTGGCCAAGCACGAGGTCCTGCACGACCCGGACTCCGTGACCGGCAACGGCCAGGTCTACTCCAACCCGTGGTACTTCGCCCGGGACGGCAGGGACTACCTGGTCGTCGACGCCGGTGCCAACGACCTGATCCGGGTCCACCCCGACGGCACCACCGAGACCGAGGTGGTCTTCCCGAACAACACCCTGCCGACCCCTCCGTCCGCCAAGTCCTCGGCAGCCACGTCCTCGCCGGTCCAGTCGCTGACGCCGGCCGGACAGGCACAGTCGGTGCCGACCGGCATCGTGCGCGGCTGGGACGGCGCGTTCTACATCTCCGACCTGAGCAGCATGCAGCCGGGCATCAGCCGTATCTGGCGCTACGTGCCCGGCGGCAAGCCGACCGTCTTCGCCACCGGCCTGACGAACACCATCGACCTCCGGGTGGCCCCCAACGGCGACCTGATCGCGCTGTCGTACGCCACCGGCTACTCGTCGACCGGCCTGCTGCCCGGCGGTCTGACCCGGATCGACCGGCACACGGGCGCCCTCACGCCGATCGACACCGGCGACCGTCTGGCCCAGCCCACGGGCCTGGACGTCTCCCGGAACGGTGACGTCTACGTCACCAGCAACACGTCGGGCACCAACGGCGAGCTGCTGAAGTTCCCGGCCTCCTGACCGGCTCACCAGCTCCCCCCGCGCCGGTGTGCGTCCGGCCTCCCTGGCAGACGCACACCGGCGCGGACATCAGCGGCGTCCACCGGCACACAGCCCGGCGGACGCCGCTTCGCCGCGCCCGGCGACAGCCTGACCGACGCCGCGAACGCCGGCCGTGGAGACGCGGCGCGGCATACGTCGGGGGCGGCCCCGAAACGGGACCGCCCTCCCCATACGTGGCTGTGCGCGTCGTCACTGCCGGCCGGCCTCCTCGAACCGCCGTCCTCGAGGCCGGCCGCGGACGACCCGGTCGGTTCAGCCCCGCTTCGTCGCGCACATGACGACGCGGGTGATGATGGCGTCCGCCGGTATGTCGGCGGGATCCTTGGCCACCACCTTCGTGACCTCGAACCCGCACTCCTCCAGCCAGCTCCGGTACGTGGACAGCTTCTGCAGGCCGCCGCGCCCCATCACACAGCCCAGGATGTAGGCCGGGAAGAAGTCGGCCTGGTAGTCGTCCGGGTCCTTGATGTCCTCCGGGTACACCGGCGCCAGGACGACGATCTGCCCACCGGGTTCGAGAGCCTGGTGCGCGTTCCGGAAGATGGTGAGGACCTCGTCCTTGTCGTACATGTCCACGAAGTGCTTGAGCAGCAGAACGTCGTAGCCCTTCGGGAGGGCCTCCAGGACGTCACCGCCCACGAACGAGCAGTGCTCCGCCACACCCTGTGCCTCGAAGTTGCGCAGGCACTCGGCCTCCAGCACGGGCCGGTCGAAGGTGGTCACCCGCAGACCGGGCGATCCCTTCAACTGGTAGGTCATGATCGCGCCGAGACCGTTGCCGCCCAGCACGTCGAGCACCCGCGCCCCGTCCGGAACGTCGAAACTCCGGAAGAACCAGGGATAGACGCTAGCGGTCTCGTTCTGCGCCAGCGGACCCCACGCGGCGCGCACCTCAGGGACATGGGCGGCGGCCTCGAACATCGTGCCCTCGAAGCCGTAGAACTCCTTCAGGCCGACCACGCTGGCGCTGCGTACGCTGTCGGCGAGGTAGTACAGCTGCCGCAGCATGCCGGTCTTGATCATGCCCATGAAGGTGAGGGCACGCTGGAGATCCGTCTCGGGGACGTCCGCGAGTGCGTCGAGGGTGTAGCCGCCGGTGGCTTCGTCCCGGGCGACGAAGCCCTCCTTCACCAGCAGGTGCAGCAACTGCTCCACCGCGTCCGGCTTGGCGCCGACGGCCGCGCCGAGTTCGGCCGCGGTCAGACCGGCCTCCTTGCGCAGCGCCTCGACGATGCCCAGCTCGAAGCAGGCGTAGAGATTCATGAACCGCGTGGGTCCCACCATGTACTCGCGCATCCGGGCGAGTGAGGCTTCTGGGCTCGTCACAACAATCCCTTCGAATCGACATACCGGGCGGCCGCCCCGCCCCAGTGCTCCCGAGCCACCGAGTATCGGCAGCGGTACTGGAGCGGCAGTGGAGCGGGACTCCCGCCCGGCTCAGGGAGCGCCGCCACGGGGGTGCCGATGCAGTCGGCGTTCACCGGCACCCTCTCGACGACAGGGACGAGGTCAGGACGTGGAACCCGCGTACGCGGTGACGCCCGCGTGGTCGGCGAGGTAGACACGGGCGTCGTTGGCGATGGGCACGCCCGCCAGGTACTCGTCGGGCAGGTCGAAGGCGTCGACCAGGGTGGTCAGGCACGGGGCGAGGTCGTCCATCATCTCGTCCGCGACGAACGGCAGCTCGCGCACCTGCTCGGCGCTCAGGTGCCCCTCGGCCAGCAGGTCGCCGGTCCGGCCGGCGAGCTGGTCCAGCAGGAACAGCACGCACAGTCGCTCCATCAGCTTGCGTGCCTCGGGGTCCGCCGACTGTTCGGCCGCATCGATGAACGCGTCGGCCGCCCGGAGCACGGCGTGCACGGAGACCATCTCCAGGGCCGCCGAGGACGACTTGTTCCAGCGGGCCACCGGGTTCTTGGAGGGGCCGCGGCGCAGAGCGACACGGGCCCTTGCCTGCCAGACCGCCTCGGACCGGGCGAGCAGCGCGCGCAGATAGCGGGGATCGGTGAGCGCGTCCGGCCCCGCCGGCTGCATCGCACCGGACGCTGCCTCATGGCCGAACAGCATCTCCGCCGCCGCCTTCGCCCAGATCACCAGGTTGTCGCCCTCGGCGGTGATGGTCCCCTCGGTGTACTGGGGGAGCCCGATCAGACCGTTGACCGCGAACAGGCCCTGCGCACCGCACCGTTCGCGGGCCTCGATGGTGATGGAGCGGGCCTGCCAGGTGATCCACCCCTTGGCGATGGCCACCTCACGCTCCACGTCGTCGCGGTCGTCGTCGGTGTGCGCGGCCCAGTCGGCGAGTACCGAGCGGTGCAGGAACGTCATCGCGTACGCCGAGGCCAGCGACGTCAGCAGCCGGGCGTGGTGACTGCGGTGGTTGTTGACGGAGATGCGCTCGCCCGCCTTCGGCCCGGCCACCTCGCGGTGTTCGCCGTAGCGTACGGCGATGGCCAAGGAAGCCCGGGCGGCGCCGACGGCCGCGCCGCTCATGCACAGCTTGCCCATGGTGACCCGGCCGATGGAGCGCAGGAACCGCTTGCGTCGGTTACCCACGTTGCTGACCAGGGTGCCGTCCTCGCCGCACCGGCCGTGCTCCGCCTCCAGCAGTGCCTCGCGGGGCAGCCGTACCCGGTCGAACGCGGTGAGGCAGTGGTCGACCGGCGCGCCGGGACGCAGCGGCAGCCGGCGCACCCGGATGCCGGGCAGCAGGCCGCGCTCGTCGCTCAGCGGCGTCAGGAACAGGAACACGCCCTGGTCCTGGCCCTCCACGATGAGCCGGGCGGCGACCACGGACGTCTTGGGGCCGCCGGTGGTGCTGGTGTTGGGCATGAACTTCTCTGCGCCGGGGTGCGGCGTGTTGAGGATGAACTCGCCGGTCTCCCGGTCGAGTTCGGCGGTGGTCTCCAATGCCGAGCTGTCGTTGCCGTGGTCCAGTTCGGTGCACAGGAACGTGCCGATGCGGCGCATCGACGTGAACTCGGACAGGTCCCGGCCGCTGGTCTCGTGGTCGAGGAGACTGCCGAGGAACAGGTTGTAGTGGATGCTCGCCACCGTGCACAGGCCCCCGCCGCCGTCCACGATCGCCGCCCACTCGTGCAGGCCCGCCAGCAGACCCGGGTCCTTGGCGAGGCTCTCCGCGTCTCCAGCGGTGTCGTTGACCAGCCGTAGCCACTCGTAGGACTGGGCCGCCTGTTCGGCGGGGGAGCGGTCAGGGTGGTGGCGGAAGGTGTCGTCGCATATCAGCCGGCGCCACCTGCGGTGGACTCGTTCCCGTTCGTCGTCCTGGCCGAAGAGGAGCCGGGCCAGTTCGGCGGCGGGTGCCGTTCCGCTTCCTCCTGGGCCGCTCGCTGCCACCGGCTCGCCCGCGAGCGGAACCGGAGCCTCTCGTTCGTGCTGCGCGTGGTCCCCCGTGGGACGCGTGCCGGGCTGGACTGTCAGAAGGGTCATGACCTTCTCTCCCCGTTGTCGCAGATCCGGAGCTGGATGTGCAGGGCCCAAAAGATACGGACCCACCGGTTTTCTTATCAAGCCCAAGTTGAGCTAAATCACAGCTGGCCAGTAGTTGCCAGTTGTGCTGTCTCGAGGGCGATCCGAGTGGATGACGAGCGGAATTACCGATTCCGACCAGCCGTTCGAGAGTGACTCCGTCGGGTAGTATCACTGAGCGAACACAAAAAATACCAAGCGGAAGGTTTCGTTCCCGTGAAAATGCGGCCAGGGCTAAACGCCCATACCTGGCGGCATGCCGTATAGGCGGGCAATGCACCCCTCCATGGTTGATCGCTCAACCTGGGGTGGCGGGATACAAACCTGTCGGTTTAGTTTTCTTGACCAGAGTCGGATGAACAGTGCGGAGGTCGGGCCGTGGCACTTCAGGAGCGGGCCATCAGGACGAGGCGTGCCATCCTCGTCGCGGCCGCCGCGGTTTTCGCCGAGGTGGGGTACGAGGCGGCGACGATCTCCGAGATCCTGCACCGGGCCGACGTCACCAAGGGGGCCCTGTACTTCCACTTCGCCTCCAAGGAGGAACTGGCGCAGGCGGTCCTGGCCGGCCAGCTGAGCGCGGTCCCGACCGCGCCGCAGCAGGAGCTGATGCTCCAGCAGGGCCTGGACGAGGCGTTCCTGATCGCGCACCTGCTCGCTTCGGGCGACCCGGTCGTGCAGGGCAGCATACGGCTGACGGTCGATCAGGGGGCCCCGAACGACGGCCTGGACCGGCGGGTGCCGATGAGCGCATGGCTCGACTTCAACGTCGAACTCCTCGGCAAGGCGAAGGACAACGGGGAAGTGCTGCCGCACGTCGACGTGACGGCCGCGGCCCGGATGTTCGTCGGAGCGTTCACCGGCGTTCAGGTTTTGTCCAAGATCATGACGAACCATGCCGATCTGCAGGAGCGGGTCGCGGACCTGTACCGGCACCTGATGGCGAGCATCGCGGTCCCGGCGGTGCTCATGCAGCTCGACACGGCCGTGGACCGGGGGGCCCGGGTCTACCAGGCCGCGCTGAAGCTGCGGGAGGCGGGCGGGCAGGGCCGACCGGGCGTAACCGGCCCGGCCGCTGAGGAGATCGGCGCCACCGGCTGACGTCCCGACCGGACGCCGGCCGCACAGCAGGACAAATGAACAGTCGTCGGGGGCGTGGATTCCGTACGCCCTCGGAGGGGAGGGCGGGGGACCCCTCCCCTGGGCATGGCACGACGCAAACGTGTGCACGACCGAGACCCGGGGAGAAACGACGATGAAGACGACTTCCTGCCCTTACGCCCTGGACGTGACAGGGCGTGACCTGGCAGGTGAGGCGGCGATGCTGCGGGCTCAGGGCCCGGCCGTCAAAGTGGAGTTGCCCGGCGGTGTGATCGCCTGGGCCGTGGTCAGGCAGCACTACGTCGAGCAGTTGCTGACGGACCCGCGTGTCTCCAGGGACGCCCGTCGGCACTGGCCGGCGTTCATCGAGGGGAAGATCACCGAGGACTGGCCGCTGTATCCATGGGTGGCCAACGAGAACATGCTGTTCACCTACGGCGAGAGCCACGCCCGGCTGCGCCGGCTGGTCAACGGGGCGTTCACCGCGCGCCGCACCGAGGCCATGCGCCCCCGGGTCGCCGAGATCACGGCCGAACTCGTGGACAAGCTCGCCGCCACCCCGGCCGGCACACCGGTCGATCTGCGGACCGCCTTCGCCGAACTGCTGCCCATGCGGGTCATCTGCGAGCTGTTCGGCATCCCGCAGGGGGAGGCCACGGACGCCCTGTGCGTCGCGCTGCACAAGGTCTTCAGCACCACCATCTCCGGGCAGGAGATCGAGGCGGCACGGATGCAGGCGTTCATGCTGCTGGCCGAGCACGTGGCGACCAGGCGGGCCGCGCCCGGCGACGACCTGACCTCCTCGCTGATCGAGGCGCGGGACCAGGGCGACCGGCTGAGCGAGGAGGAACTGTTCGGCACCCTCTTCCTCATGATCGCGGGCGGGCAGGACACCACCGCCGCGCTGATCACCAACGCCGTGGGCGCGTTGCTGAGCCACCCCGACCAGCTGGAGCACGTCCTCGAGGGCCGGGCGAGCTGGCAGGACGTGTCCGCCGAGACCATGCGGGTGCACACCCCCGGCGCCTACGCTCCGATGCGGTTCGCCGTGGAGGACATCGACCTGGACGGCGTGACGATCCGCAAGGGCGACGCGATCCTGGTCAACTTCGCGTCCGGCGGCCTGGACCCCGAGCGCTACGGCGAGGACGCCGACCGCTTCGACGTACTGCGCAAGGACCGCGAGAAGAACAGCATCGGGTTCGGATACGGCACGCACCGCTGCATGGGCGCCCCGCTCGCCGAGGTGGAGGCGACCGGAGCCTTCGCCGCCCTGTTCGAGCGCTTCCCCCGGATGCGGCTGGCCTGCGCCCCGAAGGAACTCCAGCCCATGCAGAGCTTCCTGATGAACTCTTACCGCGAGCTGCCGGTGATACTGACCCCCGCGGACTGACCCGCACGCGTCGACCAGCAGGACTCCGCCGCCCGGCCCGGGCGGCGGAGTCCTGCTGCTTTTCCGGTGGACGGGTGAGGCCGACGTGCAGGGGGGCTGGTTGGGGCTGTCGTCCGAACTTCGATGTCGACCCTGTAAACAAACCAAGCGTGCGGTTTGCTAAAATCCCCGTCCCGGGCGAAAGGAGGCGAGGTGGTCAAGCAGGACCGAGCGGTGCGGACGCGTCAGGCCCTGATCCGCGCGGCGGCCGAGGTGTTCGCCGCCGACGGGTACGCCATGGCCTCCCTTTCCGTCATCAGCCAACGCGCCGGGGTGAGTTCCGGTGCCCTGCACTTCCACTTCACCAGTAAGGACGACCTGGCCAAGGAGGTGGAGTCCAAGGCGACGGGCTCCGGGCAGCAGCTGGCCGAGGGCTGCCAGAACGCGGCCGGCTCCGCGCTGCAGGCTCTGGTCCGAACGGCGTTCGGACTGCTGCTCGCCGCAGCCGACGACCCGGTGCTCCGAGCCGGATTCAAACTGAGCGGCGACCCGTCGCGCAAGAGTGACGCGGAGATGCTCAACTGGTGGCGCGGCCTCGTGCAGGAACTGGTCCTGCAGGCACAGGACTCGGGGGAGCTGGCGCAGGACGTCTCGCCCGGCGACGCGACGACGGCGATCGTCGCGGCCACCGTCGGGTTCGCGGTGATCGCCATGGCGGAGGCGGAGTGGCCCTCGGCCGAGCGCCTGGCGCGGTTCTGGTCCCTCGTCCTGCCGTGGCTGGCGGCGGCCCCCGAGCGTGTGCTCGACCTGGTGATGCGCGGTGACCAGCGGCACGACCGCATCCACTGAGCCGAGTGTTCTTCCAGCGGGCCCAAAGCCCCACTTGAGCGCGGTGTCGGACGGTTGCCGAAAAGAGGAGGTGGCATGGGCGATACGGACCGCAAGGTCGACCAGGGGGGAGCCGGCCCCGTGAGCGGCGTGCACGCCGTGCTCCGGGTGGAGCGTGGCCGGGCGACGGAGGCGGAACTGGCCGCGGTCACCGCCGTGTTGTTCTCGCTCCTGGCCGACCGAGGCGACGACACGGGCGCGGTGCGGAACCCCGGCGTCCCGCGGTGGCGCCCGGAACGGGCACCCGCCGCCTACAGCTCCCCGTACAGCTGGCGGTAGAGCCGCCATCGTCCATGGCTGATTCGTATACGGCCCGTACCTCCGGCCGCAGGAACCGCACAGGCGGTCTGTCGGCGGGAGCATCCTCCTCCGGGCCTCACCACGTGGGAGGGATACGCCGTGACCCTTGTGAATGACACACCCCGTGTCTCGGGGGAGGTGACCGCCGCCCGCGCACGCGTCGCGGAACTGCGGACGGTGCGTGCGCAGGCAGTGGCAGGCCCCAGCGAGAAGGCGACCGAGGCGCAGCACGCCAAGGGCAAGCTGACGGCGCGGGAGCGGATCGAGCTGCTCCT
>NZ_JBICWR010000027.1:0-88815 GCF_043199855.1 Streptomyces sp. NPDC048521
TTTTGGTGGTGGGGGTGGGTGTGTCGAGGGTCTGCTGGGGGCACTGGGTGTCGCCCGTGCGGGGGGAGATTCCTCGCGAAACGGGCGCGACGGAATTGCCAAGCTGACAAACAGGGGTGCGTTCAGGCACTATGTACCTCGTCTTCGGATAAGCGAGAGGGCATGCAAAAGCCCGCTCGGTGACCGGGGTGGTTCTGGGGAGAACCTGAAAGTCGCTCGTCCCGACCGGCTGCCAATCCGGTAGAGATGGGCCTTAGCTCGGAGCGCCAACTCCGAGCCGTTGCACGAGGCCGCGCACGGTGCGCCAACACCAGCGGCCAGCGGTTGAGGGTGAAGCCCCCGCCAAGGGGCTCAGGAACCTCCCGCTAGAAACTCGCTACGTCACTTGATCCCCCTCAATGGGTGGGGTCTGTCCCTGTGCATGCGCGAGGGAAGTCTCTTCGTCGGGCAGCACTTCGCCAGCGGGCGTCCACACGACGTAACGCCGGTATCCAGGTGCAACGACGACCAGGGCAATGTGGTTGCCGTCGTGCTTGTCCGCCTCGTTGCAGAGCGAGCCGAAGTCGGGCCCGAGGGCCGGGTAGGTGGCGGAGCACAGCTCGCTGTCAGGAAGGTCTGGGAAGACGTGCACGCTCATCGCTCGCCTCCCGTCCAGCCGTAACCCTCAGCAAGGTCGCTGACGTCCGGGCACGGCCACCGGTGACCGTCGTGGCTACAGATGTCTCCGCCAGCAGGCTCAGAGTGCCGGGGTACGTGCCGCGCCAGCACCTTCCGGTCGGCGGCGCAGCGACGCAGCACCGACTCGGGGCTGTTGTGGATGATGTGCTCTGCGATCTCGTCGCTCAGCGCCTGGAACCAGACGATGCCGTCGTCCGAGACGCGCACCACGTCCGTGTCGACCGGCCGAACCCAGCGGGGGCCGTAGAAGCGAGCGGCTTCCTGGGCGGCTTGCTCGCGCGCGGTAATGGCGCGGTTCAGCCAGGCGAGGATGTCCCCGCCCTGGGCAGTCACGCGACTGAGCGGGTAGAAGGGACAGGGCCCGGCTGCGTCGGCGGTGTGATCTTCACGCCGGATACGCAGAAACTTCGGGGCGACCTGTCATGAGGGGAAGTACCCCGGGTACTCTTGGCCATCGTCGGCACCTCTACTTCGCAAGGGTCGTGGTGTCGGCAGCCCTCGCGTTCCGGCCTCGCAAACCGGGACCGCCACACTGTGGCAGCGGGGGCTTCTGACTTTTCTGCGCGCCCTCCGCGAATCCTCGCAACTGACTGCACGTCTGGCGCAGGCACCAGCCTATCTGTTGGACGCCGCATCTGTCCCCGGTCCTCCCTCACGTGTCGCACGTCCTACTAGTCACACCGGCCATGACAGACCGTCAGTGCTCCCGGCCTATCTCCGAGTCCGCCGGATGCCCCGACACCACCAGCCGCAGCGACCGCTGCACCGAGCCCGCCATCGCATGGAACCCGGCCTCCGCCAACCGCTCTTGCAGCCCCTGCAGACGATCCCGGTGCAACCACGGCGACGCCGCGAACTGAGCCGCCCGCGACACCACCACCGCAGCCCGATCCCAAATCTCCTGCACCACCACCGGATCCTGCTCCGGCCACATGTCCGCCGGCAGCTTCCGCGGCGACCCCGCCGTATCCACCAACGCGGCCGCCAGCAGACCCGCCCAGAACTCCGCCGACGACACCGCCTGCCCCGTCATCATCACCCGCCCAGTCAGGACAGCGTCCGCCGACATCACCGCGAACGCAGCCTCCTCCTCAGCAGACACGACAGCAGGCTCGGTGGTGGGGATCTCGGTCATGCGACAGCCTCCATGGCGGCTTCAGCGGGGAACATCTCACGAACATCAGCCAGGCCCTCGGCCTTGACCACGACCAGGTCCTCCTGGCCCTCAACAGACGGGAACTTATGCCGCAGGGACACCCGACGCGGCCCGCGACCAGGACGACGCCGCGGCCGCGCCTTCACCTCCGCCGGCTTCGACGGCCACAACAGCACCTGACCGTGGAACTCCATCAGCAGGTTCTCCGACGCCGGAGGTATCGCCGGAACCGTTCCGTCATCTGGCACCACCTCGACCCCGTCCAGCAGACCGCGCTTCTCAGCCGCTTCCAGCACCTGCATCCGTGACGCCGTCTTCGGCAGACCCAGATACCGGACCAGCGCACTACGCTGCCAGTTCGCCGTCCGCACATCCGGCAGCTCCGCGGCCTGCGCAACCTCCACCGGCTCCCAGCAGCGCGCCAACGCCCGCAACACGGACTGCTTCTGCTCCGTCTGGAACATCCGGTCAGGGGCAGGCTTAGCCTTCAACTCCGGCCTCGACTCGATCAGCAACCGATGCCGCTCCAACGCCGTCCGACCGCCCCAGATCCCCTCCGGCTCCGCCAGCTTCGGCACCCCGTTGACCCACCGCACCGACATTGCGTACGCGTCGCACTGCACCATCACCGCACAGCCGAAGCACGCATCTATCGCGGCCTCCTGCCGGGCCTCACGCTGCTTCTGCGGCTCACTGCCATCTCGGTCCGCACCCGACCACGCATCCAGCGTCAGTCGGTGGTCCCCCGCGGCACGGCGCGGATCGTCCTCATCGGGAGCACACCCCCGGTACCGGTATCGGGGGTGCTCCTCCCACTCTCGGCGCAGCTGTTCGCTGCTCTTCTCCATCGGCATCGTCATCGAGGGCCTCCCTCCATCGGCGGACTGGTGTCGGTATGGGCCGGCAAGGCGTCATCCAGGGCCAGCCCCCCGGACGCCGCGACCACCTGCTGGGCCACGGCCTGGCCAAGACGGCTCCGGAACGTCTCAAGGTCCCGGGTCAAACAGCCGGCCATCAGCCGGGAAGACGCTCGCTCCCGCGCCAGCGTCCGGCGCAACCGCCGATTCCGGCACGACAGGTGCAGGGCGTAAACGGCAACCGCCGCGGTGAGAACCGCGGCGGCCGTCACAGTGCGAACCGCCAACGCGGTCTCACCTCCAAGGGCATGGGAAGGGACGGACAAGGGTCAGGGGTGGTGCAGCGTGTTGATACGAACCGCCTCGAGAGCCGCACGGTCAGCAACCATCCGGGCGGCATCCTGAGCGTCGGCCAGAGCAGCCTCGTCCGCGGCCGCCTGCACTTCGGTTGGCAGCCGACGCCACTCCTCCATCGACGACACCCCCGCCACGCCCAGCGCCGCCCGCCGCGCATCACTGCGCCGGCGGGCCCACGCCCGCAGCTGACTCGCGGCCACGTACACACCAGACACAGCCAGCGGGACCAGGACACTCAGATCGGAAATAGGCATGACGGGGCTCCATTCGGCGGTCAGCCGGGTCGTGGTGTGGGTGGTAGCCCCGTGGGGTGGGCTGATGAGGTAGTAGCTCGACTACGCCCTAGCGGTTTGCCGGATGAACCAGGTGACAGCAAGATCCGCACGCGTGCACGGCTCGCAAGGAATCTCATGGTGAGCGATGTGCCACAGGTAGCCGCTGCGGGTGCCGCACTCGGGGTGCTCCTCCGCAGCCAGAACACGCCGCGACGCATAACGGGACGACTTGGCCGCTGCGCAGGCCTCATCAACAGGCTCGCCGCGCCGCTTGTGCCGGTCGTGAGCCGACACCGTTCCGCACGTCGCCAGCTTCTGCGAGGCCGATGCGCGGCGACGCGTCGGGGTCTTCTTCCGGCGACGCGGCTTCATCGCACCGTGCTGACGCAGGTACCGCTCACGGCCGTTCAAACCGCCGCGGATCCCCTCACGGTCGTACGGACCCAGCCGCTTCTCATCCTCCAACGTTGCCGCCAAACACGCCTCTAGTACCGGGCATGCCGCGCATACGGCACGCGCCCGCCTTGCCTGCTCTGCCTGGTCCTTGGCCGGGTAGAACAGTGCCGGGTCCAGGCCGCGACAAGCGGCCTGCCCTTCCCACCCGGCCGCCATCAGGCGGCCCTCTGCTCTCCGCCGCCCAGCTCGGCGATGCGACCGTTCAGCAGCTCCCGGAACATCACCACACGCCCGTCCTTCAACGGCACGTCGTTGTCGGCCACGCCGTGCTTCTCCGCGTCCAGGATGATCTGTCCCAGACTCAGCGGGTTCCCCCAGCACTCCAGGGCCTGGGCACGCAGCCGGGCCAAATGGTCCACCCCAGCGACGGCAGAAGGTGCCGGGCCCTGCTCCGGCTTCCCAGACGACTCGGCGCCACTCCCATTGGCCTGCTCACGGGGATCACCACCGGACTCGATGATCTCCAAGTCCGACGTCGTCCACAGATCCAACGCCATCCCGAACCGCATGCCAGCGTTACGGATCGCGTCGCCGATCGTCTCCTTGATGGCGTCACCACCGGTCTTGTCACCGGCGTGCCCGTACCCGAGACGGGTCATCCCGCACACCGTCAGCCGGATCCACAGGCCCTTGTAGCCGTCCAGCTGCGGCAGACCCCGCTCATCCAGTGACAGCGGCTCGTATCCCCAGAACGGGTCCACGTTCAGCAGCCGGTTCGTGGCCTCCGCGTGCCCGACGTAGGCCAGATCGATGTGGCCGTTGTTCGGCATCTTCTGCTTGCACTTCCCGCACTTGCTGACCGGGTGCTGCTGGCAGCCGTTGAAGCCGGCGCTCTTGCAGGCACGGCACCAGACCCGCGGCAAGTAACGGACCTCCGTCGGGGCGAACGGCTCCCGCAGCTTGTGCAGGGCCTCGATCTGCTGCTCCCGGGTGTAGCCGAAGGTGTTGGCCGGGCGTGCGGCCTGGAAAAGGGTGTGCGAGGTCTGGCCCTCCGCCATCGTGCCGGCGGGGGCCTCCGTGCCCTGAGGCATGAGGTCTCCTATGAGGTTGTGCTCAGTGAAGTGGGGCGGTGGCCGGCCCGGGTATCGGCGTCCCAGCCGGCCCGCACCCAGAACGTGCTACGCGGCGGGCTCACCCAGCCGGTCAGTCAAAATCACGCGGACGATCGTCCCCGGGAACACCCGCACCCCGAACTTCTCGGACAACCGCGGCGCCAGCTCGTGCAGAGCGTCACGCACGTCGTCCTTCAGATCGACGTACAGCTTCCCGGTCTCACCGCCCCGGGTGCCCTTCGGTGCCCGGGCGGGCCGCGGCATCTCCCACGAACCGTCCAGCAGCCGCCGGACACCCGTGTCCACGAGCTGGTTCAGGTCGGTGCCGCTCTCACGCGCCGCGACGAAATGATCCCGCACCGGCAGTGGCAGCAGCAGCGGCATGGCCGCCTCCACCCCGCGGTGCACACCCAGCTCGTCACACAGGTACGTCAGCAGGATGTTGGACTCCCTCACCGTGTATCCGGCCTTCTTCGACAGCGCGGGAAGCGCCTCCTGTACCTGCTGGCGCAGTTCACTGTCCACTTGCACCTGCAGCACAGCAGGCGGCCCGCCAGCACGGCCACGGCCTGGCTTCTGCCACTTCGGCGGCAGCCACCCCGACAGCACCCGCCGGTACGCATCGTCGGCGAGAGAGTCGAGGACCTTGTCCATCTCCGTCTCCGCCTCCCGCAGCTCATCCTTGATGGCCTTGGTGGTCGTCAGCGAGATCGGGCTCGGGGAGACGGTGTCGGTGCGCTGCAGCAGCAGGTAACCGCGCGGCTTGCCGAGTTCCGCCATCGTGGTGGCCAGGTCGTAGCGGCCGGCCTCCTTCAGCACCTGAACGGTCTCGGCGAGGTGGGGGCGGATCATCCCGGCCATGGGGCGGCTTCCCTTCGTGGGGCGCCGCTGGTCCGGATACGACTCGGGGCGGCGCGTGGGGGCAGTAGCCACCTCAGTATTCCTCCTCTACGCATTGCGACGCCATGCCGTGATGGTCTGGCGGTCGAGGCGGCGCCCCAACACCCCAAAGACTACCGTTCAATGCATTGCAGTGCAATGCGTTCGTGGTCTAAGGTGAAGTCATCGCACCGCACCAAGGGGGACACCACGATGAAGGCCAGCAGCCGTCAGGCACGCCAGACCATCCGCAACAGGACCCGCACCCAGCGCGCCGCCTCCCGCATCACCCGCCGCGGCAACGGCAGCCTCACCACCCACTGCCTCGCCGCCGGCCTCACCCCCAAGGAAGCCCGCACCGTCGCCAGCAGCCTCCGCAAAGCCGCCACCAAGCTCGGCATCCACGGCTTGGCCGCCCGCACCCACGCCGCCGGCCGCATGCGCACCTGCCACCGCTACACCCCCACCCAGGTCGCCGCACTCGCTGTCATCTACCGCCCGCGCAAGGCGGCCTATGTCCAGGCTGCCGCCCGCCTCGCCCTCGCCGCCTAGCCCCCAGGAAACGACGAAGGCCACCACCCGATCGTCGGGTTGGTGGCCTTGGACACACGCACTGCGTGACCGCAGTCTAACTTTCGAACTCCGCAAGCCGCTACCCCCCTTCATGAACTGGGAGGATTGTTCACATTGACTGAACACCCTGCGACCCTCCATGAGCGAATATGCAAGGCACAGGGGTGCGTGCATCCCATCCGGGCCATGGGTAGAGCGGAGGGCTTGTGCCCACAGCACTATCAGGACCACCTGAAGACCCTGGCCGCCGGCACCAAGAAGAACATCCCTCGTGTCGGCCCCTGCCTGGTCGGCGACTGCGATAAGCCACGTAGATCTCGTGGCCTGTGCGAAGCCCACTACGCCTACAGCATCCGGCGCCTCGACAACTGTCCTGCGTGCGGGGCTGCCAAGGATCGTCGAAGCGCCCTCTGCACCGCCTGCCACACGGATGCTGTCAAGGTTCATGCGCCCACTGAGAAGATGTGTTGGCTGTGCCGACGCACACTTCCGATCAGCGCCTTCAGGCTGAGGAAGTCGAGTGGTGGGGCCGCCCAGTGGAGATCACGATGTAATGAGTGCGAGGCGGCTGATCGCCAACTTCAGGCGAAGAACGCTCTCCGTGACCACACACAGGACAGGGCTAGCAAGTCCTACGCTGGCCTGCGACGGTACGCTAAGAAGCTGGGCATTCCCTGGTCTGAAGTTGTGGAGCGGTACCCGGTCGACAACCGTTGCGAAGTTTGCGGCCGTACCCCACAGGAGGCAAGCCGGTCCGGAAGGTTCGCCAGACTCTCCCTGGACCACTGCCATCAGACGGGGCAGCTGCGCGGTTTCTTGTGTAGTCCGTGCAACTCGGGCGTGGGTCATCTCGGTGACAATCCCGAGCGGCTGCGCGGGGCCTTGAAGTACCTGACCAAGTTCGAGTCCATCCGCATCCTCGGACCGGCGCCGGAGCCGCGTACCGCAGACGATGGCCGGCACGAAGTCGACCAAGACGCCATACCTGGACTGTGAAGAGGAGCATCATGCCCGACTTGCATCTGATCATTACAGAGCCCGAGCCCGGTGAGTGGTGGGGTCGCCTGGATGTCACCGAGGCCCTGGAAGCTGCAGGTTGGACCGGTGACGAATCCCGAACCGTGCTGCGGAAGAACGGTGCGCTATGGGCCCTGACGAACGAAACCGGCGAGTCGGGTCTCGACTGCCCCAACGGTGCCGTTATCGAGTTCCCCAGCAACACCCCGACCGTTGTCATCATCGCGGCCTGCCTGGCGGCCGCCGAGACCCAGAGCGCTGAGAGCTGACACGCCGCCAGGGGAGCGGGGGGAACGCGGGCCGGGATCGGTCGTAGCGTGATGCCAGCACGGTGAAGCACCCGCCCGGCCCCCCTCCACCCCCTTGATCAGGATTTTTACGGAACCTCGGCCACCCCACCCACCAGGAGAAGTCGCGCGCGCAATCCCCCCGCACTTCCCCACGCACGGCACGGAAGACGCCCCCTGAATGAGCGGAGCCCGAGGTTCCGTAAAACTAGATCCACATGAACCGGTGGGACCGGGCACGATATACGCCATGGACCCACGGACCCTGCTCGACACCTGGCTCACCAGCGGCACCCTCCGCCCCACCAGCCAGGCCACCTACCGCATCGAAGTCACCTCATGGCTCGACTGGTGCGACGAGAACAAGGTTGACCCGTGGGCCTTCGGCCTCGATCACATCGCCCAATGGGCAGAGGACCGCTACCTCCGCGACATCCTTGACGGCCGGCCCTTCGACGGCCCCGGCGCCCTCGCCTGGCTCGCCGAACACCACCCCGACATCGCCAAAAGCCACGACAAACGGATCACCGCCCTCACCGGCTACTACACCGCCGCGAAGGACGCCGGCCTCCTCCGCCAGCTCCCCGAGTTCAACCTCATCCGCTCCGGCGTCGACCGCGACGCCACCCCACCCAAACGCCTCACCCCCATGGAACGCGCCGTCCTCCTTACCTGCATCGGCATGTGGGGCAAAGACCAGGCCCGCCACTACCTCCGCGACCGCCTCATCGCCTACCTGTTGTTGGAGGGCCTGCGCCCCGGCGAAATCGTCCGCCTCGACATGCGCCACCTCTACGAACTCCCCGACTTCACCTACGAGGTCCGCGCCCCCGACGACTTCGAGAACGTCGGCAAGAAATTCACCCTCGAACCCCTCACCGTCGCCGCGCTGAAGGCGTACCTGCCGCACCGGCCCACCCCCGAGGACGGCGTCCACCACCTCATCCTCGGCCAGGGCGGCCGCCCCATCGTCTCCCGCTACCCCAACATGCTCGTCCAACAGATCTGCGCCTCACACCCGCTTTTGGCCGACCGGACCCCGCCCGTCACCGCCGACACCATCGCCCACACCGGCTACTGGGACACCCCGGCCGGCGGATAGCATGCCCGCACCCGCCGACCAGAAGGACCCGCCCATGCCCCGCGCCAAGACCACCCCAACAAACTCCGCAGAACCGAACGCCGCGGACAACGACCTGCAGAAGGAGGTGATCAGATTCGGAATGGTTCTCATCACCATGGTGGTCGTCACCGCTCTGTACGCGCCCAGGGAGTACAGCCAACGGGCATTCCGGATGATCAATATCTGGAAGCGAGACCCCGAGCCCGCACCCGAGGAGGACACGCCTCCTGCCAAGCGCCGGGCTCCCCGGAAGTAACCCACCAGTACCGGTCGTGCCGCTCCCCCGATCGGGGCAGACTGCGGGCATGACCTGCGAAGACAATGCTTCCCGCCTTACCTGGGAAGTCCAGCTGTACGAGCCGTTCTCCCGCGTGTGGATGTGCCGCGGCTTAGGACGCGCCACCACCACCGCGGCGCCCGCCGACGTCGCCCGCGCCGTCCTGGCCGGCCACCTCGCCGCCAACCCGGCCCGGCCCGGGGAAACGTTCCGCGCCCTCGCCTACACCGATACCGGCAGTCCGGTCTTCGTCACCGCCGACCAACTGTCCGATGGCTGGGATGCGGGTGAAGCGGTACGCCAGGCCCTCCCCGAACACATCCGTGCCGCGCTGCCGGATTGCGGTAACGTGCCGTCCACTCGGTCCCTTTGACCTTCGGGGGTTCTCGTGTCTCGACGCATCAGTCGGCCCAGCCGTGGCAGCCGAAGCGCACCGGTCAAGCAGCCTCCGAAGCCGCCCACCCAGAAGCAGATGCAATCGGTGGCCTGCCCGGCCTGCAACGCAGCCGCCGGTACGCCGTGCACCATCCAGGGCGGTCACCGCGCCCGCGCCGATGCCTACCGGGCAGCCAGTGGAGTGCCGGCACGGTCGCCCGCCGCAGTGAAGGCCACCGCGAGACAGGCGCCGCGTGCCGGCGCCCGGTCCTGCGCCATCTGTCGTAAGCCGATCGGCAAGCGGCCCACCGCTAAGTCGAAGTCGGGGAAGACCTGCCACGCCTCCTGCCTCACCCGCGCTCAGCAGGCCGGAACCGGCAAGGCGCAGCCGCCGGCACCGCGGCAGTGGAACACTGCGGCCGCCGAGCAGGAGTTCGCCCGCAACAAAGAGGCCATTGAGGACGGGCGCACCTACCGGGGGTACAAGTCGTCCGGGTGGCGGCTCGGTGGGTCGCCGTCCACCGCGGGCGAGAGTAGGCGCTAGTCGTCGCCTCGCCGCTTGGCCTGCACCCTCAGCCACGGGTTCTCCGCGCGGGACTGTGCGCGGTCCAGGTACTCGCGCTTGACTACAGCAGAGCCGGGCTTCCACCGGCCCTGCTTGGTTGGGTCTCCGCCGGCGTCCGCGATCTCCTGGGCGCCGCCGCGGCGCAGCCCGTGTGCGGTCAGCTTCCACCAGTCCTTAAGGCCTGCCTTGTGGGCGCGGTTGCGGACCCAGTCGTTGATGGCGTCGCCGGTGACGTGGTCGCCGCGGTCGGTGGCGGTGCGCCGGTTCTGTAGGGTGCCGGCGGAGGTGAGGGCGCGCATGAAGGCGCCGTCGCGGACGCCGAGCCGATGCAGTATGGACAGCCACGCCCGGGTGGCGTCCACGGGGCACAGCAGGGGGTCGTCGGGTTCGGCGGGGATGTGGGTGTCCTCGCCGTGGGCTTCCTGGTCGGTCTTGGAGAACTGGATGTGGAGGGTGACGAAGTCGTCGTCCACGGAGACGTCGGCGATGGACAGGTCTGCCAGTTCGATACGGCGGTTGAGGGCGCCGCGGGCCAGGAGTAGCGCGCATCGGTCGCGGATACCGGCCGGGTGGCGCAGGTCGCAGGTGGCGACCATGGCGCGGAGCATGTCGCGGGTGATGGGCGGGGCCTTCTTCACCCGGGTTCGGTTCGCCCATTCCTTGCGGTACTCGTTGAGCATGCCGCGGGCTTCGGAGGTGCCGGGTTTCTTGTCGTCGGGCATCCAGGTGCGGATGGCGGACATGTGGGCGCTGATGGTGTTTGGTGAGCGGCCTTCGTTGATGAGGTGGCCGACGTAGTCGATGTAGGTGGCGGTGGTGCAGGGGCGGGCGACGCGGCCGTGTTCGGCGCACCAGGCGGCGAACAGGTCGCGTTGGGAGCGGTAGTTCTTGTTGGTGTTGCGGGGCTTGGAGTGGTTCTTCAGCCGCTCGGCGGTGGCCGGGGAGACGTAGAGGTCGCGTTCGGTGTACGTGGGCTGGTCGGCTTCGGTGGGGAGGTCTTGGCCGGGGAGGAGCACCGTGTGCTGGTCCACCAGCGGACGTACGGGCTGGGCGGGTGTCCAGAGGCCGTGGGTGGCGATGGCGGGTAGGTGGGCGTCGTCGACCAGCTCGGCGTCGACCACCTCCGGGCCGTGCTCGTTCACTTCGCCTTCCGGGGGATGTCGTGGACGTGATCGGCGGTCTCGATCGCGTGGAGGAGGTTGGTCAGGTCATCGCGGTCGGGTACGAGGACGCCGGTCCGATGGTTCAGCAGGAACAGCTTGAAGACGTCCCGGTAGCTGGTGCTCTGCCGCGGCAGGGAGATGAACTCACCGTCTCGCCCCTTGACGGCTCGGTCCGCCCAGACGTGCCGCCAGACGATCGGGAAGGAACGGCGCACTCGGTACGTCACCGCAGGAAGGCTGGCGATGTCCCCGGCCTCCACTCTGTCGAATCCTTCGATGTCGTCGGCATCGAGGCGGGAGAACTGGTCGAAGCCACTTCCGTTGTCGGGGTGGCAGTGCACGGCCTCGGTGGACAGGACGCTGGTGTAGAAGCGGTCTGTCCCGGCGGGGACGGTACGACTGACCTCACGGAGTTGCTGCGCGAGATCCGCGATGTCCCGCTGGCGGGAGAACATGCGCCATTGGAGATGCGCGAGCCAGCCGATTGCGGCCAGCAGGGGAAGCACTACGGCCAGCTCGATCCATTTCTGTTCGGCGAGGATCGTAGCGAACGCCGCTGCCGCGATGACGGCTAGCAGGGCTAGCCCGGTGCGGACGGTGGTGAGCTGGCGGGCGAACGTCATCGGTCTGGTCCCCTCTCATGGCCGCTCACGCAAGCAGCCTCGTATAAGGGAAATTATACGAGGGTGATCACTCGAAGATCCCTCAGCAGGGCCGTGGCGTAGGAGAAGGAGAGGTTATCCGACGCCACATGAGGTGATCCGTCAGCCCGATCGATCCTCATGGTGATTCGGGGCGGTCAGCTCATCGGTCTCGTTGCGCCAGTCCGTGCCGCCGCAACGCGGGCAGGTTGGTACGAACATCACCTGCGCGCACTCCAGCAAAGAGAACATCTGTCGCGCGCCGCAGAAACCGCACCAGTGCGGGTGGATCTCGCGTGGGTCGTCGCACCCATTGCCGGGACGCCCGGCCATCAGCCTCTCCCCTGCCTCAGCTCGAACCCTCTTCAGCCAGGCGGCACGGTGCCCCTGTTGTGACGTCAGGACGTAGGCGTACGGGTGGGCATGAAGCCGTTGTCGATGCGTTCTGCTGCTTGCTCCTCGTCCAGGTGCTGGACGCCCTTCCCGTAGCACTCGGAGCACAGCTCCGAGACCAGTCCGCTTCCGTCGGCAGCGATGACCTGAAAGCTGCCCTCCCCTTCGCACTCGAGGCACGGAAACTCGTACCAGCCGGCTACCAAGTTCATGACTGCACCCCTCTCTGCTGTGAGGGAGATCCTATTGAACGGCGGCCTTCGGCGGCTGCGCGGGCTCTGCAGCACCTCATGTGAGCTTATCGCGCATGACAGCCCGTCAGATTCTTCGTCAGGAGCGATTCTGTGCCCAGACGGCCCCAGCGCTCCCTCGGCGGGCACGCTCTCCAAACTCTAGGCATCCTTGGATTTCAAGCCTTGTCAAGACTTCCAAGGGGTAGCTAAGCTGACGGCATGACAGCTTCCGAGGAGCAGCAGGGTTCGCACTTCTGGCTCATGGTCATCCAGACCCCCAACGAGGGTGGCCTCTACGTGAACAGCTACCAGGGAACGTGGACGCCCCAGCCGGGTGCCACCCGCCTGGACATGTTCAACAAGATCCGTAGCTTTATCGACGAGCAGGACCCGCGGGCCCGAGGCGGAGTCGCCGTCACCTTCGACCTCCAGCCCAACCAGATCTGAGGACACCCGTGAGCGACACCACCGCCCAGCCCACCGGCCGGTGCTACTGCGGCTGCGGCAAGGAGATCGGCTACGGCCGGTACTTCGCCGCCGGCCACGACAAGACCGCCGAAGCCGCGTTCCTCGCCATCCACCACGACGCCTCCGTCGCGCAGATGCTCCACGCCCACGGCTACCGCCCCACCACGGACCGGAACGCCGAAGGATCCGTCACCAAGGAGGCGGTCGACAAGGGGATCTGGGAGGAGTGCCCGCGCGGCTGCGGCTACCGGGGCACCCGGGAGAGCATCAACAACCACGTCAACCGGTACCACCGCGAGAAGTGAGGACACCGAGCATGCTGACCCTGCACCCCATCACCGGCGGCATCCGCAACGGACGCCACCAGCACTACCCCACGCCGAACATCCAGCCCCGCCCCACCGGTTCGCAGGCGGCAGCCGAAGAGACCGCCGTCCGTCTGCTCCGCGCCTACGGGTCGATCAGCTACCTGCGGCTGGTCGACAGCACCGGGGCCGAAGTCCGGGAGTACCGGCGCGGCGACTTCTTCCAGTCCACGTCGCCCCTCCGGGACGTCCACCACCGCGTCGTCGACCAGGACCTCGCCGGCCGCGACGACGAGAAGTGAGGACACCGACCATGAGCGTCTTCCGTAAGCGCCACACCCCTGCCCAGCCGCAGCCGCTCATCTACGAGGGGCGGGAGATCCCGGAGGAGGCCATCACCCGCGAACCGATCGCACCAGGATCCGTCACCTCAGCGAAGATCGCTGACGGTGCCGTGGAGATTGGAAAGGCCGACCCGAGCGACCCTCTGTACGTTCACACGCTGGTCAGGTTCGCACTGAAGAAGCTCGGCATGAGCCAGGAGGAAGCCGACCGCTACGCGGCCGCCCATCAGCAGCATGCGGTAGACGCCGCCCGCGACGACGAGAAATGAGGACACCGACCATGAGCACACCGAGTGAACTCCGGGCCCGCGCCGCCGAGCTGGAGCAGCGCGTCCCGCCGGCCCACGCCGGGCCGCGCACCGACGACGAGCGGATGTGGCTGGAGAAGGCCGCAGCCCTCCGTGCCGAAGCCGACCAGATCGAGGAACTGGACTGGGAGCGGACCGGCCGCATCACGTGCTCCGACTGCGGCATGCTGGTCCGTGCCCGGACGCTGGAGGCCCTGCCCCCGCACAACTGCACCGAGCGGCAGCGCGCTCACCGCGAGCGCCAGGCTGCCGGCCGCGCCACCGAGAAGTGAGGACACCGGCCATGACCGAAGTCGCGACCAGTCCCGATGCGTTTACGCGTCACTTCGTGAACTTTATGGCCGCCCAGGACCCGGAGCGTCTGGAGCGATACCGAGCCGAGGCGTGGGGGCTGGTTGATGATCTGCCGCAGAACTCTCCCGACGCCATGGTGGTCACGTACGACCGCGCCACCGAGAAGTGAGGACACGACCATGAGTGCCGCCATTCTCGCCGATGCAGAGGCGATGGAACTTCAGGCCCGTGAAATGCTCGCCGCCCTGCACCAGTGCAAGACCTGGGAGGAGCGCCTGCGTGCCGAGGACCGGATCGAGGAACTACGGGAGCACGCCGCCAGCATCAAGGCCCGGATCGAGTCCAGCCGCGAGCACATTCGGAACTACTACGGTCTCGACCTGCGCGTCGGCCTGGAAGTCAAGCATGAGGGCCGCCCGGGCCGCATCGTCGGCTTCGCTGGCCAGTACGTCGAGGTGCAGCTCGACGGCGACGACCACACGACGACATGCCACGCCACCTCGGAGATGAAGTATCCGCAGGGCACCCGCATTGGCCCCGGCCCCGACGAGCGATTCGCCCACCTCGTCCAGGTCCACTCCGCCTGACCCCACGCATGACGGTGCCCCGGCTGCTTTCCTCAGCCGGGGCACCGTCGTGCACCCTACCGATCGACGGCGAGATCCGGACAACCCGCGAATCCGCAGGCTAGCGGTAATTCGCGGATACTCGCGGCTGCTCCCGTGTGCTCACGTGTTGGCATGCGTGTGCACCATCTGACCTGCCAAAAGGGTGAGATGGCGGGATCGTGAGCGGCCGCGTGCGCTGGCTGATCCGCTCCCCTAGCGTGTACCTCGTCCCGCCCGGGAGGCCAGACGTGGCCGACTGTGACGGGATACACAAGGGAGCTGTGGAGCCGTGGTCCAGCGACGCCCAGGCGGGTCACTGGCGCAGCTCTGCCGGCACCCCGACAGTGCCGCAAGGCAGAGGAAGTTCCCCTAACCAATGGAAGTTTGGCCTCGGTGGCGATCAGCTCTACCAGAGTTCCCTAGACTGCTACCAACGCAAAGAGAGCCCTGCTTCCCGGCATCGGTTACCAGGCCTCGGCCGGAGGGCTCTCTGCGCGCGCCCTGTTCGGTACTAACGAAAGGCGCATCGCCATGCGTGATGACGATGTATCTACCCTAGCGCAACGACTGTTGCGTGTCCTCTACAGCCTGCGTGAGTGGGCGGCGAAGAAGGCTGCGCGGTTCAAGCGGATGGCCAAGCGTCACCGCCGTGACGTGCAGAGCCAGATCATCCGGGGTGTCTCGTACGGCGTCGGGAGTGGCGCCGTGAGTCTCCTCGTTGTCTGGTGGGAGAACCGGCACTAGCAGCCGGACCTGGAGGGCCCCTACCACCGGTGGGGGCCCTCGGGCTGTCAGGACGGCAGCGCGGTCCGGTGGAAGTTCTGCCAGGACCGGGACGCGGTCGGTCCCCGCTGCCCCTGATACCGCGACCCGCGTTCCACGGAGCCGTACGGGAACTCGGCCGGGCCGGTCATCTGGAAGACGGCCAGCTGGCCCACCTTCATCCCCGGCCACAGAAGGATCGGGAGGGTGGCGAGGTTGGACAGCTCGAGGGTGACGTGGCCCTCGAAGCCGGGGTCGATGAAGCCCGCGGTGGAGTGCGTGACCAGGCCCAGTCGCCCGAGCGACGACTTGCCCTCCAGGCGTGCGGCCAGGTCGTCGGGCAGGCGGACCCGCTCGTAGGTGGAGGCGAGGACGAACTCCCTCGGGTGCAGGACGAACGCCTCCCCCTCGTCCGGCTCCACCAGCCGCGTCAGGTCCGGCTGCTCGATGGCTGGGTCAATGTGGGCATACCGATGGTTCTCGAAGACCCGAAACGAGCGGTCCAGGCGGACGTCGATGGACGCCGGCTGGAGCATCTCCCGGTCGTACGGGGTCACGCCGAGCCGTCCATCGGTTATCGCCTCATGGAGGTCTCTGTCGGAGAGGAGCACACGCGGAGCCTACGTCCGGGCCGGCGAGGTGTTCCCCGCGCAGGTCGTCAGGCAGCAGCGGATAACGATGTGGGGTTCGCTCGGGAGCCGTCGGACGCGACTTGGAAGGCGTGGGGATCCACCTCGGTGTCCGTGACAGCCGCCAGGTTCGCCGTAACGACCAAGTCCGTTTCGGGGAGGTCCTGCAGTGTCAGGCCTGTGGCAGCCATCAGATTCAGGGTGAGGACGGGGACCAAGATCTGGCCTCGGCACCAGGCCGGTATGGACAGGTGCGCAGTGTCGGTGCCCGCCCGGACGACACGGGCGCGGGTGCGCTGGTAGTCGATACGCGTCACATGCCCCCCGCTTGATCTTCGCCCCTACACCCTCCGTCGCAGTGAGCTGGGTGTCAACGGATCTGCGCCCGCCACGCCTCCAGCTCCTGCATGCAGACAACGCACAGCGGGCTGCCGCCTGGGCCGTAGCGGTGGGTGGGCTGCTGGCACGTCGAACACGGTCCGACCAACGCGGGCGGGCATGTCGGCAGAGGCGGGACAGGTCTGTCGGTGAGGGCGGGGCTGCTCATGCGCTCCATCGTACGAGGGTGCGGAGGGAACGCTGTGGGGCCGGGCCGGGAGACTTGGCGGTGCCTCCCCGCTCCCCCGCCCGATCGGAGCCTGCTGTGCCCACGCCCACCGAGCCCGTCTTCCGCAGTGACGTCACCGTTCACCTGGTGAAGTGCAGCGCTTCGGACGCCGACGTCCTCTTCGCCGCCCGTGTCTCGACCGCCGGTGAGCAGTCCCTGGCCGAGTTGAAGGAGGACCCTGAGCGCTCCAAGGGTCTGATCAACTACCTGATGCGGGAACGCCATGGGTCTCCCTGGGAGCACACGTCGATGACGTTCCTGATCAGTGCCCCGATCTTCGTCTTCCGCGAGTTCATGCGGCACCGGGCCGGCTGGTCGTACAACGAGGAGTCCGGGCGGTACCGGGAGCTGAAGCCGGTGTTCTACCTGCCGGACTTCGATCGGAAGCTGGTTCAGCAGGGGCGGCCCGGTAGGTACGAGTTCGTGGAGGGCACGCCGGAGCAGCATTATCTGACGCGGACGGCGATGCGGGCCTCGTACCGGCAGGCGTACGAGGCGTATCAGGCGCTTCTCACTGACGGTGTCGCCCGGGAGGTGGCCCGGTCGGTGCTCCCGGTGGGCTTGTACTCGTCGATGTACGCGTCCTGCAACGCGCGATCTCTCATGCACTTCCTCGGCCTGCGGACCCAGCACCCGGCCGCGGCGACCCCGTCCTACCCGCAGCGGGAGATCGAGATGGTCGGCGAGAAAATGGAAGCCGAGTGGGCCCGGCTGATGCCCCTCACCTATGAGGCGTTCAACGCCAACGGGCGTATAGCTCCCTGATCACAGCTGGATGCCGCCCTTGGCGACGAACTGCACGCTACGGATGATGTGGTTGTCGTTGGCGCCGCCGTTCGCGCCGGTCCAGCCGATCCGGGCGGTGGCCGCCACCGTGACCGGGACCTGATCGAAGGCGAGCAGGGCGCCGATCCACACGGACATCAAGCCGTCCTCAACGAGGACCCGCACTCGCTGGGGTGCGGCACGCAGATCCAGGACACCGCCGTAGGTGGCCACGGCGTCCAGGGAGTCGGCGTCCGTGGTGACAATCCGGGCCCGCGATCCGAAGCCGGTGTCCAGGGCGAGAGCGACCGCGTTACAGCCCTGCAGTCCCAGCTCCCCGCCTCCCCCGCCGACGAACGTGGCCGGGGTGGCCGGGTCGGCAAGCGCGAAGGTGACGCCGTCGGCGCCGGTACCGCCACTCATCTCCACAGTGAACGACACGTCCACCTCGGAGGGGTGGTTGGCGGTGGTCCAGCAGGAGCCGGCACCGAAGCCGCTGGAGGCGTGGGTGAGGTAGACGTCCATGCCGTCGAGGGTTGCTTGGCCGTTGCGCTGCCAGCCGGCGAGGGTGGGCGGGTCGATCCGCGACCAGGGTTCCCACGCCCCTCCGGTTTTGGGTCCGTACAGGCGTCGTTCCCCGATCGACATGGCCCAGTCGCCGTCGATGCCGAGGCTGTCTGCTGGCTGTTCGGTGACGGGCCAGACGGCTCCCGGTCGTGCGGGGGCAGGATCGCCGGGGTCGCCCTTGTCGCCTTTCGGTCCGGCGGGGCCTTGTGGGCCGGTGTCTCCGGTGTCTCCCTTGGGTCCGGCTGGGCCGGTGTCTCCCGTGGGCCCCTGCAGTCCGGTTGGGCCTTGGGTGCCTGGATCACCTTGAGCGCCCGTCGCGCCCGCCGGGCCGGCCGGCCCTACAGGGCCCTCGGGACCCTCCGGTCCCTCCGGTCCCTGCGGGCCGGCGAGGTAGACGACGGTGCCCTGCCCGGTCTGGGTGTCGGAGAGGTCGGCGCGGATGGCGCCGATCCAGTACGAGCCGGTGTCGGGTACGACGATGTAGGTGCGGGCCGGGTTGCCGTCCGGGGCGCGGCCCTCGGTGATGCACCACAGGGTGTCCCCGGCGTCCGAAGTGATCCCGCTGTTCGGCAGCAGGTCCAGTTCCCACGTGCCGTCCGAGGCCGGATGGATCCGCTGGTCCTGGACGACCTCGCCCGGGATCCCGGCGGCGTAGCCGATAGTGCGGGCACCGGTGACGTCTACCAGGGTCGCGGTCACCTCCACCCGCTCTGGGCGTGGGGCTCCGATCAGCTTGCCGGTCACCGTGGTCATCTGGATCTCCTAATCGCGGCGTCGGTCAGTCAGGGTGGGCGGCAGCAGAGTGGACTGGGTGTCATTTGGGGAAGGCTCGCCGGGGCTGGGGCTGGGAGATGGCGGCGGGTCCGGATTGGCCGTACTGGTCTGGGTGCAGTGGTAGCGCGGGTGGTCCGGATCAAAGTCGTCGACAGGAACGCACCGGTACTCGTTACCGTCCTGGTCGGTGTACGTCCACTGGGAGGGTGGGGCGCCGTCCTTGCCGTCCTTGCCGTCCGTTCCATCTTTGCCTGGCGCGCCGTCCGCTCCGGCGGGGCCTGTGGGGCCTGTGGGCCCGGGGACGGTTGAGTCGGCGCCAGGAGCACCCGATGGCCCCGGCGGGCCAGCAGGGCCCGGACTAGGTGTGATGGTTGGCGCGTCCTTCCCGGATGCGCCCGTCGGCCCCGGCGGCCCGGAAGGCCCACGTGAGCCGATTACCGCCTTGCCCGGCTCGCCCCGTGAACCAGGAGGCCCCGCTACCGGCTTCTCCCCCAGTGACTCGACCTGCTGGGCCAGAGCGTCACGCGCGTTGTTGGACCTACGCAAGTCGTCCTGCAGCCCTTGCACGGACAGCAGAATCCACGCGATGGCGGCGCCGAGGAGGACAGCCAAGAGCAGTGCAAGACTGTCGCCACGGCGCCACCGTTTTTCTTGAGCACGTATCTGTGCCCTGCTCATCACGTCCCCCGAGCAAGCAGAATGATCACTGGCAGGAGGATTCCGACGAGGGGCACGACTACGGCTCCGATCAGCCACCGCCTGGTGGCCACCAACTTCTCAGCGTCCTTCTCTCGAAGGGTCTCCAACGTGGACACCCGCCCGGTCAGCGCCTCGTGTCGAAGGTCGTAAATCCTTTGGTCGACCTTCTCGTCCATGCGCCGACCGAGCTGCTGGATGTCATCACGAACGTCGGCGAGCCGATCTTCGAGACGCCGGACCATTTCTCCGGGGGTCGGCTCGTCGCCCATGGGTGTGCTCCGGTCAGACGCTACGGACGGCCGGCTTGACCGGGCTGGACTCTTCCAGCGGCGTCGACGGCAGCGGCGGGGTGACCATGAACCGTTCGACGACGGCCAGGCCTGCGGCGATGGTCGCCATCCACAGCGCCTGCCGGTCCGCGGACCAGTCCAGGCCGAGGCCCACGAACAGGCTCATGACGGCCTGTCCGAGCTGGAGGATGGCCGCGCCCCAGGCGCCGTTCTTCGCGACGATCGCGATGAGCAGGGCGACCACGCCGGCGGCGATGGCGTTGATGGCGGTCTGAACGCCGTCGGACACGTCCAGTTCGTAGCCGAGGAGCTTGACGCCTGCGGCCACAAGACCGAGGAGCAGGGCGGGTTCACGCCCGAAGATCTTGACGGGGGACACGGTGGTCTCCTTGCTGAGGGGTTGGTGGAGGGTGGGTCAGACGTTGGGGACGCGGAGCTTTTCCCAGCTGGTCTTGCCGGGGATGCCGTCGGCGTCATCCCCCGTGTAGCCGAGCTTCTTCTGCCAGGCGCGGTAGGACTCCCGGTCGGCGTTCGTCCAGTTCGGGCCCGGCCCGGAGTTGTAGCGGCCGCAGCCCTCCGCGACGAGGCGGCGCCCCATCGCGGTGATGATCGGGCTGTGGCGTCCGCCGTGGAAGAAGCTGCTGCCCGGGAACCGCTCGTACTGCGGGGCGGACGGCTTCGCCTTCGTGGGCAGCTTCAGCTTCTGGCCCACGGCCAGCTCATCGGCGTCCTTCAGCTTGTTCAGCGACACCAACACGGCGACCGTGGTTCCGTTCGCCTTGGCGATAGCCGACAGGGTGTCGCCCTTCTTCACCGTGTACGTAGCCGTGCTGCTCGGGGAGCCGCTGTCGCTTCCGGTGTCCGTCGGGGCCTTGCCGGGCACGATGGTCGTGTCGATGGCGCCCGGATCGCCGTGATCGTTGCCGGGAACCTGGGAGTGCGCGTAGTGGCCGGGCTTGGACTGCCAGATCGTCCGGGACCGAGAGGACTTCCCGTTCGGGTAGGCAGGCGGCTTCCCAGCCGGCCAGTCGTCGGGGACGCCCCAGGCCCGGCCAGCGGCGAGCAGCTTCTGGAAGTTCGGCTTCTTCGCCGCGTCGAAGCCCTTGGTCCACGGTGAGGCGGCCTTGCCGAGGACCTCTACCTGAATGTTGACCTTGCCCTCGCGGTTCGTGCGACGGGCTCCGTCGTTCTTCAGGGCCCGGGCGGACAGGTTCAGCGGACCGAACTGGCCGATCTTGTCGGACACGGGGTCGTAGATGACCTGCGGCTCCGACGCGACACGGATCAGGTAGAGGGCGACGGAGTTGAAGTAGGCGGCGCCGGCCGGGGACTCGGTGGTGTGCCAGGTGAAGCGGGGACCGGACTCCGGGTGGTCCATGGCGCCGCCGATGGACTGCGATCCGAACCTGACGGCGCCGGTGATGTAGGCCGGACCGCTGGCGCCGCGCGGGAGGTCGTCGGGGTCGAGGCTCTTGGGCTGCTCGTCGGGCTGGTATACGCGGAACTCGGGGGCGTCGACGGGCACGTACACGTCGAGGTCGCCGTCGTCGCGGAGGACGGCGAACGCACCGGCCTGGCGGGGGTGGTCCTTCACCCAGCGTTCGGTGTCCTCCAGGGCCGCAATGGCGCGGACCTCGTCGGCGTGCTCCTGCGTGCAGGTACCGAGGTAGGTGGTGGTGACTTCGCCGGTGTCGGGGTCCAGGTGGTCTGTTGCGACGTAGTACTCGGTCATCGCTGGGAGTCCAATCGGGGCTGGGTGCAGTCGATCTGCTGCCGAAGGGCGCGGTACGTGGACAGGCGCAGCCGACCGGATCCGTGGTCGCCCCAGCTGTCCGACCAGCTGTTGACGAAGCGGAGGACGGTGTCGTCGGCGAGAGTGCCGTCCGGGTTGAGGGAGACGCTCTCGAGGGCCGTCAGGCACACCTCGTGGCCGCCCGCTATAGGGGAGGACTGCCAGTCGGGGTCGGCGTCGATGAATCCGTCCTGGTCCGGCGTGAAAAAATGGTCTACCCACGGCATGCCCATGAGGACGGGCCCGCTCTGGAGGTCACGACAGAGTTCCTCGGCGGTGGTGGCGTGCCCGTACTGGTCGATGAGGCCGCGGTGGCGGAGGGCCTTGGCGACGCCGAGTCCGGAGGACCCGCAGTCGTCGGAGGGCCAGGCGTTGTCGTGCCACTGGTCGCGGTGGGTGGCGTCGGAGTACAGGCCGATCGCCCACCTTTCCGCAGCAACCGGGTCGGTGACGTCGAGGCCGGCCGCGGCGAGGTCCTCGGTGGTGCGGAGGATGGAGATCAGGCAGGTCGCGCTGTTGGCGGTGCAGGAGCCGAGCGCGTCGACGTCTTCGACTCCCTGGACCAGCTCGGACGTGCGGATGCCCTGGGTGAGGAGGTCCTGCTGGTTGAGGACGGGGACCTTGGGGGTCCACTCGACCGGCTTGATGGGTTCGCCGTAGTAGCGGCGTCGGTAGGCGAGGCTGCGCTCGTCCAGCACCATGTGCCGGCCCAATGCGCCGGTCACGGTGTACTGCGTGATGTCGAGGTCGGGCACCCGCCCTGGCTCCTGGATCTCCCCGCGCCCAGGTGAACATCGTGGCGGACCACTGTGGTGTGGTCGTCCCTCGGGGGCTGGAGCAGGGTGGAGGGTCACCCGGTGATCTCAGGCTAGGGGTTGCGGGGGCGATCGTTGCCCCCGCTTGCCCCGGGCCTTCTACTCTTCGACCGGCTGCGGGTCCAGCTTGGTGGCGGTGAGGATGGTGCAGTCCTTTCCGCAGCAGTCGTCCGCGGCGCACACGACGCGGATGTACTTCGGGTCGCCGTTGTTGGAGTAGAACATCGGGATGGTCACCACGATGTTCTCCTGGAGGCAGCCGGGGGTGCGGCAGGCGGCTGTGATCGAGTACCAGGTCTGCGGTTCCCACGTGATGGGCTGCGAGTCCGGGGCGGGGCCGGGGGGCGGCGGGGTATCCGGCTCGGGCTCGACCGGAGTGGGCGGGATGTCGTCGGCAGGGGACTCGGTGTTGGTGGGTTCGAGTGGTTGTTCGGTCATGAGCCAATCACCATCCAGTTGATGCTAGTTGCGGTCGTGTTCTCCCGGTTGACCCAGATCAGGGCGGTGGAGGAGGTCACGGAGGAGACGGATACGCCGGTGACGCCGAAGTTGTTGGGCCCAGTAGGGGTTCGGACGCCGGGCACCGTTGTGTTGGCGGTGGCGTAGCCGCGGAATGTGGTCCCTGCCAGTGCGGGGAAGGACACGGATGCGCTGGTCGGCGTGTTCGCCGCGGACGGGGTGATCGTGACCGTGCCGGTGGCTATGTTCCCCGCGGTGAGGATTCCCTTGACGGTTGCGTTGCCGTCCTTGTCGACGAGGAACTTGTCGACGCTGGCGAGTTGCAGGCGGAGCAGGTTGCCGGTGTGGCCGGTGGCTGCGTTGGCGTAGAGGGCACTGAAGGTGGATGCGGGGGCATCGACGGCAAAGCGGCCCTGGGCGAGGGTTGCCAAGTTTGCCTCGACAACGATGGTGGTGACCTTCGTGGTGTCGTCGGTTCGGTTGAGACCGATCCATGCCTGGGTCTCGGTCAGGCGTAGGCGTGCACCGATACGGACGTTGTCCGGGTCGCTGAATCGCAGTCGCTCGATCACCGCGCTGTCGTTGGTCAGTAAATTGCGCCAGACCATGTCGGAGTAGCTGCTGCCGCTGAACGGGCCGCAGAACTGTTCTAGGTCGGCATCTCCTGGGTTGCTCTCCGTGACCTGGACGGTTGCTTTGTTCGTGCCGCCCGCGTTGTGCAGCTGCAGTTGTGGATAGCTCAGGTTCGGGTTCAGCCAGAGGACGGCGCCGCTGCTGCCTTTGACGAGGAGGCCGCGGGCGGAGAGTTCGTTGATGGCTGTGTTGCTGCTGTCGTAGAGGATGATTTTGTTCTGGCCCAGCTCGTTCAGCGTGATGTGCTCGCCGCTTGTCGCGGTCTGCAGCGTGCCGCCGGTGATGGTGGTGCCGGTGATCGTGCCGCCGGTGATGGTCTTGCCGGTGATGGCATCCGCGGCAAGCGCGGTCGCGTCCACCGCTCCTGCCTGGATCTTCCCTACCGTGATCGCATTCGCGGCGATCTTGTCGGCGGTCACGGCGAGCGCGTCCAGCTTGTCCGTTGTCACCGCACCGGATGCGATCTTGCCTGCGTTTACCGCGCCCGTGTCCAGCTGCACCGTCTGAACAGCGCCCGCAACGATCTTCTGCGTGGTGATGGCGCCGTCCTGGATCTGCGTCCCACCGGCCACCGGACGCACCGCGGCGTTGTCGAACCACAGTGTTCCCGCGGTCCCGCTGGTGGAGGCCACGTTCAGCTTGACCCGGGCGGTGTTCGCGGGGGCGGTGACAGTTGCGGTGATGCGCTGCCAGGTCGCACCCACGGTGGGCGGGCTGGCCTGCGCGGCACCGGACGCTAGGAACGTCCCGGATGCGTCTTCCCAGCGGGCGTAGATCCGGGGCGTGCCCACATAGTCCGTCGACGCCTGATAGTCGACGGCCAGATACAGCTGCTCGCCGGGCAGGATCGGAATGTCGAAAAGGGTGAGGTCCCGGTTCGTGGGAGTTCCTGCGGTCGCGTTGACCTTGAGTGATTTCGTGGAGCCGTTACCCTTGGTGGCGTCCACGGACCAGAAGCTGTTCCCGGTGACGAGGGCCGCGGTGTAGGCGCCTTCGAAGCTCGGGTCGGACAGCAGGTTGGCGCCGCCGGTGACGGTGAGCTTGTCGGTGGTGACCGCGCCGGCCGCGATCGTCGCCGAGGTGACTGCCCCGGCCTGGATGTTGCCTGCCACGACAGAGTTGGCGGCGAGTTTCCCGGCGGTGACGGCGCCTGAGGCGATGGCCGGTCCGGTGACGGCGTTGTTGGCGAGCTTGCCGACTTCCACGGCGGCGTCGGCGAGTTTCGCCGCTAGGACGGCGCCGTCTTGGAGGGCGGTGGTGTCGACTGCGCCGGCGGCCAGCTTGGCCGCCGTGACGGCGTCGTCGGCGAGTTTCACCGTGGTGACGATGCCGTCGAGGATGTCGTCTGCGACTACCGGTGTGGGCCCGAGCGGGCCGACCGTGACGGAGGGCGTGGATGCGGTGCCGGACGTGTTCCGGGCCAGCAGACGGACGTACACGGGCGCATCGCAGGGGACGACGACGGTGGCGCCCTGCGCGGTCTCGATGGTGCCCTGCAGCGTGGCCGGGACCGGCGTGTAGGAGGCGAGGATGGAGGCGTGGACCTCCACCCGCGCCCAGTCCAGCGGCAGCACGCTGCCGTCGGCGAACGTGCCGTCCCAGGAGACGGTGACGCCGCCGAGAACGGAGGCGACGATCGGTGCGGACGGCTGCGGTGGGGGCGGCCCGTTCGTGATGTTCACGCCGGTCGTGCCGTCGGCTTGCTGCCCGATGACGCCGCGGAGGCTGCCCTGCCCGTCGTACACCTGGATGGCGGTGTTCTCGATGGAGGCGTGGGTGAGCCGGGGGGAACGCTCGATCTTGCTGAGGCGTTTGTTGATCTGGTTGAGTTCGCGGCCGATGTCCACCTCAGACGCCTCCGTACTGGAATGAGTCGGCCGGTTTCAGGCTGACCACGGTCTGGGGGCCGCCCTGGGCCTGGGGTTTACGGGTCCATCCGGTGATGCGGCACCAGCCGGCGTAGGACGTCCAGGGGTTGTTGACGCGGGTGAACACGTCATCGCCGATCTGCCAGGAGCCGTACGGGGCGGCGGGGGTGTCGCGGATGGTGATCTGGTCGACGCTGCCTCGGACGGTGGCCTGTCTCCAGGTTCGTTCGCGGGCGGCGCGGGCTTGGAGGATGTCGTTGCCGTTGACGTCGGGGAGGTCCAGGACGTGCTCGAGGCGTAGGCGGCCGTTGCGGACGGCGGAGGTCTGCTTCAGCCGGGAGCGGCCTTCTCCGGAGCCTGCGGCGACGACGACCTGGGCGTAGTCGTCGCCGGACAGGGCGTCTTCGGGTTCGTCGATGATGTTGACGCCGCTGGAAAAGGTGATGTCGGTGCGTCGCCTGCCGAGGCGCGGCCAGCCCAGCTTGATCCGCTTCACGACCCCGGTCTTTGTGCTGTTCCAGGAGGTGGTGCAGGTGTAGTCGGGGGTGGCGTCACCGGAGACGAGGTCGTCGACCTGGTCTCCTAGGCAGGGCATCTCCCAAGGGTTGGAGTGGTAGACGTCCGCGGGTGTGCCGATGGTGGCCGTGCTGGTGGTGGGGTCGACGGTGACGCCGATGCTGCCGTCGGCCACCGACTGGGCGTAGGTCCAGATGTTGCGGATGACCTGGCATCGGTCGGCGTAGGTGTAGGGGCCGCGGCCGCCGTGCTCTCCGTCGAGGTCGAATCGCTTCTGCAGGTACGACGACCAGGACGCGGCCTCGATCGCGTAGTCGTTTCCTTGTGCGCGGACGTCCCAGACGATGCCGCCCCACTGAAGCTGGTTGGCGGACTCGACGAAGATGAACGTGTTGCCAGGGTCCACGACGAGGGGGCTGGACGAGAGCAGCCGTGGGGACAGCCGACCGGACAGGCTGCCTGGCCCGTTGAGTTCGTCCCCGTACTCCAGGTCGACGAGCGGGAGTGCAGTGGACAGCCAGGCGCCGGTGAGAGCGTTCTGTGTGAGGACCCGGTCCGGGACGAGGGGGCCGGTCATCGCGGCGCCTCGAAGAACTCCACGTCGGCGATGAGGGTGCTGCTGCTGTCGACGCTGACGGTGCCCACGTTGCCGGAATGACCCGCGAACTGGGCGCGCAGCAGCTGGGAGGTGCCGCGGTAGGAGGAGGGAATGGTCAGGGTGTCGGCGACGATGGCGTTGAGGCGGCGGGTGACGGCGCCCTGATTGTCGTCGATGATGACGGGCTGCATGCTGCGTTCGGTACCGAACATGGCGCGCACGGACCCGAAGATGTTGCCTGCGGTCAGGCGCAGGCCGGCGATGTCCAGGCGGATTTTGACGGTAGATGCCCAGGACGGCACGGTGATGGTCCAGCCGGCGGCGGTGGAGAAGTAGGCGTAGGAGTTGCTGCTGCCGCCGATCTGGGTGGAGATGCTGGCCGGGGACTGGGTGTAGAGGCTGCGGTCACGGCGGGGGTTCGCGATCTTCCGCAGATCGGTGATCATCTCGCTGGTGATCGTCCCGGTCAGCGGTGGAATGTCGATCCGGGCGAGCGGGATACCTGTCCGGCCGTCGGGGATGGTGGTGGCCGCCGAGGAAACCCCGGAGATGACCTGGAAGTAGGCGATCTGATCCACCTCGGGGTCCAGAGTTCCGGTGTACTCGGGGTCCTCGATCCTGAGGATGAGCATGTCGGAGCGGCCGGTGCTGCCGGTCGCGGCGATGTCGACGTCGACAGCGCCGACGTTGCAGGCTGCGTAGTGGCCTTGGAAGGCGTCGTCGCGGCCCTGGATGACGGCCGAGCCGTCGCCGACCGTGACCCCGCCGCCGGGCACAGAACGCTGGCTGACCTGGAGGTCGTCGCCTTCGGTGATGCCCTCGGAGCCGCGGGCGAGGTCGCGGACCAGCATGCGGAACTGCTGCGCCGAGTGGGTGGCCCCGTTGGTGAGGATGGGCGCGGGGAATAGAGACATGTGGCGCTCCTCAGAGGGCTATGTAGGCGTCGCGCCAGGTAAGGCGGAGGCGGGCGGTGTTGGTGGAGTCGAATGCGGTCCAGCGCATCTCGCTGGTGCCGGGCGGTAGGGAGAACAGGTCGATCCGGGAGGCCGGGGTCAGGTAGGCGGAGGCGTTGCCGCCGTTGTCCCAGGTGACGGTGCGGTATCCGGGGCGGGTGTCGATCTCGACCCAGCGGCCGGCCGCGAGGGTCAGGGTGGGCAGGGCGAGGGTGCGGCCGGTGGGGACGTGGATGATGCTGACGTTGGAGCACGGTCCGGTGATCCGGATGATGGGCCAGGCGTCCGCGTCACCCGTGTTGGTGACCCAGGCGGGACGGTCGGCGGCCACGGTGCCGTCCTGTACGTAGATCGGCGCGACGACGGGGGCCGCGAACCCACCCCCGGTGAGCCAGCCCAGGGGGATCTCGGTGGTGGTGGCCTCGTCCGCGTAGAACTGCGGGTCGTGGGCGAAGAACTCGAGGTCCAGGGGGACGTAGCCGTGAATGACCTGCCGGTATTCGGGGTCGATCTTCCGGGCGCGGACGGTGAGTGATTTTGTTGGCCGGCCGGGCCGTTTGATCCGTATCGTCAGGCCTTGCCCGCCGACCAGACGCACCGCAGTGGCGTCGGTGGCGGCCTGTAGGGCAGCAACCATGTCGTGGCAGGCGGCGGGGTCACCGGGGGTTTTGATGGCGGCATCGAACTGGATCTGGCGGGCGGCCCAGTAGTCGGGTCCCGCGAACGAGCCGTCCATGGACGGCTGGTCAACGTCGTTGTCCCGGACCGGTGGCCGGCCGAGCCCGGTCACCTCGATGACGTTCACCGCGGTGCCGGCGCCGATGATGACGCCCCCGATGTCGTACTGCCAATCGGCCAGTTCAAGCGGCACGGGCGGCCACCCCTCCCCTGCGGGCGCGGCGGACCGACCGGCCGACCTGTGCGCCGATGTCGGATGCGGTCGCGCCGGTACGGACCGCGGTGACGTTGACGTGGGTGTCGCCGCCCTCGCGTATGACGACGACCGCACGGGACGCCGCGACGTCGGTGAGGCCGAGCCCGAAGCGGTGCGCGACATCCGCGAGCACGGGAAGGGCGGTGCGCCGCTTGCTGGGGCTGAGCGGCAGGTAGGCCTCGCCATGCGTCTCCGGCTCGGCGAAGCGGACGATGCCGCCGCTGGTGGCGTACATCCCGGCGCGGATACCACCGTCGGCGTACGACAGGTGCTGGTTGGCGCGGCCGAGGTCGGCGAGGAACTTCGTCGCCCGGGACCCCAGCGACTTGCTGATCTGGCTCTTGGCTTTGGTGGCCACGGTGATGATCTCGTCCTCACCGAGGCTGGTCTTGGCGGCCACGTCGTGGATGCCGGTCTTGCTGGAGGTGATCGCGGCGATGATCTGGACCAGGTCGGTCCTCTCGTCGTCGCTGAGGGTGGTCTTGGCCTTCTTCGCGGCGTCGTTGGCCTTCTTCGCGCTCGTCTTGTTCTTCACGGCGTCCGCGGCGAGCTTCTTCGCCGCGTCGTCGCCCTGCGCGGCCAGCTGCATGGCCAGGTCGCCGTAGCCCATCGACGCGAGTTTCGACAGGTTGTCCTGGAAGGTGGTGTCGGACTTGGTGGAGTCGGTGAGCTGCTTGGTGTAGTCCGCCAAAGTGGCCTTGGCGAGCGGGCCGAGCTTGCGCAGGTTGGTGATGATGTCGTTGAACTGCTTCTTCGACGCCTTCGCCAGCGCGGACACCACGGAGGCGCCCTCGGCACCCATGTCCCGCAGCTGCTCGATGACGTCACCGCCGGCACCACGAGTAGCGATCTTGTTCAGGTTCGACTCGTAGGAGGCGTTCGCTTTCACCGCCGAACCGAGGGTCTTGCCCCAGTCGGACAGAGAGAACTTCTTCTTGTAGCGGGCCTCAGCCGACGCTGCCGCATCCGTAGCGGTAGCCAGGCTCCGGCGCGCCTTCGCTACCGCGTTCTCCGCCGCGACCAGCTGAGCGTTCGTGTGGCGGCCCTTACGGACCTGATTCAGCCGGGCCTCCGCCGCCCGCAACGCATCAACGGCGTTCGCCCGCGCGCGGAGCTTCTTGTTGTAGTCGTCCCTGCTGATCGGCTGGTGAGCGTTCGAGTACGCCGACATAACGTCCAACGTGGACTTCATTCCGCCGGACGGGGAGTACGTGAAGTTCGCGGCGCCGCCACCTGCGAGGTGCGGCAGGCCAGTGGGTCCGCCGGAGGCAAGCCGTGGCAGCACCAGCTGGCCCTGATTGAGGGCATCCATGGTCCGCACCCCGTACTTGCGGACCGCGGCCGCCTGAATGACGTACTCGGTGTTCGACACCCACGACTTGGCGCCCGATGCGAACGTGGCCAGGATGTCGTCGCTCCTCGGGCCACCCGGCCCCCGGATGAACCCTCCCTGGTCGAAGTGCTGCACCGGGTTCGTTGTCCCGCCGGCCGCCCGCCGCATGAGACCACCGTCCGCGGACAGCGGGACTTGCTTGTTCCCATAGCTTCCACCGACCCGGACAGTCTTGATGTACGTCGTGGCCGTCTTGCCGTTCAGGGCGTTCAGGGCCGCCATGACCGCGCTGATGCCTCCGAGGGCGCCACCGTTGGCGGTGAAAACCTCGGTACGCCCGTCGGGCAGCTGTCGTGTTTTCAGCCCCACGGCCTCGAGGGCTGCGATTGCGGCAGCGTTGAGCGTACTGACGGTGATTTTGTGGGCGTTCGGTGTCTTCTCGATCGCCGCGCGGACTTCGCCCAGTCCACGGACCGCGTCCTGACGCTCGAGCTTTACCATCGTCTTGATCTGGTCAGGCGTGCCGAGCAGCGTGTTGACGTACTCCTGGGCCTTCTTCTTGTTGCCGCCGAATGCCTCGGTGGCCAGCCGCACCATCGTTGTCCGCAGCTGGTCGGACTTCTGTTGCATCGACGCCAGCGAGTCACCGGCGGCGATCCCGGAGGCGATCATCTCGTCGTTGGCCTTTGCCGCATCCGACATCGCCTGGCCGTTGGCCTGCCCGGCTCGTGTGTTCAGGTCAAGGGTGGCCCCGTTCTTCTTGAACGCCTCGGTCAAGTCGTCCAAAGAGGACTCGAAGCCGATCTGAGCGTCGTAGGCGCTGCGGTTTGCTTCGTTGAGGGCGAGGATGCTCTGCCTCAGCCCGTCGGCGGCCTGCTTCTGCGCGTTCAGTTTGGCCTGCGTGTCCGCGGCGGCGTCCCCGAAGATCCCCATGGACCTGGCGGTCAGCTCGGCTTCGAGGGCGGAATCGGCCAGCGCGTTGTTGTAGTCCTTGAGGTACTTGGTGGGGATGTGGATGCCCTGCGCCTCGAGCATCGCCATCGCCTGCCGGGCCGTCTCGAGGCCCTTGGTCTTGGTGATCTCGTTGATGGCGTTGCCGAGGTCACGCATGTTGTTCGTGACGGCTTGGGAGGACGATGCGGTGTCACTCCACGCGGAGCCGCCGGTCTTGAAGCCGTGAACGAACTTGTCCCAGCCGCTTGCGGTGTCGTCGGTCTCCTTGAGTAGGCCTTTCTGTGCCTTGCGGAGGTCGTCGATGGCTGAGGAGTCGATGTGGCCCTTGGTCAGGCCGGTTTCGATGGAGCGGGCGAGGTCGTCAACGCTTTCCTTGGCGTCCTTGCCGATGTCGGACAGCTTGCTGACGCCGTAGGCGAGGGCGGCGATACCGGCGATGACGATGCCCGCCTTCGCGGCCGTGCCAAGCGCGAGGAACGCGGCCCTCAGGCCGGCGAGACCTCCACCAGCCGCAGCGGAGGCTGTACCCAGGGCGAGGATCTGGGTACGGACGCGGGTCAGACCGCCAGCGAGGGCAGCCATGCCGGCTCCGGACAGCTGCAGCAGCTTCAGCGCGGCCGCGACGTGCAGGATGATGCCGACCAGTTGCGGCGGCATGGCGGCCACCAGGCGGGCCGCGGCGGTGACGAGGGTGAGCATGCTCGGGCCGGCCTGTGCCGCGCCCTGTACCAGGACGATGACGGCCTGCCCGAGGGCCTTGATGGCGTCGCGGGCGGCGGGCCCGTTGGCCTGCGCAAATTCGACGAACGCGCCAATGGCGCCGTGGTCGGCTCCTCCTTCGGACAGCACCCGCATGAGGTGGATGACCTCGTCGGTGAGGTGCTCCAGCTTGCCGTCGGTGAACGAGGCGATCTTGTCGGAGAGGGCATCGAAGCCGGGCGTCTGGATCGCCCCGCCCGCCACACTGACGAGGCGGTCCAGCTGAGTGGAGGCGGACTTCACCTCGGGCGTGAGGCGGGGGATCAGCTGGTCCAGGACCGTGATGCCCTTGGTGACCGGCTCCATCGTGAACCGGGCCATGTCGTCGGACCAGGCGGAGAAGTCACTCTTCAAGGTCGAGACGGCGATGGCGGCCTTCTGCGTAGCCGCTGGCATGGAGGCCAGCTGCTGTTGCATGGCGAGTTGTGCCTGCGCGGCTTCCTTCGAGGCTGCACCGTGCTGGCGGATGGCGTCCTGGTATTTCTGCTCAGCGTCGGCGAAGTCGGACAGGGGGCCGATCTGCCCGGCGACGGCGATCCCGAATGCCGCGCCCGCGATGCCGGCCGCGGTGAACTGGGCGGCGAGCGGGGCGAGCGTGGCGCTCAGACCAGCTGTCAGCGGGATGGCGGCCGGTAGAAAGGTCAGCAAGCCCTTCAGACCGAAGTCGGTCTTGTTGCTGCCTGCCATGCCGCCGCCGCGGTTGTTGTTCAGGCCGCGCGTGACGGTACGCAGGTCGCTGGTGTCCGCTGTGACCCGGATGCGGATGGTCTGGTTTCGTTGGGCCCGGCGGACCGCGTCGGAGACCTGGTTGCGCAGGCTATTGGGGTCACGCAGTACCAGCGGGACCTCTATGCGGTGCCCCCAGGCTGCCCAGCGGATTGCGTTCTGCACGTCGCGCCGGAAGTCCATGGCATTCGCCAGGCGAAGGTCGACAGAGAGCGCGTCACCGTGTCCGGCGGTCGTGAGCGCGGCGCGAACATCACGTCGCAGGTCTTCGGCATCCAGTTCCAGGCGGATGGAGATGTTGTTGCTGGCTTCCGCCCGGAGCAGGGTGAGATTCCGGCGCAGGGCGTTGACCTCGTCGGATGCGTTCTGCGCGTCTGCTGCGGTGTCCCGCAGAGTGCGCGCCAGACCGGAGCCCTGCCCGGACAGGCGTACCGACAGATTCCACTGCGACAAGGCGGGCTCCTTCCTGAGCTAGGGGTGGTTCGTGGTCTGGATTTGCATGGCGGCGTGCAGGCTGGTGGGCAGCAGGAGGACTTTCACGCCGTGCCCTTCGTCGCCGTCGGGGACCGTCGCCTGCTTGTCGGCGAGGAGTTGGCAGCCGATGCAGCGGTGGGTGGTAGCGCGGTAGGCGTCCTCGTCACCACCAGCGGACTCGTCCCACTCTTCGGGGCGGGTGCCGCAGGTGGGGCAGCAGGCTTTGAGGTAGTCCTCGTAGGCGAGGGCCTTGCGGCGGTCCAGGTCGGACCAGGTGCCGTCTCCGTGGCCGCGGAAGTGGCTGTGCGGGATGCGGTACTCGCGGCACAGCTGCATTTCGGCTCGGAACACGGCATCGTCGATCAGCCTTTTCCCAAGTCGGTCCGGCGGGTGTGCTGGATCGTCCAGGCGGCTTGCCACAGGTCGCGGGCGTCGCCTGGGGCCCAGGTGTCGAGGTAGCGGCGGGCGGCTTCGACGGGCATGCCGTCCAAGGACGCGGCGGAGATCAGGGCGGGGGCGAAGGTGTCCATCGCCCACTCCTCGCCGCGTTCCTCGTCTTCCTCGCTGGCCGGGTGCTGCTTCTGCAGCGCCTCGAGGGCCTTGCGTTCGAGGGCGGTGAATCGGAGGGTGATGGTCTGCTCGTCGTATGCCTTCTGTGCGGCCGCGAGTTCCTTGCGGGCGTCGGCGGCTTCCTGCTTGAGCAGGGCCAGCGCCTCGGGGTTGGCGTCCTTGGGGGTCTGCTTGAGGTAGCGGTCGGCCTGCTCGTGGGCCTGCTTGGCCGTCAGGTAGCGTTCGCGGACCTCGGGGTCGCGGCACAGCTTGAGCGTGGTGACGGGCTTCTCGATCGTGTTGAGCTGCTTCTCCAGCTCGTCCCAGGTACTGCTGGTGGTCATGCGGGTCTCCATCGGGGAAGGCCCGGCCGGGCGCCGCGGCGCCCTTCCCGTGTTCGCCAGGGGCCCGGCCGGGGGCTCAGAGGGGGCGATTCCGGCTGGGCGTCAGGACGAGGGCACGGTCTGGTTGAACACGGGCCGATCGGTGATCGTGAACTGAACGGTGATCTTCGCGGCCTCGTTGTCCGTGGTGTAGGCCTTGGAGTTCGACACGACGGTGACGGGGAAGACGTCCATGCCCTTCGTGGACGGCGCCTTGCCCTTGGAGAAGATCACGATGAACCCGGTGGTGCCCTTGGCGAGTTCCGTCTCGATGTCGTCGGTCGTGGAGTCCTCGTAGAACGTCAGCGAGCTGTCGGCTGCGGAGTCGTCGCCGCCGATCTTCGACACGAAGGTGCTGGCCATGTCGGGGGTCTCGATCGGCTGGTTTTCCAGCGACCATCCCTCGATGGCGGTGACCTGGTCGGTGTAGTCCGTGCCGGCGGTGATCTCAGCGGCGGTCGGAAGCAGCGACGCGGACGCGATCGTCGGCAGGAAGCAGATGCGGGTCGTGCCCTTGCGGTTGAACCTCATGAGATGTGGCCCCTTGCGGTTAGGGGCCGAACTGTGGGGCCCCTGCTACACGTGTGGTGTGGCGGCCACCAGCCGGTGGTGGCGTCCGCGTGGGGTCCCGCCGCGGTGCGGTCTTACCTGTCCGCCTGCGTTTAGGCGGTCGCCTCGAGGTAGAGGCGGTAACGGATCACTGCCGTCATGATTGCATCGGATTGCTCAGACGTTCCCCCCGCTTCCGTCGCCTCCCGGCACCAGCAGACGGCGCCGGGTCCGACGTTGAGCGGGTGGGCGTAGCCGGGGCTGCCGTCGGCGGGCCGTTCCACGACTTTCCAGCCGCGGTCCGCGAGCCACTGCGCCTGCTCGTCGCCGCCGCGACTGTCCGGTACGCCGGGTGCGGGACCGGAGACGAACGTGGCCTGGTAGTCGACGACCGCAGCGCGACCGTTGTCAGCGAGGGTTCCTGTGTTGTCGTTGCGGTCCAGCGGGTACAGCAGCGTGTACGGCGGCGGGACCGGGTGCCCGGCATCGTCCAGGGGGACGGTGCGCAGCCCGACCGGAAAGCCGGTGAGGGTCTCCAGGAGGGCTTGGAGGCCTTCGGTGACGGGGAGTCTTTCGATCACGTCAGCTCCCGAAGATCCGGTCCAGGGCGCTGGTGAACGCCTGCTCGTACTCGGGTGACAGTTCGTTCACTGCGGGGCCGACGTGCGGGAAGGGCGGCTGGAAGAAGTGCCGGCCGATGCTGTCGGTCATATCCCAGAACCCGTACTCCAGGCGGCGACCCTGCGGCTTGCGGGTGCCTACCTCCGCGCCACCGCCGTCCGGGACCGCGAACGGCTCACGCTTCCAGGAAGGCCGGTACTTGTCCGTGATGACGTTCGGTCCGGGTCTGCCGGATGCGTTCTCCATGATGAGCGCGCGCAGCAGCCGGGCCTGCTGCTGCACCGTGCGGTTCACTTCGGGGCCGACCCGGTCGGCGGCCTGCTCGAGGCGGGCGGCGAGGTCGTCGAGGTCCATCAGCTGCTCGCCTCCCTCGTCTGCTGGATCTGGTCCAGGCCCGTGATCCGGACGACGGAGATCGTGGCCGCGTTCGACGGGTCCTGCACCCGCCACTGCCGGCCGATCAGCGCCAGGTCCCCGCCCGCGTGCACAGTGACGACCGTGACGATGCTGTCCCGCTCGGCGATCGGCGCCGACAGCGGTGTCAGCGCAATGTACTTGGAGGTTGTCTCGTCCGACCACGGCTGGGTCACGACCGGCAGCGCGGATATCCCGCCCGGGGTGCCGGACACCTGGACGGCTCCGGGACCTTCGTAGATGAGGTCACCTTCGGGGTAGGTGTAGCGGCCGGTAGCCGGGTCAAAGACGGGCTTGCCCGCGGCGGGGGTGGTGAAGCGGATCGTGTCGAGGAGGATGAAGCCCTCCACGAACTGGGCGATGGACGACAGGTCCAGGCCGGTCATCAAGTGTCTGCCTTTCCGCCGAGCACCCACTCCCTGAGGGTGGCGAGCATGGCGCGGGCGGTCGCGCCCTCTCCCCCGCCATAGTCGGCACGGTTCAGCGCCGCCTGGTCGAGGAGGACAGGATCGACCTCGGCGAGGAAGGCAGCAATCAGCTCCCCCGGAGTCTTGGTGACGCCAACCGCGACGCGGGCGAGGCCTTCGAAGGCAACGTGGTCGGGCTGCCTGGTGTGCAGGACCAGCATGGGCAGGGCGTCGGCCACCGAGTGCTCGAGGACGTAGCCGGTCACCGTGTTCGCAGGCAGTGAGGCGCCGTCCAGGGCGATGCTGGCGTGGCCGGGCAGGGCGTTGATACGGACGCCGTGCGCCTGCGGTTCGTCCGGCGGCAGGGTACTCATTCTTCCGTGGCCTCCTCTTCTGCCCGCGACGCCTGCCAGGAGCTGACGTGGCCGATGGCGATGGCGTACCAGGACATGAGGACGACGTAGGCGATGGAGTTACGCCACCACAGGAGCGTGGGCGGGAGCAGCGCAACCCAGGCGAAGAACAGCACCATGTGCAGGCGCTTCCAGAAGAGGGCGGAGCCCACGGACGTCTCCCTTCGTACGTGCGACATCACAGTGGGGCTCCCGACCGGATGGTGGTGCGGCCGATCAGGTCCAGGCGGGGAAGAAGCTCCCTCTGACAGTTCGGGTGCGCGGACGGGTGCGCGAGGGCGTCCTGAACGGTCCTGAGGGTCCGGTTGGCGCGGTCGGGGTCGTCGTGCTCGGTCCAGCCGCAGTCGGCGCCGTCACGGATCTCCACCCATTCGGTGCCGAGTTCGTCCAGGGCGGTCCGGGCGGCAGCGGTGTTGGCGGTGGTCACGGCCTGCCAGGTGATCGCGGCGCGAGCCCAGGAGTCGACGGGGTGGCGGGCCTGATTGGCGTAGAGGACGGTGTCCAGGGGGTGATCGCGGCGCAGCGCGGTCACGTCGAAGCGGGCTGCTGTGCTGCGGGCGGCGTCCTGAGCGGCGCGGAGAAAGGCGCGGGCGCGGCGCAGAGCCTCGCTTATGCGGCCGGTGAGGTCGGCGTAGAACTGCGCGGACGCGGTGGTGATCGCGGCGCGGTGCCGGTCCGTCCAGGTGAACAGGTCGTTGCGGCGGTCGGCGTTGTCGAGCATGGTCCAGGCGCCCTCACGGTAGATGAGGGGCAGGTCCGTTGCGGCCCAGCGCTCCGCGAAGGCCATGGCGGCCCGGTTGAACGCGGCCAGGGACGTGTTGAAGACGGCGAACGCGGCACGGAGTGCGGCGCCGCCGCCTGAGGTGCGGCCGGGCCGGATCGCGGCGAGCGCGTTCAGCAGGCGGGTCTGGGCGATGGTGAGGATGGACCATGCGGCGCGCAGCCGGCTGACGGCGTCGGTGATGAAGCTGAGGAGTCGCGAGCGGAGGGTGCGGCCGCGGCGGATGCGGGTGCTCATCGGCGGGGCCGTTCCCGCAGCATAAGAAGGTCGATGCCTTCTGTGCCGGTTCCGTCGGTGGGGTCGTCTGGGGCCGGGTTGTCTCCGGCTTCGAGGGCGGCGATCTGCCGTTCGTAGGCCTTGATGTTCTCGGCGAAACCGACGGACACGGCGTTGGGGACGCTGACGGTCGCCGGCTGGGCGCGGAGCGCGGCGAGGCGTTCCCGCAGGACCTCAAGGGCGACGGCGCGGGCGGTACCGAGCCGGGTGTAGCGGGTCTGGAGGTCGGTGACGTTGGTGGCGGTGCCAAGTTCGGCGAGCAGCCAGGCCTTGACGGCGTCGTCCATGGCTACCTCCAGGTGGTGTGGGGTGGGAAGGGGTGCGGGTGCGGGCCCGCCGGTTGGCGCCCCCACCACAGGGGCGGGCCCGCACGCCGCTTACTCGCCGCTGGTGCCCTCGTCAGCGGCGCTCCGGCCCCGAGCCGGCTTCCGGGCCGCGGTCTTCTTCGCGGCCTGCTTGTCGTCCGCTCCGTCGTTCGAGGCGTCGTTGTCCTCGTCCTTGGCTGCGGCCGCAGGATTGCCCTCAGCGTCCTCGCCTTCCCAGGCCACCGGGTTGGTGACGAGGTCGGCGAGGCGCTTGTCCGGGCTGGTACCGGCCTCGAGGAGGACGGTCTCGTGGGTGTCGGGGTCCGTGACGTAGACGGACGCTGCCAGCTTCCGTCCCATGGTCAGAACACCGTCGCCGTGATGTGGATGTCCGGGACGTAAAGCACCGGCATGGCGACCGCGGCGCCCTTGGTCCACACAGTGACGGGGTCATCGGTGTAGCCGTGGGTGACGACGATGCCGGGGGCCTCTTCCCGCTCGATGGCCGGGTTGCCACCGGAGGACAGGACGAGGGACTCGGCGGTGACGCCGTACTGCGTCTCGCCCCACGTCTGCGGGTTCGGCGGAAGCATCAGCCACTTGTTGTCCGGGATGGGCCGGGCCATGGTGCCGTCGTCCTTGGGGATCTGGACGTCGTACACCTCGATCGGCGGCAGGTTGTAGCGGGCGCGGACGGCGTCGACCTCGTTGGGTGCGAGGACTCCGGTGGGGATGTTCGCTGCGGAGGTGCCGTAGAAGGCCTGCCGGTAGGCGTTGTTCCCTGCCAGGAGGGCGCGCGCCTTGTACGAGGTGACGACGCGGGAAGGGAGCGGGGCTCCTGAAGCGCGCAGGACCTCGATCCAGTTCATCTCGTCCTTGAGGGCGTCCGCGGTCGGGTCCGTCCATGCGGTCGCCGCGGTCGGCATGTTCGCCGAGGGGACGCCGGCGTCGTACTCGACGGTGAGGCCGTTCTCCCCGGCGAGGGTGAACTTGCCATCGGTGAGCAAGTCGCCCACGGCCAGCTCGAGGCGGGCCTTGATGGACTGCACATGCGCGGCGACGTCCTGGTAGAGGAGTTCGACCAGTTCGGAGGCGTCGGCGCCGCGGGAGGTGTCGAGGAGGATCTGCTCGAGTTCGCCGACCAGGTACTTCTGGCCCAGGGGCGGGAGCATGCCCTCGGTGACGATCCGCTTCGCCTCGCGGGTGGCGACCGCGGTCTGCGCGTCCCACGCCCGGTACTTAGCGGCGTTCACACGCCGGCTGGTGGACTTGATGCGGAACTTGACCGAGTTGATGGTCTTCTCCGGCATCACAGACAGGGTCAGCGCGTAATCCGCGGGGGTCTGTACGGCGCGGGCGAACGCGTTGATCTCGGTGGCGTCGATGTCCCTGAGCAGGGTGTCAAGCATCTGGGGTCACCCCTTTTCAGGCGAATCGGAGGTTGTCGGTGCGGTTGGCGGCCGCGGGCACGGTCAGGGCGACCGGGAGCTTCGCGGTGTCGATGGAGCCGTGGACGCGGAGCGCGCCACCGACCTTGGTGACGGCCGGGTTGAAAGCGGTCTCGGTGTCCAGGACGCCGGCGAGGATCTGCGTGCCGTCGGAGGCGCCGGAGGTGTACGGGCCGTACAGGCCAGACGCCGTGATCTTCCCGAGGGGCAGGCCGGACTTGAAGTAGGCGTACGGCATGGTCGCGGTCGCCGCGACGTAGTGGGTGCCGGACGTGAACTTGGAGACGTCCAGGGTGATCGTCTCGTTCATCTCGGTGCCGTGAGGGCTCTTCAGCCACCGCCGGTCAGCGGTCACGGTCGTGGTGGTGGTCATCGGCTGGAGGTCCACGCCGATCTCCTCCCGTGGAATGGGGATGGCACTGGGGTGCGGGCTACCAACTCGGGTGGTGCCGTCCACGGGGTGGTGCGGGGAGGGCGTGGTCCCTCGGTCTTGGGTGGGTCAGGCGGCGGGGCGCCGGAATCCCATCTGCCGGGCGCGTGCTTCGGCGCGGGCCTTGACGTCGTCCTTGGTGGCGTGCGGCTTACCGCTGCCACCTGCGGGCGCGCCGCCGGGAGCGGGGGGAAGCGGATTGGGCTGGGGGGCCGGCTTGGCGCCGAACAGTTCCGGGCGACGTTCCTTCAGCGCGGTGGCGGCTTCCGTGATGGCCTGCTCGTCGGCGTCGTCGGCAACGCGCAGCAGGGCTGAGGCGTCCTCGAGGTCGTCGCCGGTGGCACCGAGCCCGACGAGGACAGCCCGGCGGGTCGCTGCGCGTTCCCTGGCGACCGCGGCGGCTTCGCGGGCTGCAGCCTCGGCCTTGATGCGCTCCAGCTCGTCGCGGAGGCGCTGCTCCTCGGTCTTCTTCGCCTCCTCCGCCTGGCGGGCGGCGGCGATGAATGCCTTGGCGTCGTCGACGCTGTTGAAGCCGTGCTCGGTGGCGAAGTCCTCGAGGGCCTGGCGGGCTCCTGCCCGCTTGCCCTGGTCCTTCTCCTTGGCTGCGATCCGCTCCAGGTCTTCCTGCGTGTACTGCGGTACCGGCGTGGGGCTCGGGGGCGGGCCGGGCTTGGGCGGGTCCTGCGGGGTCGGCGTGGGAGGGGTGCCGCCGTCGTTGTAGAACACGGCGAGACCGACGGGACCGGTGTAGGGGTGGGCCCAGCCGGGGGCGGCGGCGAGACCGGGGCGGTGCTGCGCGGGGCGACGCATTGGAGACAGTCCTCCCAAGGACGATCGTTCAGGCCCCGCGCCTGAGATCAAGGACAGCACAGAAATCAAGAGGTGTTCCCCCCGCTTCCCTGCGCGGCCGGATCGTCGACCGCTTGGCCGGCCGGGCTGGGCCCGATTTCGGGGAGGATCACGGCCGGTGCCTCGGGCTCGTCGGGGGCTTGCCGACCGAGGAACGACGCCACCTCTTCGGGGTTGCCGAGCGCGTCGGCAAGGTTCCGGGCGTCGGTGAAGGACCGGGAGTCGATCCGCTTCAGCTCCTCAGCGGCATCCTCGATCGGGAATCCGGCTTCCATCAGCATCTTGATGCCGGTCTCCTTGGACAGGACGCCGGCGGTGACACCGGTGGTGACCTGCTCGAGGACGCCTGCCTTGTCGGTCGGCTTGTACGGGCCGAACACGAGCTTGGCGGGCTGTGCCTGGACGCCGGCCCAGTCGGGGTGCTGGCCGGCGAGGTGGAGGCGCTGGATGAACTTCAGCAGCAGCGTGTACTTGTGGTCGCGGGCGAGCCGCATGCTGTCGATGAGGGAGTCGAGCGGACCTAGGGTGATGTCCAGGGCGTATCCGGACGGTGCCTGGGCTGGGTCGACGGTGCCGAGGGCGACGGCGGGGAGCCGGGCGACTTTGGCGGCGCGGTCGGCGAGGTCGTGGACGTGCTCGCGTAGCTCACGGAGCGCGGAGGAGGTGTCGACGGCGGTCAGCCGGCCGTTCTCGCCCAGCTTGAACAGGGCGCCCGGGCCGACGTCGAGTTGGGTGCGGGGGTCGGTGACGCCGGAGATGGCGACCATGGGCAGGCCGGTGGTCGCTGAGGCGCGTGCGGAGTCGGTGTCGGATCCGGCGAGTTCGTCGAAGACCTGCAGCACCTTCGCGAGAGAGGACTGTCCCCAGTGTTCTTCTGCGGAGGGCACGGTGTTGGGGACGTGGACGACCGGGACGAAGTCGATGAGCAGGTCGAGGTGGTCGAGGACTTCTCCGTCGGAGCGGGTCGCGAACGTTGCCTTGTCCAGGGGGAGGGAGTCGACGTCGGTCTCGCCCTTGAGGTCCTCGAGGTTCCAGGTGGCGTCGGTGAGGTAGCAGGTGAGCGTGGTGGGCCGGTCGTTCCACGGGTAGAGGCGGCTGACGGTTCCGGTGTCCGGGTCGACGGTGTCGCCGGGGCCGACGACGGGGACCAGGTCTCCGTCCGGTCCTTCGACGGTCAGTGGGGCGCGGACGGCCCGGCCGGAGGAGTCCAGGCCGGCGGCGGTGGCTGCGCCGATCGGGGCGAGTTCGTAGGTGATGCGGCGCAGCCGGGCCTTGAGATTGCGGCGGGGGTCCTCGGGGAGTTCCCACGCGAAGTGGACGCGGTCGGGGAACTCGCCGTCGTCTTCCTCGAGGACGGGGAAGTAGAAACCGGGGTCGACGGAGCGGACGGTGGCCCGCTGCTTCGCCGGGTCCCAGGCGAGCCGGTACACGCCGTCCCCGAGGGTGACGGCCTTGCGTTCGGTCTGCTGCATCCGCATCGGCAGCAGTTCGTCCTCGGCCCAGTCCCGCAGCAGGGTCTGGACTCGTTCGGCCATGGCGTCCCGGGCGTCCGGGTCGTCGGTGTTCTCGGCGCCGGGGACGGTGATGTGCTGCTCGCGGCCCAGGACGTGGGAGAGGATCGCGTCGACGAACATCGACGGGTCGCCGAACTCCCGCTTGTCGCGCGCGCTGGGGCCGTCGAGGACCTCGGCGAGTTCGGCGGCCTGGTTGTTGTCGTAGGCCTGGAGCAGCTTGTACGCGGCGAGTCGGCGTTCGTCCTCGGGGGGTACCCAGGTGGCCTTGGCCTCGGGGAAGGCCCTGCGGTGGGGCATGCCGCGGGGGTCGCTGTAGATCGGCTTGTAGTTCAGCCAGGACCAGGCGTCGACGATGAGACGCTTCGCACCGGACGTGAGGCCCACCGCTACTCCCTCGCTCGCAGGCCCCGCGCCTAGTGATCAGCGTACGGGCTCAGGGGTGTCGGGTTCCCCCTGCTAGCCGGGCAGGGTACGGCGGCCGCCGTTGTAGGGGGTGGCGTGGCCGGCTGCGGCCGTATACGTACACGAGGGGTCTCCTATCGGCGGCCGCGGAGCCGCTGGTCGCTGTAGTGCTGGGTGCCAAGGCCTTCCTGAGCCGGGTCGGCCAGCTCGGTCAGGGCGTGGACGTAGGCATCCATGCGGTCGGGACTGCTCATGCCGGGCAGCCAGGTGATGAGCTGTCCTTCGAGGCGGGGGAACTCCCCAACGTGGTGGATCAGGCCTTGTGAGGCCAACTGAGCGATGGGCTCGGCGCGGAGCTTCTTGCCCTGCTTGGCGTGCACCGGGATGATCCGCGGCATGAGGAGGCCCTTGGTCTCACCGTTGCGCTCGAGGTCCGCCCACGCCTGACGGATGATCTGCGCGGACTGGTCGCCGCCGAAGTTGTCCTCCACGACGAAGGCGTCTGCTGTGAGTTCGATGGCGAGGCGGCAGGCTTCGTGGCCCCAGACGTCGGCGCCCATGTTCTTGGACCGGTCGGCGAGGACGTAGCTGTGGCCGTCTGCGGTGCGGCCGGCGCCGATGATGCCGGTCTCGTCGTGGGTGTCGCCTTCGCCGCCGGCCTGGTCGACGGCGACGATCGTGCGGGTGAGGTCGACGCCGCGGAACGCCATGGGGGTGATGCGGTTGTCGGTGATCCATGGCCATTTCCACACGCCGCCCTCGAGCGGGCGTGGTTTCTGCATGTAGAGGGACCACCAGACGCGTTCCCCGACGGCGCGGCGGATCTTCTCAAGGGCTGCGCGGCCGTAGCGCAGCGGCCAGAGGGCTTCGCCGATCTTCCGGCCGAGGGGGTCGTCTTCGGTGTCGCAGATGGCGGGGAGGTCGAGGCGGATCCAGTCGTCTGCGTCTTCGCCTTCGAGGATCTTCCCGGCGAGGTCCTGCTCGTGCCAGCGGGTCTGGATGACGATGATGCTGCCGCCGGGTTCGACGCGGGTGTTGAGGACGGACGTCCACCAGTCCCACAGGCGGCGCCGCATGGTGGGGGATTCGGCGTCTGCGGCGTCCTTGATCGGGTCGTCGACGATGGCGAGGTGGGCGCCCTTGCCGGTGAGGCCGCCTCCGACACCGGCGGTGACGAGTCCGCCCTCGAGGCGGTTGCCGTCCTTGTCGGCGAGGTCGAACCGGTTGGCTGCTTTGGAGCCGGCGTGGAGGTAGAGGCCGACGTGTTCACCGTAGGAGACGATCGCGTCGCGGATCCACCGGCCGTGGTCGTCGGCGAGGTCCGCGCTGTAGGAGGCGATCATCACCCGGTGGTCTGGGTGCCGGGACAGGTACCAGAGGGGTGCCCATCGTGCGGCACGACGGCTTTTGCCGTGCCGTGGCGGCATGGTGATGAGGACCTTGCGGGAGTGGCCGCGGGCGATGTCGCGGAAGACGCGGTCGATCAAGTCGAGGTGGCGGGCCTGCTTCTCTTTGCCGTCGGTGAGGATCGCGGACATGGAGCCTGGGGAGCGTTCCAGGGCCATGGTGCGTTCGAGTTCGGCGAGGATGCGGCGCAGGTCGGGGCTGGCTGCCGAGGCGATGCGGCGGCGCTGGGCCCGGTTCAGGGTCCGGTACTCGGCGGCGAGCTTCAGGTAGGCCTCGGTCTGCTGGGCGAGGTCGCTGTCTTCGTCGGTCTCGGTGCGGTCAGTCGGTGCTGTCGTCATCCGGTTCCTCGCCGTCGTCGGCCAGGGCCTCATCGTCTTCGTCGGGGTCGCCGGCGGTGCGGATGAGGTCGCGGAGTTCGTTGATGGTTTCGGCGCGGATGGGGACGGCGCCTCCGCCGGGCCCGGACAGTTCGGTCTTGAGGGCGGCTTCCCAGCCGTTGACCTTCGCTTGCCGCTCCAGGGTCTTCAGGACGAGGTCGGCGGCCTTCGGGTCCGGGCTGTCTCCGCTGCTGCCCAGGGCGATGGGCAGGTACGTGTCGATGATGTCCTCGAAGATGACGTTCTGTTCTTCGCGGTATCCGGCGACTTCTGCGGCGGTGGCGTCGCGGCGGGCGGTGACGGCTCGGTAGAAGTCTTTGCGGGCGCTGTCGGCGCTGCTGTAGCCGAGGGCGAGGATCTTCGGGTCGTCGTAGGGGGTGCGGGTGCGGCGCAGCTTGATGAGCTGCGCGCGGCGTTCGTCGATCTCGGCTTGGACGGCCTTGTTGTTCGGCATAGCGGTGGGGGCTCCCGCTTGTGTGGTTGTCAGGCCCCGCGCCTGTCACGGATGATCGCCGATTTTTGCGGTTCTGTTCCCTCCGGTGGGGGTGGGAGAGGACGATGCCCGGCATGAGGAAGATGCGCAGGGTGGGGGCCGTGGCGGGCGTAGTCGTCTCGGTTTTGCTGATCGGTGGCTGCTCGGACGGTGGGGACGACAAGGCCGCTGAGGACACGGGGAAGTCGATTGATGAGTTGAACCGGGAGCTGTTGAGTCCGTCGCCGGACGATGACGATTCGTTTGTGGATGGGGGCGGTTACGACCCTGATGTCATGGACGGCAGCGTGGATTCGCCTACTGCGGTGGCCCCGGCTCGTCAGATGAGCGAGGGCTCGTACGAGATAGGGACGAAGCCGAGGAGCGGGGACGGCGAGGTGGAGGTTGCCTTGCCGGGTACGTACGTGCTGCAGGATCCCCTGCCGGATTGCTACTGGGAGCGTTCTACGGAGGGTGGGGACATCATTGAGAATCGGTTCGTGACGGCAGCGAAGAGGCTGACGGTGACGGTTCGGGTGGGTGAGTTGTTCACGTCGCGTGAGTGTGGGACGTGGTCGTTGGTGAAGTAGCTGGCCGCGGGTGTGGGTCGGGCCCGTCACCGGGGGGATTCGGTGGCGGGCCCGACGTGTGCTCGAGAGCCGGGGGGGGAGGGGTCTCGAGCTGGTCTGTGCACGGCCCGGACTTCCTGCATGGCTTGGGCGCGGGGACACCGGAGTCCAAGAAGCTGTCCGGGCCGTGCAGTTCTGATGGTGGCGTACAGGTGGGGGTTTGTCAGAGACGCGTTCCCCCTGCGGCTACTCCCCCGTCGTTCCGGGCGGGAGCTGGTTGTGGGTGCTGGCCCAGATGCCGCGGGTGGTGCTGTTCACGGTCCGCTGGTCGACGGTGGCGTTGTAGTGGTGGTGGTGCGTGGCCGGGGCGGCTTCGACGACTTCCTTGGTCCGCTTGACGAGCCGGGACAGGGCGAGGATCGGTACGGCGAGGGCGGCGGGGGCGGCAACGATGAAGCTGACCACGGTGGGGTTGGCGTGGCCGGAGGCGATGAGGATGCCGCTGACGGAGGCGCTGAAGAGGACGGAGGCGACGCCGGTGGAGATCATGCGGGCGCTGTAGTCGACGGCGCTCTGGCTCATGGGGGGTCGTCCGGGCTGGGGGACGGGCGGGTTGGTGCCGTAGGCGGGCACGGGGGTGAGGTCGCGGTACGAGGTGGGTGCGGCCTTCGCGGGGTGGGTTGCCTGATTGAAGGCGGATTCGAGGTCGGCGAGGAAGGCGTAGGCGTCGGGGGTGGGCTGCCCGGCCGTGGTGACGTGGGGCTGCCGTGTGTGGGGCTTGGGCAGGTGGGTGGTCATAGGGGCTCTTCCTGGGTGCGGCGGGCGGTGAGGGGATACAGAAAGCCCCCGGGTACGACCCGGGGGCTTGCCTGGTCGTGGGATGGGGTCAGTCGGCGTCCGAGTCGTCGACGCTGCCTGACTGCTCTGCGAAGTAGATGGCGGCGAAGCGCACAGCGGAGTTCTCGCTGAGTCCGGCCTTCTTCAGACCGTTGATCAGCTCACTCATGTGGAGCATCGCCTCGTCCATCGGGGTCATCTTCAGATCCGGGAACTCGTCCGCCATTGGGAACCTCATCGCACTCGGCTGCCGCGTAGGTTCCATCATGACGCCTGACCAGCTTGTCCTGTAGGCCGAGTTTCGCGGTCAGGTCGCGGAAGGTTCGCTCGGACTTCTCGTAGCCGGCCTTCACCATCAACGGGTAGATCTCGCTGGGCTTGGCGGGCCGGCCCATCGAGGTGAACAGTTCGATGGCAAGGTCGTCGTCGGTCTTGGGCTTGGCTGAGGTCTTGGCGAGTTCGATGGCTGCTTCTTGGGCGGCGAGCCGGTCGAGTTCGTCGTCGGTGAGCATCGTCTCGGACAGGCGGGGGATCTCGGCTGCGGCACCGTTCGCTGGTGCGGAGAGCGTGTGTCCGTCGTCGTCGGCGGCGCGGCCGAGGAGCAGGTCGTAGGGGACGGGTTTCTCCCAGGACTGGTACAGCTCCCACACGGATTCGTGCATGCGGTCGGCTGTGACGTTGCCGTGGGCGTCGCCTCGGAGGTTGGGGATGATGCGGGCCCAGCGTTGTGACCAGGCGAGGCCCATGGCCTTGGCGGTGACGGGGTCCATGTCGGGACGGATGTCGGATAGTTCGCGGGCGGCGTCCATGAACAGGGTCTGCATCCGCTTGTAGTCGTCGCTGCCCTCAGGGAACGCTTCGGCCATGGTGGCGTAGGCCTTGGCGGGGGTGGGCTGGAAGGGGCCCTTGGTGGTCGACATGTAGGTGACGGTGCCGGGGTCGGTGAAGATGGCCATGTCGGGGGCGCCGGTGTCGGGGAACAGCATCTGCAGTTCGGAGCTGTTGTTGGTGCGCAGGCCGATGCGGCCGGGGGTGAGTTCGTCCATGGTGCCGGTGATGTATTCGCGGGTGGCGCGGAGTCCGGTGTTGGAGACGCGGACGTTGACGGAGCGGCCTTCTTCGATGATGAAGTCGATGCCGGCGAGGACGTCGTCGGGCATGCTCTTGGTCTCATCGACGCGGATGTGGATGGCGGGGATGTCGGGGCGGGCGGGCAGGTTGTCGACGTCTTCGTCTTCGAGGAGGTCGGCGTATTCGGTCTTGCGGGCGGCGATCGCGTTCTTGGCGGCTTGGATGGCGACTCGGCATTCGTCTTCGGTGGTGGCGGGCCAGTCGATGAGGGGCCGGCCGATGCCGTGCCGGAGGTAGGGGTTGACGAAGACGGCGGACATCTTGGCTGAGGTGTCGAGGTCGATGACGATGGCGTCGACGCAGCGGACGAGTCCGAGGCCGAGGGTCTTCATCAGGGCGGTTTTGCCGGAGCCCTGGGCGCCGATCGCGATGAAGCCTTCGTCCTTGAGGTTGAGGCCGGCCTCGGCGCCGTTGCCGACGACACCGAAGCCGACCGGCTTGTTGATCGTGGTTGGGGTGAGCTTCGGGTAGGGGATGGCGCCGGACATCATGTTCTTCTCGGTGACGGCGATGAAGACGACGTTGCGGGGGGTGTTGGGGCCGCCGGCGTTGAAGCTGACGCCGCCGCCTTTGGGGAGGTGGAGGGCGCCCGCGAGGGGGGCTTCGTAGCCGCGGAGGGCGTCGATGTTCATGTGCGCGGGCAGGGTGATCTTTACGGTGTAACCAGCTCCGCTGATCCAGCGGTCGATGACGGGGTCGGCGACGGCGCCTTCGATGCCGCAGATGTCGTACAGCAGCTTCGCCCACCCGTCCTGCGCCGCCTTGATCTCGCTGCCCTGTTCGAGGCGGCGGTCTAGTTCCTTCTCGGCGGCGCGGGTTTCTTCGCCCCACTTGTCCATGCCGATGTTGACGGCGGCTCCGGTGGCCCAGATGGCGCCTCCGAAGGCCATCTTCAGCAGGGTGGGGCCTTCGGCGAGGGTGTAGGACAGCCATCCGGTCGTTGCGAGCCAGGCGGAGGCCCTGGCGACCATGACGCGTCGCCAGGATCCCCGGGCGTGTTCGTAGAGGACGGCCGCGCCCGTGCAGATGACGCCGGCTCCGGCGCCGGCTTCCCACGGGATGTCCGCGAGGGGAGCCACCAGCGCGGTTGCTACGCCGAGTTCGCTGCCCCATGCGACGAGCCGCCCGTGGGTGACCGCGTCCCTGCTAAAGTCCCAGCGCTTTTCTGCGGGTGTTACCAGTAGCTCTGCATTGGACATGACCTTGTCTCCCTTCGGTTAGCTGGCCGGCCCGCGGCCGACGACGTCCCACTTCTTCTCTGCGTTCGCGCCCTTGCGAGGTTTGGCGTTCAGGCGCAGCTCACGCTCGTGTGCGCGTTGTGCTGCCTTGATGGCCTTCCTCAGTTCGGTCGAGACGGTTCGGACCTTCGAGGCGGTCGCGCGGACGGTGTCGTCTACGACGCCTTCGGTGGGCCAGGTCTTGACCATGCGCCGGTACAGCTTGGTGACGGAGTCGGCGACGACTTCGACTCCGGCGGCGGCCCCGGCGACTTCGGACAGGACGGTGACCATGTGGCCTCGGGTGAAGCCCTTCATCAGGTTGATCAGCTTCTTGGTGCTGCCGTCGGAGGCCGGTACCAGCTTGCTGCCGCCGTTGGTGCCGGGCTCGGAGGTGCCTGCGGGCAGAGCGAGGCGGGCAGAGTGCGCGGAGGAGATCGCGGCGCGGAGTTTCGCGGCGTCGAGGGTGCCGGGGCCGTTGCGGAGGTTCCAGCGTTCTTCGCCAATGCGGGGGTCGAGGACGCGGATGATGTCCTGGCGGTGTGCCTGGACGAACACGACCATGATCTGGTCTGCCATGACGCCGGCGCTGCGGGCGGCGATGGCCGCGTTGTTCAAGTGTTTGATCACTGACGGGTGGAGTGGGGCTGTCCGGGCTAGCGCGCGGGCTGCTTCCTGTACGGCGAGGGACAGGTTCTTGCACATGTTCGGGATGCCGGTGAGTTCCACGATGTGGTCGGCCATGTCGGCGTCGTCGTTGTTGTACAGGCCGTGGGCGAGCTGGTCGGCCATGGCGTGGAGGATGGCGTAGGCGGTGGAGCCTCGGAAGTCGACCTGTCGTGCGATGGCGGCGCCGGCGGTGCGGGTGCTGGCCGGGGAGGCCTGGATCGCGGGGTAGTTCACGGGGGTGCTCCTCGGTGTCTCTGCGGCCGCTGTGAGGGCGAGCAGCTGTTCTTGACGGTCGAGTTCGAAGTCGATCCGCCGGTTCTCGGCGCGGATCCGTTCGAGTTTGACCTTGGCGGGGTCGCCCATGCTGCCGTCGCGGGCGGCTTCCTTCTCGGCCTTCTTGCCTGCGGTGATCGCTTGACGGCGGCGGTCCTTTTCGCGCTTTGCCTTGACCAAGGCGATCCGGTCTTCGTCGATGACCTCGGCGTCGATGACGTCGTCGGGGCCGGCATCCGGCTTGGGGGGCAGGTCGTCGTCGACGAGTTCGGCGTCGACGTACTCGTCTGGGTCGTAGTCGGGCTTCGGCGGGAGGTCACCGCCGCCGCCCTTCGGGCCCTTCGGGGCGAGGCCGTCACGCGCGGTCGAGCTGGAGGCGTCGTTGTCCTTGCCGTTGCGGTCCTTGGGCTTCCGGTCGTGCTTGTCTTTCGGCTTCTTGGGGTCGAGACCGTCGGGTGAGCTGGTCCACGGGGCCTGCGGGCGCTTGTTCTTCTTCGCCTTGTCGGCGTTGCTCTGCCTCTTCGGGTCAGTGTTGGCGCTCCCGGTGCCGTCGTGCTTGCTGTTCTTGGGGCTCTTGCGCTTGTCGGTCTTGTTCGGCTTCAGCTTGTCGGTGACGGACTTGCCGAGCTTGCTGAGCTTGTCGGCAACCGGGTCCTTGGTCTTGGGCTTCTTGTGGGGGCCGCTGTGGTTGTCGTGGTGGCCCTTCGGGGTCTTGTGCCTGCCGCCGCCGCTGCCGTGGTTTACGCGGCCCGATCCACCCGTGCTGCTGTTGTTCCGGCCAGCGCCTGCGCCGTTGTTCCGTCCAGCTCCGCCACCGTTGTTGCGGCCGCGCCCTCCGCTGCCGTTGGACCCGCTGCGAGATCCGTCTGCGGATCCGTTCCTGGAGGTCGCGTCGTTGCTGTTGGCGTCGTGGTCGCCGCTTCGGGAGCGCCACATCAGGGCGGCGACCGCAGCTGGGGCAATGGTGCCGCCGATGATGGCGCCGATGGGTCCGCCGAGGAGAAATCCAAGGCCGATCGCCGCCGTTTCTCCGCTCACGCTGTGTGAGATCGCTGCGTATCCGTTTCGCAGTGAATTGTCACTGTTGACCTGAGAACGGCTCGGGGCGGGGCGGGGCGGGGCGACGCCACGGCCCTGCTGGACGACCACGAGAGGGCTTCCGGAGCCGTTCTGGCTTCCGCCCCGCCCCGCCCCGCCACCAGCGCCGTCACTCACCGTAGTGTCCGGAGAGGTCGCTGAAGGGTCGATACGGAAGGGGCTAATCGTCTCTCCGCTCACCTCCTGCACTTCCTTTCTACGATCTGGGGGGTGGAGTTCCTCGACTGACTCACGGTGGTTCTCATGCCGTCTTCTCGGACTTCGGGTTCTGGGCCGCCTCGTACAGTCGCTGGGCGGTGACGAGACGGTCATAGGCGGTGGTCTGGGTCAGGGCCAGTCGGTTCATGACGTCCTCGAGGGACACCGCCTTGGGGTCACCGGCCTTCTGGATCCACGAGTGGACAGCGTTGATCTGGGCCTGCCGCCAGTGCCTGCCAACTCGGCCGCGCAGCTCTGCCAGGTCGTCGGGCTGGTCTGCCAGTCCTGCCAGCGTCCCTGCCAGTGCCAGCGGGAGCACTGCCAGCGCGGTCTCCACGCCGTGCTTGGCACACAGCGGGATGGGCTGGCTGGTAGCCGGAGCGGACTGGCAGTTCTCGACGGTGCATCGGGTCGGGTTCACGGTGGTGCCTTTCGCTGGCAGGTTGCTTGGCAGTTAGGAGGCGAGCCGCATGGGCTTTGCCAGCTCGGTGTGGCCGGCGTCGACGGCGAGGGTCCTGAGCTGCTGGGCTCGGGAGCGGGAGACGCCAAGGGCCTTGCCGAGAGTGGCGTCGGACGGGGCCTTGCCTTCCTTCTCCTTCAGCAGCTGGTAGACGTCGACGACCTGCTGGATGTCGACGGCGCTGGCACTGGTAGCAGTGCTCTGGCTGGCGTTGGCACTGGCAGGCTGGCTGCTGGTAGCAGCCGGGTTGGCAGCGTTGGCGCTGGCAGCGCTGGCAGGTTCGACCGGGGTGCTGGCAGCCGGGGTGGTAGCAGCGTTGGCAGCCGGGCGGCTGGCACTGGCAGGGCGACTGGCAGGCGCCGGGCTGGCACTGGCAGCGCGCACGATCTCGGCAGCGCGGCGGCTGGCAGCCTCCTTCTCGGCGGCGGCCCGGGCGGCGGCTTCCTCGTTCTCCCGGCGGAGGCGGGCGGCTTCGGCGGCACGCTCCTGTTCGGCGGCGACGCGGCGGGCGTGCTCCAGCTGCTCCTGCTGGCGACGGTGCTCGGCCTCGGCGGCGGCCGCGGTCTGCTGGCGGGCGATCTCTTCGAGGCGGACCTTGGCCTCGGCGTCGGCGATCTGCTGCCGGCGTGCCGCCTCGCGCCGCTGGTTGTCCAGCTCGAGGGCGCGGCGTTCCTGCTCGATGCGGTCGGCTTCGGCCTGGCGCTTGCGTTCGTCCTCGAGGCGCTGCTGTTCCTGCTCGTAGGCGAGGTCCTGGCGGCGCCGCTCGTCTTCGGCGTGCTGCGCCTCGCGGGCGATGCGGGCTTCCTCGTCGCGGCGCTTGGCTTCCTCACGGGCGGGGAGGTCGATGGCCTCGGTGATGCTCATTCCGTTCTTCGTGGCGAGCCACAGGATCAGGAGCTGCTCCGCGGTGGCCTTGCGGCGCCAGGTGCGCCCGTGCTCCTTGCGGAGCTGGCCAATGTAGATGCGGCGCTCCCGCTCGAGGGTCAGGACCTCGTCCCAGGTGCGGATCTTCCACAGCCGCTGGCGCCGCCACAGGACGAAGGTGCCGACGGGGTTGAGGAACCAGCGGGAGGGGTTGGGGCCTTCGAGGTGCTTGTCGGCGACGATCTCGGCGATGCGGCCGACGGCGTGGCGGGCGGCTTCGACTGCGATGACGAAGAGGACTGGGATGACGCCGTGCATGCTGACGCCGACGGGGTCGGGCCAGGCGGCGACGGCGTTGAAGGCGATGGTGGCGGTGGTGAGGCCCCAGGCGGTGTAGCGGAGGAGGGGGAAGGGGATGCGGCGCCAGGTGAGGAGGAGGTCGAGGGCGAGGAAGGCGATGATGCCGGCATCGACGGCGATGGGGAAGGCGTGGGCGAACTCGCCGAAGCCCTTGTTGAGGGCGAGGTGGGTGACGGCGCTGTAGGAGCCGACGAAGCCGAGGGTGGCGATGACGAGGACAGCGCCGACGACGATTCCGGTGAGGATCTTCTGGGTGCGGGTGAGAGGCTGAAGGGTGGGCTTCCCCGGCGCGGTGGGCGCGAGGGGTCCGCCGGGGCGGTTCGGCTCGTTGCCGGCCGGGGTGGGGTTCACGGGGATCGGTGTCCTTTCTGGTGGTCAGGCGGCGGGGGTCAGGTCGGTGGCCGGCTTGGGGGTCGGCTTTGTCTTGAGGGCGAGCCAGGCGGGTTGGGTGTCGATCTCGGCGAAGACGATCTCGGCGTCGAAGTCGGCGGGCATCCAGGTGCTGCTGTCGTTGCCGTGGGCTTGGGCGAACTCGGGTCCGGTCATCGCTGGTCGGCTCCCTTCGGGGTGAGGCCGCGGAGCCGGTTGATGGTCGGCCCGAACGCGGCGGTGAACATCGGGGTGAGGGTGCCGTTGGCGCCGAACGCGGTGGCGATGGCGGCGGTGACGGCGAAGAGGTCGGGGGTGTTGGCCATCAGCTCGTACATGGCGATGCCGGCGGCGAGGGTGGCGGTGATGAGGAGGGTCTCGGCGATGGCGGTGAGAGCGTTGGCCTTGGCCTGGTTGCGGCGGGCAGCCCGGTCGAAACGGCGTTCGTTGGTGTGCTGGTCCATTGCGGTCTCCTTCCGGTCTGTGCGGGTGGGTGGGGTGCTGGCCTTGCTGGGGGCCGTCCCCGCCTGGGGGATGTAGCGGGGGCGGCCTCCAGCCGGGCCAGGGGCCCGGGGTTGGGGGTTAGTGGGTGTTGTCTTCGTGGTCGTCGTGGGTGAGGTCGCGGATGATCGTGTCGGCGATGAGGTCGTCGTAGTCGGGCTGGTCGGTGGGCTGGTCCATGTGGTCCTTCCGGGGGTCGAGGGCGGCGCAGGCGCGGGCGGTGGTGTCGCGGAGGTCCGGGTCGGCGAGGTTGTGAGCGGTGAGCCAGCCCTGGTGGGCGGCGTCCTTCTGCTGGTCGAGCGGGAGGGAGCGGACGGCCGGGTTGGTGTCCGGGTTGGTGAGGCGCTCCACCAGAAGGCCGGGCAGGCTGGTGACGTCCAGGGCGTCCGGGGAGCCGGCCAGCACCGCGACCAGGACCTGGGTCATGTTCAGGTTGTGCCGGTCGTGGGCGATGAGCCGGGCGCCGTCCAGCATCAAGTCGATGCCGGGGTGGATACCGCGGAGGTCTTCGAGCAGGTCACCGAGGTCGGTACCGTCCACGTTGGGCACGGCGTTGTCGTCGGTGCTGGGGAACGGGCCGGACATCACTCGCCGCCCAACAGCTTCTTGAAGCCGGCCAGCACGTCGGTGACGTCGTCGGCGTCGACCTGAGGCAGCGGCGCCTCCGGCTTCAGTCCGGCTTCCTCCAGGTCCGCCCGGTAGGCGTTGACGGAGGTGAGGGCGTCGGTGGCGGCCTCGATGTCCCGAGCGGACAGGGTGGCCTCGCCGATGTACTCGCCCTTCGGGCCACGGAAGATGAGCCGTCCGGCGCAGTCCTGGTCGTCGGAGAGGGCGAGGAACTGGTGGAGCAGCTCGGCGAGCCGCATCTCCTCGTTGGAGAAGGGGTGCTCGTTCTGCATCACGCACCTCCGATCAGGCGCAGCGTCGGGCGGGTGGCCTGGGCGTGCTTGATGCGGAGGCCTTCGGCACGGCGGGCCGCGATGCTGGCGAGGTCGCCGAGGTTCACCGGGTCCATGTCCACGAAGCCGAGGTCCAGGTCGATGCCGACGATGGCCGCGTTGATCCGGATACGGCCGATGTTCTTCGGCGTCTCGAACTCGGGCATCACGCGGAGGCTGTGGAGGAACTGCCGTCCGGTGCGCTCAGCGAGCATCTGGTAGATCTCGTCCATCAGACCGTCACCACCTTGAACGTGTCGGTGGTGAGGTCCATGACGACGGTGGCGGGGGTGCCGGCTGCGGTCTGCGCGGCGGCGTACTCCTCCGCCGGCCACGAGCCGCGCGGGTGAGACGCCGGGAACCGCTCCAAAACGCGGGCGGTGGAGTCGGGGGCGACCTCGTTGTCGCCGGGGTGAGCTGTGCGAGTAGCCATATGGCGGTTACGATCCATACTGGATCGGCCTCCCTGATATCCGCAGGTGGGCGGGTTCACGTCCGTTCCGGTGTTGCGAGCACCGTTCGGGACACGCGGCCCTGGTCCGGCAACTGCTGGTCCAGGGCCGTTTTGCTGTGCCAAGAAAGACACTACGCCCTGGGTTGCCATTTGGCAACCCAATGAGGGAGACTGGAGGACGTCGCCATAGCCGAGACCGAAGGAGGACCGGAGTTGCTGACCTTCCGCGAAACTGCGCGGCGCGTGGTGGAGGAAGGCATCCTGCCGTCGATGACCCACCAGCGAATCTCGCAGCTCCACCTCAAGGACCCTGAGAACTTCCCCGAGGTCCAGAAGATCGGCCGCGCCAACGTCGTGGATTGGAAGAAGGCGAGACCGTACTTCGTGGCTCACGCCCAGAAGGCAGCCGCACGCGACCGCCGGCGCCGGACAAAGCCGGAGAGCGAATCGGAGTGATGCCACGGCAGCTGCTCCTGGAGTCGTCGATCAGGTCTGACTCCATGCCAGCACCGGGCAGACCCCATGCAGTTGAAGCTGTTGTTGGCAATCAAGTCACCTCCAAATTGCCAACAGACAAAGACGACGAAGAGGGCGGCAAGCTCTCCCGACAAGAGATGAGAGGAGGAAGACTCCGAGCATGACGACCTTCCCGGAACTGCTGCGCGAGTGGCGGCTGGCCGCCCACATGTCGCTGGCCGACCTGGCACAACGCGTCCGCTACGACCGCACGTCCCTGCACAACTTCGAGACCGGCCGCCGGCCGACCCCGCTGTGCGTGGCCGAGGCCGCGGACGAAGCGACCGGCGCCAACGGTGCCCTGGTCGAGCAATGGCACCGGGAGGACAGAGAACGCCGCGAGGCTGCGGCCGCGCACCGGGTACGGGCTGCTGCGCTCGCCATGTCCCGGGACCTGACCGCTCTGGCGGATCTGGATATCAGCGAGCTGCAGGACGGGGTGTCGGCTACCGCGGTCGACTACCTGGGATCCCCGCCGGGGCCGATGATGGACCGTGCGCATCTGCTGCGCGGGGAGGCTTTCGAGCGGCTTCGCTCGGGGCATCACCGGCCGCAGGATCGTTCGGACCTGTACGTGGCCGCCGGACGGCTGTCCGGGGTGCTGTCGTACGCGCTGCTCGACATGGGTGACGCGGATGAGGCACTCGAGCACGCCACGGCGGCGGGCCGGTGCGCCGAGTTCGCGGGGGACGCCGAGCTGGCCGCTTGGGTGGCCGGAACGAAGTCCCTGATCGCCCGGTTCCAGGGCGACTATGGGCGTGCGCTGGAGTACATCCGGGACGGCTACCAGTGGGTGGGTCACGGGCAGGGCAGCGGGGAGGCCCGGCTGCGCTGTGGTGAAGCCCAGTGCCTGGCGAACCTCGGGGACAGCCGGGCGGCGAATGCCGCTCTTGACTCCGCGGAGCAGGCCCGGGAGCGGATCCGGCGCCCGGACTCGCTGGAGGGTCTGTTCGGCTTCTCGAGGGCCAAGCAGTCGTACTACGCCGGCTCGTCCCTGATCTGGCTGCAGGGCGGCCACGATGCCGAGCGCGCGCAGCGTGAGGCGCTCGAGGCGATCAGCCTGTGGCAGTCCGGCCCCGTCCAGGAGCGGTCGCTGGACGACGAACGGCTGGCCCACATCTACCTGGCTACGGCACGGGTGCAGCTCGATGACGTGGAGGGCGCAGCCGATGCCCTGGCGCCGGTTCTGTCGTTGCCGGTGGAGGATCAGATTTCGTGGATCGTGAAGCGGATGGACCGGGTGGCGGGGATGCTCTCCGCACCTCGGTACGCCGGTAACGGTACGGCTGAGGAGACCGTCGAGGCGATCAACGCCTTGGCGGCGTGATGAGAGGAGTACGAGGCGTGCGTAGCCCGCCGTAGAAGGCGGGAGGCCGACCGGGCACCACCCCGACCGACCTCCCTGTTTGGCCGCTGACCTGCGAAGTCGTATGCGGCCGTGACCGACCAACCCCTTGCAGAGAAGGCAGTCATCATGACTCTACTTGTTGGCGATGCTCTCGCGCTGCCCCCGGTCTCGACCAATGGCCGGGGTGAAAGTTGACGAAGCCCGACCCCAGAACCCTCATGGCCCTCCCGCCCGTCGTGACCTTCGCTACCGGCGCCGACCTCCTGGTCCGCCTCGGCCTGGCGAAGAACATGACCCGCGAGGGCGTCCGCCGTCTCTCCAAGCACCCCGACTGGCCGTTCGGCCCAGACCGCCCGTACCCGTACTGGCCGCTGGCGAACGCCGAGGTGATGGAGACAGGCCCGTTCCTGGAGTTCTTCCGGAAGCACCCGATCGTGGGACGCGGGCCGGACCGGGAGCCCGGCCGGCGCGGCAAGGCGTCGAAGCAGCAGTAACGGTCGCGTCTCCGATCAGCCGTGTTCGCAGCCACGGCCCGGAAACGCAAGACGGCCCGGCAGGGAGTTCGCAGCTCCACCGCGCCAGGCCGCCCAGGAAGCCAGCGGATTTCGCAGCCCGCCGGCTAAGTGATTCACCTCATCGAGAGGTACCCGCCTTGAGCGTACAGGCACCACCCAGCGTGTCGACAAGTGGACCCCGCATGATCCTCCGCACGGCGGATGGTGCGCGGTGACGGAGCAAATCGAAGAGACCAGGTCTATCAGTCATGTGGGCCCGGTTCCGAACGTCTCCGTGCATGCGCACATGCGGAGCGGGCCGCACGCCATCACAGCCGATCCGTTGGACCTGGTCGTAGTGGTGGAGCTGATGTTCCTGTTCGGCGAGCAGGCGCGTCGTCGGTCGACCGACGAACCGCTCGTCATCACGCCGCAGAGCGTTCTCGAGCGGCTCCGGGAGATGGGTGTACGGAGCGGTAACGGATCCCGTTTGGTGGGCCGCGACGCGGTCTATGCGTCGTTCGCCAGGCTGCGAGCGAAGGGCTACATCCGGCGGATCGTGGAGAGCGACGAGAAGACGGGGCAGCGGACTGGGGTGGCGTACGAGTTCTACGACTGGCCGGCCTGGAATCCCGATGCACCGGCAGTCAGTGAATCGTCGCAGGTCGGAGCCACTTCCGGCAATGCCGGATCCGGCGATGCCGAATCCAGGGCCGGGAAACGGACAAAACAGCGATCTACGCAGGTCGGAGCCACTTCCGGCAATGCCGGATCCGGCGATGCCGGAAGTTCGACGTCTTCGCAGGTCGGAGCCACTTCCGGCAATGCCGGACCCCCCCCACACCCCCCGGAGGGTGGTGGTAACACCACCCCCAGCCCCCACAAAACCGGTCGGGCGGCCAAGTGGGCCGCAGCATGCGCACTGGCTCCAGAGGACTACGCGCCGACAGCGGAAGAGATCAAAGCGGCCGACGCTTTCCTGCAAGACCTCCCGGGCAAGTGGCAGATGGGCATTGACGAGGCACGCGCGCTCGCTCCGCTGCTGGCCTCCCGGGCTCACGTCCTCGAGCTGGATCTGGACCTGATGCTGCAACTCCAGCTGATGCAGGACGATCCCAAGGACCCCGTACGGGTGCCATCCCGGGTCATGCCTACTCGGATCCGCAGCCTCAAGCGCCGACAGGTCCAGCCGAATGGGGCCGTGCCGGACGCTGGGCGGCTCGCTGAGTGGTGCGGAGAGTGCAACCGGGGCGAGTTCCCGATGGCCGTCTACCAGCGCACCGTGGAGCTTTCTGACGGCAACGACACACCGTGCCCCCGCTGCCATCCGAAGCACGCCCGAGCCTGACCTGAAACGACCGCAGCGGCCGGTGAATCCCTCGCCAGGGCCGGCCGCTGCTCAGACCCCCGAAAGGGCCACACCGTGAGTATCCCTCAGCAGAGCATCCAGCACAGCTCCGACGACGTCTTCGACGACGGCCCCCAGCGGCAGCCGATGCATGACGAGTACGCCGAGCAGTGCGTCCTCGGCGGCATGCTCCTGTCCAAGGACGCCATCGAGGACGTCCTCCCCCTCGTGAAGGCCGAGCAGTTCGCCGCCGCCCGCCACGAGGCCGTGTTCCGGGCGATCCTGGACGTGTACGGCAAGGGCATCCCCGTGGACCCGATCACGGTGGCCGCGGACCTCACCAAGCGCGGCGAGCTCGCCAAGATCGGCGGGGCTTCCTACCTGCACACCCTCGTCCAGGTCGTTCCAACCGCAGCGAACGCCGAGCACTACGCAGAGATCGTCCACGAAAAGGCCGTCCTGCGGGGCCTGCACAAGGCCGGCATCAGCATCGCCGCCATGGCCGCCGCGCAGGAAGGCGAACTCGCCGACATCTGCAACCAGGCCCAGACCGCCGTGTACGTGGCGACCGAGGTGTCCAAGGCCGACGAGGAAGACGTACCTATCGGCGACGTCATGGAAGGCATGTTGGACGAGCTGGAGGCCCGACAGAACAAGAAGGGGGAACTCACTGGCGTTCCCACCGGTCTTGCCGACCTGGACTCCCTCACCGAGGGCCTCCAGCCCGGCCAGATGATCGTCATCGCGGCCCGGCCCGCCGTCGGCAAGTCGACTTTGGCCGTCGACTTCGCCCGCTGCTGCTCCATCAAGCACGGTCTGCCCAGCCAGATCTTCTCCCTAGAGATGGGCCGCAGCGAGCTGACGATGCGGATTGCGTCCGCCGAGGCGAAAGTGCCGTTGCATCACATGCGGTCCGGGAACATGACCGAGGATGACTGGACGCGCCTGGCCCGCCGCATGCCGGACGTGTCCGCCGCCCCGCTGTACATCGACGATTCCCCGAACATCAACCTCAACCACATCCGGTCCAAGGCACGGAAGCGCAAGGCGAAGAACGGCCTGTCGCTGATCATCGTGGACTACATCCAGCTGATGGAGTCCACGGGGAAGCGGGGCGAGAACCGGCAACAGGAAGTCTCCGAGATCTCCCGCGGCCTGAAGCTCCTCGCGAAGGAGCTGGAAGTCCCCGTGGTCGCCCTGTCCCAGCTGAACCGGGAGTCGGAGAAGCGCACCGACAAGAAGCCGGTGATCTCCGATCTGCGGGAGTCCGGCGCCATTGAGCAGGACGCCGACATGGTCATCCTGCTGCACCGGGAGGACGTGTACGAGAAGGAGTCCCCGCGGGCCGGCGAGGCTGATCTGATTGTGGCGAAGCACCGCAACGGGCCCACCGCGACGATCACAGCCGCGTTCCAGGGGCACTACTGCCGCTTCATGGACATGGCGCAGACGTGACCTTCTGGCCCGACCAGCCGAACGGATCCGGGTTGTCGGTGACGATCGATATCCTGAGGAACTCACCTGGAGGGGGACGCTATGGGAAAGCGTGAGCGCCGCAGGAAACGCCAGAAAGTCGCAGCAAAGCAGCGGCCGCCTGCCGTCAAACGGATCCTGTATCCCAGCCCAGAGCAGCCGCTCCTCGAGGTCCATATCGAGCCGGAAACGCCGGCCGACGTCGCGGCCATGTGCCGCCAGTACTGGGAGTTCACCGTCCCCGGCCAGTGGACCCGGCACGTCTCAGCGATCGGCTCCACCTCCCTGGTCTACAAGGCCGTCCGCGGAGCGTGCCGGGCCGAACTGCTGAACCTGGTGTGCCCCAGCTGCGCCGCCCCCACCGTGGTGACCAGCCGGTCCGACATGGCCGCCACCGTTTGCTGGGGACCGGACTTCCCGACCGAGCCGGTCGACGCAGCCAAGGTCTGCCCGTCATGCGCGGCCGCAGAGGCCGAGGTGCGCAAAGCGGAGGCAGAGCGGGCCAAGGAGGAGAAGCGGCAGCAGACCCAAAAGCGGGTCGACGCTGCTGGCGCGTGGCTGCAGCAGCAGGCCGACCGGGACTTCCCCGACGGTATGCCCGACCTCATCGGCGCGCTCACGCTGCTGGCCATGGTGGAGATCATGCAACGGAAGGAGACCGAGACGATCGGCCCGCTGAAGGACCTGAACTACACGCTCACCACTACAGCCGAAACCGACATCGACGTCTTCCGCACCCTGCACTGCGAACGGTGGATCTGCCCCACCCTCCCAGCCACCACAGACAACTTCGCCTTCAAAGACGACGGCACGGTCAGCGGCGTGTACGTCACCGAGATCCCCTGGCAGCTCGCGCCGGCCCTGGGCGGGAAGGCCACAGCACACGGCGAGACCGCCAAGTGGATGAGCCGCATGCTCCGCAACCGAGCCGACGAAGTCACCCAGCAGGTGCACCGGCTCGAGGCCGGCATGGCCGTCAACTACCTCGAGGGACTCCTCACCCGGAAGTACAACGAGGAACCCATCCCCGAACACCGGCTGCCCGACGCCTACGAACTGTTCCTGGGCGCCCTCCAGGAGGGCTTCACCCTCGGTCAACTCGTTGCCATCGCCTGGAGTTCCGCGGCCGGCTCCGTCGCCTGGGGCCAGCGCACCCCCGGCTTGAAGCCAGGAAGCGTCTCCTCAGCGTCCGTCACCAACCTCGAACGCCGGATCGGATACGCCCGCGACCGCCGCATGGACGAGTACGAACTCCCCAACTGGGTGCCCCGCCCCGCCATCCACGCCACCGCCCTTCGCCTCCTCCAGCAACACGCCTCCGAGACCGACGCGCTCAGCCGCTTCCGCACGCTCAAGCAGCGCACCGACAGCCGTGCCCTCGAGGCCGCCGAGTTCGACGGCGACATGGAGGACCTGGGCGAGGACCAGCAGCTTGGCGAAGCCATGGACACATGGCTCGAGGACCTCCGCACCGGCCGCAAGCGCGAGTCGAAGCAGCCGCCGATCACCTATGCCCTGGTCACACCGAACGGCGGCCTCGAGTTCCACTCCGAGCCCGTCGACCAGATGCGCGACAAGGTTGGAGCAGCAGGAGCGGGAATCGTCGACCGGATCACTCTGCCGGATCCGTCCCCCGTGCACGCCTACGTCGGCGAGCTGGTCACGGCGTCCGAGGAACTGGCCAACCCGGTTGCGGACGAGATGCTGCGCCTCCTGGACTGCCACGACGGCCCCTTCTACGGACCCATCTCCTTCTTCGCCGTCGCATCCCGCAGCCCACGGCCACGAAGCCTGGACGAGGACCAGCAGGAGATGCTGCGCGCAGCGCACGAGGTGGCACGGAGCCGGGCCGGCATGGTCTGAGGCCTACGCAGCGGTGCCCGGCCCGGCCTCCCACGGCTCCCCAACCGGCCGGGTCAGCCCGTCATCCGTCACCAGCCGGCGTTCCGGGGCCGTCGCGTCCAGCTCCCAGTAGTGCAGACACTCCTCGCAGCGGACTCCGTCCACGAGTACCTCGTCTTCCCCGTTCGGGCAGTCGGTGCCGTCACCGCGGCCCGGACACGTCTCCCTGATAGCCCCCATACCGTCGACCGTGCGGCGTACGGGCCGTGCCCGTGGAGAGGGCGAGCGGGGCGCACAGGCGTACACCCTTGGCAGACCGCCACAACAACCGTCAGGAGCCCCAGCAGGCGCCCTCCGCCTGGAAGACTGGCCGCAGTTGCCGACTCCCTGGAGACTCTCGTGGACCTGGACCGAACTCCCTCTCAGATCGCTAACGCTGCCGCCGATGAGATCCGCACACTGAACCATCGCACCCTGGATCCCAAGGTCTTTACAACACCGTCCGAGGTAGCCGACACCCTCAACGCGCTCACCCGGCTCCTGCAGACGTTGCCGCAATCACTGCAGCAGTTGGAGGCCGGCCTGGAACTTCTGGACGAAAATCAGCAGATCCGCCTGGACAACAAGCCAAAAGCGGAGACGTCACGACAGGACATCTTCCGACAGGTCCTCGCCGTGCGGAGTGCGCTGCAGCAGGCCCGGGAGCGGCTCGGCCAAGCCGATGAGGCGATGCGGGAGGCGGCCAGACCGCTCTCCCGCATGGGAGCGCCCTGGCCGCCGGCTGACGGCGAGGACTGAGCCGGGGGGAAACGCGAGCACGACGGACGGCACGCCGTAGCCGGGGGAACGGGTCTGCGGTTTGGGGTGATGCTGGGCGGGTGCCTTCGGGCATCTCCGTTCAAGCGCCCCCATGATCCGCCCGCCGGCGGGGAGGGGAAGAGCTGGTTAAGCCCCGGGACCGAACCCCCCGGGGCTTTCTCGCGCCCCGCTCCGGGGAGGGCGTCTGTGGGCGCGGGCCGGACCTGAGGGGAGATGGTGCTGTCCGGCCCGCGCATGTGACAGCACAGGGGTCAACGAGCGGGCATGCTGCCGGTCACTCATGGGGTTGTGGCGGGCGAGGTACCGGGACTCCCCATGCATTCATGCCCGTGAATACATTGTGACGCCATGCGTAGACCGGTACAGTGGAAGGGTTGCATCTCCCACCCGCAAGCGCAGGGAACACCCCCGCCCACACGCGGCAGGCTGACCTACCACGCCCCCAACACCCGGGAGCCCCACCCCATGACCGAGCCCAGCGTCACACCCCTGTCCCAGTCCGTCGAACTCCAACTCGCCGGCCAGCCCGACGTAAAGAACAAGTACGGCAGCGGCCGCATCCGCCCGACCCGCGTCTTCTTCTACTACCTCCCCGACCGAATCACCGCCCACCTGTACGGCTCCTGGGTTCGCGAGGACGGTGAACTGACGGACGCCCCCTGCGACCAGGACTACCGGGAGCCCATCGAGGACTGGCCGGCATGGCTGGCCGCACTGGCCCGCCAGTACACGCCTGCGGAGCGGACCACCGAGACAGACACGCTGCCCGCGTGGCTGCACTGGCGGTTCGGTTCGCACGGCCAGCCCTGGAGCGATGTTCCCGACGAGGACAAGGCACTCTGGGAGTACCAGGCCCGCGCCGTCCGCCGCGCCGTCGCCCGCAACGGCTTCAAGACCAGCCAGCCCGAGACGGACGCCTGATGCTGCTGGTCCGCCTGTTCCACGGCATCGACACCACCATCAGCCACCTCCCCGCCCCACTCGCCCACGCCGCCGCCGGCCTCCTCTTCACCCTCTTCACTGTCGCCTACACCACCATCGCCACCGTCGACCGCACCCGCCACAAGGAGCAGTGATGCCGAAGCGAGTCCAGCGAAAGCGGACGGCCGGATGGACGGCTCCGCTCGACGCCCAGGGCCGAAAGCCCATCTACGTTGGCCGCGGCACCCGCTACGGCAACCCCTGGGCCGTCATCCACCTCACCACCGGCACCGGCTGGGCAGTCCAGTGGGCAGGCCACCGCGACCAACACCGCCCCCTCGGCCTCAAGGACCTCGTCCCCGCCAACGATCAGCGCGACGCCCACGCCCTCGCGGTCGAGCTGTACGAGAACTGGGTGCACGCCCATCCGACGCTCCTGGACCGGATCTGCCGCGATCTCGCCGGCCGCGACCTCATGTGCTGGTGCGCCGAGTCGCTCCCGTGCCATGTGGACGCCCTGCTGCGTATCGCCAACCCTGAGAGGACCGCCCAGTGCGAGCCCTGACCGTGAAACATCCGTGGGCCGCGGCCATCGCCCATGGCCCGAAGCGCATCGAAAACCGCTCCCGCCCCATCCCCGCCAAGCACGTTGGCAGCACGATCCTCATCCACGCCGGCCAGGCCGAGGACGTCAACGCGCTCCCCGCCGACATGATCCGTGACTGGCCCCATCACTGGGGTGCGATCGTCGCCGTCGCCACCCTCACCAGCTGCCACCAGGCGGCCAAGCCGCGCTGCTGCGCACCGTGGGGGTTCCCCGACACCTGGCACTGGCAGCTCACCAACGTCCGCGCCGTCACCCACCCGATCCTCGGCGTCCGAGGCCAACTCGGACTGTGGACCGTCCCCAACGACGTCCTCAACAAGGTGGAGCAGGCCTGCCACGACCTCCCCTACGAAGACGCACGTCGGATCCTCACCGCCCTTGAGGACAAGGAGCGCCGCCAGTGACCGACTACCGGGAGAGCCAGGTGGACGCCGCCCTGGCCGACTACTTCGCCAAGAGGCAGGCGGCCCGCGCCGAGCGAGTGCGCGCCTTCCTCGACAGCCTCACCCCCCGCGAACGCGCCCTCGTCCAGGACGTTGCCGTCATGGGCTACGTTCGCGGCAGCATGCACCCGCGAGGCGAAGAGATCCCCCTCAACGCCGACATCCTTGCCGACGTCATCAACGCCTGCTTCGTCTACCCCGACCTGTACCCGGCCGTCGCCACCATCGAGCGCTGCCCCAACCTGCGCACCGTCCCAGCAGACCCGCCCCGGCACCAAGGAGGCGTCCGGTGCGGCTGCGCCGACGACCCCGAGGACGACAACGACAGGACCGGCCTGTGACCGACCTGCGGCCTGAGTTCATCGAACACGCCAGCACCGACGCCATCCGCACCCAATACGAACGCGCCCAAGCCCAAGCCGACCTGTGGGCCGACCGCACCCGAGACCTGTTTCTGCTGCTCTGCCAACGCACCAACGAGGAGGACTGACTGTGCGCATCCACTTCAGTAACGTCGTCCACGAGTGGTGGCCCGATCAGTGCCGCAGGCGGGGGCATCTCCGCGCCTCCGAAGACACTCGACCCGTTATGGAGACGTCTTACAGCACAGTCGTTCGACCAGGAACGATCATCGTTTGGTCGGACCGCAAAGCGTACGAGGTCATCCAGATCGCCGAACGGCCTCTAGACCTGTGGCCCGCCAACTACCGGGAGAAGTGGCAGGAATACACCGAATGGTGGGCTGAGCAGGTCGTATCAGGCCGCGACATGGGTCCCCAGCCCGAACAGGCCACCTGGGAGCATCGGCCGTTCGTCCTTGTTATCCGCCCCGCCGACCAGCCCGCTGCCAAGCCGAAGCACTACGCCGTCCGAGCATCCCGTACCTTCTACGTCCTGCCCGAGCACTACAGCGTGTGCCGTCTGTGCAACGAGATTCCGCCTTGCACGCACGCCACCACCGAAGCCGCTATCGACCACGCCATGCAGCAGACTGAGCGGCTCATGGCAATCCAGCCCGGTTGCTGCCTCGGCTGCGGCAACCCCATCACCTCCCGTATGAAGGCTGTCCGCTTCCCTGGACCGAATCTGTGGCGCCCTGATCTCGGAACAGGCTCGGCGGTCTTTCATGCCCGCCAGGACTGCGCCACGTACGTCAGCTCGTACAAGCAGTTGTGGCGAGAGAAGGGCCATGCCGAGCTTCAGCCCGAACTGCCGGACGGTGAGGAGTGAAGAGGCGTTGGGTGTCGCGGCGGGAGATTGTTCGGCGTCTGGAGGCCGTGGAAGCGCAGCTGGCGCAGCGGACGCCGGCGCCGCTCGACGGCCAGCAGACCATCAGCATCGGCCACATCGGGCACCACGCCTACGAAGGCCCCGGAGCCTGCCGGGCCGATCTGTTCGGGCAGACCTGCGGGGCGCACCGGGACGAACACAAGCTGATCCAGGACTGAGCTACGCCGTCGGCTCCGCACCGGCGGCCGCGCACTCACCGTCATCGACCAGACGGTCCTGAGACAGCGCGTACTCATAGATCAGCTCCGGCAGAGTTGACGCCCCCCACAACGCCTTCAACGCGGCGATCTCCTGCTCCAGCTTGCGCTGCGAAACCCCGATCCTCCGGGCTATCACCTGCTGCGACACTCCCGCTGCGATGTACCGGAGGATCTGCCGCTGCCTGGCCGACGTCCGTACACCGTCCGGGCCCGACACAGCGTCTACCTCGAGCCGGCCACGCCGTGAGCGCAGCAGGCCCGTCCACGGCTCGCCGTACAGCCACATCTGATCGAACATTGCCGCCAGCACAGCGATGACAGCCCGGTCGGTGACATGCCACGCCGCATGTTGAGGGCCGCCGGTGATGTGGTCGGAGATGAAGGCCTGCTCCCGATCCACGATGATCATTCGTTCGAACTCGCCGGGCAGCGTCCGGTACTGGGCGACGCTGCCCGTGACACGGTTCGCCATCAGGGTTGCGTACTCGGCGGTCACCGGGTCGTCCCGGACGGTGTCCCGGTAGACCGTCCTCAGGCTCACGCCCCGGTCCAGCGCAGCAGAGTCACGGGTGACAGCCACGTCCAGGATCGCCTTGTTCCGGGGGCCGTCGGGCTGCGCGGCGAGGATCTCCGTTTTCGCGCCGGCCACCACGTCCCGGATACGGGAGTTCACCGCGGCCTGGTCGTCGAGGTACTCGGAGCTGCGTCCGGGGCGGAACGTGGTGGCGGCGTACTGGCTGGCCAGCTCGTTCGTCAGATCCGGCAGAGCAGACATGAAGGCAACGCGCTGCTTGGCCTCTTCCAGCTGGGAGAACAGGACGTTTTCCAGGGCTCGTTTCGGATTCCGTACCACTGGCTTGCCGGGCCTGTCCGGGTCCTCCTGAATGAGGCCGAATGAGACGAGTTCACCGTACACGTTCGGATACTCGTCGGTAATACGTTCTGCCTGCACCCAGTCTTGCCGCACATACGCCCCATACAAGCGCTTCGCACCCGCCGACAAGATTTCCCCATCACCGTGCACGCTACCTATGGCCAAGGATCCGACCCTCCGTCAAATACCCTAGATCAAATGCGAGTTCCCGCACTGCGCGCACCCGCACCCGCACAACGTTGATAACCAAACAAGCCTACGGCACCGTATGACCGGGGCGTCCCCCGGCGCTCGTACTCCGCATCCTCCCCAAAAGCCACACGCGTCTACTGCTGCCAGGAAGACCCGTACAGCCAAGGGGATTTCGCAGCAGGATCGGAACACGAGCAAAAACCGGGACGGCGCCCCGCTATCGTGTCCGCCACCATTTACAGAAAGGAAACACGCGTGCAGAAGCCACTGAAACGACTCATCGCTTCCCTCACACTCGCCACCGCCGTGGCCACCGGCACCCTCATCGCCACGGAATCCGTCGCCGCACACAAGGCTGACACCACATGGGGAGCATCCGCCACCACCGACGACACCGGCTGGGGCACCCCGCCCGGCGACATCCTCCCCATCAACCTCCCCATCCCCCTCGACACCGGCTGGGGCTGACCCTCACCGCGTGCCCCCTGGTGTCGGCTTGAGGGGAAGCAGCCGGCACCAGGGCTCACGCCCCACGGGCCGAGGGAACACCGCGCCAGAACCGCGCCACCGTAGAGGCATGACCGACACGCCCCCGCCCCCGGCCGTCGACTACAGCGGACGCCCCCTCCACGAAGGCGACACCGTCGCATTCATCAGCGTCGACCCCATCGGACTCAACGAAGGCCGCATCCGCATCATCGGCCCCAACGACCTGTGCATCGATACCGGCCAACACCTCGTCACCTTCCCCGCGGCCACACGCCCTCTCCTGGGCCCGGCATTCCATCCTCTCGGCGGCACGGTGAAACCGCGCCCGGTACCCGAAGGCGCCCAGCAGTACCCGGCCGTCGCCCTCCAGCCGTCCGAGGAAGGTGCCTGATGGCCAAGCACCCGGAAGACGACCGCCGTCAGGCCCTGTGCGCCTGGCTCACCGCCAACGGCATCGACCCCAATGCCGTCCCCCTGGACGCCGACATGACCATCGACGAAGGCTCCGCAGGACGGTTTCTGCGCTGCGAGGTCTTCGACCTGGACCAGGACGGACGTAAGCATCTGGACGAGCGGGGAGAGAACGTGGCCCGCCGTACCGTCGCCGTGCCGCTGAAGGTCGAGCCGCCCGAGTGGTGGCAGCCGTACCAGAAGCCCACCCGCGACCAGCTCCTGGCCAGCGTTCAGGAAGTACGGAAGCTGCACAGACGTAACGAATACACCGGTGACTGCGAGCACTGCTCCGAACGGGACTACCCGGACTACGCAGTACCGCACCCCTGCCCCACCATCCGTGCCCTCGACGGCAAGGGCGCCGTCTGAGCGGAGGGAACGCGGCCCGGGTTCGTGTCCAGACTGAAGGGCATGCCCACGCCCAAACCCGCACGAACCCGCCGCACCCTCGCCGCCCTGATCGCGGCCGCGCTCACCGTCCTCGCGCTGCTCCTCGCCTCCGCCACCGACGCCCGAGCCGCCACCACCCCCCTCTACAAGGGCACCGGGTGGAAAGCCGAAACCGCCCAGGGCATCTACAGCCTCTCCCCCGACCCGTACACAATCGTCTTCGCCAACAGCACCGCGCGGACGAAGCTGACCAAGTACTTCACCGGGCCGGCAGCCCAGGTCACCACCAGCATCGGCGTGAAGATCACCGTGTCCACGACGATCGACACCACCACCGCAACCTGCCCGTCCCGGCACCGCATCGTCGTCCACTACACCTACCGGCCCATGGGCACCAAGGGTATGAGCCAAGCCCGGCCCTGCTACGCCATAGCCGACGGCTCCGCGTGGGGCGGCCACCTCTACATGGACAGCGAGTACTGGACCTCGAGCACCTGGTTCTCCTCGAACGCCACCACGAACGAGGCCCGCCGCAAGGACGCGGTCTCGCACGAGCTGGGTCACATCCTTGGCCTCGACCACCCCAACACCGACCTCGACCGGGACGGCGTGGTGGAGAACGGCGAATGCGTCCGCAACTCGGCCGGCCTGCGCCCGCTGCTCTGCAGCCCGAACCGTGGGAACCCGCCCTCTACGGCTGGCGGGAAGTTCACCACCGAGTTCGACCTGCGCGGCCTGCGGCAGATGCTCGCCAACTACTACCTCCGGCAGCCCTGACCACGATCCGGGGGCCGCTGTCAGGGCTGCGTGCCACACTGAACTCGTCCGCTCCGCCACGCATCCCCCGTCGTGGCGGAGCGGTCGTGCGCTCACCCCTCGAGGATTCCCAGCTCGGTGTCCGGCCGGCAGAACGTGCACGCGGCCACCCCGCCCGCGAGCGCGCGCCGCGCCGTGTTCGAGTCGACGCCCTTCGACCGCTTCCCCGCCATCGTGCAGTCCCCCGTGTGCACGGCGTTCGGAATCGCGTCCCGGTTCAGCCCGTACTCGATCAACCAGTCCGGCGCCCGCTCCTCCGTGGCGGCCGCCACCCGGGCCTGCTGCGCCTCCCGCTCCCGCAGGCGGGCCATCTTCGCGTCGATCCGCTCCACCCACATCACATGCCAGGTACGCAGCACCTCGAGGCGCTCCAGGTCAGGCGGCAGATCATCGAACATTACGACCGATTCTATGGGCATGAAAAAACAGCCCGCCACCTGGGGAGATCCCCCAAGCAGCGGGCTATGTCGTGACCACGCTCAGGGCGCCCCCTCCGTGCCCGGCCAACGCTACGCCTCACCCCAGATACGGCGGAAGAACCACACGCGCCCTCCGCGCCAGCGCAGCCGCTGCCACCCAATTCCTAGGCCAGTCGTTGCCCAGCAGCACCTCCACCAGACGGCCCGCGGGCACCACCGGCACGCCCTGCACCATGAAGCCGCCGTCGGCGACAGAAGCGTTATGCACGGCGATCACCGGCTGCACCGGCACCCCCAACGCCTGACCCACCAGACCCGTCTCGTACAAGACGCTACGCACGGACTGACTACGGTCTGCCTGCTTCCGGCCGGCCTGCCCATGCCACAACGTCCCGCCCGCGGCATGCACCGGATACCGAACGGACCACAGCTTCGAGTCGACCAGGAACGGGCGCGCACCCGGCGAGATCAGTACATGGTCGGCGTTCGCCCTGCGGGCGCCGGGTATCGCCCGGTCATGTAACACGGTCCAGCCCGCCGCCTCGAGGGGACGTAACAGCTGCGCGGTGCGCTGCTCACCGACCGCGCCGGCGTCACAGGCAGCCGCACGGGCGTCCGCCCGCCGCGCGGCCGGGCTCAGCCCCAGGACGGCCAGGACACGCCGCCACAGGCCCCGCCGGGCCGCCTCACGCTGCTCCTGGCCCCACTGGGACGCCGACCCACCCGCGGTCACCGGCCGTTCTCCCGCCACCAGCGCAGGCCGTCGATCTCGGCCTCGAGGTCCGGGTCTTCCGCGTTGAGGTGAGCGCTGTAGCGGGCAACGGCGTCAGCAGCGTGCTCCCGCTCCGGGGTGGTCATGTTCTTCGTCAGCCAGCGCCAGTCGCCGTGGAGCCACACGGAATGCCAGGCCGCGTCCCCGGGGAGCGGCTGGCCCTCGGTGATGGAGTCGATGACGGCCAGCGTGTCGCGGGCCTGCGCCACAGCCTGGACGCGAACGGAGTCGGAGATGGTCATCTCACAGAGACGACGAACCCCCGCAACCGCAGCCTGAGCGGTCACCGCCTCCGCCTGGGAGCGTGCGGCGCGCGCATTGGCCCGGGCGGAGACCGCCCGCTCGGTGAGCAGCTGTGCCTCCATCTCGGCCCGTTCGGCATCGGCGGTGTGGGCGTGCTGCTGCGCCATCCTGAGATAAGCCTGGGTCCGGCGGAGTTCGTCAGCCATCAGGCCGCCTTCCGGGTTGTGGGACGGGGTCGGGGTCGGGCGTGGGTACGGCGGACGGTGCGCTGCCGGCGGTGACGCCAGCCACGCAGGACTTGCTCGGTGAGGTCGGATATCCAGCCCACCAGGGCGACGAGGAGGATGGCCAGCCACCACGGCATGTCCGTCCGGCCAGTCACCGCCCACCAGAGCAGGCCGAGACCGATACCGAAGCCGATGTACAGGACAGTGGAGAGGAGAGCGGGAAGGTATTTGCGGATCACGAGGTGCTCCCGGTTGATCGGTCTTACCCGCCGACGGCGGTGTCTAAGATGTCCGTTTCTGTGTCAGACTGCGGCGGCCTTACGAGCAGCACGCCGACCCCGCCGATACGCACGCTCACCCTCCGGGCAGCCCAACTCACACGCCCACGGGTCCTCACCACGCCGCTGATGAGCAACGAACCCCGCATGGTCACCGTGCCGACGCCGCGGCTCCAGCACCCCATCCCTGCACGCCAGAAACACGGCATGAGTGATGTTGTGCGCACCCAACCTGACCAGAACCTCCGACACCAGGTAGCTGACGCTGCTTTCCTGGATGCTGAGCTTGCTGGCCATCTGCCGTTGCGTCAGGCCCTCGGCGGCCAGTTGCAGCGTGCGGAGCTGCCGATCGGTGAGCGGGTCACCGAAGGACCCGATACGCCGGGACGGCGTGGTCACTCTCCACCCCCCAGACGCGGCTCCGTGTCGGGCTGCCCGGACCGCGCCACGGCGGCGTCGGCACCGATGCCGAGGATGTGCACCGGGTCCATCGGCGGGAGCTTCGCGGGGTGGCCGGGGCAGTGCACCGGGTCCATGCCGGGCTGCGGTTCCCAGTCGTGCTGGGTGTGGGGCTGCCGGGTCCTGGCCCAGTTGCACGGGAGCGTGGCCCTGCCGTCCTGTGTCGGGTCCTGCTGCGCCGCTTCGGCCTCCTTGAGGACGTCCTCCAGGAGGAAGCCGACGTGCGCGTACATGCCCGGGATCGCGGCCCGGATCGTGGCGACGGCGGCAGCATGGGACTGCGCCCGGTATTCCGTGTCGGTCAGGCCGAGGTCCGCGGCCTTCTCGGCGGTGGACTTTCGGGGCTGATGCGCCTCGCCAGCCAGACGACGCAGCAGCGGCACGACCTCGCAGTGGCAGCCGTCCTCCCACGCGGGCTCGACACAGCCGTGGTCGGGGCACCGCTCGACCAGGTGCTCGGCGAGCACGGCGGTCTGCTGGTCGGGCGCGGGCGGCACGGCGTCCAGGACCGCATCGGTCACCGCGTCCTGCGGGCGGGTCTCGCCCAGGCCCTGCCGCCACGACTCGAAGACGCGGTCGACGGCCTCGGCGATCCGCTCCCGCAGCGTGTCCCGGTCGGTGGCGGGCGCCGGGCCGGCAGACGAGTGGGTGCGGGCCACATGGGCGGCGACGGCGGCGATGTTCCGGGGGTCGTCAATGGTGACGACCCCACACTCGTCGGTGCCGCAGTGCTCCCACACGGCGGCGGCAATGGCTTCCATCAGCGGGTCGCCGTCGATCCAGCCGGCTGAAGCGGCGGTCGGGTCGGTGTCGGTCACGGTCACTCCAGATGTCTGGTGCGGGCGGTCGGTCGTGGTGTGGGAGGCTGGGGCCGGCCTGGGCGCGGTAACGACGCGCCCAGGCCTTGCCGTGGGTGGGGTCACGCGGCGCCGTTGAAGTCGAGAACGCCCTGCGCGAACCGCTGCTTGGCGAGGTCGTGGTAGGCCGGGTTGAGGTCGATGCCGATGTACTTCCGGCCGAGCTGGCGAGCCGCAGCGCCGGTCGTACCCGAGCCGGAGAACGGGTCCAGGACGGTGCCGGCGGGCTTGCAGCCAGCCTTGATGCAGCGCAGCGGCAGGTCGATCGGGAACACCGCGAAGTGCGCGGCCGGGTAGGGCCTCGTCGGTATCGACCAGACGTCGCCCGGGTTCCGGCCGAGGGGGTGGCCGTCGACTCCGGGCTCGTCGCGCTGCGAGGTTGAGTACGTCTGCGAGGGAAGTACCGCATCGGGTCGCCGCGCCTTGCGGCCTGAGGGCCTGCGCTGCGGGCGCATCGCGTGCGGCTCACGGATGGGGTCCAGGTTGAACGCGTACCGCTCCGACTTGACGAACAGGAACAGGTGCTCGTAGCGGTTGGAAAGCCGGTCGGTGACGGATGCCGGCATGGCGTTCGTCTTGTGCCACACAATCTTGTTGCGAAGGATCCAGCCGTCATCCTGAAGGGCCATGGCGACCCGCTCCGGGATCATCAGCAAGTTCTTCGAAGGCATGCCGGTCACGGCCCGGCGGGCGGCCGCCACTTCGGCGCCGTCGCGGCGGCGAGACGGACGGCCCTTCTCCTGCTTCCGCTGCCCACCGGTTCCCTCGCCGTGCCAGCGCTCGTTGAAGCCAGTGTTCAGCGCTCCCTGACCGCTGCTGTAGGAGTCGCCGAGGTTGAGCCACAGCGTCCCGTCATCGGCCAGCACACGGCGGCCCTCGGCGAACAGGGCGCGCATGGTCTCGACGTACTCGGCCGGCGTGGCCTCCAGCCCGTACTGGCCTTCGGTGCCGTAGTCGCGGAGCCCGTAGTACGGCGGCGAGGTGACGATGCAGTCGACGGAGCCAGCGGCCAGGGTACGCATCTGTTCCAGGGCGTCGCCGAGGAGCAGGGTCACCTGTTCGTCGCGGTAGTACGGCTGCCGGTCGGTCATGGTGCTGCTCCTGGTGGTTGGTGTGGGTGCGGTCACGGCCGGGCGGCGGGCACGGCGTCGTCGGCGTAGCTGATGCCGGGGCACCAGACGCCGGGCCGGTCGGCCCACTCGTGCGGGTCGTGGTAGTCGTCGTGGCCGCACGGGTGGGTGCCGGGCTCGGGGTCGCTCGTCACGGACATGGCGTCGACGGTGGCCGGGGCGCCGAGTTCGCGGAGCTTGGTCTCCTGTCGTCCGGCGAGCCGCGCGGTGGCGTCCAGGCGGGCGTTCGCGGTGGCGAGTTCGGCGCGGAGGCGGCGGATCTCGGCGGCCATGGCGGCAGCGGCGTCGGCAGCCGGGTGCGCGGAGCAGCAGGCGAACCCGAGGTCGGGGTGCTGCTGGTAGGCGGCGATCACCGTGTCGGCGGCGTCGAGGTCGAGCTGCGGGTCGTGTGGCATTCGGGTCTCCAGGGGTGTGAGGGCGGACAGTCAGGCGGGCGGCTACTTGCTCCAGCCGATGAGGCGGAAGGTGGCGCCCCGCTCTTCCAGGTCGGCCTTCGACTCGGCCATCTCGTCGGCCCACACGAGGCGGAGGATCGCGTCGGAGGCGGGGGTGGTGCGGTACTCGGCGTAGAGCAGGCCCTCGTCGTCCACGTAGACCGCGTCGTGGTCGTCGGTGGGGCGTTCGACGGCGGGCGCGATCCCGGCAGCAATGGCGGCGCGGAGCCAGGCGGCGGCCTCGCCGAGCATGATGCGCTGCGCTCCCTTGGACAGGCCCGCCCACTGCGGGACGGCGCCGTTCGTGTTGTCGTGCGTCACCTGCTGGCGGGCTTTGGCGAGCTGGCGGATGCGGGGGTCGGGCGTGCTGTTCATGCGGTGTCCTTCGGGTGTTGGGTTGCGATGGGCGGGGCTCAGGCGGCGGGTATAGGAACTGCCCCACCCCGCAGGGGGTCCGGAGTGGGGCAGTGGGAGCGGCGCTGGGGGTACGCGGCCGGCGGTCCCCGCGAGGGGGCGAAGGGGACCGCGGTCAGGAAGCCGGGTCGGTGAGGATCCGGTAGTCGCCGGGGTGGTAGCCGAAGTCGGCCCACTGGGCGGCTTCCTGGACGGCGAGGGCTTCGAGTTCGGTGCGGGCCTGCGCTTCGGTGTCGGGGGTGACGGTGCGGAGTCCGCCGGGGACGGAGTAGCCGTTGGGTTCGATGAGGCGCAGGGTCGGCATGGGAGTCCCCCAGGAGATGGGTTGGGTGGGGCTTGAATACCTATAGCTTACCCCCCAATGCATGACATCGCAATGCGTTGACCGGGAGGGACGTCAATGCGAAAGGGGCCCAACCCGAAGGCCAGACCCCTCACACCCACCCGGACAACTCAGAACGGCGCTTCGTCACCCCACGCGCCCGCCTGACCGCCCCCCGCCGACCCGTTGGCCCACGGATCGTCCGCCGGCGCGCTGGACGCCCCCTGACGCACCGCCTGACGCGCCTCCTGCCGGCCCTGACCCGAACCGCCACTGGCCTTCGTCACCTTTGCCGTCGCCGACCGCAGGGACGGGCCGATCGAGTCCAGGAGCAGCTCCGGCCGCGACCGCTTCTCCCCGTCCTTCTCCCAGCTGTCCGTCTTCATCCGCCCGGACACTACGACCTCGAGGCCGCGGGACAGGGTCTCAGCGATGTTCTCAGCGGCCGGCCCGAACGCCTTTCCGTCCACGAAGAATGAAGCGTCGTCCTTCCACTCACCCGACTGCGGGTCCTTCTTCCTTGAGTTGAACGCCAGGCGCACCGTAACAACGGCTCCACCGGAAGCGCCGTAGCGCAGTTGGGGGTCGTCCATCAGCCGGGCGGTTCCGTTCAGTGTCGGCAGGCTCACGCCACCGCTCCCTTCTCTAGTTCGATACCTTCAAGACGGGCCAGGTCAAGCCACGTCAGACACGGCGACCAGCGGCCGCTGTGGAACCGGTTCACCAGCGTCCCGGGCCCGCTTTTTAATCCGCTCCCACGACCTCTGTACCGTGTCGACCTCCATACCGAGGCGCTGCGCCACCAGCTGGTAGGACAAGCCACGCCGCAAGCCAACCTCGATCGCCAGACGGCGTTCCTCCCGGTTCAACGGCAGACCCTCACCCTCCGCAGACAGGGTCCGGTTCACCGCGACCACGTCCACTCCGGCCGTCTTCCGACGCAGCGCCGGCGCAAGGTCCCGAACCGTCTTCTCCGACCTCGTCGTCCGCGACGGAGGCAGCCTGTCCCCGTACTCATCGAACGTCACCCAGGCCAGCGCCTCCTTCAGCGGCCGGTCCGGGTCAGCGACCGCGGCCAGGACAACCGCGAGGGCCTCCAACTCGTGCCGGGTCAGGCCTGCCAGGCGGGTCTTGACGTCGTCGGCGGAGCCCTCGTGGACGTCCACAACCAAGCCGGCAGCCTCTGGCATCAGCGCCTCCACCATGTCGCCGCGCTGCTCCGCAGTCAGGGACTCGCTCATGCCACCTTCACCCCATCCACGGTCTTCGCTGCCTTGTTCCACTCCTTCTGCGCCTGCTCGATCTGCCAGTGCGACACCCCCACAAACGCCGCTATGTCCTGCAGACTCAGCCGCATCTCCCGCAGCCGGGACACCGTCTCCTGGTGCTCGTCTCGGACCTGCTCCCACATCAGCCGCTTGTCGCCCGGGCTCTTCGGCCGCAGCAGACTGCCCTTCGCGCCGATCCACCACAGCGCCACCCGGACCGTCACCGGCGCCGCGATCACACCGTGCCTGCGCAGCTCCTCAGCCACGGTCTGGGCCGGCCAGCTCTTCCACTCGTGCATGAACCGGGCGTACGCCGGCGACGCCAGCTTGCGGGCCTGCTCCAGGTTCGGCCGGTTGCCAAGCAGCACCTCCACGCGCAGGGCACGCCGCTGCAGGTGAGTGAGCCCACCGACTACGCCCCACACCATGTACGAGGAGTCCTCGAACGCAATTCCGTCGGTGAGGCAGCGGATACGGACAGGGCAGCCGCGGCAGATTTTCTGTACCTGCTCCTGGTCCCGGGACTGCTCAGAGAAGATCGTTTCGGTGTCGACGCCCTGGCAGGCAGCGAAGTCTCGCCAGTTCCAGGGCGCGGCGGGCGTTGTGCCGAGGCGTGTGGTGGCGGTCATGCGAGGGCTCCGGTGAGGGTGTACAGGCGGATGATGGCGCCGGGCTGGGTGAGGGCTTCGGGGTGTTCTCCGGGGTAGACCTTGCGGCTGCGGGATTCGATGACGCGGCCGTCGTCCTCCCACGCCTTGGCTGTGCTGATGGCGTCGAAGGTGGAGCGGACGAGCTTGTCGATGTCCGGGCTGACGGCGGGGTAGGTGCGGCGTCGTTTGGGGGCGCTGGCCGGCTTGGGCATGGTGAAGGTGACGTCGGCGCGGACGGGGCCGGTGAGGGGGTGGGCGTCGCCGCGGAGGATGGCGGTGGTGATGGCGTCGGTGACCTTTTCTCGCCAGGGCTTGACCTTCTTGGAGGATTCCCGCATGAGGGGGATGGCTTTGCCGGTCTTGCGGCTGCGTCCCCATCCGACGGGGGTCTTGCTGCCTTGGGGGCCGGGGAGGCCGTGGACGGCGATGGTGAGGCGGGGTTCGGTCTCCCATTCGTAGGCCTGGGGGAGGGTGGGGGCGGTGATGCTCACGTGGTGGGCTCCTTGGTTCGGTGGTGGCCGCTGCGGAGGTGGGTGGCGTGTCCGGGGCGGTGGCCGAGGTGGTAGGCGGCGCAGAACGGGCATTGGTAGGCGCGCATGCGGTTGCCGGTGTGGCGGCGTATCTGGTTGGCGCGTTGTTTGGCTGCTTTGCGGGTGTGGAACGGGGTTTTGCCGGTGCAGGTGGCTTCCTCTTCGGTCACCGGGGCTCCGTGCGTGGTGTGGGTTCGGGGAGTCCGAGGGCTTGGGCGAGGTGCCGGCGGGCGGTGTCGTCGTAGGCGTCGTTGTGGATCCAGGTGGCGACGATGGCGATGCGGGCTCGGGCGAGGGCGAGGTCGTCTTGGAGGCTGGTGACGAGTGCTGCGTGCTGGGTGCAGAGCTGCTGGGCGAGCGTGTCGACGTAGGCCTGGTCGGCGTCAGCCATCCAACTCACCTCGGAGCTGGCGCAGTTCTTCCTCCAGCTCGGCGACGCGGGCCTCAGCCTTCTGCCGTGCTTCGTGTGGGGTGAGGGCGTCGCCGAGAGCGGGGCCGGGTTCGAGGCCAGCGGACGTGGGTGATGCGGCCCACTCATCGGTGGTGACGGGCTTGAGGTTGTTCACGGGTTCCTTCGTGGGATGGTGGTGGTGGATCCCCGTCGGCTGGACCCCGGCGGGGATTCTGTTTGGGGCGCCGCTCCCGCCAGCCGGTGGTCATCTGGTGGGGCGGCGGGTCAGAGGTGCACGCCGGGGATGCGCGCCATGTCGTGGACGAAGTCGTCGATGCGGCAGATGAGCCGGCCGTCGTCGAGGCGCATCCAGCCGCTGTCGATCACGGTGTTGATGCCTTCGTTGTCCGTGGTGAAGTGGAGGACGATGCCGTCCATGTCGTGGGGGCTGCCGCAGATGTCGCATTCGACGATCACGACGGTCGCTGTGCGCGTGGCCATTAGGCGTCCCCTCCGAAGTCGGCGGTGATGACGGGGATGGGTTGGGTGTCGGCGGCCGCGGTGTGTGCGCGGGTGAGGGCGTCGCCGAGGGCGCGCGGCCGGGTCGGTATGGGGACTGGGATCGACTCGGTGGTGGGCTCTCCGGGGAGCTGCTTGGCGAGGGTGGGGCCGGTGTGGATGCCGAGTTCGGTCAGTTCATCCCGGGTGAGGCGGGGGATGTGGGTGAGGCTGGCGTGGGTTTCGGTGCACCGGTCGGCGTGGACGCGGGCGGCGGCCGCGGTGGAGGGGGTGTCGAGGCGGTAGATGTGGGTGGCGCCCATGGGGCAGGTGGCCTGCCAGGTGAGGGTGCGGGTGGGCAGGTCGTAGTGGAGGAGGCTGCGCGCGCCGTTGTCGTCGGTGAGGGGGCGGGTGATCTGGCCGTCGCGGTGGTCGCGCCAGTCGCGGATGTGCGGGGTGGTGATGCCGACCATGCGGGCGGAGACGATGGCGTAGCCCTGGCCGTCGGTCATGAAGTCGCGGGGCCGCTTGGGGAGGGGCGGGGTGGTCTTCTTAGCGGCGGGCCGGCGGGTGGGGGTCTTCTTCGCCGGGTTCTTCCGGGCGGGCGTGGTCTTCTTCGCGGTGCGGGTGGTGGTCATGTCCGGCCTCCGTCCTGTGCTGGGTTCTGGTGGTGCTCCGTTGGTGGTGGGGGGTGTGGGTGAGGAGTGCGAGGGTGGTGAGGCCGATGGCGAGGGCGATGCCGTCAGGCCAGGTCACCTCTGCGCCGGCGCCTGGGTGGGCTTATCCAGTGCGGCCACAGACGGGCAGGGCCACTCGTAGCGGTCCGGGTTCCAGTCGGGCCCGTCGCCGTCCTCGTTCTCGCAGTTGCCGCAGACGTAGCCGAGGAAGCCCTTGTCGCAGAGGGAGCGGCCGTCCTCGTCGCTCTCGGCGTGCTGGTCGTCGTAGTCCTCGGCGTTCGGGTCGCAGCCGCAGAAGTCGGCGAGCTTGTAGACCTCGATGCGGGAGTGTTCGAAGCGGATGATCAGTTCGGGGTGGTTCCGCTCGGCGTAGAAGCGGATGCGGTCGGCGAACTGCCTGGCGGTCTCGTTCTCGAACGGGCTCAGGTTCAGGGCCTGCCAGGCGACGGCCTCGGCCGCCTGGATCCGCCGGGACGCCATCTTGGCGCCGATCCTGTTCAGTTCGTCGGCGAGACCGGTCGGGCGCAGCAGTTCGTACTCCGCTGGCGGGACCATGACGTAGTTCGTCATCTCCTGCTTGATGTCTGCCAGCTCGGCCTGCGCCCTGGCGAGGTCCTCGGTCAGGTTCGTCATCAGCTCTGCTCCTTCTCCATAAGAGCGGCGTTGACCTGGATGGCGTGGAGGTAGCCGTCGATGAGGCCCTGGGCGTAGAGGGGGTCGTACTGGTCGGCCATGGAGGCGCGGGCGTGGACGCGGTGGGAGGGGAGGTGGGTGATGGCGGCGAGTTCGCCGTCGGTGTAGCCGTCGTTGTAGGAGTCGGCGGAGCCGGTGGGGGTGGTCTCGGGGGTCATGAGGCTCATGGGGGTGGCCTTTCAGTCAGAGGGAGGCTTCGTAGGCGGACACGACGACATCGGTGACGCGGTCCTGGCCGTCGCAGTCGGGGCAGGGCTTGCTGGTGTTCCGGTAGAAGCGGTGTCCCAGGTCGTGACCTTGCTTGCGGCGCGGGCTGAGTTCCGCGTAGGGGATCTCTTCGCCGTCGACCATCAGCGTTCCGTGGCCATGGCAGGTCGTGCAGAGCCCGTAGGCGTCGGTGAAGCCGGGCCGGGCGCCGGATGTCTGGGTGGTGAGGGTGTTGGCGGCGCGAAGGATGCGGCCGATGACTTCGCTGGTGGTGGGCGGCCGCTTCGGGGCGACTGGGGAAGCGGTGCGGACCCAGTTGGAGACGTGGGAGATGTAGTTCGGGACGAAGAAGCCGGGGGCCAGTTCCTCCTCGTCGACCGTGGAGTCCAGGGCGTCGGAGATGGCGCGGATCGCGGCTATGGCGCCCGGGCTGGACTCGATCAGGCGGATCGATGCCAGCTCGTCGGTGAAGAACTCGGCGGGGACGCGGAGGGGGCCGTGCCATTCAGCAACGAGGAAGGCGTGGGCGCAGATGTCGAGACGGTCGATGTCGCCGCGTTCGCCGAACTGTTCGCCGCGGTGGAGGCCCTCGATGTTGATGACGGCGGCCATGTCTTGGAGGACGTTCTGGGTGGGGCGCATGGCGGTTCTCCCGGGGGTTGGCGTCCCGGCCGCGCAGTGTGGTGGTCATGCGTGGCCGGGAAGTCTGTGGTGGGTCAGGCGGTTTCGCGGTGGCGGTCGGCGCAGGTGGGGCACTGGTGGCGGCCGAGGTTGAAGCCGGCCGACTGCTCGATGACGTGGGCGTCCGGGTCGGCCGGGTCGAAGACGGTGCCGCAGTAGCAGGAGCAGCCGCACTTGCGGACCTCGGCGCCGTAGGGGATGTCGAGGCCGGCGAGTGAGGCGGCGGCGAGCATCAGGGCGGTGAACTCGCCGTTGTCGGCGGTGTTGTCGGCGCGGTCCATGACATGGTCGAAGCGGTCCTGGGCGGCCGGGGTGAGGCTGCTGTAGTCGGCTTCGAGGCGTGCGCGGGCATGCGTCATCAGCGTCACGGTGGCTCCAGGGGGTGCGGATGGGGTCAATCAGCCCTGGTTGGGGGGCTGTTGCCTTATCGGTGACACCACCGTACCGCTCAACGCATTGCGATGCAATGCATTCGTTGGGATGCCTTGGGTTCGGGCATGAAAAAGGCCCCTGCTCCCCCTGTTTTCCTAAGGGGACGGGGCCGTGCTGACCGGGACCGACGCGGCGTCAGGAGCGACCTGGCACCGGGTACCTGCGGGTGTACGCCTCCAGCAGATCGCTGTAGTCGACGACCACCTTGCGGCCGCGCCGCTCGATCCGGAGGCCGTCCTGACGCGCCCAGCGGAGGATGGTGTCGTCGGATATGCGGATGTTCGCTTCACGGAACATGAGCACGGCCTCCTTGAGGGACACGGGGTCCTCGATGGCCGGCGTGCCGCAGGTGTCGGGGCTGAGGGTGGTGATGGCCATGTGGCCTCCCGGAATCGGACGGCCACAGTTCGCAGCTACGGCGGCCGATGACGGGTGGTGATCCTGGTGGTCCGTTTGTGTTGGTGGTGTGAAGATGCCGGTTGGTGCTAGTTACGACTCGTGTACCCCCGATCAGGTTGCACGTTCCTGTCGAAGATTTTTGCGAGTCTGGATGTGCTCGTAGGCGAGGCGGGCGAGGTCGTACTGCCGGTGGGTTCCCCCGTTCCGGCGGGCACAGTGCCGGTTCACGCAGAGGGCGACGCCGAGGTGTTCCTGCCAGTGCAGTCCGGGGGCTCCGCAGTCGGGGCAGCGGTGCGGGCGGATGACGGAGTAGTCGCCGGCGGCGATGGCGTGTTCGAGGCGGTGCCGGTACTCCAGGGTGTCGCGGCGTTGCTGGACATCCTCGGGGGCGTTCTCGGTGTGCTGGTGCGCCCAGGCGTACACCTCGTGGACGTGGTCCGGGAGCGGGCCGGCGTCGGGGTTGGCGGCCCGGGTGTGGTCGATGACCTCGCGAACGGAGGCCTGGATGTGGTCGACGATGCCGGCGTTGAAGGGCAGGCCGGGGGTGACCGTGGTGGGTCGGGGTTCGGAGCTGATGTACGAGTGGCCGTCGGGTCCGTTGACGGGATGCTCACGGAAGTAGGCGTGGAGCTGGGCGAGTCTCGAGGCCGCGCCGTCGGTGTTGCTGTCCGTGGTGCCCATGGGTGTGGTCCCCGTCCCCTAGGCGGCCCCCTGGGGCGCGGGACGTCCTTACTCACGGTGCAAGGGGCGCGCGCCGGAGGCCGGATGTTGTCACTCCGGGTATTCCGGACGCCCCATGATGGCATGCAAGTGGCTGGAGTTGAACGCTTTGTGAGAGATGATCAACAGACAGTTGTAGAGATTGGTCTGTCGTACCGGGGGGCAAGTTGCACGAACCCCCGGCATATTCAGACAAGTCGCGGTGCCTCCCGCATCCCCCTTATGACCGTCACCAGTTCGTCCAGCTGCTCACTGGTGATCAGGCCGGTTGCGTGGGATCCCTCGAGGGCCCGTTGCCAGATGTCGAGCGTCTTCAGGAAGGCGGCTGCGGTGCGCGGGTCGGTGAGGGACTGGTTGATGGAGTTGAAGGATGTCTCGATGTCATCCGCGAACAGCTCCAGGGCGCTCGGCTCGTGAGGGTCGGGGTTGTGCCGGGGTGAGGTCCCCATGCTCTTCCACCGTCCCTGGGCCGCTGCGTGGGCGCCGCCGCGGCGGCGCTTGGTGATATCGATTACGGCCCCAACAGCTCCCGTGTTCAACGTGCGGGTGCGGGTGGGGTCGGCCGGCTCTGCTGCGGACATGCAGGGCTCCGCTCCTCCGGCAGTGGGAAGGGTCCTCGAAACGCTCCCCGCTGGTCGGGCGGGGAGCCCTCCCTTGGTACAGCTGCCAGTCCATACCGTGGGATTGCCACTGTGGCATCAATTTGTGCCGGTGGGGGATATCGGGTTCGGTTTTAATGCCACCGTGACCGGTTTCAGTCACGCAGATGGCTCGAACGATTACCCGGTGTGAAAAGTTGACGTTGCTGGATTACTTCCCTGCCGCACCGGGATGGTGTCGCCGACGGCATCGGGGTTCGCGTCAGGGCGGATACCTCGTGGGCGGCTTGTGGGCGTACCCGTCTCTTGAGACGTGAGTCTAAAGCCGGAACTCCGCAACGCCTAGAGCCTGTTCCCCGGTCCTGGTCAGAGCCCTGGCGGGGTGTCCCGTGCTGTGCGTGGCCGCTGCGGGGAGAGGCGGGGCGCCTGGAGGGCTGCGAACCTCGCAGACGCCCCTGGGTAACCCCTTCCCCGGCCGGGCGTCCGACCACCGAAAGGGAACCGGCACTTCCACCACAGCAGGCGGGCATATGCATGTGAACCCATCAGTGGCGCGATCACCCGAACGAGCGACTGAGAAACCCCGGCAACCCGCCCCAATCCTGACTCAAAGTCAGTATTGCTGGTGAACACAGAAAAGCGGCCCTGCCACCCCACCACCATGAGCGAGGAAACTGGGCCGCTGAGGATCGCGCTAACTGGCCGTAGACGGCATCCCGAGGAGAGAGCGGACGATCGACTCGAGCCGACTGGGATCCATCTCCAGGGCCTTCGCGTTGAGGAGCCGCACCAGTTCGAAGAAGTCGTCGGTGGTCGTCTTCTGCACGAGGTACATCGCAGCCGACCCCGGACTGTCGTACGGGAAGGGCGATGGCTTCGACAGACGGCTGGCGCGCATCGCTTCACTGGTGGTCTGTTGCCGCGGTTCGGGGATGGACTCCGCCGGATCCTCTCGTGCGGGCGCACCCTTCAACTCCACCGTGGACACCGGGCGGGCCGGCTGTTCAGCTGCCTCCGGGATTATCACGCCGTGATAATCCGCTGGGCCGGCCGACACCTCCACGATCGGCCGGGCCTTCGCCTGAGCCTTCTTGCGGGCGACCTCCGCTCGCTCGTCCGCTTTCGCCTTCTGCTCCTCAGGCGACAGCTTCCCGAGGTTGCGGACGTGCTCGACACGCCGCTCACCGGTCATGAGGTCCTTCTGCAACTCCGGGGTGAGCTTCAGCAGGGACAGCTTGCTGGCGAGCGTGGACTGGGCGATACCGAGGCGCTTGGACGCCTTGGTCTGCGAGCCGTAGTACTCCACGAGCTGCTGCAAGGCGTGGGCTTCCTCCAGGTCGGTCATGTCATCGCGGTGGTAGTTCGCGATGAACGCGGCCTCGAGGAGGGTCTCGTCGGTGGCGACGCGGGCGTTGTCGACACGGACGGGGATGACTGCCAGGCCGACGCGGCGGGAGGCCTCGAGACGGCGGTGGCCGTCGACCACGACGTACTGGGCGCCGTCGTCGAGGTCGTTGGCGCGGTCGGGTCGATCACGGAGGTAGGCGTCGACGGTGGCCACCACGATCGGCAGGATGATGCCGACCTCACGGACGGTCTCTACGGTCTCATCGAGGTTACGCAGGTGGTTACGCGGGTTGTCTGGGTTGTCGCTGATGAGGGTGACTGGCAGTTCGGTGACCGTGGAGAGGTCCGTGCTGTCGCCGCTCATGGCGTTTTTGAAGGCGTCTCGCCGGGAGCTGCGCACTGTACCGGCCTTGCTGAACGCAGCGCTTCGGCTCAGCTGATCGGCTTTGCTCACTGGCTGACCCCCAGAGCGATCAGACGCATGATGTTCGCCTGAGCGCTGCTCGGCGCGTAGGACAACAGCGGCTGCTGCAAGCGAACCGCCTCCCGCTGTTCCTTGAGGTCTCCGATGACGGCGAGGACACGCTGCTCTTCCATGCCCTGCCAGCTCTCCAGGGAGGACGTTGCGACGTACCCGCGGCGGGCGTCGTACTGATTCACCACGAGACCGAGATAGTCGATCTCGAGGCCGAGGTCCTTGCAGAGTTCCTCGATCTGTTCAGCCAGGATGTTGAACGCGATGGCGGAGGAGTCTTCGGCGAGGACGGGGACGACGACGCCGGACTGGCCGGGCTTTTCGTTGCGGCGGCGCCGGCCGTAGTAGAGGGCAGCGTCCATGGCGAGGCCGAGGCTTGGCGGGCAGTCGATGATGATGATGTCGTAGTCGTCCTCGAGCGGCTTAAGGGCACGTTCGAGAGCGTGCTCCTTCTGGAAGCCGCGGGTATTGGCTGCGGCCAGGGTGATTTCCATGTCCAGGAGGAAGCCGTCGAAGCATGCCGGTAGGACATGTAGGCGCCCGGCGTAGCGCGGATCGTCTACCGCGACCACATGGTCGCGGATATCACGTTCGCCCTTTCCGACCATGTGTGTGACGAGGCTGTCCGCACCGCGGGGGATCCATTCGATGCCTAGCTGGCTGGTGAGGTGGCCCTGCGGGTCGTAGTCGACGACCAGTACTCGTTGGCTTCCTACGCACGCGGCGCTGACCTGCTCGAGAAGTTCGGTTCGGGTCTTCCCGATGCGCTGCAGATCGTTGTAGGCGAGCGTTTCGATGTACCGGCGGAGCGCTGCGGCGCCGGTTTCCTGGTCTTCGGCAAACGACTCTGAGATGCCGAGGGACACCGATGTCTTGCCGACGCCGCCCTTCTGGTTGCAGGAGATGATGCGCCTCGGTTCCCGGGAGGGCGCGGAGTTCGGGGAGGGGTGGTCATCCAGCCAGTTCCGAATCGACTGGGCCAGGCCCTGGATGATGGAGACGCCGCGGTCGTTGCAGGTGTCCCGGAAGTCGTTGAAGAGGCCGGGCGGAAGCCAGGTGGAGAAGGACCTGGCGCCGGCGGTGTCGATTTCCTTGTTGGGGCGGTCGCTGGTGCGCCAGTTGGTGACGGCTGCCTCGACGGCGTCCTGGATGTCCAGGCCCAGTTCGGCGGCGCGGACCTTGAGTGCTTGTTGGAGGGCCGAGGGCAGCTTGGACGCCACCTTTTCCCGGTCTCCGTCGGGGTATGGAGAGGCCATGGCGTCACCTTACTGACCTCTGTGGTTGGAGTGGCACCCGGTGTGCGGTTCTTGATGGGGTTTCACCCTCGCGGGTGCCTGGATTATCACGCCGTGATATTCGGGAGCCGGTGATGGCGGCGCCCGGGCAGGGGCCGTGATTATCACGCCGTGATAATCACGCGCCCTCACCATCGTCTGCGTCGTCCGGGTCGGCGTAGGCCTGCCCGTCCTCGTACACCGGCTCTCGGAACAGGTCGCCGTGGAGGACGGTGACCGGGGGCCGCGGGTAGTGATGTGCCGGCTTCGGCCTCGCGTGCCGGATGGTTGCTGCGACCTGGGCGCCGATCTCCCTCGCGGACGCTGCCGCGGTTACGTTCACGGTGATGGGCATCAGCAGCTCCCGGCGGTGATGAGGGCGGGCACGACGGTCGCCGCAGGCTGCTGGGCGGGGCAGGTCTGCAGGGTGGCCATGCAGATGCGGCCGCGGATCCAGTCGTCCAGGAAGGCCTGTTCCTGGTCTTCTTCGGCGGCGTGCCAGGCGTCGGGGTAGCGGCTGGCGGTGGTGGGCTGCGGCATGGCGGCTCCGATCCGTGCGTGGTGATCGGCGACCACGTTGCACCACATCCGCTGCGGTGTTCCCTCCGCTCAGTCGTCTGTCTGCTGCCCTACCGAGAGGTCGTCGACCGTCTGCCAGAGGGCGAGGTCCCATGACTCGGGTGTGACGTTGTTGGCGGTGAGGGCACGGCGGTGCGCCTGGATCGCTGCGAAGAGTCGACGGGTCGTATCCCTGTCTGACGTCCACACCGAGTCCGGTAGGACGTCCTCTACTTGCTGAATTCGGTTCTCCAGCATGTCGAGGAAGTTCCGGCGGCGGCGCCCTGCCTGGGTGCTGGGGTCGTTCTTCAGTCGGGCGACCGCGGCTTGCTTGCGGGTGAGGACGGAGTGGGTGAGCTGGATCAGTCGGGGATCCAGGTAGAGGTCCCAGAGGTCGTCCTTGCCGCTGGAGAGGGTCTCGCAGACGAGCTGGGCGTAGGCGCGGCGGGGCATGGACAGCAGGTCGTCCGCGGAGGGCTGTGGGGGGTCAGCGGGTTGGGGCTCTGCGGGTCCGTGCAGTGGTGGGATTGGGTGGCGCTTCTCTTTGGGCAGGACGGCGTTCAGTCGGCGCAGCATAGCGATGCGCGCTTTGCGCTGCTCAAGCGTTTCGGTGGACGGTGTGTCGGTCACGGGGTGTCCTCTCAGGCGACGTCGAACGCGCGGCGGGGTTCGGTGAGGCCGGCCTGCTCCTGCCGCTTACGGGCGAGTGCGGCTCGGCGGACGGCGTCGCTGCGGTCGACCTCGCGCGGGGTGATCTGGTCCAGGTCGGCCGCCGGCTCGGGGATTCGGTTCGCGCGGGCGGCGGCTTCCTGCCGGGCCATGGCTTCGAGGGTGTAGGGGTCGGTGGGCTGGTGGGGTCGCCGGTGAGTGAGGGCCGCCTGGAGGGTGGCCCGGTATCCGGGTGAGGCGGTCTCGCGGGTCTTCACTGGTCCCTGCGGCTCCGACGTCTGGGGTGTGGCTGGTTCCGACGTGGATGCGGTGACGTTGCCGACGGGCAGGACACGGATGCTGCGGACTGTGGAGCGGCCGAGCTTGTCGTTGATCTGCTTGGCGAGCTGGCCGCCGAGGAGTCGGAGTTGGGCGGCGTAGGCGTGGGTGCCGGGCCGGAGATCGAGGCGGCCGGTCTGTTCGTCGTAGCCGGTGGGTTCGACGCGGCCGACGAGGTGCGGGCACAGCTCGGGCCACTGGTCGAGGAGGGTGCCACCGGCGACGCCGGCCTCAAGGGGAAGGTCTGCGCCGAGTCCGGTGATGGCGGCAGCCAGGCTGATGGGGTCGCGTCCGTCACCGCGGCGGGTGCTCGGCTTGCGGCGGGGCTTGGCCGGGGTGTTGGTGGGTGCTGTGCGGGCGGTGGCTTTGTAGGCGGCGAGGGCCTGCCGGGCGAGGTCCTTCCCGGACAGCTGCGGGGTCTTAGTCACGGTTGGTCTCCCTGCACTCGGTCGTCTCGGTGGTAGCCGTCGTGGCCGTGGGGCCGGGTGCAGACCTGGATGTCGCCGCCCCATCCAGGGGCGTGGGCGACTCGGCAGGCGTGACCGGGTACGTCTGCGACGGCGGCTTCGATGCGGGCGCAGGGCGTGCAGACGTCCTCCACGTCGCCGTCGACGGGGTTGAGCTGGTCGCGGGTGCAGTACGTGAAGCACAGGCAGCACATGACCCGGCCGTCGGTGAGCCTGTCCAGGCGGGTGTAGCTGCCGCCGGCGGCGAGGGGCACAGTGAGGAAGTCGGCGGGTTGGGAGGTGTCGGGCACGGCGGGTCTCCTCAGAAGGCGGGGGTGAGGGTGCGCTGGGCGTTGAGGGCCTGGTCGACGAGCCAGTTGGTGTACAGGCGGCGTGCGTCCCGTTCGCTCATGCCGGTCGCGAGCGCGTTGTAGATGATCGTGAAGTCCTGGGCGGCCTCGGCACGGCTGGCCAGGACTAGTGCGCGGTCCAGGTCCTCGAGGTCGACCGGCTCGGGCGCGGTCTCTACGGGGATTTCAAAGCAGTCGGCGTCGTCCACGGGGCCGGCGGCGATCTCCCGGGTGCGGCGGAACGCTTCGCGGACGAGGGATTGCACGCTGACCCGGGTGGGGGTGCGGTCGGCGCCGAGGCCGCTGTAGGCGGCGTCATCGTGGCGGGCCTGCTCGGCGGCACGGGACTCCTGCCACGCCTCCACCAGGACCTTGCGACGCTCGGGGGTGGTGTACAGCAGGTGGCAGGACGCGAGCCGGTAGGCCAGCAGCCCGGACGGGCGGCGGGCGTCATCCGCGCCGACGGGCAACTGCTCGGCGACGGCCTGGACCTCGAGGGCAGTCCATCCGGCATCAGCAACGTGGCGGACGATCCACGCGAGCCGGGGGATGGAGGCGCGGTTGAGCCAGGGCACCATCTGCTTCAGCTCACGGGCCAGCTGGTAGCGGCGACCAACCTGGTTGAGCTTCCGCGGTCCGCGGTTGGATGACTTCGGGGTGGGGGACTTGCCTTCCCCGCTTGCGAGCTTGCTCTCAGAGGGAGAGTGAGTACCAGCAGTAGAAGAAGTGCCGGAAGTACCACCCTGCATTGGGGTGCAACGCCCTCGTCCCGAAACACCGGTGCGGCGGCGGGGGCGGCGGGTCTTCCGGGCGGCCTTCTTCGCCAGCTTCCCCAGCAGGGTCCGGGACTCCTCGGCGGCGCCGACGGGACGCCGTTGCACCCCTTCTCCGATCGTGCGGATACCGAGGGCCTCGTCGAAGGCGACGGGGATGACACGCTCGAACACGGAAGCTTGGTTGCCGCCACCGCGGACACGGGTGCCCTTGCTGCGGTACACCAGCAGCCCGGCCTCGCGGAGCATGCCGAGGTGGTACTGGACGGTGCGCTCGGCAACTTTCAGCTTCCGGGCGAGGTAGTCGACGCTGGGCCGGCACTCCGTGAGGGCGGCGATCTCCTGGGCGATGGCGATGGTGGTGGGTCCCCATTTGGGGCCGTGGGCGCGGCTGGGGGTGTACAGGCCCTTCTTGGCGCAGTCGGTGACCCAGTGGACGGCGGTCATCCAGGAGTGGGCGCAGGTGGTGATGCGGCCGGTCGTGGCGTGCAGCCATTGGGCGGCTGCGATCACCCGGAGCCGTACGCCACGACCGTCGTGGCCTGCACTGTAATCGGTCGTGTGTTCGGTTTTGGTGGTGGGGGTGGGTGTGTCGAGGGTCTGCTGGGGGCACTGGGTGTCGCCCGTGCGGGGGGAGATTCCTCGCGAAACGGGCGCGACGGAA
>NZ_JBICWR010000028.1:0-54995 GCF_043199855.1 Streptomyces sp. NPDC048521
CCCCCCCCCCCCCCCCCCCCCCCCCCCCCCCCCCCCCCCCCCCCCCCCCCCCCCCCCCCCCCCCCCCCCCCCCCCCCCCCCCCCCCCCCCCCGCCGCTCTGACCTCAGTGGATGTAATTGCTCTCACGAAAGGTGAGTCAGCATGTTCGGGGTAATGACAGTGAGCGAGAAGCTCACGATGGCCGGCATGATTGTTGCCGCGATCGTCCTTGTGGTCGGAGCCGCTCGCTGGCTCTCGAGCCGAAAGTGATGATCGTGGCACGGCGGGGCCGGGTTCCGGCTCCGCCGTGCCGACGGCTCTGCCGTTTCCAGGGCGTCAGGCCCGATGCGCCAGCGGCTTGGGGCGGGCCCGCTTCTCCTGTGACCCGTCCGGCCACAGCCGTGGCTTCCGCTTCGCGGCCAGGTCCTCGACCCAGCCGAACCAGACGACGCAGCTGAGGATGAACATCCAGGTCACGGCGAGTACCGGCCAGGGGCTCTCCAGCAGCCACGAGAAGTGCTCGTACATCACGTCGAACTGCCACAGCTGGTCCCACAGCGTGGCGGCGACGAGGATGCACAGGTTGTGCCAGAGGTAGATCGTCACCGCCCGCGAGTTGAGCAGCGTGATCAGCCGGTCGAAGGGGCGCAGCCAGCGGGGCCAGTCGGTCCAGGACGGGCTGATGTGCAGGAGCAGCAGCACGGTGGCGAAGGACCACAGGGACTGGGCGAACGGGATGTCGTCCAGGTCGTGCCCCTCCTTGAAGCCGTGACTGAGCGCGTACCACAGGCCGACGGCGGCGATGACCGGGGCCACCGAGGGGACGACGTAGCGGGGCATGCGCTTCAGCACGCCCTCCTGGTGCGCCATGCCCAGGATCCAGCAGGCGCCGAAGGTGCTGAAGTCCGTCAGGGCGGACGGGATGCGCTCCCCGGGCAGGTTGAGGTAGCCGAACTCGAAGGCCGCGGAGAGGGCGATCGGCGACAGGACGGTCGCCCACGGCAGCGCCCGCAGGGCCTTGAGCAGGAACGGGGAGAGCAGGACGTACCAGAGGTAGGCGCGGATGTACCAGAGCGGGCCGGCCAGTTCCGCCGCCCAGTCCTCGCCGAGGATGCCGTGGATGCCCTTGAGGCCCTCGGCGTACGGCGGATCGCTCAGCGGCAGGATCCAGAAGCCGAGGTGCAGCCACCACCAGCCGGGGTGACCGTCGTCGTTGGGACCCCACCCCTGCAGCACCATGCCCGTCACCCCGAGGGCGCCGAGCAGCCACAGCGGCGGCAGCAGCCGGCGCAGCCTGCTGCGGACGACCTGCAGCGGCGGACGCTTGAGCGAGCGGGCCATGAGGTTGCCCGCGAGGGCGAACATCACGCCCATGGAGGGGAAGACGACGGGCAGCCAGGCCCACCCCATGAGGTGGTAGAAGACGACACGGAAGAGGGCCACCGCGCGCAGGAGGTCGAAGTACCGGTCGCGCACGGGCGTGCGCCGCTGCTCCGGCCGCGGGGGCGAAGTGGGCTCGTCCGTGCCGGACGGCAGGGTGGGAACGGTCACGTGCTGGGCTTCCTGGGTGGTCGTCGTCGGGGCCGGCCGGTACGCGAAGGGCGGGGCCGGCCGGTATGCGAAAGGCGGGGCCGGCTGCCCGTCCCGCGCCGGGCCGGGCTCGAAGGGTGAGGTGGTCATCCGGCGGTCCGCCCACCCATGACGGGCCCCCTCGGCACCGGCGCTGCCGGGGGTGCGGCCACGCCGCCGTTGCGGCGCAGTTTCTGCCAGCGCAGGCGGCCGCCGGTGAGCGCCGTGATCCAGGACTGGAGCAGCACGACGTACATGAGCTGGCGGTACAGGATCTGTTGCAGGGGCAGCGAGATCAGCGGGGTCAGCGGCTCACGGTCCAGCCAGAACGCGTACGCCGCGCACACCGCCTGGATCGCGAGGACGCCGAACCAGGCGCCGATCGTCTTCTCGGTGGGGCCGAACACCAGGCCGTACACGAGGAAGATGTCGATCAGCGGGGCCAGGAGCGGGGCGAGGACCATGAAGAGCGACACCAGGGGCAGGCCCACCCGGCCGAACCGCCCGGACGGGCCGCGCTCGAAGAGGGCGCGGCGGTGCTTCCAGATCGCCTGCATGGTGCCGTACGACCAGCGGTAGCGCTGGGACCACAGTTGCTGGACGGACTCGGGTGCCTCGGTCCAGGCGCGCGCGTTCTCGGCGTACACCACGCGCCAGCCGTCCCGGTGCAGCGCCATCGTGATGTCGGTGTCCTCGGCGAGGGTGTCGTCGCTCATGCCGCCGACGCGTTCGAGGGCCGAGCGGCGGAAGGCGCCGACGGCGCCGGGGATGGTCGGCATGCAGCGCAGGACGTCGTACATGCGCCGGTCGAGGTTGAAGCCCATCACGTACTCGATGTGCTGCCAGGCCCCGATGAGCGTGTCCTTGTTGCCGACCTTGGCGTTGCCTGCGACGGCCCCGACCCGCGGGTCGGCGAAGGGCTGCACGAGTTCGCGGACGGTGGCGGGCTCGAAGACGGTGTCGCCGTCCATCATGACGATCAGGTCGTACCGGGCGTTGGCCAGACCGCGGTTGAGGGCGGCCGGTTTGCCCGCGTTGAGCTGACGGATCACGCGGACTCCGGGCAGCCCCAGTCCCTCCACGATCCGTGCCGTGCCGTCGGTGGAGCCGTCGTCGATGACGAGGACCTCGACGGGATGCTCGCTGCGCATCAGCGAACGGACGGTGTTCTCGATGCACTTGGCCTCGTTGTACGCCGGGACCAGCACCGACACGGGTTCGGTCACCGGATGATCACCCCAGCGGAAGCCACGGCGCCGGGTCCGGCGGGCGTGCACGCCGGACAGCAGGAGCATCAGGCCGAACCGCCCGAACACCAGGAAGCCGATGACCGCGAGGCCCACGACCAGGGCAGCGGTGAGGTGGTCCGCCGCCGTCACCAGGAAGATCCAGGCCTTCCCCTTCCACAGGTCGAGGCCGGTCACCGGGGTGTCCGCGCTCGGGGCGCGCAGCGCCTCGGTGAGCGTCTGGAACTCGTAGCCCTGCCGCTGGAGCTGGGGCAGGAACCGGTCCAGGGCCTGGACCGTCTGGTGGCGGTCGCCGCCCGAGTCGTGCATGAGGACGACCGCGCCCTTGCCGCCCTTGGGGGTGGCCTTGCGGATGATCGCGTCGACGCCCGGCTTGCGCCAGTCCTCGCTGTCGGTGTCGTTGACGACCGTGAGGTAACCGCGGCTGCCTATGTACTCGGTGACCGGCCAGGACTTGTTGTCCATGGCGTCGGCGAAGGAGGAGTACGGCGGCCGGAACAGCGAACTGCGGATGCCGGCCGCTCCGGCGAGCGTCAGCTGGTTCTGGGAGAGCTCCCAGTCGATGCGCTTCTTGGAGTGGTACGACAGATCGGGGTGATTGAAGGTGTGCAGGCCGACCTCGTGGCCCTCGTCCACCATGCGCCGGACGAGGTCCGGGTGGCGCGAGGTCATCGTGCCGGTGACGAAGAAGACCGCGTGCGCGTGGTGCTTCTTGAGGATGTCGAGGACCTTCGGTGTCCAGGTCGGGTCGGGACCGTCGTCGAAGGTGAGGACGATGCGGTGGTCGGGCACCCGCATGCTGTCCGTCCGGCCGCCCCGGGTGTCGATGACCGGGCCGCCTTCGAGGATCTTCTCCGGCACCTTGTCGCTCGCGGCCTCGGGCTGAATGCGGTAGTCGGCGAGGATCTCGTTGTGCACGTATCCGCGCAGCATGAGCATCGCCAGGGTCGCGCACAGGACCAGGACGGGCAGCAGGTAGCGCAGCGGCAGCCGGGGGCGCCGGGCGGGGGACGGGGTACGGCGACGGGAACGTGTTGCCATCAGAGGGTGTTTCCCCTGGTCAGAGAGTGATCTTGGGGTGCCGGGTCGGGTGCCCCCGGGTGGGGGTGCCCGTGCCGCCCGACGCCGGCGGCGCGGGAACGGAGGAGGCGGCGCCGGTGGGCGTGGACGGGTCCGGGGAAACGCCGGTGGAAGGGGCCGACGCGGACGGGGACTTCTCGGTGGCGCCCACGGGGCTGGTCTCGGCGGAGGTGCCGGCCGCCGGCCCGTCGGCGGAGGTGCCGGCCTGGGGGCGGAAGGTTCCAGCACCTCCTCCGGCGGTGGGGCGCGCCGTGGGGGAGGCGGCCGGGCCGGTCGCCGCGCCGGTTCCCGGGGTCGCGGCGTTGGAGGTACTGGGCAGCGGCGAGGTGTCGATCTGGCTGGCGGGCTTCTCCTCGTTCTGACCCGGCACCGGCAGCCACGGCGCGTCGGAGCTGCCGGACATCAGGGTGGCGACGATGACGACGGCGAAGACCGTGCAGGCGACGGCGACGAGCACGCCGAGGAGGCGGAAACGGCGGCTGCGGCGGCCCGACTCGTCGACGAAGACCGGTCCGTCGGCGTCGCTGCCGCGCGGCGCACCGGCGGCCGGGCTCAGCCGGACGTCACCGAGCTGGACGGCGTCGAGCTGCACCGTCACCTCGTGCGGGTCATGGGTGGGGTCGGCGGCGGACCCGGCGGGCGTCCGCGGGCCGCGTTGCGCGGAGTCGAGCGCGCTCCTGGCGGACTCGCCCCAGGGGTCGCGGAGGGCGCCGCTGGGCTTGGGGAAGCCGGGGGCACCGGCGTTCCTGCCGACCGAGCGGATGGACAGGACCATGGTCTGCTCGGTTTCGGCCACCGGGGGCAGGGGCTCCGGGAGGGCACGGCTGTCACCCCCCGGTGCCGGCAGGTCCCGCATCGCCGATGCGACTGCGGGCCACTCCGGTTGGGCGTCTTCTCGCCACTCTTTCACGCGCGCACATCCCCCCACGGGATTGTTCCGGGTGCGCTGACGACTCCGGGCACCCGTCGATCGAACCAGGCCCCCACCCGGCCCGAGCGCCCCCAATACCACACCGTGCCCGGGCCATGAATGTAGCGCACGCGGAGGGCTGGTGCCTGCCACGTGTCAGTTATGTACGCTCATCACACGATCATCAGTGGCCGGAATCCATCCATCGGTGGGCCGTCGGAGCCACCTCTCCGCCTCCGCGACCTCGGTCGCCGCCCTGCGCAGCGCGTCCAATCCGGGATGGACCAGCCCCTTCCGCCACACCAGGGAGACGGGAGAGAGCGGGACGGGATCGACGAGGGGCCGCCGTACCGTCCGGGGCATGGCCGGAAAGTCCACGACGGCCAGCACCGGATTCCGGGTCTTGGCCATGATCCGCTCGAACTCCTCGTCCCCGACGGCCAGCGGAACGGGTGAGGCGAGCCGGATGCCGTGCCCCTCGAAGAGCTGACGTGCCAGGTCGGTCCACTCCCGGGTGCGCGGGTTCCCGGCGCCTGCGTACACCTCCTCCCCGGCCAGCGCGGCCGGGGACACCTCCGCCAGGGCGGCCAGGGGGTGGTCCTCCGGCAGGATGACGGCCATCGGCTCGAAGCGCACCGGCTGCTGCTCCAGACCGGACCGCAGTGCCGGGTCCAGGCCGGCGAAACGGCCGAAGGAGGCGTCCAGCCGGCCGGCCAGCAGTTCGGCGGCGGCTCCGGTGAGACCGCTCTCGTAGCGGGCCATCAGCTCGCAGTCGGGGGCGAGTTCCCGGGCCCGGTGCAGCACCCGGCGGCCGGTGACCAGGCCCGGCGTGTTGAGATCCACGAGCAGCGGGCGGGCCTGCCCGAACGCGGCGAGCAGATCGTCCTGGGCGGCCAGGACCCGCCGGGCGTGCGGCAGCAGGCGCTCGCCGTCGGCGGTCGGTGTCACCTGCCGGGTGGTCCGCACGAACAGTTCCACGCCCAGCTCCCGTTCCAGCCGCCGTACGTCCCGGCTGAGCGCCTGCTGGGCGACGTACAGACGGGCGGCGGCCCGGGTGAAGTGGAGTTCCTCGGCGACGGCGACGAAGGCGCGCAGCAGGCGGGGGTCCAGGTGGGCGGGCGCGGGCATGACGGCGAACTTACAACACAGGTGCGTCAATCGGTCCCGAGAAGGTGTTGGACCCCGTGATCCGCTCCGGGTGACCGTGGAGCCATGCCGCAGCAGACCACCGAAGAGCGACGCATACCGGCCACGGCACCGCAACGGTCCGGGTACCGCCGCCTGTTCCGCCTTCCCGGCGCCCGCGCCTTCACGGCCGGCAATCTCCTCGCCCGGCTGCCCATGGGCATGTTCGGCGTGAGCGCCGTCGTGATGATCGCCGGTGCCCGGGGCTCGTACGCCCTGGCCGGTGCCGTCACCGCGACCGGGCTCGCCGCGACCGCGCTGGCCGGGCCGTGGATCGCCCGGCTCGTCGACCGGCACGGGCAGACCCGGGTCGCCGTGCCGGCCACGCTCGTCTCCGTGCTCGGCAGCCTCGCCCTGCTCCTGTGCGTTCGCTACGACGCCCCCGGCTGGACCCTGTTCGCCGCCTACGCGGCCACCGCGACGACCCCCAACATCGGCGGTCTGTCCCGTGCCCGCTGGGCCCACCTGCTGCGCGACGACCCGGGCGCGCTGCACGCCGCGAACTCCTTCGAGCAGGCCGCCGACGAGCTGTGCTTCATGCTCGGGCCGGTGCTCGCGTCCTTCCTGACCGGCACGTTCTTCCCGGAGGCGGGCACCCTCGCCGGGGCGGCGCTGCTGCTGTCGGGCATGCTGCTGTTCACCGCGCAGCGGGCGACCGAGCCGCCGGCCCGGGCCCGTTCGAAGGCGCCGTCGCCGCTGCGCAGCCCCGGCATCCCGCCGCTGCTGGCCTGCTTCACGGCCACCGGCGCGGTGTTCGGCTCGATGGAGGTCGTCACGATCGCGTACGCCGACGCGCAGGGGCATCGGGCGGCGGCCGGTGTCGTGCTCGCGCTCCAGGCGGCGGGCTCGTGCGCGGCGGGGCTGGTGTACGGGGCGCTGAAGCCGGCCGGCCTCGGTCTGACCCGGTGCCTGGCGGCGATGGCCGCGCTGATGACCCTGCCCTGGCTGTCCGCCACGCTCACCGGTTCCCTTCCGGTGCTGGCGGGGACGCTGCTGGTGGCGGGCATGGCGACCGCGCCGACCATGGTGACGGCGATGACCCTGGTGCAGCGGCGCACGCCGGCCGACCGGCTCAACGAGGGCATGAGCCTGGTGGTGACCGCCCTGCTCGCCGGGATCGCCGCCGGTTCCGCGACCGGCGGCTGGGCGGTCGAGCATCTCTCGCCGGCCTCCGCCTTCGCCGTCTCGACGGGAGCCGCGACGCTCGCCCTGGGCCTGGCCTGCCTCACCCGCGCCGACGGGTGCCGCGCAGCCGACGGCACCGCGGCCCCCTAGGGCGAACGCTGCCGTACACCCGCCCGCGGAACAGGGTCCACACCCCATGGCAAAGGCCCCGCCGCTTCGAGCGACGGGGCCTTTGCCCACATGGGGTACCCCCGGAGGGGTGTCGTGGAGATGGCGGGAATCGAACCCGCGTCCAACGGTGCGGAATCAGGGCTTCTCCGTGTGCAGTCCGCTGTGCTTTTCTCGGCCCCGGCGATCACGCGAACAAGTCGCCGACGGGCCCAGTCACTGTTTGGTTTCCCTCTTCACCCCGTGACCGGGATCAAGGTTTAGTTCCCTAGCTGATGCCAGGATCCGGGTCGGGAACAGTCCCGGGCTGACACTTCGCAAGTCGCTACTTAGGCAGCGAGGGCGAAGGAATCGCGCTTGGTGTTGGCGATTATTTTTTTCGGCCTGTGGTTTACGAGATCATGGCCGCTTCCTCGACACGCTTCCCCTGCTTCGACAGCCGCTGTCGAAACCGATCATCCCCATGTTGATTTTTCAAACCCCTCCGTGGAGGGGGCGCGCACCCGCTGCGGAGTGCACTGCCATCGTACGTGACCAACACGCGCCGGTGCCAGCCTATTCCCGGCGGCCCGGTCAGACGCCCCGCTGCTTGCGCTTCGCCGCCGCGATGGCGCGGTCCGACTCCCGCCGGTCCTGCTTCTCCCGCAGGGTCTGCCGCTTGTCGTACTCCTTCTTGCCCCGGGCGAGGGCGATCTCGGCCTTGGCGCGCCCGTCCTTGAAGTACAGGGCCAGGGGCACGATCGTGTGACCCGTCTCCTGGGACTTGGACTCCAGCTTGTCGATCTCCTCGCGGTGCAGGAGCAGCTTGCGCTTGCGGCGCACGGAGTGGTTGGTCCAGGTGCCCTGGCTGTACTCGGGGATGTGGGCGTTGTGCAGCCACGCCTCGTTCCCGTCGATCTGGACGAAGCCGTCGGTCAGCGAGGCGCGCCCCTGACGCAGCGACTTCACCTCGGTGCCGGTGAGCACGAGCCCGGCCTCGTAGGTGTCGATGATCGCGTAGTCGTGCCGTGCCTTCTTGTTCTGCGCGACGATCTTGCGCTTGCCGTCCTTGGCCGCCTTCGCGGCCCCTCCGCCCTGCTTGGGCTGGGACTCCTTGGGTACGTACATTCCCTTGCTCATAGTGCCGACCATTTTCGCACCATGGAGGGGGTGCGGGGGAAGCGCATTATCGGGATCTACGACGGGTCGCCGAGGCCGGTGAGGACCGTCTCGGCCCGTTGCAGGGCCCCCGCGCCCGCCTCCAGGTCGGGGGTGACGCCCCGGCCGTCGACCGTGTGTCCGGACGGGGTGCGGTAATGGCCGACGGTCAGCTCGGCCACCGAGCCGTCGGGGAGCTTCGTCGGCATCTGGATGGAGCCCTTGCCGAAGGTGCGGGAGCCGATCACCACCGCGCGGCCCCGGTCCTGCAGGGCGCCGGTGAGCAGTTCGGCCGCGCTCATCGTGCCGCCGTCGACGAGGGTGACCAGGGGCCGGTCGGTGTCGCCGCCGGGGTCGGCGTGCAGGGCGCGCTGGGCTCCCTCGACGTCGTAGGTCGCGACCAGGCCGCCGTCGAGGAAGGCGGAGGCGGTGTCCACGGCCTCGGTGACCAGGCCGCCGGAGTTGCCCCGCAGGTCGAGGACGATCCCGGCGTCGGCCGGGGCCTCGCGCAGGGCCGCGCGGACGGCGTCGGCGGAGCCCTTGGTGAACGCGGCGATCTTGATGACGGTGACCCCGCCGGGCAGCCTGCGGACGGTCACGGAGTCGGTGGACAGCCGGGCGCGGTGCAGCTTCTCGGTCCACGCGCGCGTGCCGCGCTGCAGACCGAGGGTGACCGTCGTACCGGCCGGGGCGTCCTCGGCATCGCCGCGCAGTAAGGAGACCACCTCGGTGACCGGCCGCCCGTCGACCTTGCTGCCGTCGACGCTGCGCAGCCGGTCGCCCCTGCGGATCCCGGCGGCGGCCGCGGGCGAGCCGGGCTGCACCTTGGTCACCTCGATCCGGCCGTCCCGCTCGCGCCGCGCCCACAGGCCGACGCCGGTGTACCGGCCGTCGAGGGCCTCCTGGAACTCCTCGTACTCGCCCTCGGAGTAGACGGCGCCCCACCGGTCCCCGCTGCGGCTGACGGCCCGCTCCGCGGCCTCCGTCGGGGACTTGCCGTCGGCCATCGCCTCGGCGGCGGCCCGCCGCACGGCCTCGTGCCGTCCGGCCAGGCCCACCGGCCCCGAGGCGGCCTTGCGCGCGGGGTGTTCGGGCTGCGGGAAGGATCCGGTGGCGGCACCGGCGACCAGCACGCCGGCGAAGACCAAGGTCAGGGCGGCCCCGCGGCGGAGGCGACGGGGCTGACAGAACAGGTCACGGCCTGACATGGCGGTGAGTCTAGGACAACGCGAAGGGCCGTACGGCCGGTTGCTCGTACGGCCCCCTTGGCATGCGTCACACCTTCAGGTACTTGCGCAGCGCGAAGAACGCCGCCAGTGAAGGCATCAGCACGCTCGTGGCGAGGATCAGCGGCAGTTTGGTCAACACCGCGTCCCAGCCGACGAAGTTGATCAGCGTGAGCTTGTCGGACAGGGCCATGCCGTGGTCGATCGTGAAGTACCGGCCGATCACGAGGAACACGCAGGCGAGGCTGCCGCCGATGAGACCGGCGACGGCCGCCTCGGCGATGAACGGCGCCTGGATGTAGAAGCCCGAGGCGCCGACCAGGCGCATGATCCCGGTCTCCCGCCGACGGCTGAACGCCGAGACGCGCACGGTGTTGACGATCAGCAGCAGCGCGACGAGCAGCATCAGCGCCATCACGCCGAGCGCCGCCCGGTTCATCAGGCCGAGCAACTGGAAGAGGTTGTCCAGGATGCCCTTCTGGTCCTGCACCGACTGCACCCCGTCACGCCCGTTGAACGCGGACGCGATCACCTGGTACTTCTGCGGGTCCTTGAGCTTGATCCGGTACGACTCCTGCATCTGGTCCGGCGTCAGGGAGCCGGCCAGCGGGGAGTTGCCGAACTGCTCCTTGTAGTGCTTGTACGCCTGGTCCTGGGACTCGTAGTTGACCTGGTCGACGACCGGCATCTTCTTCAGGTCGGCGAGGATCTGCTTCTTCTGGTCCTCGGTGACCGCGCCCTTGGCGCAGTTGACGTCCGAATCGGCATCGTGCTTGTTGCACAGGAAGATCGAGACGTTGACCTTGTCGTACCAGTAGCCCTTCATGGTGCTGACCTGGTCGCTCATCAGCAGGGAGCCGCCGAAGAGCGCCAGCGACAGGGCTACGGAGACGATGACGGCGAAGGTCATCGTCAGATTGCGGCGGAGACCGACACCGATCTCCGACAGGACGAACTGGGCGCGCATGGCGTCTGGTCAAGCCTTTCCGTCGTGAACTTGCTTCAGTGCTGGTAGCCGTAGACGCCGCGGGCCTGGTCGCGGACGAGGCGGCCCTTCTCCAGCTCGATGACGCGCTTGCGCATCTGGTCCACGATGTTCTGGTCGTGCGTCGCCATGATGACGGTGGTGCCCGTCCGGTTGATGCGGTCGAGCAGCTTCATGATGCCGACGGAGGTCTGCGGGTCGAGGTTGCCGGTGGGCTCGTCGGCGATCAGCAGCTTGGGCCGGTTGACGAAGGCCCGCGCGATGGCCACGCGCTGCTGCTCACCACCGGACAACTCGCCCGGCATGCGGTCCTCCTTGCCGCCGAGCCCGACGAGGTCGAGCACCTGCGGCACGGACTTGCGGATCTCGCCCCGGGACTTTCCGATGACCTCCTGTGCGAAGGCCACGTTCTCCGCGACCGTCTTGTTCGGCAGGAGCCGGAAGTCCTGGAAGACCGTCCCCAGCTGGCGGCGCATCTGCGGCACCTTCCAGTTGGAGAGGCGCGCGAGGTCCTTGCCCAGCACGTGCACCTGGCCGTGGCTGCACCGCTCCTCGCGGAGGACGAGCCGCAGGAAGGTGGACTTTCCGGAGCCGGAGGACCCGACGAGGAAGACGAACTCGCCCTTTTCCACCTCCAGGGAGACATCCCTCAGGGCTGGGCGGGTCTGCTTGGGATAGACCTTGGAGACGTTGTCGAATCGGATCACGGATGCACCACGAGTCGCCGGGGGTAGATGAGCGTGACCATACGCGAACCGGGTGCGCAAGTGCAGTCGCAGGTGGAGGTTGGGCAAGACTTGTACGTTTTTGTACCGGCCTCTGTTCTCACCCCGTGATTCCGGGGCCCCGCGCACGCTCCGCGGGAACCTGGCACAGTGGAGGGGGGAACGTTCCGGTTCCCGTGCGCGTTGTATGTGTGATGGCCGGTGCAAGGAGGGCGAGCGCATGACGTACGACCGGTTGGTGTGCGCGAACTGCGCGGCGCCCGTGAGCGAGGGCCGGTGCCCGGTGTGCCGTGCCAACCGCGAGCGGCTGCAGCAGGAGGGCTTCCTCGGGGGCCTGAACCCGATGGCGCTGATCGCGCTGCTGGCGGTGCTGATCGCAGCGGTGGCGCTGCTGGCGCACCAGACCGCGTAGGCAGGCAGCGAGCCCGGAAGCGGCGAAGGGCCCGGAGCGCCGAGCTCCGGGCCCTTGTGCGCACGGCGTGCGCGCAGCGCGTGACCGTACGGCTACGGTCAGGCGGCCGCGCCGCCCCGGCCGCCGGCCAGACGCGGCAGAATGCGGAAGCCGATACCGCCGGCGATCATCGTCGCGGCACCGATGAGCAGGAACGCGGTCTGACCGGCACCGGTCTCGGCGAGCTGCTTGTCGCCGCCCTGGGCCGTGGTGTCGGAACCGGTGTCGGTGAGGGCCGAGGAGCCCTCCTGCTGGGAGGAGTTGTTGTTGCCACCGTCGGGGGTGGTGTTGTTGCCCCCGGTGCTGGTGGAGCCACCGTCGCTGGAACCACCGGAAGTGCCACCGGACGTGCTGGAGCCGCCCGAGTTGCCGCCATTGCCACCCGAGTTGCCGCCGTTGCCGCCCGAGTTGCCGCCGTTACCGGACCCACCGTTACCGGAGCCACCGTTGCCGGAGCCACCGTTGCCGCCCTCGGTGCTGCCCTGGGTCGAACCCTCGGTGCTGCCCTGGGTCGAGCCCTCGGTGGCACCCTGGGTCGAACCCTCGGTGGAGCCCTGGATGGCCCCCTCCGTGGTGCCTTCGGTGGAGCCCTGGATCGCCCCCTCCGTGGTGCCCTCGGTCGAGCCCTCGGTGCTGCCCTGGATGGAGCCCTCGGTGGAGCCCTGGACGGCCCCCTCCGTGGCACCCTGGGTCGAACCCTCGGTGGCGCCCAGAGTGGCACCCTCGGTCACGCCCAGGGTGGCACCCTCGGTCGCGCCCTCGGTCGTGCCTTCGGTCGTACCCTCGGTGTCGCCACCGTCCGTGGTCACGCCGATGCTGATCGGACCCGCCTGGACATCAAGGTCCAGGGCAGAGGCCGCACCAGCGGCGGTCAGCGACGCACCGGCCGCGATCACGGCGCCGGCGGCTATCCGCGCGACCCGGATCCGCGTCTTCTTCGTCATATGGTTGCTACCCCCAGTAGCTGTTCGTCAATGAGGCGGCGCGCGGGGCTTGCCGTGATCGACGGAGGCAGCTGGGTGACGAAATCCGCGTCAACTCGATCCCCCGGTTCACATGCGCCCCTTGAGTACGCATGCCGCGCCTCACCCTTCCGATTTTTCAAAGCAACGTCAAGGCCATTGCGGGCGCAATGTCCGGTGAGGCGGTGTTTATGGGGAGTTGAAGCCTGTGACTGTGATGTAAAACCCAGACATACGGCAACTGCCGCCTCCAGGGCGGCAGTTGTCATGTCGACAAAGTTACTTCTCCTGCTGCTTGCGCCAGCGAATACCGGCCTCGAGGAACCCGTCGATCTCACCGTTGAACACGGCCTCGGGGTTGCCCACCTCGTGCTCGGTGCGCAGGTCCTTGACCATCTGGTACGGGTGCAGCACGTACGAACGCATCTGGTTGCCCCAGGAGTTGCCGCCGTCGCCCTTGAGGGCGTCCATCTTGGCCTGCTCCTCCTGCCGGCGCCGCTCCAGCAACTTGGCCTGCAGGACGTTCATCGCGGTGGCCTTGTTCTGGATCTGCGACCGCTCGTTCTGGCAGGAGACCACGATGCCGGTGGGGAGGTGGGTGATGCGGACCGCGGAGTCGGTCGTGTTGACGCCCTGGCCACCCGGCCCGGAGGACCGGTAGACGTCGATACGCAGGTCGGACTCGTCGATCTCGACGTGGTCGGACTGCTCGACGACGGGAAGCACCTCCACACCCGCGAAGGAGGTCTGGCGGCGCCCCTGGTTGTCGTAGGGCGAGATCCGGACGAGCCGGTGCGTGCCCTGCTCCACGGAGAGGGTGCCGTAGGCGTACGGCACCTGCACGGCGAAGGTGGTCGACTTGATGCCGGCCTCTTCCGCGTACGACGTCTCGTAGACCTCGGTCTTGTAGCCGTGCTGCTCGGCCCAGCGCAGGTACATGCGCTGGAGCTTCTCGGCGAAGTCGGCGGCGTCCACGCCACCGGCCTCGGCGCGGATGTTGACGAGCGCCTCACGGGCGTCGTACTCACCGCTGAGCAGCGTCCGGACCTCCATCTCGTCCAGCGCCTTCCGCACGGAGACCAGCTCGGACTCGGCCTCGGCGCGGGTGTCCGGGTCGTTCTCCTCCTCGGCCATCTCGAAGAGGACGGCGAGATCGTCGATCCGGCCTCGCAGCGCCTCCGCCTTCCTGACCTCGGCCTGGAGGTGGGAGAGCTTGCTGGTGATCTTCTGCGCCTCGTCCGGGTTGTCCCACAGGGACGGCGCGGCCGCCTGCTCCTCGAGCACGGCGATGTCTGCCCTCAGCTTGTCGAGGTCCAGGACGGCCTCGATCGACTCCATGGTCGAGGAGAGGGACTTCAGCTCTTCGGATACATCGACGACTGCCACGCCTCCAGCGTAACGGCTCCGCAGGGTGGGCAGGGCAGGGTGCGCCCGGCCCCGCCTCGGCCCCGCCCTCCGCTCAGGGCGCCGACGTGCTGTGGGTGTCCTGGGCCGGCTGGTCGTCACCGCCGGAAGAGGCCCACCACGCGCCGACACCGATCACCGCCGCGACGACCACGCCTGCCACGCCCAGCGTGATCCGGCGCCGCCGCACAGTCGCCCGGTGCCGGGCCGAGCCCGGCCTCGGCGCACCGGGCGCCCGCGGCACGCGCGCCGTCCCGTGGGCGCCGCCCGCCAGCTCGTCCGGCCCCGGCACCCGCATCGAGGTGTGCGTGTCCCGGTTGGAGTCCGGCTTGGCCCCGGGGACCAGGGAGACCGCACCCCGCCGTCGTACCGGCTCCCCGCCGGTCGGGGCCGACGGCGCCGGCTCGTCCGCGCCCTCCTCGGCGACGTCCGGCTCGTCCACGTCCAGCGGCGGCATCCCGGCCAGCGTCGGCAACTGCTCGCGCAGCCGCGCCGCCAGCTCCGAGGCGCGCAACCGGGAGGCGGGCGCCTTGGCCAGGCACTGCACGAGCAGTTGCCACAGCTCCTCGGGGATGCCGGGCAGCGGTACGACGGTCTCGGTGACATGACGGCGCAGGACCGCACCCGGGTGTCCGCCGCCGAAGGGGGTGAAGCCGGCCAGCAGCTCGTACAGGACCGTCGCCAGCGCGTAGATGTCCACGGCGGCGCGCGGGGGCAGGCCCTCGACGATCTCCGGGGCCAGGTAGTCCGGCGTGCCGATGATCTTCGTGGCCCGGGTCCGCTTCGGCGAGTCGATCAGCTTGGCGACGCCGAAGTCGGTGAGCAGCGCCGGGTGCGCTCCGCCGGGGCCGAGCGGGCCCTGCATGTCCAGCAGGACGTTCTCGGGCTTGACGTCCCGGTGGACGACGCCGGCCGCGTGGGCCGCCGCCAGCGCGTCGGCGACGTCGGCGACGATCGCCACGGCCGCCTCGGGGGCGAGCCGCCGCTCACGTTCCAGGCGGGTGCGCAGGTCGGTGCCCCGGACCAGGTCCATGACCAGGGCCAGGTCGTTTCCGTCGACCACCAGGTCGCGTACGGAGACGATGTGCGGATGCTCCAGGCCGAGCAGCGCCGTGCGCTCCTGGACGAAGCGTCCGACGAGCTCCTGGTCGGAGGCGAGGTCCTCACGCAGCAGCTTGACGGCGACGGGGCCCTCCGGTCCCTCGCCCAGCCACACCGTGCCGGCGCTGCCCCGCCCCAGGATCTGGTGCGCGGTGTACCGGCTGCCGATCTTCCGTGCCAAGACTGCTCCTACAGACGCGTGTTGTCGTTAAAACTACGCGTCCGACGAGCCAACCTTCACCGCGGAGACGGAAATCACCCGCCAGATGTCGACAAATCCCCAACCCTGCGATCGGTTTCGGCTGCTTCGCCCGCTCAGTTTCCGCTGCCGGAGGAGCCGCCCAGGTCCTTGATCCAGTCGCCCACCTTGCCGGCCCAGTCGCTCATCTGGTCCCAGTAGCCCTTGCCGGTGCCGATCCAGTCCTGCAACGGCGTCAGCTCCCAGATCAGCCAGCTCGCGACGACCAGGATGACGATCGTGAACAGGCACCCCTTGAGGCAGCCCAGCCCGGGGATCTTCGTCGGGTTGGCACTGCGCTGCCGGGGCGCCCGGGGCTCGCGCGCGGGCCGCTGCGGCTCCGGGGCGGGCGGCGCGTACCGCTGCGGCTGCTGCGGCCGGGCGTACTGCTGGGGCTGCGGCGGGGCGTACTGCTGGGGCTGCTGCTGCGGGTGGCCGTACCCGGTCGGCGCCTGCTGCCGGCCGCGCGGCTGCGGCTGCTGCGGGCGGGCCTGCGGGGTCTGGCGCGGCTGCTGCTGGGGCCGGGCGACCTGCCGCTGGGGGCGGCGGCGCAGCGGGTCCTCGTCCGGGTCGAGGTACTGGATCTGCGTCTGCTCGTTGCGGTCACGGGCGGCGCGCAGCTGGGTCTGCCAGGGGTGCGGCTGATCGGGCTGCTGCCCCTGCTGACCCTGGGGCACCGGTGGCAGGACGGCCGTCGGGTCCGCCGCGCCGGTGTTCGGCAGCACGGCGGTGGGGTCGGCGGCACCGGCCGGGCCGCCGGTGTGCGGCAGGACGCTGGTCGCGGCGTTCGGGTCGTACGTCCCCGGCGGCGCGTTCGTCGGCAGCACCTGGGTGGGGTCGGCGGCACCGGGCACCCCGGGGACGGCGGTCGGCGCCGGGTCGGGGGCGAGCAGGGCGCCGACGCCCTCGGCGGCGGCGATCTGGGCGGCGTTCGCGTGCACGCCGATGCCCTCGGCGACGACCCGCAGCCCGCGCGCGAGGTTCTCGGCGCTCGGCCGCTCGTCGGGGTTCTTGCGCAGGCAGCGCTCTATCACCGTCCACAGCGGGTCCGGGACGGTGGAGGGGCGGCGCGGCTCGGCGCTCAGGTGCTGGTGCAGGACCTCCAGGGCGGTGCCGCCGGAGAACGGCGGGCGGCCGGTGACCAGCTCGTACAGCAGGATGCCGGCGCCGTAGATGTCGACCGCGGAGGTCTGCGGGCGGCCCTCGGCGGACTCGGGCGCCACGTACGCGGGCGTGCCGACGAACTCGTGGGTGCGGGTCAGGCCGGGGGAGTCGGCGAGGCGGGCGATGCCGAAGTCGGTCAGCATCGGGTGCATCTGGCCCTCGTACTGCTGGAGCAGGACGTTGGCGGGCTTCAGGTCGCGGTGGACCACGCCGTCGGCGTGGCTCGCGGCGAGCGCGTCGGCGATCTGGGCCGTCATCAGCGCGGCCGCGACCGGCGAGAAGGGGCCGTTCTCGCGCAGGTAGCGGTGCAGGTCGGGGCCGTCGACGAGGTCCATGACCAGCGCCAGCAGATCGCCCTCTACGACCAGGTCGCGGACCCGGACGATGTTCGGGTGGGTGAGGCGCAGCAGGACGGAGCGCTCGCGCAGGAAGCGCATCACGATGTCCGGGTCGCTCGCCAGCTCCTCCTTGAGGACCTTGATCGCGACCGTCTCCCCGGGCTGGCCGGGCACGGCCGCCTCGGCGCCCGCGGTCTCGCGCTGGCGGGCACGCCAGACGGTGCCTGTGGCGCCGCGTCCGAGCGGCTCCTCAAGCAGGTACTTGCTGCCGACTGGCCGCACGTCACGCGCTCCCTGCTGCTTGCTGATGCTTGCTTGCCTGCATTCCGGTGTCCCGAACCACTGTAGTGCCGTGCTTCAGGGCACTACGTACGCGTTACCGAGCATGTTCGAAGGAAAGACGCTCCGTCCGGTCTCGTGGTTGCCGGGGGCCGGACGTGACCGATCTCAACTGATCACGGGCGTGCCACTGGTCAGGCACTTTTGGGGGCAGAGCCGACCAATCAAGATCACTTGTCACCGGGTGCGGGGCGCCGTGTCGGTGGCAGGTGCGAGGATGCCTCCCAGTACTGGCCGACGTGCTCGTGTGGGGTGGGGGGAAGTCCGCGCCCGCGCAGACCCGCGCAGAAGGGACCGCTGACGCCGATGCAGATCCGGCTGACCGTCGTAGACCCGCTCGGCCCGTCCCCGCAGCGGGGCCGCGCCGCGAGCCGCGACGTGCTGGTCACCGCGCCCACGGGCACGGACCTGGCCGCGGTCGCGTCGGCACTGGCCGGTGCTGTCACCGGCGAGGGCGGCACCGGCCGCGACGCCGGCGGTTCCGCCGTGGTCCTGTACGCCGGTACCGACCGCCTGGACCCCCGCCGCTGCGTCCTCGGTGAGCCTCCGCTGGTCGACGGTGCCGTGCTGTCCCTCGGCGGTCCCGCGGCCCCCGAGCCGCACCCCGAGCTGGACGACGCGCCTACCCAGCTGCACGTGGTCGCGGGCCCGGACGCGGGCGGGGTCCATCTGCTGCACGGCGGCCGCATCACCGTGGGCCGTTCCGCCGAGGCCGACGTGCCGCTGGACGACCCCGACGTCTCCCGGCTGCACTGCGCGGTCACGGTCGGCGCCGACGGTCGCGTCTCGGTGGCCGACCTGAACTCCACGAACGGGACGGCCCTCGACGGCACGCGCGTGAGCGAGCGGCCGGTGCGGTTCCCTGCGGGGGCGCTGCTGAGGATCGGGGAGTCCGCGCTGCGGGTGACTCCGTCCGGGGGTCCGGGGGCGCGGGTCCGGGCGGTGGCGGACGGGGAGGGGTGCGTGCGGGTCGCCCTCTCGGGCGGGGACGCGGGTGTGGATCCCGGCGCGGGCGCGCCCGGGTCCGTGTTCCCACCCGCGCCGTCCGTGCGGGAATCGTCGACGGGTGCGGGTGGCCCCGGTGGGGCGGAAGTGCCGTCGGCGCGTGCGGGTGGGGCCGGCGGGGGGCGGTCCACGTCGGCGGGCGCGGCGTCCGGGGCCGCGGCCGGGGGGCCTGCCGTACCCGGTGCCGGTTCCGGCGCCGCCGGACACGCGCGCGTGGTGCCCGGGTCGGCCGTCGGCGCCGCTGGTTCCGCCGGCTCGGCACATCACGCCTACGACGCCGCCGGCTGGGACGCCTCCGGCGGCGGCACGGACGCTCAGGAGCACCGGCCCGGCGAGCCCCCGGTGGTCCCGGGCCAGCCCGCGGCACCGAGCATCGAGAACCGCGGCGGGGGGCGGGGGGCGAGCGGTACGGCCTCCGAGACCTGGAGCGGCGGCCCCGGGGGCGCCGGCGCGGCGCCCGAAGGGTGGAGCGGGGGCCCGCAGGGGACCCGTACGGGCTCCGGTCGCTGGAGCGGGGCCTCCGGGACGACCGGCGCGGCACCCGAGAACCGCGGCGGGGGGCCCGAGGCGACAGGACCGACGTCCGAGTCCTGGAGCGGGGGCCGGGGAGTGGGCGGTACGGCCTCCCAGAACTTGAGCGGGGGCCCCAGGGGCTCCAGCGCGGCACCCGAGGGCCGTAACGAGGGCCCGCAGGAGACCACCCGTATGGCCTCCGGCCGCTGGAGTGGCGGCTCCGCGGCGGGCGGTGCGGTGTCCGAGGACCGCGGCGGGGGGCGGGCGGGAAGCGGCGCGGGTTCCGGTGGCGAGACGCATGCCGGGCGGTTCGGCGTCGGTGGGGCGGCCGGGATGTCCGCAGACCCGGACGCCGGTGGGGCGGCACGCGGTCAGGTGGACGGCGGCACGTACCGCGGGGAGGACGCTCGCGCGGGCGGCCGTAAAGGCACCCCCCTCAGCGGTACCGACGCCCCGCAGGGCGCGCGGCGGCGCGGGCTCGGCGCGTGGGCCCGTCGGCTGGCGGGCGGACGCGCGGAGCAGCCGGCCGGCCGGGGGACGTACGACGGTACGGCGGCCCACGCGGCCGAGGTACCGGCGCCCGGTTCCCCGCAGCAGCCCGAGACCTGGCCGGATCCGGCCGCACTGCTGCTGACGGCGCTGGGTCCCGGTCCCCGGCTGTGGGAGCGGGGGACCGGCCACCCGGAGATGCTGACGGTACGGCTCGGCACGGCCGACCGGAGCGCGCCGGACGGCTCGGGTCTGCTGCCCGCCGTACCGGTGACGGCGGCGCTGCGCGAGGTGGGCGCACTGGGCCTGGCCGGCCCGCGCCCCCGGCTGTCCGGGCTGGCCCGCGCGGTGCTGGCCCAGCTCGCCGCGCTGCACTCCCCCGACCTGCTGGAGATCGTCCTGATCAGCGCGGACCGCGCGCGGCCGGTCGAAGAGCGCACGGCCGAATGGTCCTGGCTGGGCTGGCTCCCGCATGTCCGGCCCGGCCACGGCCAGGACTGCCGTCTGCTGCTCGCCTACGACCGCGAACAGGCGGCGGCCCGCACGGAGGAACTGCTGCGGCGGGTGGAGGACCACGCGGCGACGGGCCGAAGCGCGGCGCATCCCGCCCCGTCCCGTGTCCCGGCCCCGCCGACGGCGACCGCCGGCCCCGGGCACACCGCGCCTCCCGCCACCCCGGATCGCACAGCCCCCGGGCACACCGCGCGTCCCGGCACGCCTGGCGCCCCGGATCGCACGGCTGCCCTCCCCGGCACGCCCGGCGGCGCCGCCCAGGGCCCGCTCCCCGGCGCGCCCGGCGCAGCCGCCCCGGGCACATCCGCCGGGGCACCCGGAGCGGTCGAGCGCGGCTACCGTCCCCGGACCGCAGGCGACCCCGACTCCGGGACGCGTGCCTCCGCTTCCCGCTCCGCGGGGTCCCTGACCGGTCCCGCCGGGTCGGCCGTCCGCGGGGCCGACGCCCACGGTGCCGCCGTACCCGCGCCCCACCGGGCCGCCGGCTCCGACCGCCGCCCCTCGTGGGCCAGGGAAGATGCCGGGGTCGGGGCCGGCGGTGGGTTCTCGGGGCCGTACACCGTCGTCGTCGTGGACGGGGATCCCGGCGGGGCCGCACTGCGGGAGGCCGTCGCGCGGCTGGCGGTGGCCGGACCGCGGGCCGGGATCCATGTGGTGTGTCTCGCCGAGACCGAGCCGGCCTCGCCCGCGTTCCCCGTGGCGCAGACGTACGAGGCCGCGTGCGCGGTGACGCCGACGTTCCGGCACTGCGGTGCCGTCGCGCTGCTCAGCGGGGACGTCGCCACCGCGCTGCACCTGATGCGGGTCGCGCCGGGCGGGCCCGTCGGCCCGGGCACGGTCGCCGCCGTGGACGCCGTCTCCGCCGCCTGGGCGGAGCGGTTCGCACGGGCACTGGCGCCGCTGCGTCCGGACGGCCCCGTCGGCGAGCGGCACGCGCGCGTGGCCACGCCGTTGCCGCGGTCGGCGCGGCTGCTGGACGAGTTGGGGCTGGCCCGGGCCACTCCGGCGTCGCTGATGGCGCGCTGGGCCGACGCGGCCGATGACACGGATTCGCTGGGCGGCCGGGCGCGGGCGGTGCTGGGGGCCGGGCCGCGCGGGCCGGTCTCCGCCGATCTGGTGGCCGACGGGCCGCATCTGCTGATCGAGGGCCCGGTCGGCAGCGGCCGTACCGAGCTGCTGCGGGCCGTGGTCGCCTCGCTGGCCGCCGCCGAGCGCCCGGACCGGCTGGGCGTGGTGCTGATCGACGGCCGCGACGGCGTCGGCACGGGCGGACGCGACGAAGGCCTGCGGGTCTGTACCGACATACCGCATGTCACCACGCACCTCGCCGCCAACGACCCGGTGCGGATGCGGGAGTTCGCGCAGTCGCTGAGTGCCGAGCTGAAGCGGCGGGCCGAGCTGCTGGGCCGGACGGACTTCGCCGAGTGGCACAGGGGGCGCGAGGTGTCGGGCCGTATCGTCGCCCAGCGCACGCCCGCCGGCGGTGACATAGACACGCCGCCCAGCTCCACCCTGCGGCTGCGCCCAGGCATGGCGGCACGGCAGCGCGCCGAGGCCGCACCGCCGCTGCCCCGGCTCGTGGTGGTCGTCGACGACCTGGACGCGCTGGTCTCCCCGCCGCTCGGCTCGCCGGGCCGGCCCGCCGCCGGGTCGGTGATGCGGGCGCTGGAGGCGGTCGCCCGGGAGGGTGAGCGGCTCGGTGTGCACCTGGTGGCGGCGGCCGGCGCCGACGGCCGTACGGCGGAGACGGAACCGGCGCGCCGGGCCGGCTTGCGGGTGACGCTGGACGTCCCCGAGCCGGGTCCGGACGAGCCGGCGCCGGGGCGTGGGCGGCTGGCGTGCGCGGACGGGCGGGTCACCGAGTTCCAGGGTGGCCGGGTGACGGGCCGGATCCCGCGTACCGCGACCCAGCGGCCCACGGTCGTCCCGCTGGAGTGGCAGCGCATGGGCGACCCGCCGGCCCGCCGGCCCGTGCGGGAGCTGGGCAACGGCCCCACCGACCTGGCCCTGCTGGCGAGCGCGGTGGAGCGCGCGGCCCGGCAGGTCTCGGCGGCGGAGGTCCCCTCCCTCCTTTAGGACCTGTCTGACATTCGGCAGACGGCAATCGTCAGACGCCCCCTGGCTCGAGACCTCTGCGCCGTATCGAAACAGAGACGCATACACCCCCGGTCACGAGCCGGTCACGATGGGCGGGTCGACACCGCAGGCGCTCTTGCCCGCGTCGAGCGGCGCGGCGTACACCGGACCGCACGGGACAGAGTTCTGATGTTCAACAACGTTCGAACGACGTTCAACGGAGAACGACGAACGGGGAAGTGATGCACAGCAGCAGCACCATCCGGACACACAGGGCCGTCACCACGCTCGCCGCACTGCTCACGGGAGCGCTCGCGCTCACCGCATGCTCCGGCGGCGACAACGACAAGAAGGACAACGGGGACGAGAGCAGCGCAGCCACCGGCTCGACCCTCACCCTGCCGAAGCTGAACGGCGCGAGCCTGGAGGTCGCCGCCGTCTGGACCGGCACCGAGCAGGCGAACTTCAAGAAGGTCCTGGCGGAGTTCGAGAAGCGCACCGGCGCGAAGGTGACGTTCGTGCCCGCCCAGGACCCGATCATCAACTTCCTCGGCTCGAAGATCGCGGGCGGTCAGCCGCCGGACGTGGCGCTGCTCCCCCAGCCGGGCGCGATCAAGCAGGCCGTGGACAGGAAGTGGGCCAAGCCCCTGGGCGCGGACGCGCTCAAGGAGTTGCAGAAGAACTACTCGCAAGGCTGGCAGGACATCGGCAAGGTCGACGGCAAGCAGTACGGCGTTTACTACAAGGCGGCCAACAAGTCGCTGATCTGGTACAACACCGAGGCCTTCGAGAACGCGGGCGCCAAGGAGCCGAAGACCTGGCAGGAGCTGCTCACCGCCGCGCAGGCGGTGTACGACTCCGGTGTCACCCCGTTCTCGGTCGGCGGCGCCGACGGCTGGACGCTGACGGACTGGTTCGAGAACGTCTATCTGTCCCAGGCCGGGCCGGAGAAGTACGACCAACTGGCCCAGCACAAGATCAAGTGGACCGATCCCTCGGTGAAGCAGGCCCTGACCACTCTCGCCCAGATCTGGGGCAAGAAGGACTTCGTGGCGGGCGGTGCGAGCGGCGCGCTGCAGACCGAGTTCCCGGCCTCGGTCACGCAGACCTTCACCGGCGGCGACCAGCCGAAGGCCGCGATGGTCTACGAAGGTGACTTCGCGCAGGTCAACATCGGCGAGACCAAGGCGAAGGTGGGCACGGACGCGAAGGTCTTCCCCTTCCCGGCGGTGGGCTCGTCCGCGCCGGTGGTCTCCGGCGGCGACGCGGCGGTGATCCTGAAGGACTCCAAGGCGGCGCAGGCGCTGGCCACCTTCCTGGCCTCCCCGGACGCGGCAACGATCCAGGCCAGGCTCGGCGGCTACCTGTCGCCGAACAAGAACGTGCCGGAGTCGGCCTACCCGAACGCGGTGCAGCGGAAGATCGCCAAGGCGTTGATCGCGTCCGGTGACGATTTCCGCTTCGACATGTCCGACCAGGCCCCGCAGGCCTTCGGTGGCACCCCCGGCAAGGGCGAGTGGAAGGACCTGCAGGACTTCCTGAAGAACCCGACGGACATCGCGGGCGCCCAGGCGAAGCTGGAGAAGGACGCGGCGGCGGCCTACGGGAACGGGAGCTGACCCGGCGATGGCGTCGGCAGCGGCGGCCGGGGCTCCACCGGGCCCCGCCGCACCGAAGAGCCGCAAGAGCGTGACCGGTACCCGCAGGACCGTGGCAGCCCTGTTCCTGCTGCCCGCCCTGGTGCTGCTCGGCGCGCTCGTTGTCTACCCGATCGGGTACTCCGTCGTCCGCAGCTTCTACAACGCCTCGGGCGACGGCTTCTCCGGCGTCGACAACTACAAGGCGCTGTTCACCGACGACGGCATCCGTACGGCGCTGAAGAACAACGTCATCTGGGTGGTGTTCGCGCCCACGGTCTCCACCGCGCTCGGCCTGGTCTTCGCGGTGCTGACCGAACGGGTGCGCTGGGGAACGGCGTTCAAGCTGGTCGTCTTCATGCCGATGGCGATCTCGATGCTGGCGGCCGGGATCATCTTCCGGCTGGTGTACGACCAGGACCCGGACAAGGGTGTCGCCAACGCGGTGTGGGTGGGTGTCCACGACACCTTCGCACAGTCGTCGGCGTTCCCGAAGGCGCATCCGGGCCGCGAGTCGCCGCTCGTCGCGCAGGGCGGCGGCTTCGTCACCCGGGCCGCCGTCCATGCCGGGCAGCCGGTCACCCTGCCCCTGGTCGGCGTGGCCCCGGACCAGATGCCCGACGGCGCGCAGAAGGCCGTGGCCGCGAAGGCGGAGCCGGGGAAGATCACCGGTACCACCTGGCAGGACTTCACCCGCGGCAAGGGTGTCGGGAAGCTCGGCGCGCCCGACCCCTCCGAGCTGGGCTACGCCGGGATGCGGATCGAGGCGGTGAAGGACGGGAAGGTGGTGGCGTCCACCGAGGCGGCGGACGACGGCACCTTCACGCTCCCCGCGAAGGCCGACGGAGCCCGGTTGCGGCTTCCGGCGGGCAACTTCAAGGAGCCGTACAACGGCGTCGACTGGCTCGGCCCCGCACTGGTCACCCCCGCCATCATCGGGTCGTACGTGTGGATGTGGGCGGGCTTCGCGATGGTGCTGATCGCGGCCGGGCTCGCGGGCGTCCCCCGGGAACTGCTGGAGGCCGCGCGGGTTGACGGCGCCACCGAGTGGCAGGTGTTCCGCAAGGTCACCGTGCCGCTGCTGGCACCGGTCCTGGCGGTGGTCACCGTCACGCTGATGATCAACGTGCTGAAGGTGTTCGACCTCGTCTACATCATCGCCCCCGGGTCCTCCCAGGACGACGCGAACGTGCTCGCCCTGGAGCTGTACCGCAAGGGCTTCGCGGAGAGCCAGCCGGGCATCGCGAGCGCGATCGCGGTGTTCCTGCTGCTGCTGGTGATCCCGGTGATGCTGTTCAACATTCGTCGGCTGCGGCGGGAGGTGCGGCGATGACGGCGACCGCCGGAAGCATCGGGAAGGCGTCCTCCGCGGATCCGGCGGTGAAGGGCAGGCAGTCGCTCGGCTCGAAGATCGCCGAGAAGCTGAGCGGCGGGCTGGTCCGCGTGTTCCTGATCGTCGTGGGCCTGTTCTGGCTGGTGCCGACCATCGGCCTGCTCATCTCCTCGCTGCGCGCGCCGCAGGACATGAGCGCGAGCGGCTGGTGGAAGGTGTTCTCCGAGCCGTCGCAACTCACCGTCGACAGCTACCAGAAGCTGCTGGAGAACGGCGACATCACCGACTCCCTGGTGAACACCGTGCTGATCACGGTTCCGGCGACCGTGCTGGTCGTCGTGATCGGCTCCCTCGCGGGGTACGCGTTCGCGTGGATGGAGTTCCCGGGCCGGGACTGGTGGTTCCTGGGCGTGGTGAGCCTGCTGGTGGTGCCCGTGCAGGTGGCGCTGATCCCGATCGCCGAACTGTTCGGCCAGATCGGGCTGTTCGGGTCGATCCTCGGGGTGATTCTCTTCCACGTCGGCTTCGGCCTGCCCTTCGCGGTGTTCCTGCTGCGGAACTTCTTCGCGGAGATCCCCCGGGAGCTGCTGGAGGCGGCCCGGCTGGACGGCGCCGGTGAACTGCGGCTGTTCGCCCGGGTGGTGATGCCGCTCGGCGGGCCGGCGATCGCGAGCCTCGGCATCTTCCAGTTCCTGTGGGTGTGGAACGACATGCTGGTGGCGCTGGTGTTCACCAAGTCGGGCTCGCAGCCGATCACGGTCGCCCTGCAGACGCAGGTACGGCAGTTCGGCAACAACATCGATGTGCTGGCGCCCGGCGCGTTCATCTCCATGGTGATCCCACTGGCCGTGTTCTTCGCGTTCCAGCGGCAGTTCGTGTCCGGCGTGATGGCGGGCGCGGTCAAATAGCCACGAGGGGAAGGTTTTTCGAGGGGGCGGGCCTTCGCCGGCCCGCCCCCTCGCGTTCACCTCATGTAGCCCACATGCCGTACGCGCCGTAACCAAGTCACTCCATCGGCCGTTCCCGGGCAGAACGCCCGCGCCGACCGACCCATGGATGCCCCTTGCCCAGGTTCAGTGTCATCGTCCCCGCGTACAAGGTCCAGGCGTACCTCTCCGAGTGCCTGGAATCGGTGCTCTCGCAGTCGTATGCCGATCTCGAACTGATCACCGTGGACGACTGCTCACCCGATGCCTGCAGCGCGATCATCGACGAGTTCGCGGCCCGGGACGCGCGCGTGAAGCCCGTGCACCTGGCGGAGAACCAGGGGCTCGGTCGCGCCCGGAACGCGGGGATCGCCGTGGCGGGCGGTGACTACCTGGTCTTCCTGGACAGCGACGACACGCTCACCCCGGACGCGCTGCGCTCGGTCGCCGACCGGCTCGAGGAGACCGGCCAGCCGGACGTCCTGGTCTACGACTACGCGCGCACGTACTGGGACGGCCGGACGGTCCGCAACCAGCTCGCCGGCCAGCTCTCCGAGCAGGGTCCGGCGCCGTTCCGGCTGCAGGACCGGCCGGGGCTGCTCGGGGTGCTGATGGTGGCGTGGAACAAGGCCTACCGGCGGGGGTTCGTCGAGGAACACGGCTTCGCGTTCCCGCCGGGGTACTACGAGGACACCCCCTGGACCTTCCCGGTGCTGATGACGGCGGAGTCGATCGCCACCCTGGACCGGGTGTGCGTGCACTACCGGCAGCGCCGGCAGGGCAACATCCTCGGCACCACCAGCGAGAAGCACTTCGACCTCTTCGAGCAGTACGACCGGGTGTTCGCGTACGTCGAGCAGCGGCCCGAACTGGCGCGGTGGCGGCCGGAGTTGTACCGCCGCATGGTCGAGCACTACGCCGTGGTGTTCACCAGGCGGGGCCGGCTGCCGCGCGGCAGCCACGGCGACTTCCTGCACCGGGCCCGCGCCCACTGCCGCCGCTACCGGGTCCCCGGGGCACGGCTCCGGCTGCGACACACCCTGGTCCGCTACGGCCTGCACCGCACGTTCCGGGCGCTCCGGCTGGCCTCGGCCGCCCGCCGGCGCACGCTGAAGTCGGCCGTGAAGCTGGTCCGCGCCCTGCGGTCGGGGATGCTCCGGCTGCACTACCGCATCCAGCTGCGGCTGCCGCTGCGCGGCGACCGGGCCGTGTTCGCCGCCTCCTGGGGGCGCCGCGACCCGGGCGCGCTGGAGGAGGCGTTCCGGACGCACGCCCCGCACATCCGCACCGCCTGGATCGCCCGCCCCGGGCAGCAGCACACCGTCCCGCCGGGCCCGCGCCGGCTGCGTCCGGGCACGGCCGCCTACTGGACGGCGCTGGCCCGCTCCAGGTACCTGGTGCACGACGCCGGCTTCGAACGCAGGCTGCGCAAGCGCCCCGGCCAGGTCTTCGTCCAGACCCAGCAGGGCACCCCGCTCAAGCGGATGGGCCTCGACCTCCAGGAGCACCCGGCCGCCGCCCGGGACACCGACTTCGAGGAGCTGCTGCGGGGCGTCGACCAGTGGGACTACGTCCTGTCGGGCAACCGGCACTCCACCCTCACCTGGGAGCGGGTCTTCCCCGGCCGCTACACCACCCTGGAGTACGGCTCCCCGCGCAACGACCTCTTCCAGCGGGCGACGTCGGCGGACGTGGCCCGGCTGCGCGAGTCGCTCGGCATCCCCGAGGGCACGGTCGCGATCCTGTACGCGCCCACGTACCGCGACCACCGCCGGACCCAGCGCCCGCTGCTGGACCTGGAGCGGATCGTGCGCCGGCTCGGCCCGCGCTTCGTGATCCTGGCCCGCCCCCATCCCGCGCACGGCGGTTGGCTCGGCGAGGGCACCCGGATCATCGACGTCGGCGGCCACCCGAGCGTGGAGTCCCTGTGCCTGGCCTCGGACGCGCTGCTCACCGACTACTCGTCGATCATGTTCGACTACGCGGACCTGGACCGGCCGATCGTCGTGCACACCGCGGACTGGGAGGCGTACCGGGCCGCCCGTGGCACCTACTTCGACCTGCGCGCCTTTCCGCCGGGCGCGGTGGCGCGCAGCGAGGACGAGCTGATCGACATCTTCGCCACCGGCCACTGGCGCGGCTCGCGCTCCGCGCAGCTGCGGGCGGCGTTCCGGGAGCGGTTCTGCCCGTACGACGACGGACGCGCCGCCGAGCGGGTGGTCCGGCGTGTGGTGCTGGGCGAGACGGCGGGGCTGCCGGAGGTCGTACCGCTCGCCCAGCGCAAGCCGGTGCCTTCGGCCGCGTCGGCGTCGGCGTCGGCGTCGGCCGCGTCGACGTCGGCGCACCGCCCGCCGGCCGCCGTGCCGCAACCTTCCGGTGCCCGCCCCGTCACCGAGAGCCGCTGAACGCCGTTGGTCCCTTTGGGAGTTCCCATGCCCCTCGGCTCGACGCGGCCCACCCCGAGCCGGCCGTCCACCTGGCGTCCGGCGGGACGGCCCGGCCGCGCCCGCAAGACGACAGAAAGAACAGAATGCCCCGCTTCAGCATCATCGTCCCGTCCCACGGGGTCACCGGCCGGCTGTGCCAGGCGCTGGACTCGGTCCTCGGCCAGTCCTTCGGCGACCTGCAGCTGATCCCGGTCTGCGACGCCCCCGACGCCCCGGCCGCCGCGGTTGCCGCCGGGTACGCGGAGCGGGACTCCCGGGTGACCCCGGTCCACTCGCCGCCGTCCGCCGGTCTGAGCGGGGCGCGCAACGCCGGGATGCGGGCGGCGACCGGCGCCTATCTGCTGTTCCTCGACGGCGACGACCTGCTGCTTCCGGGCGCGCTCGCGGCGCTGGACGCCCGCCTGGCCGAGACCGCAGGCGTGGACGTGCTGTACGCCGAGCACGAGCGCGCCCCCTGGTGGGAGGGCGAGTCGACGAATCCGACCGCGCCCCTGTTCGCCAAGGCCCCCAAGGGCCCTTTCGCCCCCGCGGACCTGCCCGCACTGACCGGTGTGCCGCTCCCGGCGTGGAGCGCCGTCTACCGCCGCGGTTTCCTCACCGAGCATGAACTCGCCTTCCCCGAGGGCCACTTCACCGATCTCGGCTGGGGCGGGCTGATCACGGTCGCCGCCGAGCGGATCGCGGTGCTGCGCCGCGTCGTCGTACGCCACCGGCTGCGCCGGCAGGGCAGTCGGCTCAATCTGCCCGGGCCGCACCAGCACGCCCTGCTCGACCAGGTGGAACTGGTGCTGACCCGGGCGGCCGAGCGCGCCCTGCCGGCCGAGCGGACCGGGCCGCTGTTCGAGCAGCTGTTCGCGGTGGTGCTGAAGACGGCGTCCCGCCCGGAGCGGCTGCCCTCCGGGCACCGGGCGTTCTTCCGCCGGGCCGGCCGTCTCTACCGACGGCACCGGCCCACCGGCTACCGGGCACCGGGCGGCAGCCTGGGCGTGCAGCACCGGCTGCTGGCGGCGGGCGCGTACACCGCCTTCCGTGCCCTGCGCGGCGCCAACCAGGCGGCGGCACGCTCGGCCGATGCCCTGCCCCGCCCACGCATGCTGCGCACCCGGCTGCGCTACGCGCGCGACCTGCGCCGCCCGCTCGACCCCCGTCTCGCGGTCTACTGCGCCTACTGGGGCCGCGGCTACGCCTGCAATCCGGCCGCGATCCACGCCAAGGCCCGCGAACTCGCCCCGCACATCCGCTCGGTGTTCCTGGTCGAGGCCGATCAGGCCCACGCGATGCCCGAGGGCGTCGAGTACGCGGTGATCGGTTCGCGCCGCTACTGGGAGGTGCTGGCCCGCGCCACGTACCTGATCAACAACGCCAACTTCGCCGAGGGCGTCGTCAAGCGGCCCGGCAGTGTGCATCTGCAGACCCAGCACGGCACCCCGCTGAAGACGATGGGCGTGGACCAGTCGACGTATCCGGTGGTGGCCGCGCAGTCCGGCAGCTTCACCAAGCTGCTGGGCCGTGTCGACCGCTGGGACTTCAACCTCTCCGCCAACCGCCACTCCACCCAGATGTGGGAGCGCGCCTTCCCCGGCTCGTACGAGCATCTGGAGTACGGCTATCCGCGCAACGACGTCTATTACACGGCGACCGCCGAGGACGTCGCCCGGGTCCGCCGGGAGCTGGGGGTCCCGGAGGGCAAGACGGCCGTGCTGTACGCGCCGACCCACCGCGATCACCACACCGGCTTCGAGACCGGACTGGACCTGGAGGCGTTCTGCGAGGCGGCCGGCGAGGACGTCGTCGTGCTGCTGCGCGCCCACTACTTCTACGACCGGGGCCGTCCCGAGGGCTCCGGCCGGATCATCGACGTGACCGCGCACCGCTCCTCCGAGGATGTGTGCCTGGCCGCGGACGCGCTGGTCACGGACTACTCGTCGATCATGTTCGACTACGCCAACCTGGACCGGCCGATCGTCGTGTACGCCGACGACTGGGACGTCTACCGGGAGACCCGGGGCGTCTACTTCGACCTGCCGGCCGAGCCGCCCGGCCCGGTCGCCCGCACCCCCGAGGAACTGGCCGCCGTCTTCCGCGACGGCTCGTACGCGGGCCCGGAGGCCAGAGCGCTCAGGGCCGCGTTCCGTGAGCGGTTCTGCGAGTTCGACGACGGGCGGGCCGCCGAGCGCGTCGTCCGGCGGGTGCTGCTCGGCGAGCCGCCGGAGGCGATCGCGCCCGTGATCCCGCTCGCGGAACGCGTCCCCGCCCCCGCCGCCGCGACCCTCGTGAGGAGCTGACCCGCCGTGCCCCGCTTCAGTCTGATCGTGCCCTGCTTCAAGGTGCAGGGCTTCCTGCGCGAGTGCCTGGACTCGGTGCTGACACAGTCCTTCGACGACTTCGAGCTGATCGCCGTGGACGACTGCTCCCCGGACGGCTGCGGCGCGATCCTCGACGAGTACGCCGAGCGGGACCCGCGCGTGCGGGTGCTGCACCTGCCGGAGAACGTGGGCCTCGGGCGGGCGCGCAACGCGGGCCTCCCCCTCGCCGGCGGCGACTACCTCTTCTTCCTCGACAGCGACGACACCCTCACCCCGGGTGCCCTGCGGGCCATCGCCGACCGGCTGGAGGAGGCCGCCGACCCGGACGTGCTGGTCTTCGACTACGCGCGCACCTACTGGTGGGGCGGCACCCGGCGCAATGTGCTGGCCGACGTGCTCGCCGAGGCCGGCCCGGGCACCTTCACGGCCGCCGAGTACCCGCGGATCCTCGACCTGCTGATGGTGGTGTGGAACAAGGTCTACCGGCGGGAGTTCGTCGAGGAACACGGCTTCGCGTTCCCGCCCGGCTACTACGAGGACACCCCCTGGACCTTCCCGGTCATGCTCAGCGCCGGGCGGATCGCCACCCTGGACCGGATCTGCCTGAGCTACCGGCAGCGCCGGCAGGGCAACATCCTGTCCACCACCAGCCGCAAGCACTTCGACATCCACGACCAGTACGCGCGGGTCTTCGCCTTCGTGGAGCAGCGCCCGGAACTGGCGAGCTGGCGGCCGTACCTGCACCGCAAGATGGGCGAGCACTGCCTGGACATCCTGGCCAAGCCGGACCGGCTGCCGCCCGCCGACAAGGCGGAGTTCTTCCGGCGTACGGCGCGGATGTTCCGCACGCACAAGCCCGAGGGCGCCCTGGTGGACGGCGAGGTGGCCGTGCTGGAGGGTTCCTGGGCGGGCTACCGGCTGAGGCGGCAGGCGGCGCGGGTCGGGCGGGAGGCGGCACGGCGGGCGGACCTGGCGCGCCGGGCGGCGGCCGCGCAAGCCCGTACCGGCTGGGCGTCCCTGCACGCGCACCGCCCGCTGGACGAGGATCTCGTGGTGTACTCGGCGTCCTCGCACCGGGGCGTGCTCGGCGACCCGGCGGCCGTCTACCGCAAGGCGCGCGAGATCGCCCCGCGGCTGCGCGGGGTGTGGGTGGTGCGGGACGCGGAGACCGCCGGGCAGCTGCCGCCCGACGTGGAGCACGTGATCGTGGGCTCCCGGCGCTATCTGGAGGTCACCGCGCGGGCGAAGTTCTTCGTCAACGACGTCAACTGGCCCGGCACGCTGGCGAAGCGGCCCGGCAGCGTGCACATCCACACCCACCAGGGCACCCCGCTGAAGTACATGGGCGCCGACCTGCTGGACAAGTCCGGCGCCCGGCTCGGCTTCGACGTGCCGCAGATGCTGCGCCGGGCCGACCGCTGGGACTACAGCCTGGTCGCCAACCGCCACTCGGAGCTGGTCTGGGAGCGGGCCTACCCGTGCCACTTCACCTCGGTGCGCACCGGCAGCCCGCGCAACGACGTCCTGGTGAACGCCGGTCCCGGTGACTTCCGGCAGCGGCACGGCATCCCCGAGGACCACACGGTCGTGCTGTACGCGCCGACCCGCCGGGACTACCGCCGCAGCGGGCACGTGGACCGGTTCGACCCGGCCCGGTTCGCGGCCGACCTCGGCGAGGGGCACACCCTGGTGGTCCGGCTGCATCCCTCGCTGGCGAACGGTCCCGCGCGGGGCCTGGGCCTGGCCGAGCTGGCCCGGCGCGGGATCGTGATCGACGCGACCGACGAGCCGCGGGTCGAGGAGGTCCTGCTCGCGGCGGACGTGCTGGTCACCGACTACTCGGCCGTGATGTTCGACTACGCCAACCTCGACCGGCCGATCGTGGTGCACGCCGACGACTGGCCCGCGTACACCGCGAGCCGGGGCACCTACTTCGACGTCACCGCCGAGCCGCCGGGCCATGTCACCGGCTCCTACCGGGAGCTGGCGCGGCTGTTCGCCTCGGGTTCGTGGCGGGACGAGGAGTCGGCGCGGCTGCGGGCGGACTTCCGGGCCCGGTTCTGCGAGTACGACGACGGGCGCGCCGCCGAGCGGGTCGTACGGACCCTGCTGCTGGGCGAGGCGATGCCGGACGCGGCGGCGGTACGCATCCCGGGGCAGGCCGTCGCCCGGGACGCGCTGACGTCGGCGTAGACGCGGAAGGGCCGGCCCCGTCCCCGGGCCGGCCCTTCCGCGGCGCACGCGGCGCCTACTCGATGACGAGGTCGACGTCGATGTTGCCGCGGGTGGCGTTGGAGTACGGGCAGACCTGGTGGGCGGCCTCGACCAGCTTGCGGCCGGTCGCCTCGTCCACGGTGCCGGGCAGCTCGACGCGCAGCGTCACCTTCAGCCCGAAGCCCTCGCCCTGCTTGCCGATGCCGACCTCGGCGGTCACCGACGCGTCGCTGACGTCCACCTTCGCCTGGCGCCCGACGAGCCCGAGGGCGCTGCCGAAGCAGGCGGCGTAACCCGCGGCGAAGAGCTGCTCGGGGTTGGTGCCCTGGCCGTTGCCGCCCAGCTCCACCGGCATGGCCAGGGCGACGTCGATCTTGCCGTCCGAGGAGACGGCACGGCCCTCGCGGCCGTGGGTGGCGGTGGCGACAGCGGTGTAGAGCGCGTCCATGGAAGAACCATCCCTCTCGATGTGGGGTGCGGTGCGGGATCCGTTTGCGGTCCGTTGCGAGCACAAGTAGAGCACACGATTCAGTTGTGCACAACTAAATGGCTCACCAGAGCTACCCTGGATGCATGACCGTCTCGCCGACCCCGCAGACCGCCGCCGCCTCCGACACCGACTGGCTCCGCCTGGACCGCCAGATCTGCTTCTCCCTGCACGCCGCGTCCCGCGCCTTCAACGGCGTCTACCGCGTGGTCCTCAAGGATCTCGGGCTCACCTACCCGCAGTACCTGGTGATGCTGGTGCTGTGGGAACAGGGCGACCTGCCCGTCAAGAAGCTCGGCGAACATCTGCGGCTCGACTCCGGCACGCTCTCCCCGCTGGTCAAACGACTGGAGGGGGCCGGTCTCGTACGCCGCGAGCGCAGCGCGCGGGACGAGCGGTCGGTCCAGGTGCGGCTCACCGAAAAGGGCGTGGCGCTGCGCGAGCGGGCCCTGGAGGTGCCGCGGCGGATCGTGACGGCGACCGGCTTCGACCTGGCGGAGATCGGCGAACTGCGCGATCGGCTCGACCAGCTCACCACCGCGCTGGACGCGGCGGCGTCGGCGGAAGCGGACGGCGCCCGGCCTTAGGGCCTGTCCGACACTTCCCGTCCGCCGCGCTTCGGGCGACGCCGTCGATTGCCAGACGGCCCCGGTCCTAGCCCCGGCGGGCGTAGAGCCGTACGGTCACCCCGTCGCGCACGACCTCCTCGCGCCCCGCGAACTGCTGGTCCAGCACGGCGAGTTTGGCCCGCTCGGTGGGGTTGCGCGGGGTCCAGCGGCCGGCCAGCAGCGCCTGATCCGCGACGACCCACACCCGGTCCAGCCGGGCCAGCCTCCGGCGCAGCTCACCCGGCCCGGCCTCGCGCCCGTACAGCGTCCCGGACGCGGCGGCCCCCTCCACCAGGGCCACGTCCCGCGTCCCCCGGAACGCCCCCGGGTAGGTGAGCGCCGCGTTCCGGGTCTGCGCCGGCAGGAACAGCACCGGGTCCCCGGGCGCCAACTCCCGTGCGGCGACCCGGGAGACGGCGGCGAGATCGTCGGGCCGGGTGTCCGGGCTGCGGTCGGCACGGAGGAGGGGGATGTGGTGCAGGAGGGCGAGGGCGACGGCTAAGACGCCCGCGAGGGTGACCACCTGAGGCGGCGGCACCAGCAGAGGGTGCCTTCTCGGCCGGCCACCGGAGCGCAGGCGGCCCACCACCCCCGCCGCCCGCTCGGCACCGGCGGCGACCAGCAAAGGCGCCCCCGAGAGGGCATACAGCACGTACCGGTCGACGTACAGCGGCGAGAACTGCGACGCCAGCATCAAGGTGACCGGCGGCACCACCGCCAACGGCAGGGCCACCCCCGCACAGGTGAGCTCACCGCGCCGGCCCGCCAGCCCCGCCAGCCCGAGCAGAGCCAGCACGAGACACACCCAGTACACCCCGGACTCCTGCCCCAGGAAGCCCCGCCAGAGCCCTTCCGCCGTGGCCGCCGTAGGCCGCCGCAGCCAGGCGACCTGCGCCGCCTGCGACCGTGACACCAGGATCATCGGCAGCAGCGAGAGGACGACGGCGCCGCACGCGCGCCCCCAGCCCCGCCACACCCGCGCCCCGGTCCGGGCGAGCGCCAGCGACACCGCGTGCGCGAGCAGCAGCAGGACCGCGAACTCGTGCAGCCAGCAGGTGAGGCCGAGGACGGTGCCGTAGGCCCACCACGAGCCCCCCTGCACGGCCCGCACGAACAGCAGCGTCGCGCCCGTGGCCCCGGCCGCCACCAGGGCGTACGAGCGGCCCTCCTGGGCGTAGTGGCCGACCATCGGCGTGACCGCGTACAGCAGCCCGGCCCATAGCCCGGCGCGCGGCCGCAGCAGGCGGGCGCCGAGCGCGGCCACCAGGGCGGCCGTCACCGCCGCCGCGCACACGGACGGGAGACGCAGGACGACCTCGCCGGGGTGGACGGTGAGGACGGCGTGCATGAGGAGGTAGTACAGGCCGTGCACCACGTCCACGTCGTGCAGCAGCCGCCAGATCTGTGGCACCGTGCGGCGTCCGACCTGGAAGGTGACGGCCTCGTCGCGCCACATCCCGCCCCGGTCGAGGCCCCAGAGCCCGATCGCGAGTATCGCCAGGGCCGCCGGTGCGCACACGGCGGCGGAACGGCGGGCCCGCGCCGCACGGCTCGGCACGCGGTCCGGCGCACCATTCGGCGGCTGCGTCGTTGCACCGGTAGACGCGACAGCTTTCGCTCCAGCCGCCCGGCGCGACTGCGGTTGCACAGGAAGCCCGACGTTCACCACGGCCCGATCTTTTGCGATTAGCCAATCTTTGCCCCGCATCGACGGCGTATCGGCATGGATACACCATCCGTAACGCTTAGGCTCCCATGTGATGAACCGTCTCCGTGTCACCCCCGGCCCGGTCCTCGCCCTCACCGCCCTCTGGCTCGCCGCCCGTGCCCTGACGCTGTGGCTGCTCCTGCACGACAGCGCCCCGCTGCTGGGCGGCGGTTCGGTGGCCCGTGAGGTGTGGCGGCTGTACTTCCACTGGTACGGCGTCCTCGCGCACGGCTCCTTCCCGGCGCACGACACGCTGTGGCAGTACCCGCCGGGCGCGGGCGCGGTGCTGCTGGCGCCGGGTCTGCTGCCGGGGCTGACGTACTTCCAGGCGTTCGTGGTGCTGACGCTGGCCGTGGACGCGCTGATCGCGGCGGTGCTGGTCCGCGCGGGCACGCGGCCGGGGCGGAGCCTGCTCGGCGCGGCCCTGTGGACGGGCGGCCTGCCGCTGCTGCTGCACCTCCCGCTCGCCCGGTACGACGTGGCGGTCACCGCCCTGGCCGTCCTCTCCCTGCTGACGGTGTCGCGTTCCCCGCGCGCGGCCGGGGTGTTCGGGGCGCTGGGCGCGCTGGTGAAGGTGTGGCCGGCGCTGGTGCTGCTGGGCACGCCGCCGGGGCGGTCGACCCGCACGGCGTGGGCGTGGGCGACGGCCGCCGGGACCGCCGCCCTCGGAGTTCTCGCCGTCTTCTTCACCGCCCCGCTGTCCTTCCTGCGGGAGCAGGGCGGCCGTGGGGTGCAGATCGAGTCGCTCGGCGGTACGGCGCTCAACCTCGCGCGGCACGCGGGCTGGAGCGGCCGGGTCCGCTACCAGTACGGCGCGATGGAGCTGGTCGGCCCGCACGCGCACGCCGTCGCGAGTGCCTCCCTCGCGCTCACGGCGGTCGCCTTCGGGCTGCTGGTGCTGTGGCGGGTGCGGGCGGCCCACTGGAACGAGGCCACCCCGTACGACGCGGCGCTCAGCGCGGTGCTGCTGTTCACGGTCACCAGCCGGGTCATCAGCCCGCAGTACATGATCTGGCTGATCGGGCTCGCCGCCGTGTGCCTGACCTCGCGGCGCACGAGCCAGCGGCCGGTGGCGGTGCTGGTCCTGGCGGCGTCCGCGCTGAGCACGGTGGCGTACCCGATGTGCTACCGCGAGGTGGTCGACGGCAGCTGGAGCGGCTGCCTGCTGATGCTGGCCCGCAACGCGCTGCTGGCGGCCGCCGCCGTGCTGTCCTTCGTGCGGGTGTGGCGGGCCGCGCGGCCACCGGCCGGAAAGAACGCGCCGACGACGCAACCCCGGCCCGGTTCCGACCGTCTTCCGGATCGAGCGCTGACCACCTCTTAACGGGGTATTACCGAATATTTCTACGCCCCCGGCCCGTGGACCCCATGCATCCAGACACGCCAGATCCGACCGACACGCCAGATCCGACCGACCCGTCGGACCGGTGCCCGACGCCGCAGGTCGCCGTCGTCGTCATCGGCTACGACGACCGCGCCCATGTGGGCGACGCGGTGCGTTCCGCGCTGGCGCAGGGGCCGGCGGTCGCCGAGGTGATCGCCGTGGACGACTGCTCCACCGACGGCAGCGCCGAACTGCTCGACCGGCTGGCCGCCGGGGAGCCCCGGCTGCGGGTGGTGCGCCGGGGGGTGAACAGCGGCGGCTGCGGCAGCCCCCGCAACACCGGGATCGACGCGGCGACGGCGCCGTACGTGATGTTCCTGGACAGCGACGACGTCCTGCCGCCGGGTGCGGTGGAGGCCCTGCTGGCCGCGGCCACGCGGGCGCACGCCGAGGTCGCGAGCGGACTGTGTGTGCGCCGGGAGCTGCCGTCGGGACGCGAGCAGCCCTGGCAGGAGTCCCTCTACACGGCGCACACCGTCCTGGCGCGCCCCTCCCAGCGCCCGCGGCTGGTCCACGACACGCTGTGCGTCAACAAGCTGTACCGCACCGACTTCCTGCGCGAGCACGGCATCCGCTTCCCCGAGGGCCGCTTCCTCTACGAGGACTTCGTCTTCACCGCGCGTGTGCTGGCCGCCGGCCCGCGCATCGCGCTCGTCCCGGACCGTGTGTACGTGTGGCACGTGCGCCGGTCCGCCGAACAGCTGTCGCTCTCCCTGGACCGGGAGCGCATCGACAACTGGAAGGCGCGCGTCGAGGCCTGCGCGCTGGCGTACGACATTCTGCTGGGCGCCGGGCAGAAGGAGCTGGCGCGGGCGGCGCGGGCCAAGTTCCTCGACCACGAGGTGCGCATGTACGCGCGGGAGCTGGGGCTGCGCGACGCGCACTACCGGCGCGCGTGGTGGACGCACACCCGCGAGTACCTCGCGCGCTACGCCGCCGTCGACCGGGAGATGGACCCCACCTCTCCCGGTCGCCTGGTGGCGCGGGTCGTCCTGGCGTCCCCCGAGCCGCGCGATCTACCCCGCCTGCGGGAACTCGCCGCCCGCCCGGCACGGCTGCTCCCGCCCTGCGCCCGCACCCCCGACGGCGTCCCCGTCTGGTCCCCCGACCTCCCGCAGGTCTCCCTGGCCCAGCTGCTAACCCGCCCCACCGGTGCCCTGCCGCTCGCGGTGGACGCGGAACTGCGGCCACGCGCGCGTGGGTCGCTGCTGCGCCTGCGGCTGCACGAGCTGTACGGGAGGGTGGCCGAGGCGGGCCCGCGCGAGCTGGACGTGCACTGGCACTCCCGGGAGGACGACCGGACGGTCGCGCGCACGACGACCGCCCTCGCCCCCTCCGGCACGGACACCTGGTCCGCCGAGGTGCCCGTCGACCTGGCCGGGCTCGGCGAAGGCACCTGGGACCTGCGGCTGACCCTGCGTTTCGCCGACGGCGCGCACCGGGAGGTCACGGCGCACGCACTGGCGGGCGCCGGGCGCCTGCGCCGGCGCGCTGTCCCGAGCGCCCGGTACGGCGTACTGCTGGTGCAGCCGTACGCGACCCACTCCGGCGCGCTGGCGCTGCGCGTGGCGCCCGGAGTGCGCGGGGTCGTCAGGGTGGCCCGCGGCCGGCTGCGCCGCCTGCTGCGCCGAGCGGCACCGGCTGCTTGACTGGGACACCCGGACACCTCACGAGGGGACGGCCGCACATGACCTGGCTGATCACCGGCGGCGCCGGATACATCGGGGCGCATGTCGTACGGGCGATGACCGAGGCGGGCGAGCGCACGGTCGTCTACGACGATCTGTCCACGGGTGTCGAAGAGCGCGTACCGGCGGAGGTCCCGCTGGTGCGGGGCTCGACCCTGGACGCGGACCGGCTCTCCCGTACGCTCGCCGAGCACCAGATCACCGGGGTGGTCCACCTGGCGGCGAAGAAGCAGGTGGGCGAGTCGGTGGACCGTCCGCTGCACTACTACCGCGAGAACGTGGAGGGGGTGCGCGTCCTGCTGGAGGCGGTCACGGCGGCGGAGGTCCCGTCCTTCCTGTTCTCCTCGTCGGCGGCCGTCTACGGCATGCCGGACGTCGACCTGGTGACGGAGGAGACGCCCTGTCACCCGGTGTCCCCGTACGGCGAGACGAAACTGGCCGGCGAGTGGCTGGTCCGCGCCACGGGCCGGGCGACCGGCCTCGCCACCGCGTCCTTGCGCTACTTCAACGTGGCGGGCGCGGCCGCACCGGAGCTGGCCGACACCGGCGTCTCCAACCTCGTCCCGATGGTCTTCGAGAAGCTCACGGAGGGCGCGCATCCCCGCATCTTCGGCGACGACTACCCGACCCCGGACGGCACCTGCGTCCGCGACTACATCCACGTGGTCGACCTGGCCGAGGCCCATGTGACCGTCGCCCGTGCGCTGGGCTCCTCCCCCGGCACCGAGCTGACCCTGAACATCGGCCGCGGGGAGGGCGTCTCCGTCCGCGAGATGATCGACCGCATCAACGCGGTGACCGGCTACGACCGCCCCCCGACCGTCACCCCGCGCCGCCCCGGCGACCCCGCCCGCGTCGTCGCCTCCGCCGACCGCATCGCCACGGAACTGGGCTGGCACGCCAAGTACGACGTCCAGGACATGATCACGTCGGCCTGGGAGGGCTGGGTCCGGCTTCATCCTGAGGCGGCGCGGTCCTAGCGAACCCGCCGTTGCCACCGCGGACCGCCGCGACTGTGTGGCCGGCCGGTCCAGTTCCGCGCGCCCCGTGGGGCGCCGCAGCCGGGCCCGGCGCCGCACCGCCCACCGTCACAACGCCTTGAGCGCCCCCGCGGTGGCCCGGGCCAGCTTCTCCAGGTAGCCCTTGGGGGGCTTGGGGGAGCGGATCACCACCGAGCGCCAGTAGAGGGGGCCGGAGATCAGGTCCAGGGCCAGGTCGGGGTCGACGCCCGCGCGGATCTCGCCGCGCTGCTCCGCCGCCGCCACGATCCTGCTCGCCACACTCTCCTGACCGTCCCTGAGGGCCTTCTGGAAGGCCTCGGCGATGTCGGGATTGCGGGCCGCCTCGGCCTGCAGGTCGGGGATGATCTGCGAGGCGACCGGGTGGCGCAGGGCGCGGGACGTGACCTCGTAGAGCAGGCGCAGGTCGCCCTCCAGGGAGCCGGTGTCGGGCACCGGGAAGCCCAGCACCGCCATCGCCGAGACGACGTCCAGCACCAGGTGCAGTTTCGAACGCCAGCGCCGGTACACCGCCGTCTTCCCGACGCCGGCCCGGCGGGCGATCCCCTCGATGGACATGCGCGCGTAGCCGACGGCCGCGAGTTCCTCGAAGACGGCCGCGCGGATGGCCTCGGTGACGTCCTCCCGGAGCACGGCGGCCCCGGCGGGGGCCCGGCGGCGCGGACGCGTCGGGGGCTCGTCGGCGGACTCGTCGGCGTTCGTCGTCATGCCGCACAGCATAGGGCGTTACGACGAAACGGTTGCGTTCCGACGCTCGTTGGGCCTACGCTCGCGTTGCGACGATACGGTCCCGTCCCGACGTAAGAGAACGTGAAGAGAAGCGTAAGGAAACGCCGGACGACGGGAACGGACGCGGCACCTCCGGCGACAGCCGGACGCAGCACCCCCTCCCCCGAGCGAAAGCAGCGGATGTGAGCCAGGTCCTCCACACACCGCCCCCGACCCAGGCCCCGGCCGACGAAGACCTCGCGGCACTGGCCGCCCGGTACGGCCTCTCGGTCAGCGGCGCCCGCCCCTCCCTGCCGGAGTACGTCCGCCAGCTGTGGGACCGGCGCCACTTCATCACCGCCTTCGCCACCGCCAAGCTGACCGCGCAGTACAGCCAGGCGAAGCTCGGCCAGGTCTGGCAGGTCATGACCCCGCTGCTGAACGCGGCGGTCTACTACTTCATCTTCGGCGTCCTGCTCGGCACCAAGCAGAACGTGGCCGACTACGTGCCGTTCCTGGTCACGGGCGTGTTCATCTGGACGTTCACGCAAAGCTCGATCATGGCGGGCACCCGGGCGATCTCCGGCAACCTCGGCCTGGTCCGCGCGCTGCACTTCCCGCGCGCCGCACTGCCGATCTCCTTCGCCCTCCAGCAGCTCCAGCAGCTGCTGTTCTCGATGGCCGCGCTGCTCGTCATCCTGCTCTGCTTCGGCGTGCCGGTCACCGCCTCCTGGGTGCTCGCGATCCCCGCGCTCGTCCTGCAGTTCACGTTCAACGCCGGCGTGTCGATGATCATGGCGCGGATGGGCGCGAAGACCCCGGACATCGCGCAGCTGATGCCGTTCGTGCTGCGCACGTGGATGTACGCGTCCGGCGTGATGTGGAGCATCGACAAGCTGGCCAACAAGGACGACCTGCCGCGCATCGTCACCGCCCTGCTGCAGATCAACCCGGCCGCCGTCTACATCGACCTGATGCGGTTCGCGCTGATCGACAGCTTCCGCGCCGACTCGCTGCCCCCGCACGTGTGGGCGGCGGCCACCGGCTGGGCCCTGCTCGCCGGGGTCGGCGGCTTCATCTACTTCTGGAAGGCTGAAGAGAGGTACGGCCGTGGCTGAGCGGACCAGCGCGAAGATTCCCACCGTCGTCGCCGACGGCGTCGACATCGTCTACCGGGTCAACGGCACCGGCGCGGGCCGCGGCTCCGCCACCGCCGCCCTCAACCGCATCCTGCGCCGCAAGCAGGCCGAGAAGGCCTCGGGCGTGCGCCGGGTGCACGCGGTGAAGAACGTGTCCTTCGCCGCCTACAAGGGGGAGGCCATCGGCCTCATCGGCACCAACGGCTCCGGCAAGTCCACCCTGCTCAAGGCGATCGCCGGGCTGCTCCCCGTGGAGAACGGCCACATCTACACCGACGGCCAGCCCTCCCTGCTCGGCGTCAACGCCGCCCTGATGAACGACCTGACGGGCGAGCGCAACGTCTTCCTCGGCGGTCTCGCCATGGGCATGTCCCGGGAGCAGGTCAAGGAGCGCTATCAGGACATCGTCGACTTCTCCGGGATCAACGAGAAGGGCGACTTCATCACCCTGCCGATGCGCACGTACTCCTCCGGCATGGCCGCCCGGCTGCGCTTCTCCATCGCCGCCGCCAAGGACCACGACGTCCTGCTCATCGACGAGGCCCTGGCCACCGGAGACCGCTCCTTCCAGAAACGTTCCGAGCAGCGGATCCGCGAACTGCGAGCGCACGCGGGCACGGTCTTCCTGGTCAGCCACAACAACAAGTCGATCCGCGACACCTGCGAGCGGGTCCTGTGGCTGGAGCGCGGCGAGCTGCGCATGGACGGGCCGACGGAGGAGGTCATGAAGGAGTACGAGGCCTTCACCGGCGACAAGAAGCCGGCCGCCAAGAAGCCCGCGCCGGCAGCTGACACCGCGAAAGCGGGCGCCTGAGCCGCAGACGCCGCGGCACCAGGCACCACGCGACCGGACGCCGCCGCGGCGAACGCCGCGAAAACAGACGCCCGCAAAGGGGACACACCGCAACCGAACGCGCCGAAAGTCGCTCTTCCTTCCTGAGTCCGGTTCTTACCACCCGCGTGGTTATCCCTTTCATCCACTTAATGACGCTATGTTAGGAAGGATGCCAGGAGCCGACGAGCCGAAGGAGTCCCCTGCGATGCCCCATCTCAGCGTGATCGTCTACGGACCGAACGCACAGGGGCATCTCACCGAGCTGCTGGACTCCCTGGAGGCCCACCCGCTCCTCGATGCCGAGGTGATCGTCGCCGCGGTCGGCGACTGGGCACGGGAGACGGCGGAAGGCCACGCCCCGGAGACGATCGTGGTGCCGTTGCCGGACGGCACCGGTGACGCGGCGGCGCGGGCGGCCGGCGCCGCCCGCGCGTCCGGCCGCTGGCTGCACTTCGTACGCGCCGAGGACGGCCTGCCGGCCGGCGCGCCCCGCCTGATCGCCGAGCGGACCGCCGAGCTGGACGCCACAGCCGCCCCGGACACCCCGGTGGACGTGCTCCTCTTCGACCATGTCACCACCACCTGGCAGACCGCCGCCTCCCCCTCCCGCGACGGCCGCTTCCTCGCCGCCGTCGGCCGCGAGAGCCTCACCCTGGACCAGGCCACCGACCTGCTGCGCCTCGCCCCGCTGCTCGGCAACCGCGCCCTGCGCGCCGACTTCTGGCGAGCGCACGAGGAGCAGCTCACCACCGACGACGAGCCGCACGCCGCCTACGCCGCCCTGCTGCACGCCGGCCGCGTCGCCTGCCTGAACCAGGCGGCGTACGAAAAGCGCGTCCTGCGCCCCGAGAGCCTGCCGCCGCGCGCCCCCGAGGACCGGCTCGCGCTGATCGACCGCTACGAGTCCCTGCTGTCGCTCGCCAGGGACCGCCGCGCCGCCCGCAGGGTGCTGTACGTCCTGATGGTGCGCGACCTGCTGCGCACCTTCGCCCGCGAGGACCTGCCCGATCCCGTCGCCCGCGAGTTCTTCCGCCGCGCCTCCCTCGCGGCGGTCCGCTGGCGCCCCGAGGGACACCAGCGCCCGGCGGGCCTCGAGGGCGTACGCCACGCCCTGCTGGAAGAGGGCGCCTACACCAAGTACCGGGCGTTCCAGGCCGCCAACCGCACCCGCCGCGCCGCCCGCAAGACCGTACGCAGCCGCAAGCGGCAGTTGAGCGCCAAGGTCCGCGACCACCAGTACCGCCGCGCCCTGAGCCGCCCGATCGACCCCGACCTGGCCGTGTTCGCCGCCTACTGGGACCGCGGGGTCGCCTGCAACCCGGCCGCGATCGCCGCCAAGCTCGCCGAACTCGCCCCGCACATCCACCAGGTGTGGACGGTGTCGAAGGAGAACACGGCCCTGCTGCCGCCCGGCACGGACCACGTGGTCCCCGGCACCCGCCGCTACTGGGAGACGCTGGCCACCGCCAAGTACCTGACGACCAACGTCAACTTCCCCAACGCCGTGGTCAAACGACCCGAGGCCATCCACCTGCAGACCCACCACGGCACCCCGCTCAAGCGCATGGGCCTGGACCAGAGGGACCACCCGGCCGCCGCCAAGGGCCTGGACTTCGCCGCCCTGCTGGCCCGCATCGACCGGTGGGACTACAGCATCAGCGCCAACAGCCACTCCACACGCATGTGGGAGCGCGCCTACCCGGCCCGCTACACCTCCCTGGACTACGGCTATCCGCGCAACGACGTCTTCTACACGGCCACAGCCGCCGACGTCCGCGCGGCCCGCGAGCGCCTCGGCATCGCCCCGGGCAGAACGGCCGTCCTCTACGCCCCCACCCACCGCGACTACGAGGCCGGTTTCACCCCCCGCCTCGACCTCGCCGCCCTCGCCGACCGCCTCGGCGAGAACACGGTCCTCCTCGTCCGCGCCCACTACTTCTACGGCGGCGCCGCCTCCCCGCTGACCGGCCTGCGCCGCTCCGGCCGGATCATCGACGTCTCCTCCTACGACCCCGTCGAGGAACTGTGCCTGGCCTCGGACGCGCTGGTCACGGACTACTCGTCGATCATGTTCGACTACGCCAACCTGGACCGGCCGATCGTCGTCTACGCCGACGACTGGGAGACCTACCGGACCACCCGCGGCGTCTACTTCGACCTGATGGCGGAACACCCCGGCCAGGTGGCCCGCACCCAGGAGGAGCTGACGGAGATCTTCGTCTCCGGCGCCTGGCGCGACGAGAACGCGGCGAAGGCGCGGGCCACGTTCCGGCGCCGGTTCTGCGAGTACGACGACGGCCGCGCCGCCGAGCGGGTCGTACGGCGGGTGTTCCTCGGCCAGCCCGAGGAGGCGCTGCCCCCGGTGCTCCCGCTGGAGGAACGCACCCCCGCCCCGACCCCCGAGGAGGCCACGGCATGACGACTCCCGACGTCACGGTCACGGTCATCGTCTACAACGACGCGGCCCGCCTCCCCCGCGCGGTCGCCTCCCTGCGCGCGCAGACCCACGCCGACATCGAGATCGTCATCAGCGACGACCACTCCACCGACGACACGCCGTCCGTGGCCCGTGAGTTGGCGGCGCAGGACCACCGCATCCGGTACGTGCGCCTGGCGGAGAACAGCGGCGGTTGCAGCGCCCCGCGCAACCGGGCCATCGAGATCGCCCGGGCGCCGTACCTGATGTTCCTCGACAGCGACGACGAACTCCCGCCCCGTGCGGTGGAGTTGCTCCTCGCCGCACACCGGGAGCGCGAGGTCGACTTCACGATGGGCGCGGTACGGCGGGTACGGGTGGACAACGGGCGCCGCTCGACCTGGATGCCGCACCTGGTGTCCGAGCGCCGCACCCTGGAGGGCATCGAGGCCGACCCGAGGCTGCTGTTCGAGCACCTGTCCACGAGCAAGATGTACGCCCGCTCCTTCCTGGACCGGCACCGGCTCCGCTTCCCCGAGGGCATCCACTACGAGGACCAGCTGTTCTCGGCGCAGGCGTACTGCCTGGCGGAGGCGTTCACGATCATCCCGGACCCGGTGTACGTCTGGTACATCGAGCCGTTCGCGGCCGCGGACTCCGCGTCCATCTCCAACCAGCGGCACAAGATCTCCAACGTCCGCGACCGGGTCCACGTCCAGCATCTGATCGACGACTTCCTGGTGAGCAGCGGGCACGCGGCGATCCGGGAGGACAAGGACTTCAAGTTCCTCAAGCACGACTTCCGGATGTACGCCGGCGACCTGCCCTACCGGGACGAGGAGTGGCTGCGCTCCTTCGCCGAGATCATGAACCCGTACCTGGACACGCTGGCACCCGGCGCGTACACCCGGCTGCCCCGCCCGGAGCGGGTGGTGCTGCAGCTGCTGCGGGACGGCCGCCTGGCCGACGCCCGGCTGGCGGCGCGCGGTCTCGGGCACGGGGTGGCGCCGCGGCAGGTCACCACGGACGACTCCGGGGCCCCGTACTGGGGCGACCGCGTCCCGGACTCCGAGCAGGCCCGGCGCGAACTCGACCTCTCCGACCTGGAGCTGGACACGCGGCCCTTCCCCAGCGCCCAGTTCCGTCACGAGATCACCGAGCTGACGCCGGGCCCGGGCGCCTGCCTCACCGTCACCGTCCGCACCTACGACCCCGGGCTCCGGCTGCCCGTCGGCCCTCAGCGGGCCGGCCTGCTGCTGGCACCCGGCGGACGCCGCATGACGGTCCCCTTCCGGCTGGACCCGGTCCGCCCCGGCGTCTTCGAAGGCACCGTCGAGCTGGACCTCGCCTCCGCGCCGATCCCCCTCCATGGCTTCGAGGGCGTACGGCACCCGATGGTCCGCCTCCAGCAACAGGGCCTGTCCCACTCGGGTCTGCTGCTGGCCCCGCTGGACTTCCCGACCCGTACGGCCCGCATCGACTACCACTCGGGCACCACCCCGCACGAGGTCACCATCGAACCGGAGGGCCGCAACCCCGGCCGTCTGCAGCTCCGCTGGCGTCCGGTGGGCGTGACGGCCCGGGTGATCCGCCCCGTGATCCGCAGGATCGCCCGCCCGAGGATCCGCAGAGCGGCCAAGCTGGCGTCCAGCTTGCTGAGGTGAGGGGCCGGGGCTCGTAGCGCCGTCGCCCGGAAGGCCCATGCCCGTCTGCGGGCGCGCGGCAGGCTGGTCGCGCAGTTCCCCGCGCCCCTGGGGGTTGCAGCACGGCCGGCTGTGTAGTCCCGCGGCAGCCACGCACAGGCGCACCGCCCCGGCGACACCCACCCGGCAGCGGCCTTCACGCCGCCCTGGATGCCGCTGGGGCGCACGGGTGGGCGCAGCGGCACCCTGGGCGGCGCCGGTGAGCGGCGCCGGGCCGCTCAGCCGTGGCTCAGGGCACCACTCGGTACAGGACCTGTCCGCCAGGGCCGGCGGTCACCTTCCGCAGCCCGGGCCCGGCCAAGCTCCTCGGCCCCACGACCCACCGCACCGCGTACGACCGCACGATCCCCCGCCGCTGCGCCGCAGACGTCCCCGCGTCGAAGTACCGCGTCACCGCCGCCTCCCGCCGCGCGGCGTCCCGCAGGAACACGTCCGGATACCCGGGCGCCACGGTGTACGGCCCGTACGCCGGAATCTGCCGGGCGGGAAACGTACGCGCCATCACCACGTCCCCGTACCCCACCCCCGCCCTCATGATCCACTGGTAACCCACCCACGGCGTCCGGTACTTCGCCGCCACGGCCCCGGGCAACGCATCCCGTCCCGTCACATACCCGAGCGTCCCGGCCTGCGTCCACGCCCCCACCGCCAGCGCGGCGCCCAGCACGCACGCCCATCCCACCCGTACCGCCCGCCGCCCGGCCGACACGGCCTCCAGCGCGGCCGCCAGCTGGGCCGGGATCAGCGCCGCGGGCAGCGCCCGACCCCACGCATAGTGGCCGGTCAGCCCGCCCGCGGCGAACACCAGCGCGCCGAGCAGGAAGAAGAGGACCAGGGGGTCCCAGTGGTCCCGGCGCCGGCGCAGCACCAGCGCCACGACCCCGAGCAGCACCAGCCCGAACCGCTCGGCCAGGTGCTGGTACAGCGACCGGTGGATCGCCTCCAGGTCCGCCCCCGCGGAGAACAGCGCGAAGAAGTCGTAGTACGGCCACAGCCACAGCACCACCACCCCCAGGGCCGCCGCGGCGCCGAGCCGCGGCAGCATCGCCCGGCCCGGTCGCGCCGCGACCACCATGGCCAGCGCGCCCAGGGACGCCACGACCCCCGTGAACTGGTGGCACAGCAGGATCAGCGCCCACAGCGCACCGAGCCCCAGCCAGGTCAACCATACGGCCGCCCCGCGCACCGCCCCCGTCAGCCACGCCCAGAAGTGGAAGGTGAGCCCGAGCGCGAACACACTCGGATACGACATCGTCAGCGCGAGGGAGTTCAGGCCCAGGAAGCCGCTCCAGTTGAACAGCAGCGGGCCCCAGAGGAGGACCAGGCTCAGCAGGGCCAGGGCGGGGGCCGCCCGGTGCGTGCTCAGCGTCCGGACGTACCGCCACACCCCGGTGACCAGCAGCCCGAGTCCGACGAGCGCGGCCATGCGCAGCACCACGAACACCGACAGACCGGTCAGCTTGGCCAGGCAGCCGAGCACCAGCATCCACGGCGAGTAGTACGGGCTCTGCGTGTCGGCGTCGACCAGCGGGTTGCCGGGGTGCAGCAGGCTGTGCCGCAGCCGCTGCACGGTGGCCGCGTGCATGCCGAGGTCGCCCGCCCACGGCAGCCGGACGACGACCAGGAGCAGCAGTACCAGGACGAGCGCGGCGGCGGCCTGCGGCAGCGACCGGCCGGCCCGCCTGGTGCCGTGCGCCGGCGCCGTGCGGCTCACCGGCTCGAGGTCAGAGGGCGCGGCGTGCATCCTGCTGGAACACCCTGGTGCGGTAGGACAGGAGGGAGAAGGCCGAGGCGAGCACGATCGACAGTGCCTCCCCGAACAGGCCGCTTTCCATCAGGACACCGATGCCACTGAAGACGGCGAACAGGGCGATCTGGTTGCGGCTGCGCGAGGCCCGGTCGCGACAGGCGAGATGGCGCTCGGTCAGGATCACTGTCACACCGCAGACCCTATCCGAAACGCACCGATCAGCAGGAAAAGGTAAATTCGCCGCACCGTTTCGACCAGGAGCAGGCAAGAAAGAAGGCGCCCCGGGCCACTGTGTGCCCGGGGCGCCTTCCGCGCCGTACGGCTACGAGTGCGTGCGCAGCAGCGTCCGCATCGTGCGCATCGCCACCGACAGGTTGGCGAGGTCGAAGGAGTCCGAACCGCGGATCTCGTCCAGGGTGGTGCGCGCCCGGCCCAGGATCGCGCTGTTCTTCTGCTCCCACGCCTCGAAGCGCTGCTCGGGCGTCGAGGTGCCGTTGCCGGCCGCGAAGACGTCCGCGGTGAGCGCCGCGTGCGCCGCGTACAGGTCCTCGCGGATGGAGGCGCGGGCCATGGACTGCCAGCGGTCGGCGCGGGGCAGCTCGATGATGCGGTCCATCAGCTGGGTGATGTTCAGCCGGTCGGCGAGGTCGTAGTAGATCTCGGCGACGTCCAGCGGCTCCTTGCCCATGCGATCGGCCACCGAGACGATGTCCAGCGCCGGGAAGGCGGAGGAGAACCCGGCCACGCGGGTGGCCAGCTCATCCGGGACACCGGCCGCGACCAGCTCGTCGTACACGTGCTGGTACCACTCGAGGTCCGCACCCCGCAGCAGCTTCGGCAGCTGCTGCCAGACCTGCTCGACCCGGTCGGCGAAGAACTCGACCGTCTCGGCGAGCTGCAGCGGCTGCGGCCGGTTGTTGAGCAGCCAGCGGGTGCCGCGCTCGACCAGGCGGCGCGAGTGCAGCCGGATGCGGGTCTGGACGGCGGCGTCGACCCGGTTGTCCAGGGCCTCCACCGCGTCCCACACCGGCGCCGAGCAGAAGATGGCGCGAGCCGCGGTCTGGGCGCGGACGATCTCCTCCAGCGAGGCACCGGTCTCCTCGCGCAGGCGGTGCAGATACGTCGTACCGCCCGTGTTGACCGTGTCGTTGACCAGCACGGTCGTGGTGATCTCGCGGCGCAGCGGGTGGTTGTCGATGGCGTCCGCGAACCGCTCGCGCAGCGCCGACGGGAAGTAGGCGTGCAGCAGGGTGCGCAGGTACGGGTCGTCCGGCAGCGAGGTGTGCAGCAGCTCCTCGGCGACCGTGATCTTCGTGTACGCCAGCACGACGGCCGTCTCCGGACTGGTCAGGCCATGGCCCTGGGCGAGGCGCTCACGGATCTGGCGGTCGGTCGGCAGGAACTCCAGTGCCCGGTCCAGGTGGCCCTCGCGCACCAGGTGGCGGACGAACCGCTGCTGGGCGTGGAGCATGTCCTTGGCCTGGAACAGGGCGTTGGCGAGGGCGGTGTTCTGCGCGTAGTTGTTGCGCAGGACCAGGGCGCCGACCTCGTCGGTCATCTCGGCGAGCAGCTTGTTGCGCTGCTTGACGGTCATGTCGCCCTCGGTGACCAGGCCGTTCAGCAGGATCTTGATGTTCACCTCGTGGTCGGAGGTGTCCACGCCGGCGCTGTTGTCGATCGCGTCGGTGTTGATCTTGCCGCCCTGCGTGGCGAACTCGATGCGGCCGAGCTGGGTCAGGCCCAGGTTGCCGCCCTCGCCGACGACCTTGACGCGCAGGTCGGCACCGTCGACGCGGATGGCGTCGTTGGCCTTGTCGCCGACGTCGGCGTTCGACTCCGACGACGACTTCACGTACGTGCCGATACCGCCGTTCCACAGCAGGTCCACCGGCGCCTTGAGGATCGACTTCATCAGGTCGGCCGGAGTCATCTTGGAGACCTTCTCCTCGATGCCCAGGGCCTCACGGATGTGCGCGTTCAGCGTGATCGACTTGGCGCTGCGCGGGAAGATCCCGCCGCCCGCCGACAGCAGCTCGGTGTTGTAGTCGGCCCAGCTGGAGCGGGGCAGCTCGAACAGGCGGCGGCGCTCGGCGTACGAGGTGGCCGCGTCCGGGTTCGGGTCGATGAAGATGTGCCGGTGGTCGAAGGCGGCGACCAGGCGGATGCGCTCGGAGAGCAGCATGCCGTTGCCGAACACGTCTCCTGACATGTCACCGATGCCGACGACCGTGAAGTCCTCGCTCTGCGTGTCCACGCCCAGCTCACGGAAGTGCCGCTTCACGGACTCCCAGGCACCGCGCGCGGTGATGCCCATGCCCTTGTGGTCGTAGCCGGCCGAGCCGCCGGAGGCGAAGGCGTCACCGAGCCAGAAGTTGTAGTTCTCGGCGACCCCGTTGGCGATGTCCGAGAACGTCGCCGTGCCCTTGTCGGCCGCGACCACCAGGTAGGTGTCGTCGCCGTCGTGCCGGACGACGCCCTGCGGCGGCACGACCTCGCCGGCGACCATGTTGTCGGTGATGTCGAGCAGCGCCGAGATGAACGTCTTGTAGCTGGCGATGCCCTCGGCCAGCCAGGCGTCGCGGTCCACGCTCGGGTCCGGCAGCTGCTTGGCGACGAAGCCGCCCTTGGCGCCGACGGGCACGATGACCGTGTTCTTCACCATCTGCGCCTTCACCAGGCCCAGGATCTCCGTGCGGAAGTCCTCACGCCGGTCGGACCAGCGCAGGCCTCCTCGGGCGACCTTGCCGAAGCGCAGGTGCACGCCCTCGACGCGCGGGGAGTACACCCAGATCTCGTACGCCGGGCGCGGCGCGGGCAGGTCCGGGATGGCCTGCGGGTCGAACTTCATGGAGACGTAGTCGTGCGGCTTGCCGCCGACCGCCTCCTGGAAGAAGTTCGTGCGCAGGGTCGCCTTGATCACGGTCAGGAAGGAGCGCAGGATGCGGTCCTCGTCCAGGCTCGCCACCTGCTCCAGGGCCGCGTCCAGCTCCTCCAGCAGGGCGTCGGTGATCTCCAGCCCCGCCTTCTGCCGCTCGGGCGACATCCGCGCCTCGAACAGGGAGACGAGGAGCCGGGTGGTGTGGACGTTGTTGCGGAGGGTGTCCTCCATGTAGTCCTGGGAGAAGGTCGAGCCGGCCTGCCGCAGGTACTTGGCGTAGGCGCGCAGCACCATGGCCTGGCGCCAGTTCAGCCCGGCGCTCAGCACCAGGGCGTTGAACCCGTCGTTCTCCGCCTGGCCGGTCCAGGTCGCCGCGAACGCCTCCTGGAACCGCTCACGAGCGTCGTCGCCCAGGTAGTCGCCGTTGCCGCCGCCCGGCGACTTCGGCATGCGCAGACCGAAGTCGTAGATCCAGGCCGTGGTGCGGTCCGCGCAGCGCAGCTCGTACGGCCGCTCGTCGGTGACCTCGACGCCCAGGCGGCTCAGTACCGGCAGCACCTTCGAGAGGGAGACGGTGCCGCCCTTCTGGTAGATCTTGAAGCGGCGCTCGTCGGGGGCGGCGCCCACCGGCTCGTACAGGCTCAGCGAGAAGGTCTTGTCCGCGCCGAGCTGCTCCAGGTGGACGAGGTCGGAGACCGCGGCACGCGGGGAGTGGTCGGCCTTGTAGCCCTCGGGGAAGGCGTGGCTGTAGCGGCGCAGCACCTCGGCCGCGCGCTCCTCGCCGCACTCGGCGGTCAGCGCCTCCGCGAACGCGTCCGCCCAGGACCGGGCCGCCTCCACCAGGCGCGCCTCGATGCGCTCCTTGTCGGCGTCCGACAGCTCGGGCAGCTCGGTGCCCGGCGGGACCCGGACGACGAAGTGCAGCCGGGAGAGGATCGACTCGGTGTTCCAGGCGGTGAAGTCGACGCTGATGCCGCCGAGTTCCTCCTTGAGGATGTCGATGATCCGGAGCCGGACGCCGGTGGTGTAGCGGTCGCGCGGGAGGTAGACGAGGGCCGAGTAGTAGCGGCCGTACTCGTCCTGGCGCAGGTACAGCCGCAGCCGACGGCGCTCCTGGAGGTAGAGCACGCTCGTCGCGATGGACTGCAGTTCGGCGGCCGGGGTCTGGAACAGCTCGTCGCGCGGGTAGGTCTCCAGGATCTGGAGCAGGTCGCGGCCGTCGTGGCTGTGGGGCGAGAACCCGGCGCGCTCCAGGACCTCGTCGACCTTGCGGCGGATGACCGGGACGCGGCGGATGGACTCGGTGTAGGCGGCGGAGGAGAACAGCCCGAGGAAGCGGCGCTCGCCGACGACGTTGCCGTCCGCGTCGAACTTCTTGACGCCGATGTAGTCCAGGTACGACGGCCGGTGCACGGTGGCCCGGCTGTTGGCCTTGGTCAGCACCAGCAGCTTGTGCTCGCGGGCCTTGGCCCGGGCGTCGGCCGGGAGCCGCTCGAAGGAGGGGCTGACCGGATGCTGGTCGTCCTCGGCGTGGTGCGGGTCCGAACGCAGTATGCCGAGACCGGTGCCGGGCACGGCGGCGAGCGTGTCGTCGTCGCGCAGCTGGTACTCGCGGTAGCCGAGGAAGGTGAAGTGGTCGGCGGCCAGCCAGCGCAGCAGCTCACGGGCCTCCCCGACCTCGGGCTTCACCAGGTCGCCGGGGGCGGGCTCGCTCTCCAGGCCGTCGGCGATCCGGATCGCCGTGTCCCGCATCTTCTCCCAGTCCTCGACGGCCTCGCGGACGTCGGACAGGACGCGCAGCAGATCGACGGTGATCTGCTTCAGGTCGGCGCGGTCGGTCTCCCGGTCGATCTCGACGTGGATCCAGGACTCGATGTGCGTGTCGTGCGGGAGGTCCCCGGTGGGCGGGACCGGCAGGACCTCGATCAGCTTGCCGGTGAGATCGCGCCGGACGACGAACTGCGGGTGGATGACGACGTGGATGCCGCGGCCCTGCCGTGTCAGCTCATTGGTGACCGAGTCCACCAGGAAGGGCATGTCGTCGGTGACGACCTCCACGACGGTGTGGCTGCAGGTCCACCCGTTCTCCTCCACGGTCGGGGTGTGCACCCGGACGTTCGCGGTGCCCTGGGGGCGGGTCTCGGCGAGGCGGTGGTGCGAGACCGCGGCGCCGAAGACGTCGACCGGGTCGCGGTCGGCGAGGTCTTCCGGGGCGGTGTGCAGGTAGTAGCGCTGGAGGAACGCGAGCACGTCTTCGCTGTCCGGGGTGCCGGGAGTGCCCTCGCTCGTCGTCCCGGTCGGTAGGTGCCCCCCGACCGGGCTGTTCTCAGCTACCCGGGCGGCCCTCTCGAGCAGCTCGGCCTTGGCTTCGTCCAGCTTGGTCTGCATTGTCCTCTGGCTCCTGTCGCGCGCCGTTGCGTGACGTAGAAGGAAGTACGGTCTCTCCCCCTCCGGCGTAACGCCACGGCCCGGGGTGTCCGGTCCCTTCAGACGCTATGCCGCGAGGTGAGATGAGCGGGGGGAAATCGGCCATTCTCGACACGCCCGTCGGGTGTGAGGCTGCTCTCGGTGCAGCCGTGTCCGGGGGTGTACTCGGCGTCCTGGAGGCGTCCATGCCCCCGTCCCGCCCGCGAGGACCAGCGACCGCCGCCCGGTCACGGAGGTGCTCCGTGCAACCCGGGCGCAGGGCAGGAGCAGGAGAGCCCCCGCGAGATATCGCGCTGATCACGCCACAAGGCTATCGCTCCTCACCCCGGGCCCGTCATGAGCCGTATGTGTACAAAACCGAGGGGGGAACTTTGACGTTCTGCACAGCGCCGCGGCGGGCGCGGCTGACGTATCCGGTCCCCTCCGCCGGCACCGGTCCACTTGGCAAGCGCGCCCCGGGGAGGCACGGTGCCCATAACAGTGCTTGCCCGGGAGGAGCCGACATGCCCGCGAAGATCCTCATCGTCACCGGAGACGCAGCGGAGTCCCTGGAAGTCCTCTACCCCTACCAGCGCCTGCGCGAGGAGGGATACGAGGTCCATATCGCGGCCCCCACCCGCAAGACCCTCCGCTTCGTCGTGCACGACTTCGAACCCGGTTACGACACCTACACCGAGAAACCCGGCTACACCTGGCCCGCCGACCTCGCCTTCGCCGAGGTCGAGCCCGGCGAGTACGCCGCCGTCGTCATCCCGGGCGGCCGGGCCCCCGAGTATCTGCGCAACGACCCCGAGCTCCGCAAGATCCTCAAGGCGTTCTTCGACTCCGACAAGCCGGTCGCCCAGATCTGCCACGGCCCCCTGCTCACCGCCGCGATCGACAGCCTGCGCGGCCGCCGGGTCACGGCCTACCCCGCCCTGGAACTCGACATGCAGGCGGCCGGAGCGGGCTTCCAGGACACCGAGGCGGTCGTCGACGGCACCCTGGTCTCCTCCCGCGCCTGGCCGGACCACCCGGCCTGGATGCGAGAGTTCCTCAAGGTGCTGCGCTCAAAGGCACCGGCCGACTGAGCCCCGCAGCCGGGGAAGACCGCCTCCGCCGTAGCCGCGGTCAGCCGAGCCGCTGAGACGGCGCCCAACCGGCGGCGGCTGATTGCGCGTGGCTGCGGGCACTCGCCCCGCCGGAACGGCACCCACCTGCCAGCGGCTGGATCTGTGTGACTGCGGGCTCGCCCCGCCGGAACGGCGCCCAACCGGCAGCGGCTGAACCTACGTCGCTGCGGGCAGTCGTGCCGCTGGAACGGCGCCCACCTGGCAGCGGCTGGACGTTTACGGCTACGGGCGTCACAGCGCCGGAACGGCGCCCAACCGGCAGCGGCTGAACCTACGTCGCTGCGGGCAGTCGTGCCGCTGGAACGGCGCCCACCTGGCAGCGGCTGGACGTTTACGGACG